>JAZRXW010000059.1:0-28890 GCA_045600425.1 Fibrobacter sp.
AGAATACATCTACACCGAAAACCGCTACAAGCAGCTCACCCGTAACAACCCGGAAGTTGCTAAGAAGCTGGCCGACGACCTCCAGAAGGAAGTGGATGCACGCTTTGCATTCTACACCGCAATGTCTCAGGACACTGAAGGGCTGATTAGCCTGTAATAGCGACGTGTCATCCTGAGCGAAGAGGCGCAAGCCTCGAAGTCGAAGGATCTCACATTACAAAAACGGTCTCCGTTCGAAAGAACGGGACCGTTTTTTCTTGGCTCTCGTCTTTTTTTCAGGGATAAAAGACAATTATGAAGTACAAATTATGATTTATTTTTATTTAAAAGGCTTGACAGAATCAAAATGGTTTACTAACTTTGGGTCACCACTGGGGTGGTAGCTCAATTTTGGTTAGAGCACCGGCCTGTCACGCCGGAGGTTGCGAGTTCAAGCCTCGTCTATCCCGTAGAAAAGAAAACAAAAAAGACTTCTCAGTTGAGAAGTCTTTTTTGTTTCCCTCCCCCGTCCCCCTCCCCAAGGGAGGGGGCTGAATCATTCGGGATGCAAATTTCAAGTTGTTTTCGGGACTGTTTCCCTCCCCCGTCCCCTCCCCAAGGGAGGGGGCTGAATCATTCGGGAAACTTGTTCCGAACTTTTTAAAGGGGTTTGTGCTTTTGGAGCGCACGGATATTCTTGGGCAGAATTTCCTTGTGCCACTTGCTCCATTCTTCAAAATAGATGTACAGTCGTTCCTGTTTGCGGAAATCCCGACCGTGAACAATTCGACGTCCGTTGGAGACCTTGGGAGGAATTACAATGTGAAGGCACTCGTGATAAACCACTCCAGCAATGGCATACTTTGGGCAGTTGTTCGCATCGTACCCTTTGCTGATGCTGATTAAATGAAAATCTTCCCCGGTTAAGGGATCCTTGCGGATTGAATGGAAACTGAGTCCACCAACGCGATTGCTCCAGGTAATCCTGCAGGTCAGCTTATTGTCAAAATAGGTTTCGTTGATAGCTGCCAAAACATCGTTAAGATTATGGTATTTTCCCTGAGGACGAATTGGAGGAAGACGACCTTTACTTGAAATCGGGTTTTCGCCTTTGTCCGCAAGAATCTGGTCCACAATGGTCCAAAAACGGCTGACCAGGTCTTTTATAATGGCTTTGTTCTTGACAGTCTTACGTCGGATAGCATGCTCAGCCCATTCTGCGGCCAAGTCTCTAGCTTCCGAGAATTCAGGACCGCTCATATAAGCCGGTAGAATAACTTCAGGATGTCCAAAAAGAAAACCCGCCTTGCATCGTATACTCTTCTTTAAAAGAGGGCTATACCTAAACATCACAAGTCCGTTGGAACAAAGATCCTTGTTCTTTGCTTCGGGAACTTTCTTGACCTCTTCTGGCTGATGTCCAAAAAGGTCTAGCTGGACGCCCATATCGTTCACGGATTTCCCCCGGAATTTTTGCTTAGAACGCCTTCGAATGCGTTTATCGCAAGGAGGCCGCCAAAATAGCTCTCTGGCAGATCAAGCAAGGAATAATGTTCCGAGATGCCATAGACAGCGTCTTCAATATGGTCGGGAAGATAGACGATATAGCTATCGTTGGCACTGGTCCGTAAATGTTCGGGAGTGCAATATTTGGGATCCGTTTCGCTAAAGTACATCCTGCATGAAACGGGCCTTAAGGGATACACCGTACAGTCCCCAACCGGATTCGAGAAGGGACAGGGTTTCCATGCAGCAAAATACTGATGAAGAGCTTCGTCCTCGGCATTTTCATCAAAATCTTCGTCATCGATTGAATCGGCAACAACATTTGCAGAGCGATTCTTTTGGCGGTTCCCTTCGTACATCTCTTCAAACAAGGTGGAGCGCACCTGGCATGCTTCCATGATTGAAATAAGGTCTTCCCGTTTTCGCAACTCGCTGTATAGATAAATTAATTCAAACGGTTCCACCGACATGGGGTAATGGTGACAGCAGTTTCCACAGGCGGCCCTGCATTGGATGGGGCGAGGCTGCTGCGGAAGAATGGCGGTCAAATAGGATGCAAAAGCGTCATGGTATTCCTTCGTAAACGCAAGGATAAAGGGAAGCTGTTCCTGAAGGTTATCCTCCCCTATGGCCGATTCGCGACCCAACTGCTCCGCAATCTGGTCAAGGCGGTCCCTCTCCTTGCTTAGGAGAGTTCCTAGACGCATTTCTGCAATACGGTAAGCCTTTGTGGGGAAATATTCACGATAGGAATCCATGGCACAAATATATCTTTTTTTTAGAAATTTGAGATAGCTTGTCCAAAAGAGCCTATAAAAAGAAAAAATTGCCAAACAAAGGGTAAAAAAAACGAAGGTTTTATTTTTTCCGTAAGAATAAGTTATCTTTCCCTACAAAATGGGGCTTCCATAATGAAAAAGATTTTTAAGTCAAAAACTATACTAGCGGCAGCATTTGCTAGCGCTCTAGGTTTTGCCGGTTGTAACATTTTCAACCCGACGGATAACGTAAGAATTGATTCCGACGATGCAGCGGCTCTGACTTACCAGGGTTATCTGCATTACCAGAAGAATGAATATTCCAAGGCTAGGGAATATTTTGAACAGGCCATCGTTGCGGACTCTTCATATTCCGAGGCCTGGTATGGACGAGCCAAGGCAGTCCTGAGTATGCAGTCGGGTCTAAACTTGTTCCAGCTGATTTCTTACGCCAAAGTTGATGAAGGCGAAAATGCGACTAGTAAGTTTATGAATATGCCCGACGAAGAAGCCAACAACATTAAGTCGGCTATCGATTCGGTGTGCTTCTACTTGGACCCCTTCATCGAATTGGATACGTTGGGCAAAACCGACAAGAAGGTAACCTTCAAGTCTTTTGCCAATAGCTATACCATCTTGCAGATGACTAAACTGGCACTGACAGTCCGAAGTGCCAACCTGGACTTGCAGAATCTGTTCTCTACGGATTTGAGTTCCGGTAATATGTCCGTGAACTGGGCTGCCCTGGATCCTGATTCATTGGGCGAAACCGTCCAAGAAACATTCACCGCCTTGGCAGCCACCGCTCAGACTTTGAAAAAGAACCCGGAACAGACCAACAAGATTATTCGTGAGTACGTTCCTGGTGCCGAGATGTTCTCCGACACAGCATTGACTTTGGCTTCCGAAGTGATGTCCAACCAGATTATCGCCATTGCAGACATTGTGAACGACCCCAGTTCCGACCGAGCCAGCGTGTTCCTTCGCGTGGGAAACCACATGGATGACGACGGAGACGGTTGCGTAGACGAAGAAGTCTTTGACGGCTTTGATAACGATGGCGACGGAGAAATAGACGAAGACCTTCGCGAAAACGAAACTACAATCCGTGAAGAAAATCTCTTTAAGCATTCTCCGATGCAGGTGAAGGAAGTGGTTCTCACGGATTCTTACATGACCGTAGATATTGACGGCGACGGAGTCAATGGACCTGATGATCCCAAGGAATATACCTTCGTGATTGCAGAGTCCAATGAACGCGATGATCAACAGAATCACCTGTTTGTGTATGCCGCCAATTTCAGCTGGTACACAACGGATGTTAACGACCTTATTGCCAATAAGGAATTGGCCCGCCACGATACCGATGTGAACAACATCAAGTATGATTTGGATTGGCGTAAGGCAAACATCGGTGGATGCTGGAACAATTACGACGATACCCGGTTCCTCAAGTGGTTTGAAGGGAGGAATTAATCATGAAAAGACTTTTTGCAGCTCTGTCCTTGGCCGGTCTCGTAGGTCTTTCCTTCGCAGCAAAAGCTCCTACCCATCATTCTCTTCGTGCAGAATCCATGGGTAATGCTCACGTGGCTGTGGTCGACGACAAGGAAGCCATCTATTTCAACTATGCGGGTCTATCTCAGATTAACCGTCTAGGCAACTTCGAGAAGCGTCCAGAGCAAGGTTACTACCCCCGCAACTTCGGCGACATGCGCTTGAACCTGGGTGGTGCAGGAGCTTTTGAAAAATACTTCTCCACCTATAACGATGTGATGGACGTTCAAAAGCTTTACCAGCGAGCAAATGACGCGGCAAAGGCCAGCGGCCTCAACGAAATGAATGTACTGCTGGATTCTCTGAGTGCTCATCCGGAATTGATGAATACCTTGAATTCCTTTGACCATAAAAAGCTGGAAATGAGAGTTAAGCTTGATGCAGAACTCGCCTTCCACGGCTTTGGCGGAGCCCTTTGGGTGGATGGTTCCATCGCTCCCTATGTAGATGGCGGTTTGATTCTTCCCTACATGGTGGTAGACACCTTCTATGTGGACGCAGTGGCCCAGGCAGGTGTCGCCTACGGTTTCACAGATAATTTCTCTGTGGGTGTGGGTGCAAAGATTGCCAAGCGCCAGAAGGTAGAAGCAATAACCTTGGACATCTTGAACTACACCGACCTTCAAGATACCTTGGAAGACCGTTATCACGATGCTACGGACAATCTCTTTGATTTCGGTACCGTATCCATCGGTATGGATATTGGTGTCTTGTACCAGCTGACTCGCGAATTCCGTCTGGGTGCGTCCGTAAGAGATATTTACTTTAAGAAATTGGCCGGCGACCAGATTATTCCCAATGTAACCGCAGGTTTCAACTATAGTCCTAAATTCTTTAACAAGAATACGGGTTTCGGCAGAAAGTTCAACATTGCATGCGACTACGAAAATGCATTCAGCAATGAAAAGAACTACAAGCCCCTCTCCCACTTGAATTTCGGTATGGAAATCGAGCAGAACATCCTTGCCTGGCCGGGTTACAACAATGAAATTCGCGGTCTGTCATTGCGTGTTGCCGGTGGTTTCAGAGGTGGATATCCGTCTGCAGGTTTAGGCTTGGAAGTCTTACGCTTCTTTACCCTGGAACTTGCTACATGGGCTGAAGAACAAGGTTACTACACCGGTCAGGACGAAGAACGCGTGTACATGGCCCAGATCAGCTTAGGTTTCTAAGAGTCTGTTCTTTCGATTTGAGAAAAGGCTAACAGGATTTCCTGTTAGCCTTTTCTTTTTTGCGTAGAAAATTATTTGCAGAATATCTTGATAGGTCCCTTTGCTGGATAATTCTTTTGGAATTTAACTTGCCACAGAATTCTTTGAAATGAATTCACATTTCTCTTGACAGAGTCTTTATCAAAGTGTATATTTGTGCAGTAAACATAAGTGCACACAATTTATCTATAGTGCAGAAACGTAACGCACTTGCCATAAAAGTTTTGTGACATTTTATGCCTGGAGTTTTATCATGATTGAACGAATCCGCGGAATTTTGCTAGAAAAGGCCCCCACTTTTATCGTGGTTGATGTGGCTGGCGTTGGCTATGGTATAAACATTTCTGCCTATACAGCCGGAAAGCTCCCTGAAGTAAGCGAAGGCAGTACCGAAGTTACGATCCATACCAACCTGGTTGTTCGAGAAGACTCCATGACGCTATTTGGCTTTGCCGACAAGACGGAAAAGGACACATTCTTGATGCTTTTGGATGTGAACGGAGTCGGTCCAAAGATGGCCCAGCGAATTTTAAGCGGAGTTTCCCCCGCCGACCTTTTAAATATGATTGCCAGCGACAACAAGTCCGCCCTGAGCAAGATCAAGGGACTTGGCAAGAAGACCTGCGAACAGATGATTCTTACCTTAAAGGATAAAGCAGGAACAATGCTTCAAGGGCTTGGCAATATAGAAGGGAGCGGAGTTACCAGCATGGGAACCCTAACTGGAGCAAAGCTAGAAGCGGTCCTTGCTCTCCATACCTTGGGCGTAAAGGATCCCGCTGCAGAAAAGGCCGTGGTCAAGGCTGTCGAGGTTCTTGGCGATTCTGCAGACGCAGCAACCCTTATCCCAGAAGCTCTAAAGTACCTTTAACAACCCGCAGTTAGAGATTAGAAATTAGAGACTAGAAACTAGGGATGTCGGGAATACTCCATATGAAAATTTAAAGATGAACCCATTCCGAAACCACAAACACTTGCATTCCGCTGCCCTAACCCCTAGATCCTACCCCTACTCCCCCTAAAATAACTATATGGAAGACCAGCGTATCATTTCTCCAGAATGTCGTATCGGCGACGAAAGCGATGTAGAACGATCTCTTCGCCCCCCTACCCTAATGGAATTTACAGGACAAAAAGGCATCAAGGAAAGCCTTTCCATTGCTATCGAAGCGGCAAAACACCGCGGAGACGCTCTGGACCATTGTTTGTTTTCCGGCCCTCCGGGACTAGGAAAGACAACCTTATCGGGGATTATTGCCCGAGAGATGGGTGTCAATATTCACATCACCAGCGGACCTGTTCTAGAAAAAGCAAGTGACTTGGCGGGGCTTTTAACGAGCCTGCAGGAAAATGATGTTCTCTTTATTGATGAAATCCATCGTCTGAGTCGTGTAGTGGAAGAATATCTCTACCCCGCTATGGAAGACTTCAGACTGGACATCATGCTGGATTCTGGACCTACGGCTCGCAGCGTGAATCTTCCCCTGAAGCATTTTACCCTAGTGGGAGCTACCACCCGCAGCGGCCTTTTGACGGGACCACTTCGTGATCGTTTTGGCCTGCAGTACCGTTTGGAACTGTATGACGAAGATGATTTGATGAAAATTATCATGCGTAGTGCGGACATCCTGAATGTTGGAATTGAGGAAGATGCCGCCAGATTGTTGGGAGGACGCTGTAGAGGTACGCCCCGAATCGCCAACCGCGTGTTGCGTCGTTGCCGTGACGTGGCTCAGGTCCGCGGAAACGGTGTCATTGATTTAATATCTGCAGGAAAAACGCTCGATATGCTAGGAATCGATTGCGAAGGTCTTGATAATATGGACCGTAAGATTCTAGCAGTCATTATCGACAAGTTTGGCGGAGGACCTGTTGGTCTTGGAACCATCGGAGCTGCCATCGGAGAGGAAGCGGATACTTTGGAAGAAGTTTACGAGCCTTACCTGATACAGAAGGGTCTGCTTTCGAGAACTCCAAGAGGACGCGTGGCTACAGCTTTAGCATACAAGATGCTCCATAAGACTCCACCATCCCGAGGATTCGTCGTGGAAAATGCACAAGAGGAATTGCCCTTATAGCAACACACACATACGCGTCATGCGACACCGTTCCTTCGTGGAGCGGTGTTTTTTAGATTTTGAAATGGACAGTCAATTCAATTGTTCTTGCGGGTCAATACAATCCTACTTGAACTCAGGAGCAATGGTCATGACCAAGTTCAAGCCATGAAGTCCGTGGAAGCCAAACTGGATTCTAAACAGATACATATTGGGCATTCTGACGCGTACGCCAAAACCCCAGGAGTTATAAAGACGGTCAAGAGACCAATCGTCTATTTTAGGGGCAAGAAGAGCGTATTCATCAAAAATAACCCCGTCGACGTATCGATCCACCGGCCAGCGGTATTCCCAGCTACAGGTCACAAAATGATGTGCTGTCCAGGCATCGCCATAGCCTCTCAATGGCGTTCTCGCATTCACGGCAGGAAATGCATTGTAGGGAGCCTGTCCCTCTTCTATTTCCCATGCACTGACCGCCCTCAACTGAAACGCAATAACGCGTCTTTCAGTCAATGTGTTCACCAGATTTTCTGGTCGCCAAACTCTTAGGGCTTCCTCCCAGGAGAAATCCGTATAGAATTTGCGGAAAGTCCGAGCTTCTTTTGCACTCAACAGGAAATTTTCTGCCGACCCGAAATAGAAATAATGCTGATACCAGAATTCTGTTTTAACGTAATCGTGATTTAAGCCGTTATCTGTAATTTTTTCATCCCCGCTAATAATGGGAGTAAGCCCCAAGTCATCATAACGAATTCCGTCATATGGGCTTACGAAGTTATAAGAGGCGTTAATACCCATACGGGAGCCTCTTGAGGGGACATAAGGAACATCGGT
Organism: Fibrobacter sp.; assembly: GCA_045600425.1. Lineage (GTDB taxonomy): Bacteria > Fibrobacterota > Fibrobacteria > Fibrobacterales > Fibrobacteraceae > Fibrobacter. The sequence continues at coordinate 7,906 of JAZRXW010000059.1, forward strand.
ATTATCAAAGGTAATGGCAAGCCCTACGGAGGCTTCTTTGTGTTTCTGGTATAAGCCTCGGTCATCTACAGGATAAGAGCCGCTTATAAGAACAGGCTCATCCACATCCGGCAAATAGGCGTTGTTGAGCTTAAATCCCCCAAAGACCTCCATATTCCAATTCAAGGATTCCGAGAGGGGACGGCCAATTCTAAATGTACCGCTGATAGATGAATCAGGCTGGACAAAAGATTTCTTAGTTTCCGGTATAATAAAGGAATCGTCTCGATCCCAGTCGCAATCCAGTCTAAAGCCTCCAAAGAAAGCCGTTCCAAAGAGGGCGTGCTTGTTGTAGCGGGTAGAGAAAAAAACATCTCCATTGGCATAGTAGTTCGTCTGGAAGACAAAATAGTCCCTATCCAGAAATAGACCGCGGTGTCGGTAATTGAAACCCACCATGGTATTCGAACCCGGCTTGAAGTTAAAGCCTGGATAGATAAAGATGTTTTTTCGTTCTCCAAAAGTCATCATATCTACGAACTTTTCGACGATTCCGTTCTTAAAGGCGTAGTCCACAGGTTTTGCTATGGGATAGACAAGTCCATTGAGTGTGGGCTGCAGGATATGGTTGAACGTCCAGGACCAAATCTTTGAAAAACTAAATGTATCCGAACTGTCGGAGACTTGTTCTGTATTGGCCTCTATAGCAGAAGCGTCGTCGGCGAAAACGCTTGAAGCCATAATGGCCAAAAGCAACACAAACCAACAAGCCCTTGTTTTACATAGAAGCATGTCCCTAATTTATTAATTATATTAGGGTTATGTTTTCTGCAATAGCAAAAATAGTCAAGGGAATGGCCTCCTATCCCCGTGCGGTAACGGCCGTTCTATTTGTCCTAGCCCTTTTATGCATTTATCCCATCAATCATTTGCGTTGGGAATTGCAGTTACAGGACACCTTGATCGGTAGCGAAGTCCAGCAGGACTATCAAGCCATTGAGGATGCGTTTGGAGGTCTAGGCAGTTTGACCGTGATTCTTCAGTCAGACGACAGCCTAAAAAATTACAAGCTAGCCGAAAACTTTGCCAGAACGTTTGAGAATGACAGTCTCATTCACTTCATTGAATATTCGGCGGATGTAGGCTTTTTTGAGAGGAATAGACTGCTTTACGCCAGCGAAGAGGACCTTTTTTCCGTATTGACCCAAATTGAGTCTATTCGGGAAAAAGAAACCATGAGGAACAATCCTTTCTATGTGGATTTGGAGACTCCGGAGGACGGTTCTGATTCTTCCCGAGAGTCTACCCATATTATTCGTAACGCAGAAGAAAAATACTTCAGAAACTTACAGCAAAGCTATGCCAACAAAGATGGAACTATCCGTGTAATAGACATTTATCCCACACGGTCACTCACCGACTTGCAGGCTAATCGCGATTTGTTCCGTTTTGTTTCCGGTTATATGAAGCAGCAAGCCGATCCTCAGGGTATTAAGGTCTTGTACACAGGTAAAGTCTACAAGTCCATCCAGACGGGAAAAATGCTTTTGCCAGAGGCAAAGATTGCCGGAGGCATTACTGCCCTCGTCATTCTCATCTTGTTGATTGTACGGTTCTACAAGCATCCGCAATTGATTTTAATATCAGCCATCCCTATGGCGTTGCCCATGCTGTTTACGTTGGCCCTCGCCTATTTTCTTTACGGACGCATAAATCTCTTTACGCTTCCCGTGGCGATTTTCCTGCCAGCCCACGCATGCCAGATTTTGGTACATACCCTTTCCCGCTATTTCCATGAGCGAGAAAAAAATCTCAGTTCGGCCTTATGCATTGAAAGTGCTCTTTTAGGGATTGTTCCGCCGGTTGCCGCCTCTTCCTTTATTTTAGCAGGACTATCCATTTCGCTGAACTTGATTTCTCTGCCGGGACTTCAAGAATTCGGAACTTTGAATGCCATAGGAAGCTTATTGAATTTAATTGTTTGTCCTCTGCTGGCCACTGCATTCCTGCGTTTGTCTCAACAAAGAAAAATCTTTAGTGTTAACTCCCTAAAAATCCGTAAGCGTGTTCAGGTGCACCTGTTACCCACAAAGATCAACTGGACAATCATTATTGTTCTAAGCATTGCTAGCCTTGCCGGTATTATTTATTCGGGATTTAACTTATCCTATGCCTACGATTTCAAGCAAACGGAAATCCAGCATGACCAAAAGGAAGTGGATGCCCTCATTAAGGAAACGGGCTTTTCCACTTATGATCCAATCATCATCATGATGCCGGACTCTTCCTATAGCAACAGTCTTATCCAGGATTTTAGTCACCTCCAACAAAGAGGCGTAATTCCCAGTCTTGGACGCATCTACACCCAGTACCAGTTCTTGCCCAAGGAAACTCAGGGCAAGAAAGGTAAAGTGGAGTATCTGAAAAAACAGGCGACCCCTCAATTTTTAAGCAGACTGGGCACAGAAGATAGTACCGCCATTGAATCGATGCTTCAAAACTATGAGGCTGACTTTAAAGAGTTTGAGCTTTCTCCGCGCATCAAGCAGAAGTTCTCCAGTAAAAACGGAAACGATGGTGTATTCGCCTTTATCATTCCAAGCGAAGATCCCAACAACGGCCTGGCTTGCAGACGTATAAATAAGCAACTGCAAGAACTGGAGGGCATTCAAGATAAGAAGTTTAAGGTTTGCGGAACACCTGTTCTTCGGGCCGCGGTTCTGGACCTGATTCTTTCCAATGTTTTTAAGTCTATCGTTTTGGGAACTGTGCTTTTGTGGTTTGTTCTGCTGTTGTTCTTTAACAACTTGAGTCACGCGTTGTTCGTCATGTTGCCTTCCATATTTGCCATGAGCTGGTTAACCATTATTTTGCATACATTCAACTACCATATTTCCGCCTATAGTTCCCTAGCATTCGTCTTGATTATCGGAGCCAGTGTAGATGGTTCTTTGCAGTTGTGGTCTTCTTATTTCGAAAAGCAAGACGGAACCGCAATGACAGTTTTGAAAACCAAGCTTTCTTCTGTGGTCATTTCCCAGTGGGCGGCATTCTTGACCCCCTTCGCCTTGATTTTTTCTTCTCACCCGGGCATTCGTGGTACGGGTATCATCACCTTGATTGGTTTTATCTGCATCTTCGTTGCTCAAATCACAATTTATCCTCTCATTGCCGGAGCTCTTGACCAATACAGACTCCGCAAAAAACAAAGGCTTGAAAATGAAAGCACTCTCCACTAGGACTTTGAATATTGCCGCCAGTTTGACGGTCGCCATTGATTCCCTTGCAAAGCAGATGATCGCCGAAGGCAAGGATGTAGTTAGCCTTGGAGCAGGTGAACCGGACTTCCCTACTCCGGAGCCCATCCGTGCTGCAGCCTGCAAGGCCATTAACGACGGCAAGACCCGCTATACAGCTCCCGTCGGCATTCTTGAAGTTCGTAAGGCAGTAGCCGCCAAGCTGAAGGAAGAAAATGGCCTGGATTACAAGCCCGAACAGATTATTATGACCAGCGGTGCAAAGCATGCCGTGTTCAATTCCCTGGCTGCTTTGGTAAACCCCGGCGACGAAGTGATTATTCCTGCACCGTACTGGGTGACTTATCCTGAATTGGTGAAGTGGCTAGGTGGCACTCCTGTATTTGTACAGGCCACCAAGGATGCAAATTTCAAAATTACTGCAGACCAGCTTCGTGCAGCCATTACCGACAAGACCAAGGCAATTTTCCTGAACAATCCCTGCAACCCCACCGGCGCTGTATACTCCAAGGAAGAACTTGCAGAACTGGCCAAGGTCATTGTAGAAAAGGACATCTACTGCATTTCTGACGAAGTGTACGAATACTTTGTTTACGATACCGAATTTGTAAGCGCCGCAGCCTTCCCCGGCATGGCTGAACGTACCATTGTCATTAACGGTTTCTCCAAGTCCCATTGCATGACCGGTTGGCGCGTGGGCTACGATGCCGCTCCTGTTGAAATTGCAAAAATCATCGCAAAGATCCAGAGCCAGGCAACCCACCACCCCAGCAATGTGGCACAGTACGCCGCCTTGGCTGCTCTAGAAATGCATAAGTCCGGCGTTTTTGAAATGCACGCCGCATTCCTGAAGCGTCGCAACTACATGCTAAAGCGCACTGCTGAAATTTTGCCGGTGCCGGCCCACGCTCCGGAAGGTGCTTTCTACCTGTTCGCTCCCGTGAACAGCTTCTATGGAAAGAAGACTCCCGAGGGTAAAGTGATTACCGGCTCCATCGAGCTTTGCGAATACCTGCTGCAGAGCCAGGGCTTGGCTATTGTGCCGGGTGCCGCCTTCGGTGACGATACCTGCGTTCGATTCTCCTACGCCGCCAGCGAAGAAACCTTGGAACGTGCCTGCGACAGATTTATTGCTGGGCTGAAAAGCCTGAAAGATGAAGAATGAAAAATGAAAGGTGAAGAATGGGATATTTCTTAATGTTCATTCTTCATTTTTAATACTTAATTTTTAATTCTCATTTGCTATGCGTTCCTTCCAAATTGTCTCTCCTGTGACAGATAAGCCCTTTACCATAGGGCGTAAATCCGACAACAGCCTGGTTCTGGATAACCTAATGGTATCCAGATTTCATGCTGTACTGGAGTTCACCCAAGGAAGATGGGTTCTGAGGAATCTGACAAGCAACAGTGTAACGCAGTTGAATGGTGAAGATGTTCCCTGCAGTTCCGGAAACGAAGGGAACAAACCCGGAGAGCCCATTCAGGATGGGGACGTAATTTTAATTGGCCCCCACCAGATAAGAGCGACGCTTAAGGATAACGCCCTAACGTTACTCCTGATGGAATCTGCTACAGAAGATTCTATTGCATCTTTTGATCTGACAGAGAAAGTTCAAGATATCGTTCACTCGCAGGTCAATATCCCCGAAGGGATGAAAGCCGCCTGTATTTCTCAGGTAGCCAACCTTTCCTTCAAGAGCAAAATGGTAAACGCCGCAGGACGCACCTTTAAGCAGGTCAAGCTGCAAGATGGCAAGAGCATTCGCCTGCCCGGCTGTGAGGTGGGCTTCTCGAAAGGAATGCTCGCCTGCAGAAGTCTCCCTCAGGGATACAGCGTTAACGTCGAACATCTGGATGTCTTTGCCGGCAAGAAGCGCCTCCTTCGGGATATAAACTTCCAGCTTCCTGCAGGAGAAATTCTTGCTATCATCGGGCGTTCCGGTCAAGGAAAGTCCAGCTTGTTACGTCTTCTTCAGGGAATGTACGCCTGTGGAAATCATTCGAAGGTTTACATCGGCGGGATTGACTACCGGAACGAGGAAATCCGAAAGCATGTGACGTTCCTTGAACAAGAGCCCCAGCTCCGGATGGAATTGACCGTACAGGAAACGCTTCTGGACGGAGGACGCACCAGCATGAACCAGCGGGATTTCAAGACCCACGCCAAGGTTCGCTTGGATCAGTTCTGCCAGCTATTCGGTCTAGAACAGCGAAAAGACCATGCGGTCCGTACCCTCAGTGGAGGCGAACTGCGACGAACCGCATTGGCCCGAGAACTCATGGGAAATCCAGGACTTATTATTTTGGACGAGCCACTCTCTGGTCTTGACCCCTACAATGCCCGCATCCTCTGCACACATTTGAAGCAATTGTCCTTCTTGGGACACACCATCATCTTGACCACCCATACCTATGAGGCATTACAAATTGCCAACAAGGTCCTGGTGCTCCATCAAGGCGAGGACGCTTTCTACGGTTCTCCTGCAGACGCTTACCATTACTTCGGGACAGAGGATCCCGAATCTATTCTTTCGGGACTTACGGAAGCCTCCAAGTCCCGTTGGGACGCAACTACCGACCAGAAAAAATTAGTGGACGGTCTTGATTCCATAATTTCCGAAAATAACGTTTATTTTCCAAAGTCCGACCTATCTCCCGTATTTTTGTACAAGGTTAGACTCACCGCAAGACAATGGATTCGCGATCGGGGAAAAACGCTTACCATCCTATTGCAGCCATTGATTATCGGATTTCTATTCTCCCAAATTTTTTCAGATCTAACGTCTCTTTGGATTGTAGCCTTTGCAGTAATCTTGTCTGCCAACTGGTTAGCTTTATCATTGTCCATTCGGGAGATTGTGTCTGAGAAGGAAATTCTCCGTAACGAATTTCGCAAGGGAGTTTCCGTAGTTTCAACTACTTTGGCAAAGCTTTTTCTGCCAACAGTGGTGGCTTGGATCCAGACTTTATTGGTTTGTCTCTTCGTAAATTATCGCGTTTCTGCGACCCCCTCCCCCATGTACCTTCTCTGCATATTGACTATGGTTTTGCCTCCTGTTTCTGTGGGTCTTACCGTCAGTTCCTTTGCAAAAAATTCTGGACAGGCAAATGCGCTGCTGCCACTACTTATAATCCCCCAGGTGGCATTAGCGGGAGCACTGGTTCCCTTGGACCAAATGCGTCCTATTGGTCGCGGATTATCCACCATTATTTGGTCCCGCTACAACCAGAATAGCCTTTTAAACTTGTTATTGGAACGGCAAGATGACCTAATTAATGTGCTTGCCGCCCTTGCCATCGCCGTAGGTTGTTATATTGTGGTGGTAATTAAACTTAAGTTATCTAAGAAAGCAAAATGATGACACCGCAAAAACAAGAAGTATTTCCTCGTCCTTTTAATGAAAACTATGACTTGCTAGGCACTTTGGGCCGAGGCGGTATGGGAAACGTCTATAAGGCCATGGACAAGCGGCTCAATCGCGAAGTTGCTTTCAAGATTTTAGATGCCACCTCCGATGAGGAAGCCATCAAACGTTTCTATATGGAAGCCCAGGCCATGAAGGAGCTGGACCATCAGAACGTGGTTCATGTCTTTGACTTTGGACAGCAGAACAACCAGCTGTTCATTTCTATGACCTACGTTCAGGGAACCAACCTGTCCGATATCCTTCACAAAAAGGAACAGCTTTCTTTTGAAGCCATTGAATTGATTATTAAGCAAATCGCCCGCGGCTTGCTTTATGCCCACAATAAAGGCATTGTCCATCGTGACGTGAAGCCATCCAACATCATGATCACTATGGATAACCGAGTCTATATCATGGATTTCGGTATTTCCTACATCCAGGAAATGGAAAAGGAACGTCTGACCCGAACCGGCATGACCATGGGAACTCCTGAATACATGAGTCCCGAGCAATGTCATGGAGATAGCGTCACCCTGCAGTCAGACATCTACAGCATGGGCGTCATCCTGTACGAAATGACTTGCGGTCGCCTGCCCTTCGAAGGCAACCGCCCTGTTGAAATCGCCTTGAAGCACGTCCAGGAACCGCCCCCGGCACCTGAACTGTTCCGTAAGGATATGCCGCCAGGACTTTCTGCCCTAATCCAGAAGTGCCTCAAGAAAAAGCTGAACGAACGTTTCCACGACATGCAGGAATTTTTGGATTCTTGCGACCAGGTTTTCCCAGGCAATCAGGAACGTCGTCGTATTACAGGGAGCAGAACGCCCCTACGCCGTCACACGGTTTCCATTACCCAGATGGCAAACATTATTACCCCTAAGGCAAAGATGGTCCAGAAGAAGTTGGCGGCCTTAGCCATCTTCATCTTCCCTCTAATTATCATGCTCTTAATTCTCCTGATGTTGACCCACAAGCCGGAAAACACCCTGCGAGAACTTGAATGGAACGACGCTTTGGGAAATTTCGAGACGAAGGCCTTGGAGGTGGAACAAACGTCTGGCTATCCCCTCTCCAACTTGAACGACAACGACCTGAAGACAGCCTGGCTGTACACCCGACCGCAGAAACCGCAAAATCCGGTTTTGACCTTGTACTTTGAAGGCAATGCGATTGTAACCCATTTCGGCATTGCCATTGGCTACCAGAAATCTCTGGACGATGCCTTTGGTGATCGCTTCCGCATTTTCAAGAAGCCAAAACATTTGACGCTCGAAACCCGCGATGGCTTTAAGCAGAGAGTTAAGCTTGAAAACGTGAAAGGAATGCAATATCCTAACATCCAGGCGATGGAAACCACCGAACTGAAAATTTACCTGGACGATGTCTACGAAGGTGAACACGAAGATTTTGCTATTTCTGAAATTCGCCTTCTGGGTATGGAATTGCCCTAACGAAATGCACTCCTAGCTTGAGTAAGGTCCCCGAGGTTACCGAGGGGAAACATTCATAGATAGCCACAAGGCTCACATTATTAAATGGGGAAATCTCGTCTCGACGAGATTCTTTGCCGTGTTTATTGTACTCACGGTATTCTTTTAACTTATATAACAAAGGAAGTATCTATGAACAAACAGGGACAATCCCGTGGGAAAAAATTGAATAAATCCAAGGGAAATTTTGTGGAAACACAAGCTGCAGCTTATCTGAGCCGCTTGGGTTATCAGGTAATTGCACGCAAGTACGCCTATCGCGGAGGCGAACTTGACATCGTGGCAAAAGAGGGCGAAGTTGTAGTCTTTGTGGAAGTCAAGTCCGTTTGGAACAATCAGCAAGGGAATCCGGCTGCCCGAGTCAACGCTGTTAAGCAAAAGAAAATCTGGCACACCGCTTGCCATTTCCTCCATTCGCAAAAAGAATATGCACCCAAGGGTTTTGACCAGCCCTGCCGTTTCGATGTGCTAAGTGTAAGGGTTTACCAGAAACCATTTACTTTTTCCCATGTCAAAAATGCTTTTGAAGGTACACAAGTGATTCCTCAATGTTAAAATATTCAAAAATAATTTCAGTCTCCCCCTTGTTTTAGGATTTCTAAATACCTAGTTTTATACATGTCCAGTCGACGACCCCGGGAAAATATCCTGACAGCCGCCCCCTAAGGCAAATCAGGCAACTCGGAGCAATAACGCCCTGCTAGAGCCTGCCAATATAAAGGCACATCAAAGCATACGATGGACATCAAAATCCTGCCGCAGCCCGACGATGTCACTTGCGGCCCCACGAGCCTACACGCTGTGTACGAGCATCTGGGTTACAAAATTCCCTTAAAAAGACTGATTTCCGAAATCGAGTTTCTTGAAGAAGGTGGCACCTTGGGTGTGTTCCTTGGAATCGACGCGTTAAAGCGGGGGTTCAAGGCGACCATCCATTCCTACAACTTGAAGATTTTCGACCCCACCTGGAACCGCCTGAAAATGCCTGAACTTCGGGAGAAGTTGGGGCAGTTACGTCGCGTGAAAACCGCGCCGAAACTTCGCAAGGCCATTGAGGCGTATATTCGGTTTATTGATCTAGGCGGAACGATTGTGATGACTGACCTTCGGGCGGCCATATTCCAGAAATATTTCAAGAAGAATATTCCGGTTTTGTGCGGGCTTTCTGCCACATATCTTTACCAGTGCATGCGTGAATTCACCGACGAAAACGACAAGGCTGTCTTCGACGATATTCACGGGGACCCTTGCGGTCATTTTGTGGTGGCCTACGGTCTGGACGAAAAGAATCAATTCTTGGTGGCGGACCCAGACTGCACCAATCCTTTACACAAAAGCCCCTATTACAAGGTGGACAAATTCCGTTTTCTGCACAGCATTTTGCTTGGGGTCATGACCTACGACGGCAACGTGCTGGTTGTAGAAAAATAGGTTCGAGGCGTGAGGCCCCAGGAACCAGGTGAAAAAATGAAAAAAATTATAGTCGTAAATAATCCAAGGAATTGGAAGTTACATGTGGCAGACGTAGAAGTGGTTTCTGCCCAGGATTACTTGATTTCCCAGAAGTACACGGGAGATAAGAATACTCGTGTTTTCAACTTATGCAGGGATTACAGTTATCAAAGCAAGGGCTACTACGTATCGCTTTTGGCGGAAGCCCGCGGACACAAGGTGATTCCCGGTGTAAAGAATATGCGTGATTTCAAGACCACAGCGGTGATCAAGCATATTTCCGATGAGATCGATAACTTGATCCAAAAGAGTTTACATAAGCTGACGGGTGCCGAATTTGTGCTAAGCATTTACTTTGGTCAAAATGTAAGCCCCCAGTATTTGGAACTTTCACAGGAACTTTACAAGTTGTTCCAGGCTCCGCTGCTCCGCGCCAAGTTTATTTATAAGCAGAAGTGGTTCATCCAGAGTATTCGCCCCATTTGTGTAGATGAAATTCCTGAAACACACATGGAAATGGTGAACAAGTTTGCCCAGGAATATTTCACCAAGAACCGCTACGCCAGCGCTCCTGATGAAGAATACCTGTACGACTTGGCAATCCTTACCAATCCCGAAGAAAAGGAGCCGCCCAGCAACGCGCTGGCTATCCAGAACTTCATCAAGGCAGCCCAGGAAACAGGCTTTCGCGTGGAGCTGATAACCCGCAAGGATTATGCCCGAGTAGGCGAATTTGACGCCCTCTTTATTCGCGAAACTACAAACGTCAACCATTACACTTACAGTTTTGCCCGTCGTGCCCAATCCCTTGGAATTGCGGTCATTGACGATCCCGATAGCATTCTTCGCTGTTCCAACAAGGTGTACTTGCAGGAACTGATGCAGGCCGCAAAAATTCACTCCCCAAAGACCATTATAGCCCATTCTGAAAATCGTCACTCCCTGGCAAAGGAAATCGGATTCCCCATGGTGTTGAAATCTCCGGACTCCAGCTTTTCCTTGGGCGTAAAGAAGGTGACCAATAAGGAAGAATTGGAACAGACTTTGGACAAGATGTTCGAACATAGCGACCTGCTCATTGCCCAGGAATTTACGCCTACGGATTTTGACTGGCGCATTGGCGTTCTGGATGGAAAGCCTCTGTATGCCTGCAAGTACTACATGGCCAAAGATCACTGGCAAATTTATAATTGGGAAAGTAAGGACAAGGATGAAATTTGTGGAATGTTCGATTGCCTTCCCATCGAGACGGTTCCTCTGGGCGTTGTGAAAACGGCCTTGAAGATTTGCAGTATGATTGGCAATGGCCTTTATGGTGTCGATCTAAAAGTCTGGAAGGGTGAGCCCATCGTTGTAGAAGTCAATGACAACCCCAGCATTGACGCTGGTATCGAAGATCAAGTGGGGAAGAAAAAAATATACACCGCCATCATGCGCTCCTTGCGCCATCGCATCGAAGACCGCTTGAATGCTGCCCAACAAAAAATCCTTCAACACGAAAGAGAATTTTATTTATAGGCGTGAGGGCGCGCCTTCGGTGCTTTGAGGTGTGAGGCTGAGCCTACGGCTCTTTGAGGTTTTTAACCGTTTGTGTCATTGCGAGGAGCGAAGCGACGTGGCAATCTAGAATTTTTGACTTCATGCCTTCGGCATTACGCTCAGAATGACAAATTAAAAGTGAGACAATTATGAACACATACAAATTGTGGCAAAAATACGGAATCGAAATGGAGTACATGATTGTGGATCGTGGAACTCTGAATGTGATTCCTCGGGCTGACATTCCTCTTGGGAAAAATAAGAAGGGGGAGCAGCTTTCTGATGTGGATCATGGACCGATCGGACTTTCCAATGAATTGGTAAGCCATGTTCTTGAATTCAAGTGCGCAGAACCGGTGGATGGCCTGAAACATTTGGGTGCACAATTCCATAAGGAAATTCTTGTAGCAAACGAAAAACTGAAATCTATAAACGCCATGCTTTTACCTAGTGCGGCCCACCCCTTTATGGACCCTGCCGAAATGCAATTGTGGCCTTATGATTGCAACGAAATCTACGAGACTTATGACCGTATTTTCAACTGCAAGGGACACGGCTGGGCCAACCTGCAAAGTACCCACATCAACTTAAGTTTTAACGGTGACGAGGAATTTGGAAAACTTCATGGAGCCATTCGCGCCTTGCTGCCCTTGATTCCTGCCATTGCGGCTTCCAGCCCTTTTTTGGACGGAAAATACTGTGGGTATCTTGATGGACGTATTGAAACTTACCGCCATAATCAGGACCGAATTCCCAGCATTGCAGGGCAAGTGATTCCCGAAGCGGTTTTCACTTACGACGAATACAATAAGGAAATTTTCGAGAAGGTGAAGGCGGATATTGCGCCTTACGATCCGGAGCATTTGCTGAATCATTTCTTCTTGAATAGTCGAGGAGCCATTGCACGCTTTGACCGCGGTGCTGTTGAAATTCGTCTGGTGGATATTCAGGAATGTCCTAATGCAGACATTGCAGTCGCCGAATGGGAAGTGGCTGCCTTGAAGGGCCTTGTGGGGGGTGCTTTCAGCGGAGCGAAAATCTCGGATGTTGAAAGAAATATTCGTGCCCTTGATACAACCGCCCTTGCAAAAATTCTGTTGGATACCACCCGCTTTGCAGAAAAGACCGTTATTAAAGACAAGGCCTTCTTGAACGTGTGGGGTGTGAACGCAAGCGAAATCACGGCAGGCGAATTGGTGCAGCACATTTTCCAAGTAGTAAAGGGAAAGATTTCCGGGCATTCCCAGGAACTGCTTCGTAAAATGTTCAAGCGGGGAACCTTGGCTAGCGCCTTGGTAAAGAACGTTGGCGCGGATCCTGGTCGTGACGATTTTGTCTGCGAGTACGGACGTTTGGCCCGCTGCCTGGCTGAAAATACTTTATACGACGCTGAATAGGTCCTACCAATGTCATTCTCGCGAAAGCGAGAATCTAAAAGAATCGGTTACTTGATAAATCACGAAGTTGCTCAATGATTCTAACAGATTTCAAATTGATAATCACTTGCGAACACGCAAGCAATGCCTTGCCCGCGACGGATGGCGCGCTCGCTATTCCGCAAGAAATTTTAAATTCCCATCGGGGCTACGACATTGGCGCTTTTGAAGTCTATTCGAAACTCGTGCAACAGTTCAAACCGGATTTTTCTAGTGCAGGCAAGTACAGCAGGCTTTTTATCGACCTAAATCGAAGCCTTTGGAACAAGAGTGTATTCAGTGAATTTTGGCCTGAAAATAAAAACTTCGCCCTTAGAAAGCAGGCCTTCGCTTATTACTTAGAATATCGCGATGCTGTTGAAAAATTCGTGAAGCGAAATATCTCCGAATCGCCAATCGTTCATTTGGCTATCCATAGCTTTACACCTGAGTTGAACGGGGTGGTTCGTGATGCCGACATCGGAATCCTTTATGACCCGAGCAACCCTGCAGAACAAATCTATGCGGATGTTATCATTGATGAAATCAAAAGCAAGTTCCCACAGTACAAGGTCCGCCGAAACTATCCTTACCAAGGTAAAACCGACGGACTTTGCTCGTCGCTCAGAAAAATAACCGACAGCCTTATCAGAGAAGAAAAAAGCCAACATTCTTATGCCGGCTTTGAAATTGAAATCAATCAAAAACTGTTTTTTGTAGTTTAATCCTTATCCTTGATTATCAAGTCGCATCTGCTGGGCCATCGTATTTATAAACCCATTGATATCGTGTTTTTTAAAGTCCAATTTTGAATAACCGATTTCAATAGGCAATCCGTAACCCTTTGGATTTTCCGTTTGAAAGTGGTTGAAATTTCGCCTAATTTCTTCTATACAAACTTTGATGCAAAAATCCGCCTGAGTATTTACCAATACAATAAATTCATTCCCTGTATAACGAATGGCTGTACCCATATCCCCAACACCCTCCTTTAAAAGTCTCGATGCAGCGATAATGGCTTTGTCCCCTTCTTGATATCCAAATTTTTCGTTAATAGCGCTTAACCTCTTGACATTGACCATCAGACCCGAAACTCGTGCGTCGGAATCTTTGAATTTTTTCAAAAAATCATAGAGATAATACCGGTTGTAAAGTCCGGTCAGTTCATCAAGAAAATGTCTTTCGTTTTGAAGTCCAGCTAAAATACAAGCCGCCCCCACAGCAATCATTGCAGAAATAACTGAAACTCCATAGACAGCCGATTGAACTACAATCGCTACCACAACAGGAAAAATATAACCTAATACAGGAAAGCTCTTGAGAATTCCTCCCTTACGGCGAGAACGAAAATAATATATCAATCCATCAGCGACAATAATCAAGTTTAATAATAAAAAGGAAAAATATCCAATCTCACGCTTGTAGACATTATTTGCGTCAATGCTAAATGATACCGGAATAAAGAAATTAACAACCAATTCAGTTATTCCAAGGAGAATCAACGAAATTAACCAACGCTTATGTAAACGAGTTATTTTCCCATCTAGGTGCTGAGCCATAAAATTCACCCAGAAATAGCTGATAAACACATTTGTAATATAAAGAAGGGAGTTACTGAAAAATACAAAGCACCACCCTATAACCCCCGGGTACCCATCAAAGGAATAGGCCAGCGGGTCCAAGATACATGCGGCTGCACAACCAACAAGAAAAAACATGATGGATTTATTTTCTGAATTCCACTCTTTGAAACGCCATAAATTTTCAAAAAAGAGAATTATAATTAACGTTAATCCAATAACGTTTGCAACATATACAGTGGGTAAATAAAAATTTTGTTCCATACAAAGCTCTATATATACATATAATATAATTAAATGAAAAAATGAAAGTATATTTGTACTATGCGATTTGAAGTACATCCACAAAACCCTCAGGCCCGCATCGTAAAGCTGGCCGCCGCCGCCCTGGAAGACGACGGTCTCGTTCTGTACCCTACGGAATCAGGCTACGCCATCGGCTGTAACGCCGAGTCCCCCAAGGCCATCCACAAGCTTTACGCCCTGAAAAAGCCCATGAAGAAGTTCTTTATGGCGCTGATTATCCCGGACATCCGTGCGGCTACGGACTATGCCCGCGTGGACAACTTCGCCTTCAACATCATGAAGCCCCGCGTGCCCGGCCCCTTCACCTTTATTCTGCCGGCGGACCCCCACATCGCCCGCCGCCTGGACGTGAAGCGCCCCGAAATCGGCGTCAGAATGCCGACCCACCCCTTCTTCAAGGAACTGTTCCAGCATTTCGACAAGCCCATCCTCAGCACCGCGGCAAACCTCAGCGGAGAGGACATCTACGAACCCGACGCCCTCTGGAAAACCTTCGAGCATTCCGTAGACATGATGGTGGACTGCGGCCCCATTGAAATCCGCCCCACCAACATCATCAGCCTGGTGAACCATCACGAAGTTGAAATCATCCGCGGCGAACTGGACCCGGAATTGTAATCGCTCTACATTTAAACGAAAAAGACCTGCTTTAAGCAGGCCTTTTCGTTTATTCTAAAAAAATCCTAAGATTCTACGGAACTTTCTGGCGTTGAAGGACGCACCGCATTGGATCCTTTACCCTTGATGCATCGAATATGCGGATAGCTCTTATAATTATCACTATCGTAGTAAATTCCGCCATCATAATTAGTTCCTGGAGCTGCAAATCTTACCAGCCAATCCCGTGTTTCTCGTTCATCAGAAATCATAAACTCCACATAACCAAAACCATAGTCATAAATAATATCGTAGTAGTGTTTATGTCCTGAAGAAATCATGCCAAAGCCATAGGGATCAACACCGCCTTCGGTATTTTCATCCCATCGCTTTGCATACAAAGCATTACTGATATATGTTCCATCTGTAGCTTCTAGAACATAATTCAGCAACGTCTTCCACTCCGCCATAGTAGGAATATGCCACCCATCAGGACAAACACCTTGTATAGGCCAATCTACTTGATTTCGGTCGTAACCACTGGAGCTGAATCCATTAGCCTGTTCCCACCTATACATACGTCCCAAATGGTTATACTTGGCGCAGGAATCAATACGGTTTCCCCCCATACAAAAACTACTGTCAATTACATAATTCAAGTTTTCAGCCATCCAGGTCTGATCACCAATAACCACAGTTTTATAGATATTCCCGTCACGTTCATCTACAAGCTCACCGAATTCGCCAGAATAAGGAGACAAAGCTTTCGGTTTGCTATAAGTGGGCACTGGAGCAGCCTTAGGAAGCGTCACACTATCGGGAACCTCTATAGGCCACTGATAATAACAGGAAACTGAAACAGCATCCTTTTTATACTTGCGGTCCGAATAATAACCGTCGCCTAAACATTTTTCTCCAGCACAAGCCTTGCCGGTAAATGCATATGAATAATCACAGCTCTGATTCACCACCATAGTGCTAGGAGACTTTGGAGTCCACACCCACGCTTCATCCAAAATAAAACCAAAATAACCATTATCATCACGATAACCGGCATAGAGACCATCTATAGCAACATTTTTAATTTTCCAACCAATAGGACAAACACCTTGTTCGTTCCCTGGAGAACAGGTTGAAGTTGATTTTTCCTGGTAAGCTGCATTCCATGTATAAAGTCGACCATAACGATCACAATTCTTTGAATAATCCAAATAGCACCAGCTGTCTTTTACAGCATAGTTCAGATAAGCATTCATTGAAAGCGTTGTTCCCGAAAGTTTCAGCGGATATTCATGACCATCACGCTTATCCAGCATTTTCATTTTGTTCAAGTCAAACCGCATTTCTTCATTTTCGACAACAACGGAAAATTCAGGAGCAGTCATCGTTCCACTTTGTCTACGCCAGCTACTCGATGAAGACTGAGAAGATCCTCTACTGCTTGAGCTAATTGAAGAACTACTTCCTTTTCCCGAAGACGAAGAACTCTTTGATGAAATACTACTAGAAAGCTTATTGTCTTTGGAATCCGAAGACTTTTGCAAGCCGTGAATGATTTCAATAACCTCTAAGTTTTTCTTATCAATATTTGCAATAATCGTGTCTAACGAGGATTCGTCAACCAAACGATAACGATCATTGTCTTCATCATATTTTTCAACGTTCAAGTATAAGGTGTCTTTGGAAGATGAATCATACACAACCACAGATACCAAATCCCCATTTTTTATTTTGCTATCAAGAACATCCAGAACGGTCCCCTCGCTAATTTCATCATACGATGGAGCAGAAGACGAGTCGGAATTTCCACTACATGCGTAAAAGATCATTGCAACTGTAAACAGCAGATATTTTTTCATAACAAGTTCCATTACTTGATAAGAATTCTAACAGATCTGGATTTGGTCATTAACACATAAGCACCCGGTTTTTCCACAGATATTACATGAGAACCACCGGCAATGCGGCCTGACCAAATTTTCTTACCATTCAGATTCACAAGGACAACCATTTCTCCAGACTTGAGTCCACTAACATAGACATTTCTTGCATCCACAGTGACCGTCAAATTCGGTCGTTCAAGTATATTTTTCAGTTTCGGAACAGGAACAATTCCAGTAGGTTTAACATTCTTACCTGAAAGAATAGGATAGCCATCATTTTCGTTCTTTTCATCGTAGGCGAAAGCTTCACCCATCTGCTTTGCAAATTCCTTGGAACGCATTTCCTTTGCAGTCAACCCGTATGGATCATTGTCGTCCTCTTTTAAACGTGCTGTATTTTTTCCGACAGATCCAGCATAGTTGGTTTTTACAATGGTATAAACCACAATGCCGTAACGACGCACTTCACCAACATTATACACGTTTTCGATAAATGCATCCGAGGCTTCAGCGGCAACAATCCCTGCAAGCTTTGGGGTATTATCTAAAGGTCCTGTATACTCAACAACACCTCTATTGAAGCTGTTGGCGATAACAGTTCTTTTTTGAAACATAAGTGATCCAACAATACCTGCGACAGATTCTTTACCACGAATTGTCCCTGTATTGTAAGTTCTATTTAGAACAGTGTTATACCCGCCTCCAACAATACCTCCAGCGACTTCTCTGCCATAAACAGCGGTGTTATTGTTCCAGCAATTTTCAATTTCACCATATTTAATTTTACCAACAATACCACCAACGACACCACCCTGTATTGATGAGTTTTCAATACCAAAATTTTTAACAGTTCCTTCGTTTACATAACCAAAGAATCCTGCAGTATCGCTTTTAATTACAAGACCACTAACAATGTGTCCACCACCATCAAATACTCCAGAAAATCCTGGGGTAATATAATTGTTCTTGATTGATGTATCCTTGGGAACAAATCCAAGAGGAAGCCAATCATCATCGGAACTAAACGTCACATCGGCGTTCATCTTGTAATGTTTATCCCCATAAAAACTGATATAGACCGAATCCGTAAGAAGCATATTGAGCACCATCAGGTCACTCTTATCTTGCAGCAAGAAGGGACTGTCTTCAGTCCCCTTTCCTTCAAAGGGATTAGCAAGCACTGGATATCCATCATTCACATCGTCTTTATCAGCCTTAAAGAAGGGAGCCAATTTCTCTACAAAGGCAGAACTCTTAAGGGTTTTAACAGGAACACCGGCGGTATCAGACACATCCAAGAATTTCACAATTTTTCCAAAAGCATCATAGTCGCTCAAGTTCGTTTCATAAAACATCTTTTGGAAAACAAGTCCATTTTTATGCATGAATACTTCATTGTAAGTATTAGCACCAACAAGGAGACCTACAGAAGTTGCACTATCAGCATTTACCTCTGCAGCACTGTAAACATAAGCTGCTGTAGCCAAACGGCCGGCAACACCGCCAACAGAATCCACCGCTGAAACAGGACCTCTGTTGAACGCAATCTTGATGTCTCTTCCGATTCCAGCAATTCCACCTACATAACGCTTGCCTACAATGGTTCCATGATTTTCCGCCCAAATGATTTTTCCGTTTGTGTTGCCAACAATACCACCAACCCAATTATTACCCGAAATATCGCCTCGATTCACCACATTTTTCAATACAATGCCCTTTGTATTGACAGCGATAATACCACCAGCGTAATCGCCATAAGCATCAACGCTCGCCAAGTTTGTACAGTTTTCAAGCACTGCATAATTAGTAGTCTGACCTACTAATCCAGCAGCAACATTTCCAAGGCTGTTCCCTTCCCCTGTGGACCGAACCGAACCAGAAACCTTAATATTCTTCATACGGAAATTTTTCGGCCCCCTTCCTACCACAGCGGCCGCTCCCGATCTAGATGTAATATCCACATTTTCAAGGAACCAGTTACTAATCGTAGCAGAACTATCTATTCGGGCAAAGACTCCGCCCAACGTATCATCACTAATCAAGTTCGAAATTTTGTGGGAATCGCCGTCGTACACGATACGGTCTAAGACTATACCCTTCCAAGGTCTACTATTGGTATACTCAATATCCGCCGTCTGGCGGTAAAAAAAGTTATCCTTATAGACATCCGCAGAAGCATGTTTTCCAAAAGCAAGGAAATCCTTTTCCGTCTCAATAATAAATGGATCTTCTTCGGTACCACTCCCTTTAAGATAAACATACTTAGGATTTTCTCCCAAGAACAACGGATACCCTTTATTCAATTTTTCTGAACTTGAATCCGGAGCATAATCAGTACCAAGAGAATCGCAATATCTTTCGGGATCAGAATATGAAATTTGTTTTGCAATAAGAGAATCGCCCATTGTCACCTTGCCAAAATTGACAACCTGCAGAACATTTTGTACGGTGCTAAAAGATGTTTTTGGGGTAAACGTTCCACTCACATTGCTTTTACCAGAAATATCACCAGCATTGTAGGAATTTTTTAAAACCAAGCCGCCGGAGCTCCAACTAGTAGAAAAGCTAAACGTTCCAAACAAGCCACCGACACTGTAGGAACCGCTTACATTTCCTGTATTTCGGAAAAGAGACGGAACATATCCCATAGTGTACCTTTCCGGCACATAAAAATAACCAGCAATACCGCCAGCAGAGGTATCGCCCTCAACAGAACCACGATTATCCAAGTACGAATAAGATTTTATTTTGCACTTTGCGGAGGAATATTCAAATCTACCAATCAAACCTCCGACAGAGTTTCGTCCAGCAACATCTCCATAATTTGAGTTATGGTTAAAACTGCATGAATCATTTTGAGAACCAACTACATTTGCAGCACCAACAATTCCACCAACATTTAAAGAGCCGTTCACACTCCCATTAAATGAACTATAACTTATGGTGAAATATTGTGATAAACCAACAATGCCGCCTACCCGATTATTGCCTCGGACCACAGTCTGATCCACCAGAACATTTGAAATTACCAAACCATTCTCGGATCCAACAAGGGCTCCCACATTGTCATTACCGTCTATGTAAGAGTTTTTGATAGTTAAGTTGGAAATTTTACCCTTAACGTACCCGAAGAACCCTTGATTATCATCTTCGTTTTTCAAATAAAGACCACTGATTGAATGACCTTTGCCATCAAATACAATACTCTTAACTTTTTGTCCATTATTAATCGGGACCCACTTGTACTTAGGAGCCTTGGTCGCCCATGTTGAAGCATCACCTTCATTAAAGACAATATCATCACCAAGTTCGGCGGTCAAATTCATGGTCCTGGTCGAGTCATTTGATAATTCCGCATAAAGCATCAGTTCTTCTGCAGTTGTGATGACATAAGGATGAAGAATAGAACCGTCTGCACTATCAGGGAAAGATTTTGCAACAGTACCACTATAAGGTTTTGAAGCGGCAAATGTACTTGTTGCAACTAACAAGGCAAGAACTACAGTCTTTAAATAACTAAACATGCAACCACCTTAGCCAAATATATGCACAGCTAGCTTTTGAAAAAAAACACCCTAAATATAAGTTATTCAACGAAAGAAATCAGTCCAAATTAGCCGAAAACCAAAACAACCCTAGGCCTATACGCAAGGGCTGTTCCGTTAGTGTTTTGGAGTTACCAAAACACGGTAATAATACACCCGATGTTCTACAGCAGGGCAAGCGACTAAAACCGCAAACCAGCGAGCAAGCGGGAAGTGCTGCGGTTTTATTAGAGGCTTTGTGTGTTGGGCTCGGAGTGACTCCGCGAAGCGGGTGACCGAAGCGTAGCGCAGGGAGCGGAACGGAGAACCAATACACAAATGCCGTTAACGAACAAGCATTCTCGCAAAACGAGCGACTAAAAACCGGAAACAAGCGAGCTAGCGGGAAGTGCCGAGGTTTTATTAGAGGCTTTGTGTGTTGGGCTCGGAGTGACTCCGCGAAGCGGGTGACCGAAGCGTAGCGCAGGGAGCGGAACGGAGAACCAATACACAAACGCCGTTAACGAAACAGCATTCCCGCGACGCAAGCCTCTAA
>JAZRXW010000060.1:0-45298 GCA_045600425.1 Fibrobacter sp.
TTCGTCGGCTTGAACTTCGTAAGGTCGATGATAATATAATTTTTTTTGTCGTAAACGGTAGTGGCATCGGCGTTTCCAAGGTCGGAACGACGATAGAGTCCCAGTTCCTCGCGGTAGCTCTTGCAGAAGGGAACATCGAAATTGCAGAGCCATACTGAATATGTTTGCGGCATCAGGTAGGGATGTTCCCTTTTTTCGGCTGTAGTACGCTCACTGTCAAAACATATTTTTGAATTAACCGCCAACTGGGAGGCGTAAAGGACTATTCGATCGAGGAAATCGGAATGTCCCGCCCGCTGCACCTCTAAATCAAGGTATTTCCCATTGTTCAGTTTGGCGTGCAGGTCGAAGCGGACTTCCTCTTCCCCGAAACTGGACGTGAGCTTGACGGCCACCTTGTTCTGGGGGCGCACGGATACAATCTTCACTTCATCGGGCAGATGGAGGATTGCGTTCAGGAAGTGAATCAGGGTCGCCTCCACCGAGAAGAGGTATTTGAAGACGATATCCAGCGTCGGGTCCAGGAAAACCTGGCTTTTTATCCGCTCGAGCATCTGCTCAATTTTTTCTTTGTAATTCATTAGAGTGTTCCGCGGGAACGCCCCCGCATAGGCAGCGCCTATTTTTCAGGCCCTACACTATACACGTTCTGAACATCCGATTTGAACGAAAATTCTTTGTAAAATTTTGGATAAAGTTGTGAAAGGGGCCTGTACCGACAATCACTGAGTTCATTCCAAAAATCCTCATTGGATGCCCGAGTTGAGCCCGCGCAAAATGCAAAGGTATTTATTTTAGGGTGTGGTACGAAAATCGTACTTTTATGGATGCTCACACCTTGACAAATAGTGAACATTCGTGTAAATTTTTATAGAATTTAAGACAGTCCTTTCGACAGCGTTGCAAACTCCGGCACGGGAAAACGGAGTTAGTCGTGCAGGCTTCGGACCGGCGATATAGCAGAACGGAAAGGCGATCAATTCTTGAGGCACCTGCAGGAGCGAGGGGATACAACCGCCTGAAAGACCTCAAGAGCAACGCCCAACACAGGAACCTAAAAAACAAGAACGAAAGTCCATTGACGCGTCTTCGTTTTTGAAACTATATTTCGGAGGTCAAATGTCTTATTCCGCATTACATATCGCGAAGCTTCTTCTGCAAAAATCCAAGGAACAGTCTCACTCACAAGAGCTCATGACAAACCTCAAGTTGCAGAAGATGCTTTATTACGAGCAAGGTTTTCATCTTGCCGCTTTCGGCACCCCGCTTTTTGATGAAAGCATCGAGGCCTGGATGTACGGCCCAGTCGTACCCGTTGTTTACGATTTTTTCGCAGACAGGGGCGCTTGCGGAATAGAACCTCCCAATACAGAAGTTTTCGATCTCACCAAAGACGAGCAAACCCTGTTTAACAACGTGTTCTGCGTTTACAATCAGTTTTCCGCAACAAAGCTGGTCGAAATGACTCATTCTGAACCACCATGGAAAAATTCCGAAGTGGGCAGAGGATGCATTATCACAAACGAATCCATGGAAACGTTCTTTAAAACAAGGCTTTGCTAATGGGTAAAAAGCTCTTAAGCGTAAAAAATCCCGAAGTATCCACGAACGTTTTCGTATCAAAAGAACAAGACACAAATGAAGTCCTATTTAGCTTCAAATATCTGTCTAAAGAATCTTTTGCAAAAAGCAAGGATTATGGATTTTTTGTGGACCTACTGCAAAGGTTTGCCAAATATTCACAATTAGGGTGGGAAGGCATTCGTTCAAGCCATAGGCACACCTGGGGCATGGAGAAGATGCCTACAAATCAAATTAAACATGTCAATTCAATTTCAAGAATTACACCTGATGTCAAAACATTGGATGTCCTAAGGTCAAGTGGCGACAACCACGTTTTAGTCGGTTTACAAGAGCGACAGGTATTCAGCGTGTTTTTTATCGAAGCTCATTTCGGCGATATAAGTCCGCACTAGCCACCGCCCTAAAAGAGTTCGGTTGTCGGGCTGGGGTAAATAAGGTTCGCGGAATTAGCTAAAAATTCAACCTTAAACGAGGCTAGATTTTTGCTTATCAGAACGTCTGCATTCGTACATTTCTTGTCGAACGGCATCGCATTCCTCACGACTCAAGGGTGCTGTTTTTGAGCAACTACTGTCGGTAACTACCGTTGATATCGCGTAGGTTTCCTCTGCAGCATTCGCGGCCGATGAGATTTTCAACAAAAAAGCCCAACCTCGAACGAGGCTGGACTCCTTCATCTAATGATGTCCGTAGTCTTTATCCCTTTGACAAGGTCAGCAGCACAGCTCCTGCCAGGATAATAAAGGTGGCCAGAAGCAGCTTGATTCGTTCCTTGGCGGTCTTGTACTCGCCAAAGATGAACACGCCCCAGCAGAGGTTCACCAGCAGATTTAGCTGGGTCAGGGGATAGCCCACGGCATAGCCCAAGGAGCCGCCGGCGGCAATAGGGGCGATTGCCCAGAAGCAGCCGTGCATGCCTATGACCCAAAGGGCGCCTGTACCCACGCAAATGACGCTGGGGACCAGGGGGAAGCCAAAGGATTTCTTGCGTTTCAGCGTAAGGATGCCCACCAGGATTTGGCTACCGATAAAGATGCCTATGGTAAGGGGGCACATAAATTCCAAATCAGTCAGTTGGAGGCCGTTGGCGGTTGCCAATTTGAAGGGTATCAAATAAGTACCAAAGACAAAACCGCCCAAGAAAGAGCGCCAGTTCTTAAAGACGGAGCCGCCTGTGGAGGGCGTAAGGCGCGAAAGTCCTACCAAAAAGCAGATGATTGCCGGTATGGAAAAAGCAAAGTTGGATGATTCTCCAAACAGCAAGACTCCGGAAAGGAACGAAGCCAGAATGCTTACGCCCATGGCCCGCACTCCGGCTCCGGCCAGGTCAGATTCCGCCTGAACCGCCCAAAAGCTAAAGGCACCGCCAGCGACCCACAGGAGACCGCAAAGCAGGCCCATGGGGTTCATGTTGAAGGTTCCTGTCACAAAGGCAATCACAAGGGAGCAGATTAAGGCGCCCAAGGTCATCATGGAAAGAAATGCCCAGGAGGAATAAGAGGACCACTTTTTCAGAGGCACCATGTAGGAACCGAAAATAACGATGGCGAGCAACGCGCCGATATAGCTATTTCCCAATGCAGAACCCCGCAAAGATAGATTGTAAAACGTCTTCGGATGAAATTTCGCCGGTAATGCTCTGGAGTGCTCGGCGAACGATTTGCATTTCAAAAGCCAGCAACTCTACGGCAGGATTTGCATGGAGTTGCGTTAACACGCGGTCTACGCCGGCGAGGGCTTCTTCTAGGCAAGTTTTTTCACGCTCGCTAGTAATCCACAGGTCTTCGGAATTTTCACGATTCTTGAAAAGGCGGGCGTTGAGAGCGGATTTGAGTTCGGAAAGACCCGCACCTGTTTTGGAAGAAATATTTAGCGAGGAACAAGACTGCGAGTCCAGATTCTTCGACTCCGCGCAAGCGCTTCGCTCAGGATGATAAGAGCGGGTACTTCGCCCAGGGAGACAAGAAGAAGGGTCGCCGCCTCGGCACTGATTGGAGTCCATTAAATCCGCCTTAGTGTAGAGAACCAAGTCGGGAACAACGCCAAGACCAGCTAGATTCTTCACAGCTTCGCTGTTCAGAATGACACTTGAGGATGAACTACCCCGCATGTCATGCTGACGAAGGTCAGCATCCGCTGAAGAATCCACCAGCAAAATCTTCAAATCCGCTTCTGAGAGAATCTGCCTGCTTTTTTCCATACTGAGGGCATCCAGAGCATCGATAGCCTGTTCAGCAATGCCCGCGGTATCCACCAGACGGACTTCACCCCCGTCCAAAAACAGGCGGACTTCCACGAAGTCGCGGGTGGTGCCCGCAATGTCACTGACGAGAATGCGGTCTTCGCCCAGAAGGGCATTCACCAAGCTGGACTTGCCCGCATTGGGCGCACCATAGAAGACCACAAGAGGCAAGCGGCCTACTTCGGCCTTTCCGTGGAAACTTGCCAAAATTTCTTGGACGGACTGGCGGATGGCGACTATGCGTTCTTCCCATCCGGCGTAGTCCGGGTCGGCTTCTTCTTCGGCAAAGTCCACGTCCAGTTCCAGACGGGCGGAAATATCCTTGACTTGGGCGGTGAGCGCCTGCACTTTGCGGGACAGTGCTCCCGAAAGCAGGCGGTGAGCGTTTTCCAACTCGGAACGGTTTGCGCTGTGAATCACGTCGGCCACAGATTC
The DNA here is from genome assembly GCA_045600425.1 of Fibrobacter sp. Lineage (GTDB taxonomy): Bacteria > Fibrobacterota > Fibrobacteria > Fibrobacterales > Fibrobacteraceae > Fibrobacter. The sequence continues at coordinate 4,262 of JAZRXW010000060.1, forward strand.
CGCCTGGGTCAGGTCCATCTTTCCATTCAGGAAGGCGCGACGGGTAAACTCGCCGGGATCCGCAAGACGCACTCCCGGAACCATGCGGCAAGCCTGCAGAAGGTCCCGGACGATCAGCGGGTTTCCGTGAGGGTAAAGTTCCAGCACGTCTTCGCCGGTATAGGAGTTGGGACCTTCAAAATACAGGTACAGCAGGCTATCGATGACCTTGCCCTCCCGAAATTTTTCGGGGACTTCAGAACCTTTACTCGCAGGCCATTTTGCGGTTCCAAGTTTTGCCATGTGGGACCTTAGATTCTCGACGGCCTTGGCTCCAAACAGGGATTCAACCACCTTGCGGACCTGGGGTCCGCTAACGCGAATGGCAGCAACGGCGCTGACTCCGCTGGGGGTCATGGGAGCGACGATGGTCTGCAAATTCTTGGGGGTTGAACACTGATTTTCCATACGTTCCCAAAAATAGAAAAACATCTTTGTTACAAAAATATTTCAACAAGTGAATTTTATCACTATTCAATGGATTTTTTGGGGGTTCCTAAAATTTTTCATCCGCACCAATCATCCTTTTGTATAAATTTTGGCTATGAGTCAATTCAAAATCATTTCTCGCCCCCTTTGCAATGTGGATTGTTTTGTCGTCCAGCGTGACGACGGTGCTGAACTGGAAATTCTTTCGGGATACGGCTGCGGCTTGAACGCCTGGCGTGTCAATGGTCAGGATTTGCTATTCGGTTACCGGGAAGGTGACGACATCTACAAAATGGGGCCGGATACCAACGCCGGTTGCAGACTTACTCCCTATCCTGGCCGTACAGCCTACGCCAAGTTTACCTGGGGCGGAAACACCTACCAGCTGGAAAACAACGTGAGCTGGGCACCCCACGCCTTGCACGGTTTTCTGCAGAACAAGGAATGGAAATTCCAGAGTTTTGAAAGCGACTCCAACAGCTGTACTGTCGAATTTTCCTGCGACTGGCCGGGTGCCTTTGCCGGGTTCCCCTTCCCTTACCGCGCTACCAACATTTTCACCTTTACCGGTGAGACGGTGACGATAACTTCCCGCGTGGAGAACCTGGGTAACAAGACCATGCCCTACTCCGAAGGCTGGCACCCCTACTTCACCCTGGGCGAAAAAATCGACAACCTGGTTATGAAAATGCCAGAGACTAAGCTTGCCTTGTTGGACAGTGCCGACTTGCCCACAGGTAATTTCCAGGACGATACCCGTTTTGTCGATGGCGATAAGATTGGCGACCAGTTTATCAACGACTGTTTCTGCCTGGGCAAGGAATATTCCGAAGTCATGAATACAGGCACTCCCGATTTGACAAACAACGCGGTAGTGACCTTAGAAAACAATAAAAAGAAGCTGATGATTTGGCAGCAGGCAGGCAAGGAGCAATTCAACGCCATCCAGATGTATACGCCTCCTGATCGCATGAGCATTGCCATCGAGCCCATGACTTCTGAACCGGACGCACTGAATCATCACCGCGGACTCATCGAGATTCCCGCAGGTGAAGCTAGAACTTTCCAGTTCGGATTTATCGTAATAGAAAAGTAACTTTCACTTTTCTCCCCAAGACATTCCTCCAAGATAAAACGGCGATTTTTACATAAAATCGCCGTTTTTTGTATACAGAGGAGGATGTTAAAAGGACACGGTATGTGTCTGCGGCATTATTTAGCACGTTGAGTTTTTTTCAACATTATTGCAATTTGGAAGGTTTTTATAAATTCCTTTTGAATTGCATAAATATAGTTTTAGGTCAAAATCACTATTGTTTGGAGTGTTTATGAAGATTTCCAAAACCCTTTTGGCATTCGGTCTGGCTGCAACAACCTCTACTTTTGCAACCCAGTACGAAGCAGAAAGCGCTGAAATTACCAAGGACGCAGCAGTAGCGTCCAACGCCGCAGCCTCTGGCGGCAAGCTGGTAAAGTTAAACGGTGGCGACATTAATTTTTCAGTTTCCGTTGAAACCGCAGGTACCTACACCGTAGTCATTCACTATATGAACAACTACGGCGGCTCCAAGATCAACAACTTGGTTGCAAACGGCGGTTCCTCCCAGGTCTCTTTTGATGTTACCGGCAAGGGAGAATTCGCAGATGTTGAAACAACCCTGAAGCTGAATGCCGGCGCAAACACAGTCTCCATCACCAATAGCTGGGGCTGGATCGACGTGGACTACATTTCCATAGAACCGTTCAAGGCCAAGGAATTTACACTCTGTAACGCTCCTGTCACCGCAAAGGCAACTCCTTCTGCAGTGAAGCTTTACAACTTCCTTACCAACAACTTCGGCAAGAAGACTATTGCCGGCGTTATGACCGGTAACATGGACGGCTATACTATGGGCGATGTCACCAAGCACGAAGACGTTCAGGCCGTATTCAAGGCTGGCGGCAAGTATCCTGCACTGGTGGGTATCGACCTGATGAACGCCACCGGCGGAAATTCTGAATCCAGTTGGTTCCAGCAGTACACCGAAAAGGCTATTGACATTGCCAAGGACACCTGGAAGAAGGGTGGTATTCCCGCTATTACATGGCATTGGCGTCCTGGTGAAGAAAGTGAATTCTATACCAGCAACGGCAACAAGACTAGCAATACCGACTTCGACTTTACCCAGGCATTCGTCAAGGGAACCACCAGCTGGGACACCTTGAGCACTGAATACAAGGCCATCGCAGGCGACATCGACAAGGTGGCAAAGCTGTTCCTGGAACTTCAGGATGCAGGCGTTGCAGCCATCTTCCGTCCGCTGCATGAATCCGGTGGTAACTGGTTCTGGTGGAGCACCCACACGGGCAAGCAGTTTGCGGCCCTCTACCAGCTGCTCTACGAACGTCTCGTATTCAAGCACGGCGTCAACAACCTGATTTGGGACTTCAACCCCCAGGATGTTTCCAAGATTACCTGGACTCCGGGCGAAACCTACTACGACGTGCTCTCCGTTGACATTTACAACAAGGCAGACGATCACCAGAGCAATGCCTCCGCATTTATCGACTTCACCAACAAGGGCGGTACCAACAAGATTATCTCCCTCAGTGAAAACGGCCCCATTCCCGATGTTCAGGCGATGTATTCCGAAAACGCTCCCTGGAGCTGGTGGATGCCCTGGTACGAATCTTGGTCCGGCGGTTACGTGAGCCAGACTGCAAATTCCGTATGGCAGAGCAACTTTGCAGATGAACGCATCATCACTTTGGACAAGATGCCCGGCTGGGATAACTATAACGAAGCTAATTCCGGCACAAAGGCTTGCCCCACCTCCAAGGAAAGCGCCCTCTTTGGAGCAGACACCGCCAAGGCCAACCAGGAGATCGTGGACATGCTCATGGGCGTGACCTTCAAGGCCCTGAACGACAGCGGTGCAAACATCGAATACCAGAAGGTTCCTAACCTGACCGGCGCAACCTCCATCGCCATTGACATCGAAAACATGGGTACTGGTGGTGCAGATGGCGGTATCTGGGTTGGCCTCGCCTTCGTCCGTAACGGTATGGAAGATGATGGCTGGACCTGGGAAATGTCCCCGTCCGATGGCTGTTGGATCAATGACGGTGCAAAGTCCACCTGCGAATTCGATATCACCACCTACAAGGACGATGATGGCGTAGAACATCCCACCGACTTGGGCAACCTCTTCTCCGTGACCCTTATGGTAGGCGGTGCAGCTGGTTTCAACGGTGTAGTTCTCTTCAATAATATGGTAGCAGATAACGGCAAGGTCATCAACGCCTTTGACGACAAGAAGACTTTGTTCACCGCAGCTACCCAGAGCAAGGGACACATCACCAAGATTGAACTTTACAATCAGGATGGTACTCCCGCCCCCATCAAGGCAATCGCAGCCGCAAAGGCTTCCGGCCTTCGCATCCAGGGCAACAGCGTTATGCTTACCGCAGCAACCGCAGGCAACGTAAGCGTCGACGTATTCGGCATGAACGGCAAGCGTGTCGCAACTCTCTACCGCGGTGCACTTTCCGCTGGTACTCACGCCTTCGATATGGCCGACCTCACCAAGGGTCGGTACATCATCCGCGTGAAGGGTGCAGGCATGAACGCCTCCCAGATTGTGAAGATTAAGTAAAAACAAAAACCTTTAATGTTTGGGCAGAACGTCGCGGAACTTACCGCGGCGTTCTTTTTTCACTTGAGTTTTCATTATACTTGCGGGGTTCTCCAGCAATGTTGTAAAAATGACCACATTTTCTCTTTTTTAAAGCATTCATTGTTTCCCGCCAAACGACTCGGAATATAGATTTAGGGTTGATAAATCAAGAGGTGTTTATGGGAAAACGTTTTAACGCGGTAAAATCCGCAATCTCCTTGGTAGCAGTCGTCGGATTGACCTCTGCCGCCAATGCAGAAAAGCTGGAAGCCGAAAGTCAGGCAGGTGTCGACGCCGCCAGCGTCATGACCGGTGATGAATTTTCCGGCGGAAAATACGTAAAGGTCAGCAAGGCCATGGACTTTACCGTGACGGTGGATGAAACCGCCATGTACGATATCGAGACGCAGGTTTTAATCAAGCAGTACGACTGGACTACTTCTAAAATTCTGGTCAACGGCGTAGAGGTGGGGTCCATGCTGACTACGCCCCGCAACTGCGATTCCGCGTACGTTGTGACCGCGTCCGCAAAGATGAAAGCGGGGGAAAACACGGTGACCGTAGGTAACGGCGCCATCGGTGTGGACTACGTGATTGTAGAACGCCACCCGGATCCGGAATTCAAGATTAGTGCATTGCCTGTCACGCCGGGCGCTACCGAAAGTGCCATGAAGGTAAAGACCTTCCTTCGGGATAACTTTTTGAAGAAGACCATCAGCGGCATGATGATCAGTGACCAGAATTTCAATTACGACTACGGTAATATGCGCCTGATTCCGCCAGGCGGCTGCACCCCTGCGGACTCCTGCAAGTTTAGCGACGCAGAAGTTTCCTGGAAGGGTCAGACCGATATTGCAGAATTCGAAAAACATTCTGGACACTACCCTGCTATTGGTGGTTTTGACATGCTGTTTGCCGCCGGCGGCCATCATGATGAAGGCTGGTTCCTGGGATACACCGAAAACAACCTGGTCATGACCGAAGACCTGTGGAACATGGGCGGCATCCCTACTTATACCTGGCATTGGAAGGTGGGACAGGATACGGTATTCTACACACAGGGCACACCTGCGGGTTTCAACAACCCGGGCTGTACAGAGGGCGTTATGGGAACCTCCGGCACCAATACCTGCTTCAATTACACCAAGGCATTCAAAGGTGAGCAGTGCAAGGAAATTGACGAAACTTCCCAGGAATACAAGGACATCGTAGCAGACGTGGACATTGTATCTGGCTACTTCAAGCAGCTGGAAGAGAAGGGCATTGCTGTTGTCTGGCGTCCCCTTCACGAAGCAAGCGGTGGCTGGTTCTGGTGGGGCGTAGGCTCCCCCGAATGTTACGTTCAGCTGTGGCGCTTGGTATTTGACCGCATGGTGAATGTCAATAAGAACAAGAACCTGATTTGGGTCTGGAACATCAATACGGACCCGAAGCTTGGCTATGACTATTCCGCCCTCAATGGAGCCTGGTATCCCGGCGATGAATATGTGGACATCGTTGCTGTGGACATTTATGACCCGCTGAACAACCATAATTCCGCCGCCAACTACTGGAATAAAATCATCAGCGAAGTGGGCACAGACAAGATGATCGCCTTAAGCGAAAACGGCGCCATTCCTGATATCGATAGCATTGCTGAAGACAAGTCCTATTGGAGCTACTGGATGACTTGGAGCCAGACCTGGAGCGGGAACTTCCTGGAAAAGACTCCTACGGATATGTGGAAGCGAAATCTGGATGACGAACGTATTATCGCTTTGGACAACATGCCCGGCTGGGACAAGGTAAAGGCGGACACATCCGGAGCAGGAGTCATCGCTGGCATCGTCAAGGAAAATCCCTCTGCAAAGTCTAGATTTGCAAACAACATAACAGTTGACGTTCAGAAACAGGCACTGTTTGTAAATGTTCCCCGGAGCGGCCTCGGTTTTGCCGCTGTTTACGACATGAAGGGTAAACTTGTCAAGAAGTTTATCCAGGGACAAATCCCTGCAGGTCGCCTAAAGATATCCACTGCTGAAATGTCTAAGGGCATTTACTTCTTGCGGGTGAAAGTAGGTGATAAAATCCTGATGCAGACTGTAAACATCAAGTAGTGAATAACATTGATTACAATGCAATTCTAGCGGGCCGTTGAGCCCGCTTTTTTATGGCGGATTCATCTTTCCATCTTGGCACGCTTCGCGTGCAGATAGGGTGTTCGGTCGTGTAAATAGGCTAGCTTAATCGCACGACTCTTGACTTTTTCTATCTTTACCAAAAAACATTTGGTGTAATTATGTCAGAAAAACATCCTCTGTACTTTACGATTCACGGCCACTTTTATCAGCCGCCCCGCGAAAACCCTTGGACTGGCGTTATTGAAAACCAGCCCAGTGCTCGTCCTCATCACGACTGGAACGACCGCATTGCAAGTCAGTGCTACAGTCCCAACTCCGCAAGCCGTATTCTCTCCCCTAACGGCCGTATCGTAGACATCGTCAACAACTACGATTTTATGAGTTTCAACATGGGTCCCACCCTCATGGGATGGATCCGTACCAACACTCCCGACACCTACAAGCGTATTCAGGAGGCCGACAAGCGTAGCATTGAACGCCTTGGTCACGGCAATGCCATCGCACAGGTGTACAACCACATCATTATGCCTCTCGCTTCTGCCGAAGACAAGAAAACCCAGATTCACTGGGGTATCGAAGACTTCAAAACTCACTTTGGACGTATGCCCGAAGCCATGTGGTTGGCAGAAACCGCCATCAACTTCGAAACTGTGGTGGAACTGATTAAGGCAGGCATCAAGTATACCATCCTCTCCCCCACTCAGGCAGATTCTTTCCGCAAGCTGGGAGACGAACAGTGGATTGGTTGCAGCAATACCGATATTGACACCACCCGCCCCTATCGTATTTTCCCCCGCGATAAGGAAGGCAACCTAGTATGCGATGGCTACCTGGATGTGTTCTTCTATAACCCCTGGCTTTCTTCTGCTGTAGGTTTTGAACACTTGCTTCGTGACGCAGGAACCTTCGGTAACAAAATCAAGAGTGCCTGGGATGAAAATCGCGAAGACGCCCAGCTGGTAAGCATTGGTACCGACGGCGAATCCTACGGTCACCACGAGCCTTTCGGTGACATGTGCGCCGCCTGGCTGTACAACCACTACGCACCCGAGAACAACATGGTCCCCGTAAACTACGGATGGTTCCTGGAAAAGTTCCCGCCGGTTCATGAAGTGATGTTGAAGAATTTCTACAGCGAAGGCTGTGCCTGGAGCTGTGCCCACGGTGTTGGACGCTGGTACCGCGACTGCGGTTGTTCTACCGGCGGTGGCCCCGATTGGAACCAGAAATGGCGCGGTCCCCTCCGCGATGCCATGAACCATCTCAAGAAATTGGCTGACGATGTTTTCGTTCGTGAATTCGCAAAGATTTCCAAGATCGATCCTTGGGACGCCCGAAACAATTATGTGCAAGCCTTGGTGGTTCCTGAGGACAAGAGCCGTCTTCAAGCATTCTTGAACGACACTTTGAAAAATCCGGAAAAGGAAGAGCTTTGTGCCCGCGCTGTACGCCTGCTGGAAATCCAGAAGTTCTGCCTGTTTAGCTACACCAGTTGCGGTTGGTTCTTCAATGATATTGAAGGCTTGGAACCGGTACAGAACATGCGTTACGCCCTGCGTGCCATGGAACTGCTAGAACCGTTCCTCCCCCGCGATCACCACATCCGCAACCAGTTCCTGAGCATTCTTGGACGAGCCACCAGCAACGAACACAAGTGGAATGGTGCAGAAGTCTTTACCCGCTATGCCGAAGAACAGGTTCCCGTGGTCGTCAAGGAAATGGCAGAACGAGCAGCCATCTTCCACCTGGGTCTCGAAGACGGTTACGACAACAAGGACAATCGCATAACCGCCACCAAGATTGCCAGCCGTCGCCGCCAGACTTTGGTCCGTGCGGAATATAACGACAAGGTTATTGGCGAAAAACGCGTTGCCACTGTTCTTGTTATTACCGACCAGCTGGGAAGAATCAACATCGTTGTCTCCGACGGCGAAAACGAAGAGAACGGCCTGAAGTTTGTTGAAAACCCCAACATGTCTACAGAGGAACTGGAAAGCGAAAATCCCACCTCCTATGTAGTTCGCATGCGTGACCTGATGAGCGACTCCCTGAGACGCATCAACCAGATTACCACCCGCAAGAATCTGACTTCCATTACGGAATCCTTCTCCGACTTTGCGTTGTCTCATGGTCTTTCCATCGACAGCCTGGCCGACCCGGACCACACCTTGCCCGATACCCTGCGCAAGATTTTGTCCCTTGAAATCAACTCCAAGATTCACAACCTGGCGTTGCGCCTGCTGGAAAACAACGACAAGGCCATCTTTGAAGAAATCAACGGCTTGATAGACGAAGCCAAGCGCTTGGACACCACCTTCAGTTTCGGCGGTACCGGCCGTATTTTCTACGCCAAGCTCAATGAACTGATTGAAGCGGTTTCTGTTAAATACAGCAAGGCAAGCGTCAACCACATTACCAGCCTGATTACCGTAGCCGACTGGCTCCAGCTGGGCATCGACAAGACTAGCCTGGAAAACAAGGTGTTCCCCTTCTACAAGGAATACATCAAGAATCCCGAAGGCAAGCTTGCAGGTCTTAAGCCCATGTTCAGCTGGTTGAACTTCGAGGTTTAAGCATGTACAAGATGTCGGCAAAGCCCATGATTTCGGCAGAAAGGATCCAGACTCGCGTCAGGGACCTGGCTACTGAGATTACGGCCTCCTTTGAATTTGACATTGTCTTATCGGCCCTCACCGGAGCGTTTATGTTTGCCACGGACTTATGCCGTGCCATGGCCAACCCCAGGCACCGCATTGCGTTTATCAAGGCATCCAGCTACGGTTCGGGCATGGAATCCAGCGGAAGCCTGAAGGTCTCCGGACTTGAAGGCCTCGACCTAAAAGGAAAAAGGGTCTTGCTGGTGGACGACATCTTGGACACAGGACGCACTCTCAGTACGTTGTCCCAAATGTTAAAAGACGCAGGAGCCAGCGACTTACGGACTTGCGTTCTCATGAACAAGGAAGATAGACGTACTGTAGATTTCCATGCGGATTTTGTCGGCTTTGAAATCGCCAACGAATTTGTGGTCGGCTATGGACTGGACTTTGACGAAGACTATAGAACCTTACCAGATGTTTGGACTTTAGAAAAAGTCTAATCGAGGCATCCCTATGGTGAATAAAGAAACTAATAACGATCTAGATGACGTACGATTCCACGCGACTCAAACTTTTGAGGCCGTAGGAAGAAGCTACAGCAGAATTGGACGCGGCAAACGTTTCCTCATTAACCTGTTCGTTTGCCTTCTGTTTTTTGCCGGCGGTTACGTCACTTGCAACGTGCTGAACCAGACCCCGGTCAACGGCACCATCGAGAAGGTGGCCGCCCAACCCGATTTGCCCAACAAGTGCAAGTATCGTTACGACCGCGCCATGGAATACGCCATCATGCATGAATGCGTTTTCTCCCAAGGCAATCCACGTAACGATGCGGCCCTAATCCAGAGAATCAATTATTGTACTTGCGCCCTGGAAAGCGTGCAGCGAAAGAAGCCATACCAGAAAATGTTTGAGAACAACCTGGTAGACTTCACTTTCAAAATCCGGGAAGAAAATCTCTGCCAGTCCGACAAGGTCATCCCCACCCTGGAAGAAGAAACAGAAAAGAAATGAAGATAGAAGATATCGAACAGAGTATTCGTACGGAAGCAGAAAAACTGTTACAGACGGAACCGCTGTCTGTAGTGATGCTTAAGGAACAAATTGTTTCCCGCAAGGACTTTTCTGAAATGCTGGGTGTCACCCTCTCTTGTCAGCTGGCAGGCGAAGTCATCGACCGCTGCGAGCTGGAAAAGATGTTTACCGCCCTGTACGCGAAATACCCCGAACTTCTCACGAGTGCGGCAAAGGATTTGCACGCAACCGTGTTACGCGACCCCGCATGTACAAGCTACCTGGAACCTCTGTTGTTTTTCAAGGGATTCCAAGGTTTACAGGCGTTCCGTGCAGCACACATCCTGTGGAGCGAGGGCAGAACATTCCCCGCCAAGATGCTACAGAGCATTATTAGCCGCAAGTTCGGCATGGACATTCATCCGGCGGCAACCATCGGTTACGGCATCCTGGTGGACCACGCCACCAATATTGTGATTGGCGAAACAGCTTCCGTCGGAAACAACGTTTCCTTCCTGCATGGTGTGACCTTGGGCGGTACAGGTAACGAAGTTGGCGATCGCCACCCGAAGGTGGGCAATGGCGTGATGTTAGGTGCACACGCCCAGCTGCTGGGAAACATCCACATCGGCGACGGTGCAAAGATCGGTGCAGGAGCTGTTGTGGTAGGAGACGTTCCCGCCCATACAACATACGCAGGTGTCCCCGCGGTTCAGGTGGGACGTCCCCACGACGAAATGCCCAGCTTCAATATGGAGCAGGACTTTACTAGAGATGCGTAATAATGAACAATGAAGAATGAAGAATGAACCATTGTAATAATGGCGCCCTCGCGCTTTACAATGGTTCGGTTTTGCCGTCTATATCTATGACAAAGAAAGATCGCATCGCCTTTATTACTCAGAAATTAGACGAGTTGTTTCCTGACCCGCCAATACCTCTGGATTATCGCGATCCCTACACGCTCTTAATCGCCGTGGTCCTTAGCGCCCAGTGCACAGACGCACGAGTCAACCAGGTTACCGCGGAGCTCTACAAAGTGGCAGACACTCCCGCCAAGATGGTGGCCTTGGGAGTTGAAAAAATCGCAGAATATATCAAGACCTGCGGACTTTACCAGAACAAGAGCAAGAACATCTTTAAGCTTTCGCAGATTCTTGTTGAAAAGTATAACAGCGTTGTTCCCCGGACTTTCGAAGAATTGGAAGCCCTGCCCGGAGTAGGACATAAGACCGCAAGCGTTATGATGATTCACGCCTTCAATACTCCTGCCTTTCCCGTAGACACTCACATTCATCGCCTCGCCACCCGCTGGGGACTTTCCGATGGCAGTTCTGTAGAAAAAACAGAAGCAGACTTAAAGAAGGTTTTTCCCAAAGAAGACTGGGAAAGAAAGCACCTGCAAATCATTTTATTCGGGCGCACCTATTGCAAGGCCATGGGACATAAAGCCGAACAGTGCCCGATTTGCAGCGTTGTGGGTTGCAAGGGCTAGCAGCAGCACAAATCCACTCATTTTTCAAAAACAAAATTCTATATTTTCCATTATATGGAATCTATAGTATCATATCGCAACTACAGAGACTACATTCTCGATTTTTTCAACGAGCAAAAAAAGCTCGGGCTATTGACATGGCAAAGCTTTGCCGAGAAGGCAGGTTTCGCAGCGTCATCCCACCTTAAGCTCGTGTGCCAGGGCAAGGTAAACCTAAGTAACGACGGCATAGAAAAAGCAGCAAACTCCATGAACCTGGTGGGCTTTGAAAAAGATTATTTCAAGGGTCTTGTAAGGTTCAATCAGGCAAAGCTCACTTCTGAAAAACTCAAAGCCTTTGCCGACATGGCAGAAATCGCAGAAAAGCACAAGGTCAAGATCATTAACGAAGACCAATTCAACTTTTTCTCAAACTGGCAAAATGCGGTAATTCGAGAAATTGCACCACACGCCCCTGCAAACACAAAATCATCAAACATCGCAAGGCAGGTGCTTCCAGAAATTACGGCAGCCGAAGCGGGCAAGGCACTTCGCTACCTTGTAAAGACCGGCATGCTCGAAAAACTCGAAGACGGAACATACAGACAAACTGACAAGGTCCTTTCTACAGGCGACCCGGAGCTGGCGTCCCTTGCCATACGTTCATTCCATAAGAAGATGGCGGAATTCGGGTTGGAAGCAATCGACAATGTACCCGTGACGGAGAGAAATCTTACAGAGACAGTGGTCGGCATCACTCGCGAAAATTACGAACAGATCGTTGAAGAAGTAAAGGCGTTCAGAAAAAGGATCCTAACAATCGCCACACAAGACGACAATATGGAAAGGGTCTATTGCCTGCACACAAATCTGTTCCCACTTTCTCATAAAATTTGCGAAAGAAAGAAGGATAAATAAATGAAATTCCATATTTTTTCAGGTCTCGTTCTGAGCTTTTTCGCATTCACATTTTTTGCATGCTCTGACGACAGCACGAATAATGCCGGCGGAGGCGTCGATGTAGGCAATTCCATCGCAACGGATACTACCGCAAAAGACACAATTTTCTTGAAAGACACTATTACAGTAATAAAGCAAGACACGGTTGTCAAACAAGATACGATTGTCAGGCAAGACACCATCATGAAACAGGACACAATCGTAAAGCAAGACACGATTGTCAAAAAGGACACGATAATTGATACGGTCATCGTCCAGAAGCCGGATTCCAGCATTTCAGATGAAGGCATCGAGATTCTCGGTCTCGTGCAAAAGGGCCCGTTCATCAACGGTTCCCCTGTGTATATTTTTGAACTGAGCGATGAAAAGCTGTTGCAAACGGGAAGAGTATTCCACGGCAAGACAAGCGAAAACGGAAAGTTCAAAATTTCAAACATCACTCTTGATTCCAAATACGCAATTCTTGAAGCAACAGGCTACTTCATGAACGAAGTGACCGGCAAGGAATCATCAAGCCCCATTACGCTCCGCACCATCGCGGACGTCACTGACAAGGAAAGCATCAACATTAATTTCTTGACGCAGCTGGAATACGATAGAGTTGTCTATCTAGTACTGAACGAAAAGAAGTCTCTTGATGAAGCCAAGATGCAAGCTCAAAAGGAAATCATCCAGACGTTCTTCGGAAAGACAACTTCCGAAAACTTCGAAGATCTTGACGTTTTTGGAGATTCCGAGGACGACGCAAAACTGCTTGCGCTCTCTGTTCTATTGCTCGCCGAAAACAGCGAGGCAAAATTTTCCAGGGTCCTTGCAGAAATTTCAGAAGATATTGAGACGGACGGTTCCTACGACGCAGAAACAGCAAAGGCCGCCATGGCAGATTTTGCAGCATTTAGTTTCTACGCAAAGGATGTAAGAAAGTCTGTGGAAAAAATTGCAGGCAAACCTGTAAGCAAGTTTGAAAAAGTCATTCACGATCTGTGGACTACAAACTTCAAGCTTGGCAATTGCACAGAAGAAAACGAAGGCGAAATCAAGCAGAACCAGAATCCCTACAGTGCCTACAGCACAACGAACTTCATGTGTACTGCAGGGAACTGGATTCCCTACTACCTGAACCCAGCCTGCGATTACGGCACATTCGTTGACGAGCGCGACGGAAAAGTTTACCACACCACTAAAATCGGGAACCAGACCTGGATGGCAGAAAACCTGCGTTACGCAGCCGACACCTACAAATGCCAAAACGACAACAAGGCCTATTGCGAAAAATACGGTTTCTATTACACTTACGAAAACATCGCTTGCCCTGCTGGCTACCATATTCCAAGCATAGCCGAATGGGACGAGCTGTTCAACACCGTAAGCAAGCCTGATTTGGCGGCAGATGACCTGCGAGCCATTGGCGGCTGGAACATCAACAAGCACCCCGGCAACACAAAAGACCAGGATGCATTCTGCTTCTCGGCAATCCCAGCCGGAGTCATCCCCTACGGAGACGAAGGCAACACCGCCTACTACCCATCGGCAGACCTTTTGTCAAGAGCCGGAGAAACCACCCCAGTTGCAAGCCGAAACATCGTAATTACAGCAGCCAAGGATATTCGCTACAGCAACATGTTCTTTAGCGTAGCAACTCCCGTACGCTGCGTAAAAAACGTTGAAGAATAGCCAAAAGAACAATTCTTGAGAAAAACCGGTCTTTTTGAGGCCGGTTTTCTTTTTTATTTTTGAGTATTTTTCAAAAATGAGTGATTAAATATTTATAAAAAAGAAAAATCTTATGCATATATGACACTATAGCCATTTATTTTAATTATATTATTTTTGATAATTGAGTAATTATTAAATACCATAACAAACAAGGATAAAAAACATGAAAAATATCGAACTTTTCAAAGACTGTTTTCCACCGGTATATGATGAAAATTCCGAAGTTTTGGTGTTAGGGAGCAACCCGCCCCCAAATTCCCGAAACGCAGAAGACCCAGAAACTGGTGATAAGGGATTTTATTACAGCGATCCGAGAAATCGTTTTTGGAAAACAATTGCAGAAGTATTCAACGAAAAAGTTCCGCAAACATTCCAAGAAAAAAAGGATCTTTGCTATAGGCACAAAATAGCCCTTTGGGACGTCTTTAAAAGCTGTTCGAGAATTGCAGGACAAGATGCCACCATAAAAGATGAAATTCCAAATGATTTCAAAAAGTTGCTTTCCTCAACAAAAATCAAACACATATTCTGTTTGGGAGAGAAGGCATTCAAGGGCTATCAAAAATATTGCGCTCAAGAAACTGGAATCAATGCAACGAAGCTTACGTCTTCTTCTGGCTTAGCTTCTAGTAAAAAATTTGAAGACCTTGTGCAAGAATACAAGATAATCAAAGAAATTCTTGAAAAATAGCAAGAGGTCCCCATGCCCCAGTGCCCAAATTGCGGAACAGTCGTACCAGACGGTCAAAAATTTTGTGGAGAATGCGGAACACCCATTCCCCAGAAAAAGAAGTGCCCCCAGTGCGGAACAGAATGGCCAAACGCCCAGAAGTTCTGCGGAGAATGCGGTTTTAACTTTGCCACAGTAAACGCAACCCCACAAAAGCCGGCTGCCCCCTCTGCCGCCGAATCGGATGACGACAAGGAATACGAGGAAATCGGCGAAGAAGAAGCTCGCGAAGGCATTTTCACGGACCATCGTGACGGCCAGACATACAATGTGATAAAGATCGGCAAGCAGATCTGGTTTGCAGAAAACTACCGCGGCGAATGCGACGACGTTCATGTATATGATTGCGATTTGGACAACTTGGACAATTATGGAGCACTCTATAATTGGGACTGCGCCATGTCCGAAGTTCCCGAAGGCTGGCGCCTCCCATCCAAAAAGGATTTCAAGGAACTTTGCGATTACGTTTCAAAGACAACCGGCGAAGATAACACAAGAGCCCTAATGTCCAATACGGAT
Organism: Fibrobacter sp.; assembly: GCA_045600425.1. Taxonomy (GTDB): domain Bacteria; phylum Fibrobacterota; class Fibrobacteria; order Fibrobacterales; family Fibrobacteraceae; genus Fibrobacter. The sequence continues at coordinate 19,519 of JAZRXW010000060.1, forward strand.
GACTGGGACGAAGAATTCGGCTCTGGTACCGATGTTGTCGGTTTTAACGCAAGACCCGCAGGTTTCTACAACCCGGATTATTCCGAATATGAAGATCTAGGCATAAGCACCAATTTCTGGACAAGCAACGAAGACTCTTCTGAAGATGCATTTGTATTGAATGTTGCCGGTTCTAGTTTTGATTATTGTCTTGAAGAAACATATTTCAAGACCAGAGGCTTCTCCGTACGTTACGTCAAGGACTTTGACAAGGTGGAATTCGGTGAAATTTTCTGGACAAAGATCCGTGCCGCCGGAGAAAACTTCGGCAGCGATTCCGATGACGAAGTGGGCATGACGCCCCTTTCTGAAGATGACGCCAAGGAATTGGAAGCCGCCAAGGAGGCTTTCTACGCTGGAGAATTCAAGGAAGCTCTAAAAAAGATGTCTCCTGTTTTCCAGAACAACACCAACAACTTTGAAGTGTACAAGTGGTGCATGCGAATTCTGGACCAGTACGACAAGGATGCTGCCTACGAAGTCGCCACCGACGGAGAAATTGCGGAAAACATCTGTGACGCAAGTTTCATTCGCATTGAACGCGCACTCGAAAACGAAGACGTTGACGAGGCTATCGAAATTCTGGACGATGCCAAGGAAAAATGGCCCGAAAATCCGCTGGTGTTTACGGCCGACGTGATGATCGGTTGCTACATCAGTGATAAAGATGGTGACGACACCCGTTTTGACGAAGCTGCCAAAACCATTTACGACAACATGCAGGTGGGCCTCGAAGGCGACGATTTTGAAAAAGCCTCTTGCTTCCAGTACGCAAAATGGCTTATTGCAAAAGCAAAGTACAAGCCTCTGCCGACACTCGAAATGGATTGCTGGCACTACATGGCGTTCCCAAAGAGCAGGGCCATTGAAGTCATAGAAGAAGAGGAGAAGTAATTATGGCCGACATCATTGGTATCGACATATCCTTTGGCAAATGCACCGTAGCGGCCATTCAAAACGGCAAGCCGGGCATTGTCGGCTCCTTTGCAGCTGACGAATACACTCCGGAAGTATTTACCACCGCCAAAAATTTGGCAAGCGCCGTGCTTGCGGAGCAAATTACCCAAGCCGTGGTTACTGTACCTGCCGCTAGGGAACCTCGATTTATGGAGAGACTTTACGGCAGGGCACGGAAGGCCGATCTAAAAATTCTTCGGGCAATCTATAAAACTTCCGCCTTGGCTTTGGCCTACGGATTCATGAACAAGGAAGAAGGTGCACTCTGCGTGCTTTGCAACTACAGCAAGGGCGGATTTGATTTTTCCGTTATCGTGAATGATGACAATTACTACACAACACAATCCGTTTATGGTGGCAAGGATAACACAATCTGGTCCGACAAAGTGGTAATTAGCAAAATTAAGTCCGGCATCCAGGAAAGTGAACTCGAAACAAAAAAAGGCAAGGCTTTCATTCTTGGGGAATGCACGCAAGATGTGCACGCTGCTTTAAATGAAATTTTCCCTGTAGAATTTGCCCGCCCCGAAATGCCCGCCCTGGGCGCTGCAATTCAGGCAGCCATAGCAACGGGACATAGTGCATTTAAGGACGTACTTCTTCTTGAAGCGATTTCTCAAGGTTTCGGCATTGAAGTAGGCAAACGACAGTGCCATTTTATCCTTGAAAGAAATACAAGCATCCCGACAAAGAAATCAGTCAAGATCAGGCCCGTAGACGAAGACATCGAAAACTTCACCATCCATTTTTTGCTGGGGAACAGTTCCAATGCAAGCAAAAACGAGTCATTCCACGTTGCAAATTGCTGGAGCGGCAACAGCGAATCTCGCGAATACACCATAGTTGTTGATATTGACGCTAACGGATTATTAAACATCGAGGTGATGGATTCCGAAGGCTCTACAATGACTTCATTGAACAAGGCCCGCATTTAAAAAATTTCCGTTTATGATGAGCGCCCCAACGAAACACGAACTTGTGGATATAACTCCAGATATCGCCCGCAAATATCTGGAGCACAACGACCACAACCGGCCACTCCGAAAATTCTGGGTGCATGAACTTGCGCTCCGAATGAAAGAGGGTGCCTTTGAAACTCGTCGTGACGGCTTGCTCATAGACGAATGCGGGAATCTTTTGAATGGTCAGCACCGTCTTTCAGCAATTATCGAAAGCGGCTGTGTAATAAAAATGTGGGTAACCACAAAAAATTGTAAAACAAAAACAAGGAGTAAAATATGAGTGCTGTATGGGCATCCTATAAAATTACAGTCAACGACAAGAACAACTGCGAAGATGCAGAAATGGCTCAAAAAATTTTTGACTATTGCAAGGAACACTACGATTGGTTCCTGGAATGGGGCGAAGGGCCATTCGGCATAGAAGACAATGTGATTTCCACAGCGCCCGCCTTTGAAGATGCTGACGGATTTGACATGAAGTATGCAGGAGACCTGCTTGATGATCCTATCGGCTGGTTGCAGGAAGCATGCGAAGAATGCAAGCCGGAACAGCTGAAGGTCAGCGTGTCTGTTGACGCTTCCGAAACTGGGTCACAGTATCCATACAGGAAAATCGTGGCAACGCTGGAAGATGGCGAATTACGTACAAATACCGACTTGCAATACAATGAATTTCCTGATATCGAATCAAGCATATTTGACGATTGCGAAGAACTGGAAGACTTCCAGCCCTGCTTTGCCCCGGATTCTTTTTGCGATTTTCTTGCTGCAAAGAATTGCGAAACCTTTGATGTCGGCGAAGTCCGCCTTGTCTTTAAGACCGATGACGGCGAAGAAACTGTACCTATTCGCATCAATCCGAATGAATGTGGCGATGTCAGTGAAGCGCTTGAATGTGAAGACTTCCATTTGGAACAGGGATACGATACATCTTTGCGAGATGTCGCCGGCGACCCCGCTTGCAAGTTAGCAGACATCGACATTGAAAAAGTTATTGAAAACGGAAGGGAAAATTTTGGTGACTCTGCAGAATTTTTGGGACTCTCCCTGCCAGGCCTGAAGGCCCCATTATGCTGAAAGTTTGGAAAAAGTAAAAAGGAAAATCAATATGGCAACTAAAACTAATTCAAAAAAGGCAGAATGGAACCCGGATTCAGGTATTTTTGAAGATTCTCGTAAAGGAATCAAGTTTTCAACAAAACGATTTGGCAATCAGGTCTGGATGGTTGAAAATCTTGTAGTGAAAGACACCAGATTTTTCACAGCCAAACAGGCCCAAAAGGCTTTGCCCAAGGGTTGGCGAATTCCCACCCGTTCCGATGTGATTGAATTGGAAAATTACATTGGAAAAACTTATGGTTGTTCTCCAGTACTAGCCTTACTTGCCCCGCAATCCAGCGAGGAACCTTGGTTTTATAAATATGGACATTTTACAAAGCAGGGAGTATCTGGGTTTAATTGGGATAACAAATCCTTCTGGTACATGCAGGACAACGGAGTTCTTGATTCTATAGAATTTAAGTGGTTTGGTTTGGCTATGAGTGATCCCGCTGAAGAAAGGCAGGAAAGTTATGGCAACTGCTGCATTCGCGCCGTTTGGGACGGAACACCATCGAACCCCGATGCAAAATTGGAATTTGAACCGCAGAAAAATTTTGGAACCTTCGTGGATTCAAGAGATGGAAATTCCTATAAGACCGTTAAATGCGGAGAACAGGAATGGTTCGCAGAGGAATTGCGATTTGGCAATAAGGCAGAAGGCTACAACTGGCCAGATTTTTTAACTGCGATTCCTGAGGGTTGGAGAATTCCGACCAGTAAAGACGAAGGAAAATTGTATTGTCATATTGCAGAAAATTATTTTGTCTGTGAAAATGAAATTTTCGAAGAGATAACGGGTGTTGTAGATGCTACCGGCCTTGCTTTAAAGGAAGGGCGTTTTTGGGAAATTTTAGAATGGACCAAGGGATCCATTGTTATAAATTCCCTGACATATTTGGATCTTGAAAAGGACCATCGTCCTTTGCGTTTGATGAGAGATTCTAGCTACAGCGACGAAGACAACAAGTGCTTCAGAGAAGACTTGTTTACATTCTGCGAAGGTGTTGCCTGTTGTATTGGAAAAAAGCCCAAAGAAGCGGGAGAGGAAATTTATCAGCTCCGTTTAAAACAACTGCAGAAAATTGCTGCGGAACATCAAGCTTTTGGAACTTTTACGGACCCTCGCGACGGAGAAGTTTATAAGACAGCAACCATCAATGGAGTCACCTGGATGGCGGAAAACCTGCGCTACAAATGCAAAGGCTCTTATGCCTATCACGATGACGAGTCAAACGCCAAGCGGTTTGGAAGACTGTACACAGAAGACGCGTGCTGCCAAGGTAATATGGATGCGGACGCCATACAGACTAGGACATTCCAGGGAGTTGCTCCCGAGGGCTGGCATCTTGCTTCCTATGACGAATGGAATGAATTGATGGACTACGCAACATCGCTGGGCTTACATCGGGATGAACTTTCCGAAGGTCCCATGCTTTCGGATGATGGCTGGGAAACAGAAAATGAGAAGTATGTACTGGGAGGCCTCAACGGAGATAGAGCCGCCTACCCGGTGGAAATGAACGTGGTCGACCGTCTGGACATATTCGGACTGAATATCAAGCCCACCGGCTATAGGAACGGCGAGAATAAGTATGGTGCTCTAGGAAAGTCGACGGCCTACCGCCTATTCATTCATCGGGAAGAACGCATAAAAAGCTTTGGAATGCGCCCTGAGTTTTGGGGAATCAAGGCCTGGGATTCCGAGGACGGTCTTCCTGTCCGTTGCATCAAGAACGAAACTTACGAAGAAATCTTTGCACGATGCTCCCGCGGGGTGAATGCAGAATTCGGAGAGTTTACCGATGAACGCGACGGAGAGAAATATCGCACCGTCAAGGTCGGCAACCAAGTCTGGATGGCAGAAAACCTGCGGTTCAAAACATCTGAATGCCAAAATTATGGCTATAGCTGCGGTTATACTTGGGACGATGCAGTTTCTGGAATCGCCCCCAAGGGTTGGCATATTCCCTCCCCAGAAGAATTCCAGACTCTTTGGGAAACCATTGGAGATGTTTCGTCAAATAACCTTGGACTATTCGATATTGACGGTTTTAAAAACTGGTACTGGACTTCAAATAAAGAAGAATCTGAAGAAGGGGACCTCAATGAATTCGCCTTCTATGGAAAGTTCAAAAAAGACCGGTGGGGAATAGATTCTATAGCGATCTCTGATTTTCTGTCGGTCCGCTGTATTAAGGATGCTTAATGCATCAACCCCTTGAAACACCAAAGGTTCCTCCCACAAGGAGGAACCTTTTTTTTGTAAGTCTGAAATCAAAGACCTCTTAAGAGAATAATTTGTCCAAAGTCACAGTCCGCATTATTTTTCGAGCGTTTGCATTATCCTTCAATCCAAATGGAGTCACAAAAATGGGGACCACACTTTTCCTTGTCTTCGTAATTTTCTTGAAGGTTTCAATCCGCTCAAAAATTTTTTCATCGTAAGTCTTTGTAATTTCAAATTCACCCTGGCAATACTTCATTTCGCACACATTGATAACCTTGTCGCTGCGATCAATAAGCAAGTCTATTTGTGCACCCACTCCTTCGGACTTTTTTGCAGACTTAGCAACCCTATGAATCCAGGAGCAAGGCGTATTGATCATGCCGTCTATACCAAGAGCTACCACTATTTGGTCAATATGATGCAAGCATACCTTTTCAAAAGCAAAGCCACGCCATGTAGAATAAGATGGAGTCGTCAACTGCTTCAGCCAAAAATTCTTTGCGAATTTGGAATGGCCCTTGACAAATGAAAAATGAAATAAGGTGAATTGGTCAATCAATTGGTAGAGTGTATCCTTGGAACTTTTTCCAAAAGGTTCATAACTCCTAATGAATTCACATTCTTCCAGCTCCCTAAGCATGGTGGAGACATTTCCATTATTGACAAGACCAACTTCATCCACAATTTGCTGACGAGTCAAACCAATGCCTTTCTTAGATAGCGCGGTAATTATTGAGGCATGTTTTTCTGATTTTTTAAACAACGATTTAAATAGGCGATCATACTCCCCTACCAGCTCCCCGCCTTCGGCAAAGCAAAGGTCATTTACATTCTGGGCAACACTTTTTTCACGTTCAAACAAGGATAGGTAGTAGGCTACTCCGCCAAAAACCATATAGGCATCCATCACCTCCGACCGCTCATACAGAAATCCTCGGAATTTGAAATAATCCTCCGTTTCTTTCAGAGAAAATGGAGAAACAAGCATGCGATGCGTTACACGATTATGCAGTCCCCCACGGGAATTAATAACCTTATCTAGCATCCAGGACGTGGCAGAACCGCAAACAATAAGCTTTACATCATTTCGATAAGAGGCCCAATCGTTCCAAAAATATTCTAAAGCACCCAAAAAACCAGACTTCGAGGTATCCAACCAAGGAAGTTCATCAATAAAGACTACCTTAGGACCATTTTCTTTTCTTTCTAGAAATTGAGAAAGCATCCTGAATGCTTCAATCCAATTTTCAGGAACCTGCTCTGTCCCACCGGCATCCATCAATGCGTAATGGAAATTCAGCAACTGCTGATTTACCATAGCGCCTTCACGTCCGGTAAAACGAAAGGTTATTACATCACGAAGCGATTCTTTGATAAGGAATGTCTTGCCAACGCGCCTACGGCCATACACGGCTATAAATTCAGAAGTTTCTGAATTTATGTATTTTTCAAGGGTCTCAATTTGCGATTCCCTGCCAACCAAATTTTCCGTTAAAAGCTTTATTTTAGTCATATCACGGCTAAATATATTAAAAATAATCACATTTAGCCAAATTATCATACAAATATTTTGGCTAAATATATCAATTATTTCACGATTTAGCCAAATTCCTCTGATACTTCCAATAGTACCAGAGGCTCCAGCTTTAAACCAAAGCTTTCCAAACTGAATAAATCAGCTCTTTTTTAAAAAAATGTCTATATTTAAGGCATGCAATCAATTCTCACCTACCATAACTACAGAGATTACATTTTGGACTTTTACACGGAATACAAAGTCCGTAACGCCCTCACCTGGCAAAAATTTGCCGAAAGTGCAGGCTTTGCAGCAGTCTCCTATCTCAAGCTTGTAAGCCAGAACAAGGCAAACCTCAGCGACGAAGGTATCGAAAAAACAGCTCACTCCATGAACCTGGTAGGCTACGAAAAAGACTACTTCCGGGAACTGGTTCATTTTGACCAGGCCGTTTCTGCCGCCGAAAAAGAAGAGTCCTTCAAGAATATCACCGAGATTGCCTCTAAGTACAAGGCAGTCATTCTGAAGGATGACGAATACGATTTTTACAGCAACTGGCAAAACATCGTATTGCGTGAAATGGTCTCCCAGCTTCCTGCCAAGGCAAAGTCCTTCAATATCGCCCGTCAATTTATCCAGCCGGTCACCGCCAACGAAGTCAGCCAATCCCTGAAATTTCTAAAGCGAAAAGGCTTGATCAAGCAGAAAGAAGATGGAACCTTTGAACAGACTGATAAAGTCCTGTCCACCGGCGACAAAAATATTTCTTCGCAGTCCGTCAGGGCCTTTCACCAAAAGATGTCGGAGTTTGCAACCGACGCCATCAAGAACGAGCCCCTAGAAGAACGAAATGTTTCTGATCTAGTCGTAGGAATCACCAAGGAAAATTACGACGAAATCGTCAAGGAAATCCGCGCATTCCGCAAAAGGATTCTCGCCATTGCAACAAAAAACAATGAAATGGAGCGGGTCTATTGCATGCATATCAACATGTTTCCGCTCACCCATAAGACCAACAAGAAAAGGTCTAAATAATGAAGAAACCTACTTTTAAAATCCTGACTCTATTTGCCTGCACCGCACTACTATTGGTCGCCTGTTCTGACGATTCTTCCACAACAGCCGGCGGCGGAACCGAAACCGACAACGCCATCGCCCAAGATACCATTGTCATACAGGACACCGTAATCAGGCAAGATACGATTATCCAGCGTGACACCCTTATAAAGCAAGACACGATAGTCAAGCAGGACACCATCATTAAGCAAGATACCATTCTTGTCCAGGATTCCAGCAACATTCCTATCATTCAAAAGGCAACCATTAGCGGAGCCGTTCAAAAGGGACCTTTTGTCAGCGGAGCCTCCGTCTACATTTACGAACTCAACGGGGAGGATCTGGTCCAGACAGGCAAATCCTACAGGGGAAAGACTGGAGAAAATGGCGAGTTCAAGTTAACAAACATTTCTCTTGACTCCAAATACGCTCTGCTGGAAGCTTCTGGTTTCTACATCAACGAAGTGACCGGAAAAAAATCCGAAAGCCAAGTTACTATGACCGCCATTGCTGATGTATCCGGAAAGGAAACTGTAAACATCAACTTCCTTACCCATCTGGAATACGACCGCGTCATGCATCTCGTAACAGAAAAGGGCATCACACTTTCCGAAGCCAAGAAGCAAGCCGAAAAAGAAATTATAAGCACCTTCTTCGGAGATCTCTCTTCCAGGAACTTCGAAGAGTTAAACATCTTCGGAACCACCGACGATGACGCCAAACTTCTAGCCTTATCAGTTCTTGTTCTCGCCAACAACAGCGACGCGCAATTCTCTGAATTACTATCCCTCATTTCTGCAGACCTCGAAACGGATGGCTCCTACGACAACGAAACCGTCAAGGCAGGCATGGCAGACTTCGCAGCATTCTTCATAAACACCCCAAAAATTCGCAACAACATGAAGGCATTCAACAAGGACTCCGTTCCTGACTTTGAAAAATTCATTTACGCCTTCTGGGTTCACAACTATGGCCTCGGCGAATGTTCCGAAAATAACGAAGGCGAAATCAAGAAGAACCAAAACGAAAAGAGCAATTACCACACCACCAACTTCCAGTGCAGCGAAGGCAAGTGGACTCCCTACTATTTTAATCCCGAATACCCATACGGATTCATCACCGATGAAAGGGACGGAAAAACCTACCGCACCACCAAAATCGGAGAGCAGGTCTGGATGGCAGAAAATCTTCGTTTCGATGGCAATGGGCACCACTGCTACAACGACGACGAAGTATACTGCAAGCGGTACGGCTACTACTACACCTACGACCAGATTGCCTGCCCAAAGGGATGGCACCTCCCCGACACCACCGAATGGCGCATTCTCTTTGACGCCGTGGGAGGAATGGACGAGGCAAGCAAGCATCTTAAATCCACAAGCTGGAGCATTGCAAAGGCCCCCGGAATCGAAGACGTCCAGGATGAATTCGGCTTTTCTGTTTTGCCCGCCGGCGTCTGGCCCTTTGGCGATGAAGGCAACGCCGCATTCTATTACACTTCCTCCACCATTTCCCGCGACGGAAGTGTCATAGGGGCCTGGGTCGTCAATTCCACGTCCATGGATGAAGCAACAAAAAGCAACGCTTACACAACCACCATGCTAACAGCCCGCTGTATACAGGATCCATAAATCAATCCGTAAGCCATTAAAAGACGGCCCCTAGATTTAAAATCTAGGGGCTTTTTTGTTGGAAAATGGTGGTTTGCCACTAATTTTCTTTATATAAAGAGCTATATTTCTATTATTCTAGAAGATATTATCAAATAGGAGTTTATATGAGAAATATTTATTGCGGCCAATGTGGCAAGGAAATTGGATTGTGGGACAATCACGAAGGATTGTGTTTAGATTGCTATAGCAGGTATAGAGCTAAGCGAGACGAAGAACAACGTCATAATAAAAAAATGGAGGAAGAAGCAGAAAGAGCGTCTTCGGAAGCGCGTGAATCGGCTAGACGTGCGGCAGAACAAAGAGAACGTCACCAACAGGAACTTTTAGAACAAAACGAACGTCATCATCAAGAATTACTTGACGCCACCTTGCCATGGCATAACTGCGCACATTGTGGAAAAAAGGAACGACAGGATCGCGTTGTTGAAAATTCTGGAAACAAGTATTGTGAAAGCTGTGGCTACAAGCTGAAAACATGCAAAAACTGCAAAAAGACCTTCGTTTTCGAAAAGTACAGGGAAGTCTTCACCAAGCAAGAAGGAGTAATGTACTCTAGAAAAATCATCAAGTCAGGCGATTTAACAAATAACGACACTGGCGAGAATATAGGCGACTATTACAATGAGTTCTGGAAGCAAAATCTCGTCAATTGTGGGATAACAGCGACGCTTTTAAAATTGAATATGAAAAACTGAAAAAAGCAAAGGAAAAAGCCGATGAAGCAGAACGTGTACGTCAACAAATAGCGCAAGAAGCCGACCGCCGATTCGCAGAGGAGCAGGAAAAGCGTCGTCGTGTTGCAGAAGATAAGAAACTGGTAAAAAATCGTTTTACACCGATTATATCGTTCTTCATTGCATTTTTTGTATTTCTCAATATTTGGTTTCTGGCAGATTTGTCCTTTGCAGTAAGTGCAGGAATCGGTGTAGTAGCTTGTATAGCGATGTATTTTATAATAAGACCTATAATATATGGGCACGAAAAAGGATTATTCTTCGGTACAGGCCTAGGTACTTTTGCCGGGCTTTTGCCAGGTCTATTCATTTATTGGACTTTAGAATGGTCCTTCATCTTATCTTGGACAATCTCATTTATCGTAATTACATTATTCTGCGTCTGCTTAGAGGCGTTAGGTCTGCTAGATAGTTTCCTTGATTTATTAGATAGACTATCGTAGCTAACACCAAAGGTTCCTCCCGTAAGGAGGAACCTTTTTCAATTTTTCAGACTAGACCTTTTGCAATGTCCTTTTAGGTTTAGCCTTTCAGCAATTCATCAAAATAGCAGATGGTCTTTTCCAGGCCCTTGCGCAAAGGAATCGCCGGTTCCCAACCCAGAGCACTCTTAGCCAAATCAATATTCGGTCGGCGCATTTTCGGGTCGTCACCGGGCAGCGGCTGGTAAACAATTTTGCTCTTGGAACCGGTCAGGTCCAAAACTTCCTTGGCAAGTTCTAGCATGGTGAATTCGCCAGGGTTGCCGATGTTCACAGGTCCAATAATCTTGTCCTGGTCCATCATGCGGACAAAGCCTTCAATGAGGTCATCCACGTAACAGAAGCTGCGGGTCTGGCTACCATCGCCGTAGATGGTGATGTCTTCGCCCTTCAATGCCTGCACAATAAAGTTGCTGACCACGCGGCCATCGTTCGGTAACATGCGCGGGCCGTATGTATTGAAAATTCGAACGATGCGAATGTCCACTTTGTTCTGGCGATGATAATCCATAAACAAAGTTTCAGCAACGCGCTTGCCTTCATCGTAGCAGCTGCGAATACCGATGGGATTTACGTTTCCCCAGTAGTCTTCTGTCTGCGGATGCACAGCCGGGTCGCCGTAAACTTCGCTGGTGCTCGCCTGCAGAATACGTGCATGAACACGCTTTGCCATGCCGAGCATGTTGATAGCCCCCATCACGCTAGTCTTGATGGTCTTTACAGGATTGAACTGGTAATGCACCGGACTTGCTGGACAAGCCAAATTGAAAATGCGATCCACTTCCAAAAGAATCGGTTCCGTCACATCGTGACGAATCAGTTCAAAACTGCGATTGTCCCGCAGGTGAGCCACGTTCGCCATACGGCCCGTGAAGTAATTATCCAAACAGATTACTTCGTGCCCATCATTCAAAAGACGTTCACAAAGGTGACTTCCTAAAAATCCAGCACCACCCGTAACTAAACAGCGCATAAAAAAACTCCAGTATTTCTACTGGAGTCTAATATATAATTTTCAAGAGGGAAAAATTGAGATTTCTACTCTTCTTCGCCATCCCGCACATCATCTGCGGTAGAAATAGAAGAATTTCCATTCAAGGCGACCAAACGAATTCCCCGTAACGTCAAGAAAGGATCGTACTTGTCAATGAGCGAGGTTCGTCGGGCAATAGTTTTTCCCCAACCACCGGTGGCGTAAACGGGCATGTCATCGCAGCCCATTTCCTTCTTGATTTTTCCGATTAAGAATTCCAACTGGGCTAAAAATCCATACAGAAGACCTGCACGAATCGCATCGTCCGTATTGTCCGCCACCACATTTTCAGGCCATTCAATAGTCACCGGCAGCAATCGAGCAGCCTTTTCTGTCAAGGCATCCAAACTAGCGTTGATACCGGGAATAATCACGCCTCCAGCAAAGGCACCATCCTTCATCACATCGAAGGTGGTTGCAGTTCCCATATCCACGATAATGGCATTTTTGAACCCCGCTTCTCGCATGGCAAGAACATTGCAAAGACGATCAGCGCCCGCCATGGACGGGTTCTGATAAACAATCCTTAATCCCATACAATTCTTGGAGTTCACCACCTGCACACGTTTTTTCAGCAAGGAATCCAGAGCTTTTATCCAAGGACGTTCCAAGGCAGGAACCACCGTAGAAAGTCCCACATGGGTAATTTCCGTCGGCTTGATTTTGGAGAAGCCCAGCAAGCCGCCCACCTTGTTCATCACTTCATCAGAAGTAGTTTCCTTGCGGGTGGTAAGACGCCAGTAATCCACAACCTTGGTACCCTTGAAAATACCAACCACCGTATGGGTGTTTCCTACGTCAACAACTAATGTTACAGAATCAGCGATGTTTTCTTTTTCTACAATCATCTTGCTACAAATAATCTTAATGAAGTATGAAGGATTAAGAATTAAAAATGTTTATAATGACGCTTCGCGTCTTTTTACTTTTGCCGCAGGCATCATTCTTTTCATTCTTCATATTTCACTTTTCATAGTCCATTGGGCGTAGCCCGACCTCAAACGCTAAATCCTCATGGATATGTCGAGAGCCTTTACGCTATGAGTCAGAGCACCCACGGAGATAAAGTCCAAGCCAAGAGTTGCGATTTCCTTGGCTCGTTCCAGGGTCATATTGCCGGAACCTTCCACCAAGCACTTGTCGCCACTTTCCTTGATAATTTTCAAGGCTTCAGCCATGGTATCATTGCTCATGTTGTCCAGCATAATCACATCTACACCCTTGTTCAGAAGAGCACGGAGCTGGTCGAAGTTTTCCACTTCCATTTCAATCATCAGGTTCTGGGAATTATTCTTCTTCACTACGGCGAGAGCTTCTAGCACACCACCTGCAGCGGCAATGTGATTGTCCTTCACCAGCACCATGTCAAAAAGACCCATGCGATGGTTGGAACCGCCGCCTACGCGAACCGCATACTTCTGCAAAGTTCTAAAACCGGGAATAGTCTTACGAGTATCCAGAACCTTGGTCTTGCCACCCTTCAGAGCTTCCTGGAAAGTGTGAGCAACGGTCGCCACACCAGAAAGCTGCTGAATGAAGTTCAGCAAGGTACGTTCGCCGGTCAGAAGTTCGTGAGTAGTGCCATCCAGTTCGGCAATCAGGTCTCCCTTCTTTACGACATCGCCATCTTTCTTATGGAGAGTGACGGTTGCATTAGCCTTCATTTCCTGGAATACCAGTTCAATAATAGGGAGACCAGCCACAACGCCATCTTCCTTGGCAATAAGGCGAGCATGCTGTTTCTGATCTGCGGGGATGGTCCACATGCTGGTCACATCACCAGTGCGAACGTCTTCCGCCAAAGCCAAGCGGATCATAGTCAAAGCATCTTCTGTAGGAAATACCGGAGTAGAATTATCACCGTACATATTATAACCTTCGGTTTTTTAACAATTAATAATTAAGAATTAATAATTAACAATTTGAAAGTATCTCGGCTTCGCCGATTTTATCATGAAGCGCGAAGCGCCATTCTGTTCATTATTCATTATTCATTCTTCATTGTTCATTAGTAGCAACAAACTCTGTTTGTTGCTACTGTGCGCCCTTTCCTGTTAAAACAACATAAACAGTTCTTACGAGAATCTGGAAATCCAAAAGCAGACTCATGTTCTCGTAGTAATACATATCGTACTGCAGTTTGATCTTCACATCTTCGGTGCTGGTGTCGTAATGATGGCACACCTGAGCCCAGCCCGTAAGACCCGGCTTCATTTTTAAGCGACTAATATAAAACGGAATCTGTTCACGAAGTTTGCCGATAAATACAGCTCGTTCCGGACGAGGTCCCACCATACTCATGTCACCTTTCAAGACGCACAAAATCTGGGGAAGTTCATCAATTCGTGTCTTACGCAAAAAACGTCCAATTCGGGTAATTCGCGGATCGTTCTTGGTGGCCCACTGGGCACCAAACTTTTCTGCATCAGTACGCATGGTGCGGAACTTATAGACAAAGAACGGTTTGCCATAAAGGCCAATACGTTCCTGCGAATAGAAAATCGGACCGCGATCATCTAGCTTAATGGCAATAGCAGCAAGCAGGCAAACCGGCAAAGAACAAATGCCCAGGAAAGCCCCAAAGCCGATATCGATCAAGCGCTTAATTTGAACCTGCCAGGGAGGCATCGTAAAAGGCAACAGTTCCTGAAGTTCAAATCCATACACGAGATTCGCCTTAAACTGTCCATTCACCACTTGATAAAGTTCAGGAACCAAATAAATATGCAAAGGACTTTCGCAGATCCACACCAGGATTCTCATAATTTCCTGGAGAGAATTACTGTCGTGAGCAATAATAATTCCTGTTACCTTGAATTTCTTTATAAGAGAAGGTAAGTCAGAATACTTGCCAAGAACAGGAACACCAGCAAATTCCTTGTCCATCACCTGATAACGTTCATCCACAAAGCCAATGACTTTCTGGCCTCGTTCTGGAGTCTTCTGCAAATCCTCAGCAATCTTGCGACCAGCGTCTGTAGCTCCAAGTACCAAGATGTTATTGGAACCATAGCCATGACGAAGCAACCCACGAAGACATCCGTAAATCATCATACGGAAGGTAGCCACAAGGCAAAGGGCGAATCCTCCATAAATGAAAATCCAGGGAAAACGGGAGCCGTATAGGTAACCACTGTTCAACGGTTCGTTAGACATAAACTTACCGATAAACTCAGCACCGAACAAACAGAGGATGATTAAAACGATTCCAATAATAACCGCTCGAAGAACTCGTAAAATCTGGTGCGTCCTAGACTGCAAAAGCCAAGAACGATAAAGGCCCGCACAGGCAAACAGCACAAGCCATCCCACATTCAGCACCAAGCCCATGTGGTAGTAATCCGAGAACAGCTTGCTGGGATCAAACTTATCGTCAATCCAGCCACTGTGGAACTGCACCCAAAACGCCAAGCCAAAGCAAATGGACAAAGCCACGAAATCCGCAAGGATTACGAGGATTCTTTCCAATGTAGTAGCTCGTATCATACATTCACCAAAAGCAAATTTTCTATGGTCGAAAGGGTCGGGTACAACCCCGACCCCTAGTCTTTTTTAAGCCAAGAAGCGAATCACCTGACTCTTTTCCACGATTTCAGCGAGGGCGTCGATGGCATCCACAGCCTTCTGGGCCTTGCTGTCCTGGGTGTTCTCGGTAATGACAACCACAGAGACCTTACCCGGATCCTTCACGTTCTTCTGGATGATGGTCTCGATGGAAATGTTGTTGTCGGCAAGGATCTTGGTAATCTTGGCCAGAACACCGCAAGCGTCACGAGAAGTGAAACGCAGGTAGTAGCGGGCACTGGTTTCGGAAATGGGAACCAGGGTTGCAGAATTTTCAACGTTGAACCAGCCCATGGGCAGAGCCTTGCGGGAACCACAGTCGGTGGAGCGGGCCAGGGAAACCAGGTCGGCTACTACAGCAGATGCGGTAGGCAAGCGGCCTGCACCTGCACCAGTCTGGAGGGTTTCGCCCAGGTTGTCGCACTGCAGGTAGACGGCGTTCAGCACGCGGTTCACACTGGACAGCTGATGTTCCATAGGAACCAGGCAGGGATGGACGCGGGCGTCAACGCGGTCACCTTCGCGACGGTAGATACCCAAAAGCTTTACGCAGCAGCCAAGTTCCTTGGCGATAGCAATATCCTGGGCGGTAATCTTGGAAATACCGGTAACATGAATCTTTTCGAAGTCTACGCGGTGACCGCTGCAGAGAGATGCCAACAAAGCAGTCTTATGAGCGGAGTCGATACCTTCGATATCAAAAGTCGGGTCGGCTTCAGCAAAACCGAGACGCTGGGCATCCTTCAGAACTACGTCGAAGTCCAGGCCTTCTTCAGCCATGCGACTCAAGATGTAGTTACAGGTGCCGTTAATGATGCAGCTCAAGTTTTCCACAGTAGAACCGAGAAGGCCTTCCTGGAGGCTACGGATAATAGGAATGCCACCGCCCACAGCGGCTTCGAACAACACATGCAAGCCCTTCTTTGCTGCAAGCGGGAAGATTTCATGGCCATACTTGGCCAGGAGAGCCTTGTTGGCGGTAACAACGTGCTTACCATTTTCGAGGGCGGCAAGAATCCACTTGCGGGGCATGTTGTAGCCACCGGCAAGTTCCACCAGCACGTCAATATCGCTACCGGCGATCATTTCGTCTGCATTGGTAGAGGTCTTGTAGCCCTTGGCCTTATAGGGAGCAACTTCTTCGTCGGACTTTGCGCAAATGCAGGCAAGTTCCATTTCGACACCGAGCTTTTCCTTGTATTCGGCAATCTTCTGTTCCAAAATCTGAATAACACCGCCACCGACGGTACCTGTACCAATAAGACCAATACGCAACATAGAGCGTCTCCTTTTTAAAATTTTACCTGGGCAAAGATAGAAAAACGTGTCTAATCTTTATCGGTAACCTCTAAAAACATCACCCCAAAAGGGTTCTACATATAAATTAAATTTCTCCTTGTAATCTCGACTTGTTTTATATAACGAAAAATTCTGTTTTATAAACAGTTTAACTGCAGAATTATCCAGCAAAAAACGTGGATTTAGGATTCACAGGTTTTATTTTCTTATTAACAGGTTTTTAATCATGAAAAAAAGCCCAATAAAAGCCAGTGAAGTTCTTTTTTCAACAAAAAACTTGAAAAGCCAATCTTCACGGTAAAGATAAATTAACTTAACGTTTGTAAAGAAAAACTTACATTCCAGTATCATTGTCACTGAGGTTACTTTGTCCCACTCACAAATTATCAAATCAGATGAAGCTCGAGAGCGTTCATTCAACAACCTCTGTTTTAATCTGTCTGACTCAGAGAAAAAAATCTGGAATGAATTAGTCTCCCAAATCAACCAAAGCATCTGTATTGCGTCAGGGAGCGGGCGAAGACACGTCAAATACCTCATCCCCATATCCCGAACATCTCGTTTCAAGAGCCTTATTATCATGATGTTGGGCATAAACGGCTATTCAGTTGAAATTTCCGATGCAGCCAACGCTCTAGTTATTCACTGGTAACTCAAGAAACGTGAGCTAAGTCTCATTGGGGGTAAGGATAAGATTCTTTCAATCTCCTATATGTAAAAAGATTTTATATTTATGTTCATGGAATTAGAAAGCGCTAACCCAGCCATTGACAGTTTGCTCAATGAGCAAAAGTTAAAAAACATCGTGTACCCTGCCCGACTTTTCCGGGCAAGGCTTAACGAGGAGTTTTTGCGAGCCAACCGCACTCGCAAGCCGTTCTTGTTCATCAAGATCTTCTCTCACCAGTACGACATGTTCGGTTGGGGCCGTAACGACGAGACCGTCGCAAAGACCTGGCGCATCAGTTTGCTGACCATGTTCTCTCATTTGAGGTTCGTGGACGTACTGGGTTATCTGGACGATAGCAGCGGCATTGGCCTCATCCTGGTCAACTCCGACTTAAACAAGCTGGAATCCATCCGCAAGGAGATTCTCCACAAGCTCAATGACGCAGGGCTGATTCAGTCCCTACGAATCAAGCCTAAAAAGCCGATTTTCCAAGCTCATTATTACAGCGGACTACAAGAAAAGGACAACCTGGAACTCCAGAGCAAGTTGGACGACTTTACCGACGCCAACGGAAGTTTCTTTACGCTGCAGCGCTTGAACCTGGACCATATCTGGCAGCATCCCCACAAGATCCGCTACCGCCATGTAATCAAGCGTATTGTTGACGTAGTCTGTACAAGTCTAGCAATTGTGTTATGTTCTCCCCTGCTCCTGTTCTGTGCCGCGGCAGTTAAAATTTCCGACCCTAAGGGTCCCATCATCTTTAAGCAAATTCGAGTGGGCCGTAACGGACGACTGTTCAAGATGTACAAGTTCCGCAGCATGTATGTGGATGCAGAAGAACGCAAAAAAGAACTGATGGCCCAGAACGAAACCGGCGGAAAGACTTTCAAGATGAAGAATGACCCCCGCATTTATCCGTTTGGTCGCATTCTTCGTAAATTCAGTCTCGATGAACTGCCGCAGTTCTTCAACATCATCAAGGGCGACATGTCCATTGTAGGTCCTCGTCCGCCCATTCCTTCCGAAGTGGCAGAATACGAACCTTGGCACCGGATGCGCCTATCCGTGACCCCAGGTCTAACCTGCATCTGGCAGGTCAGTGGCCGTAGCAACATCAGCTTCGAAGGTCAGATGCGCCTGGACAACGACTACATCCGTCGTGACGGCAAGATCAGCGACGACTTTAAGCTGATTCTAAAAACCTTCAAAGTCGTTTTCAAGGGCGAAGGCGCTTACTAATCGACTTGCTTCACGCAAGTCGATTAAAGACAAGGAGAGGCTCCGCCCATTCCACAAAGTGGACAATTCTCACTAAGCGCTAAAGCGCCAAGTGTTCATTAGCCTAACACCTTCCTTTTCCAAACGTGCAGTTTCATTCCAACTCAGGTTTTTACTGCAGGACTTCATTAGCCAAACTCTCACAAACACATTTCGTGGACACGAACTGTGTTTGTTCGCATAAGCACGTTTATCAACCAGTTTCTCACAAGTCGATTAAAGGCAAAGAAAGGCTCCGCCCATTCCACAAAGTGGACAATTCTCACTAAGCGCCAAGTGTTCATTAGCCTAACACATTCCTTTTCAAACGTGCAGTTGCCGTACCAACATAGGTTTAGCGGCTGGTTTCCGACCAGTTGATTTCCATTTTCCAACAAAAAAGACCCCTGGCCTTAAGCCAGGGGCACTTTGCAAAGTTTTTGCTGTAACTAGAACCGCCTCAAGGCGGAATCAATTACTTAGCGAGGTCGTACTGAGCAACCAGGTTGCCTTCCATGTCGAGAGCGCGAACAACGTTTTCGTCGCGCTGGAGGAGAAGGTTAGCCTTTTCACCAGCAGCGGTGGTCAGTTCAACAGACATGGTACCATCTGCATTCTTGACAGCTGCGATGGAGTTGCCCTGAGCGTCCTGTTCGAAATAGGAGTCGCCAGCAGCGAGAGGATTGGAACCAGTCCAGAATTCAACAGTGTTGAGGACGAGGCCATCAACGAGGCCCAAGCAGATCCAGTAAACACCGAAGATGTTCAGCACGAAGTGAACGATGGAGTTCAACCACTTGTTACCAAGGGTGCCGTTCCACTGGTGAAGCTTTTCAAAGCAAGCGTTCTTGCCATAGCAGCCGGTCAAAACGATCATGCCACCGCAGAGAAGGGTAATGATACCTTTTTTCATTGTTATACTCCTTAAGGATTGTTTATCGTCTGTTAACGACGCATGAAATATAACTAAAATAAGAATCTTTTGTTGAACCATGCAAAAATTTTCCATTTTTGGATGCTCGGTATAGACATTCAAGAAAACCAGCGTGATTTTTCGCACAGTTATCAAAGCGATAACGCTAAATAGTCCAAATTGAAGTTACAAAAACAGGTAAAATCCTGTAAAAGAAAATGACCACAAAAACTAATTTTTCAATATTATTATAATTTATATGGAGACGTTGCATTTTCTCCGGTCTGCCAAGGCCAGAGCTTTTGTGACGTTCAAAAAGGAGTTTACATGTTTCGTTCACTTAAATCGGCAGCCATCGCCGCCCTTTTCGCGTCGGCAGCTACGATGGCAGCGCCGAAGCCGTTGACTGTTTGGATTATGCCCAACGGAGCCTCGCCCCAGGAAAAGCTGGAGCAGCGCCTTGATTTGTATACAAAAAAGTCCGGCATACCTACCAAGGTCCAAGTCCTGGACTGGGGCGAAGCCTGGAATAGAATTTCACTGGCTCTAGAAGGTAAGCAGGAAGCGCCGGACGTGCTTCAGCTGGGAACCACCTGGATTGCCTATTTTGCCAACCGCCACGAAATCAAGCCGTTGAACCAGTGGTTGGGAGAAATCCAGCCGGACCGATTCGTCCCCGTTAGCTGGAATACCACAAAAATCGATTCGGACACCACGGTCTATTCCATCCCCTGGTTCATCGACATCCGCCCGTTACTTGCCAACAAGAGAATTTTCAAGAAAAACAACCTGACCAAGGAATCTGTGGCCACCTATGACGGATTTGTCTCGGCGGTTAAGACTATCAACGAAAGCAAGGAATTACTGGACGATGGACTTCGGGTAAGGGCGTATGCCTTCCCCGGCAAGAGCGACTGGAACATTAGCCACAACTTCGCCCCCTGGATTTGGAGCAATGGCGGTTCATTCCTTGAAAAAGACAACAACGGAAAATGGCACGCCAATATTCTAAACGAGAAGACCCTGAAGGGCATCGCTCGTTATCTGCGTTTCGTACAGGACAGCCTAGTCATTCCCGAGACCTTACAGAAGAACACCGCCCAAATTGCACAGCAGTTCAACAACAGCGAACTGGCCTTTATTGTCAACACCTCTGAAATCGTCATGCAGACCCGCTTTGACGGTTCCATGGGCGGTCTTTCCAACGCACGAATCGGAAGCGACTCCGTCATAGTATTGCCCTTCCCCAAGGGCGACGCAGGAAGCGTAAGTTTTATCGGCGGAAGCAACCTAGCCATTCCCGCTAGCAACAACCGAGAAGAAGCCAAGGATCTACTGCTGTTCCTAACCGAAGATGAAAATCTGGACGCCTACACCAAGCAGATCGGTTTCCTCCCCCCATCCAAGAAAGTGCTTTCCACCTGGGCAGAGGATGAAGATTACAAGGAACTGGTTACGGCTCTTGAAACAGGACGTACTTACGCCACCATTCCTGAATGGGGCGATCTGGAACTGACTTTCATTACCATGTTCAGCAACGTCTGGGACCTGATGGAATTTTCATCCCTCTATACAGATGAAAAGGTCTATGACATTTTTAAGCAGTACACCATTGAGTCCAACAAGAAACTGAACTATCCCAACGAAGGTATCATGACCTTAGCGGAATTCAAGGAAGTTTGGAACAAACAGGATGCAGCCAAAAAGGAATCTATTTCCGATGAAGTGGTCAAGGATGCCATCATCAGCGACAATCTGAGAAAGGCACCTTTCGTCTTTATCACTATTCTGGTAATCAGCTTCCTAGTCAATTTCGCTCGCAAACGTAAAAAATAACCCGCGGTAGTTTATGCAACAAGAAGACTCCCACCGTACAAAATTTTCAAGAAGCATCATTTTTAAATGTATCTTGATTCTGACCATCTCTATGACGTTGGTCGTCTCTTTGGGTGTCTCCATATATACTCAAAAGCAAATGGGACAAATCGTAGACAGAGCCTTCAACAACGGCAACATCCAGTTGACCCAGAAAGGAAACTCCGTCTACGACGAAATGAAACAGTTTGGGGATCGTTTAAAGCTGTTGTCAAAGACATCTGAAATCCAGACCATGGATGCCATTACAGCGGCAAGTTACCTGAAGAGCTACTCCATTTCGGACCTGTTCAACAAAGGTGAAATCGTCGCAGTCTACGACAAGAAGGGAGCCTTTGTTTGCAACAATTCGATGCTAGGCACGGAAAATGCAATCACCTACCCCATTGACTTTTCCAGAATCACCATCCATCATCCCTACACCACACCCTGGTTCCGCGATGTCAATGATATTCAACCCAAAAGAATTTACGGGATCAATATCTATAGTAATGTCTCTGGAAACGGAAACCTGGTGGCAGTGTTCTCTGGTGGACGCATTTGGCAAAAGCTAAAAGCCATCAATCCCAACCAGCATGATTTCTTTGTTGCAGTAACATCTAGCGGAGAAATACTCTACCACCCGGATCAGAACTGGAGCGTAACCCCTCACAAGATTTCTGAACTAGGTCTAGAAGTTCCTGACATTCGCACTTATTCCATTACTAAGCCCTCCATCGTCACCTTAAATGACGAGCAGGAATACTTGGTCAATTTCGAATACAACAGCGACCATGACCTAGGACTATTCTACTTCCAACCCAAGAGTGAAATTGATGAACAGGGAGCCACGACTAGACAGATCAGTTTCATCATCATGATAGCGTTCCTCATTGTCATGCTGCTGGTTGCAATCTGGATGTATATGCTGTTGGGAGCTCCGCTCAAACGTTTAATTAACCACATTAATCGCATTACCGACGGCGAGCTGGACATTGCAGAAATCAACATGGGCAAGCGCAAGGATGAAATCGGCCAGCTGTCTGCGGCCTTCAACCAGATGCACGGGACCATCAAGCGACAGTTCAACGAACTCAACGCCCACCGCAACATGCTGGAACAGGAAGTCAAGGAACGTACCAAGGAGCTAGAGCTTGCAAACCGCAGACTGGATCTTATTTCTAAGACCGACGAACTGACGGGACTCCCCAACCGCCGCGAGATGAACGAAACCATCGCTAACGAAGTAGGACGTACTCAGCGAACCAACAAGCCCTTCTGCTTTATTTTCATTGACATAGACCATTTCAAGGCCATTAACGATACCTATGGACATGCCTGCGGTGATGAAATCCTGAAGGCCGTATCCCAAACCGTCAGAACTCTCCTGAGAAAGTACGACGTGTTTGCCCGCTATGGCGGAGAGGAATTCTTGACGTTACTTCCTGAGACCGATCTGGAAGGGGCAACCATTGTCGCGGAACGCTTCCGTAGAAAAATTGAACAGATGACCGTTCGCTATGGCGACTACACCATCAACATAACGATCACCCTAGGTGTGGCAAGATTCGATCCCAAGTTGGGGGCAGACCGCAGCATCCAGCTTGCGGACAAGGCCCTATACCAGGGCAAGGAATCTGGACGAAACAGAGTAATGGTGTGGCAACCCGAATGGACTACCGAAGCCGATTACGAAGCTGCAGCCATAGAACTTGCTGAAGCCCAAAAAATCCAGCAAAAGAACGAATCTGGCGGAACAGAAAATACCTGAATCTAAATACAAGGATACCCCCAAAAAAGAAGGACGACAACGTCCTTCTTTTTTGCTACCACTCAATCGAAAACTTAATGAGTAAGGAAACAGTCTCAAATAACAGAGAGGGTGGGGCTAGGTTCCTGGTATTCTCATGAAACCTGCTGTCAATCTTGAGCGTCAGGGTGGGAGTCCAGAGGGAGGGGCAGAGTCCCCTCCCTCTGCATCACAAAAAAGACCCGCAACTTACGTTGCGAGTCTTTTTATCGGGATGACTGAATTCGAATCAGCGACCTCTTGAACCCCATTCAAGCGCTCTACCAGGCTGAGCTACATCCCGAGGACTCATTAAAGAGTAGACCAAAGTTAGTTATTATTCCACTTTTTTCAAGGTCGGTTTGAAAAAAAAGTGATTTTTTTTCAGATTTTTACTTCCAGAATCCAATAATCAACACTTCAGGCGTAGCCTTTGGAAATTTTTTGCTCTTGAAGCTCACAATCTTGCGGATACTCTGTTGTTTTAGCTCCCAGCCTTCACGCATCAAGCCCTTTGTCGAAAGCGTCACCTTCAGAGCAGGAATTTTTCCTCCTTCGGACACTTTTCCGTTTTCCCCCACCTTGACCTTTACGTTCTTGGTCTTTACGGAAAATTCCTTGGACGATTCTTCAGAAAGGCTCAAATCCGGGCGAGCTTTCTTATCGGTCTCCCACACATAGAAAGTCCATTCTCGCTTTTCACCGGGAGCATAGTAACCGGCATCAAACATTTTTTCATTGAAAAAGACCGGAGCCTTTACATAGCCATCCATCGTGAATGCATAAGGTTTACCATCGTTCCCCACCAGCACCACCGTAGGACTAATGGGGCCTTCCATTGCAGAAAAATCCATATCGAATTCCACAATGACAGCGCTGTTATTGGGAATTGTTGTAGGATACTTAAAGTTAGAACAACCATTACCCTGACACATTGCGTTTTCCAACTTGATTTCCTTGCCAGAAACGTTTGCGCCCTTTACAACAACATGTTTTACATCGCCTTGGCCGACCTCTCCAATGGATTGAGGAACAAAAGCAATCGGTTCAATAGCAAACGCAGCACAAGAAAGAGTTGCTGCAACGATAGAAGCCCTAACCAGGCCGAGAGATTTAAAAAACTTTTTCATGAAAGGAAATATACAATTTTTTTGGCTAACTATAATCGCAACGAGCACAACTCGACTACGACAAAAGGCAAGTTTCCTTTTTTACGGGCCCAGCTTTTTTTAAATTTGCCATCATGAATTTCAACTCCAAAACAACGTCACTCGAAGAAATCTCAAAATTGATTGCACAAAAGGAACTGTTCATTTTTGACTTGGACGGTACCATGTTCAACAGCCTGGGGGATTTGGCTCCGGCAGTGAATTATGCTCTGAAACAGTTCGGTATTCCGGAAATTTCAAAGGATAATGTGAGGAGTTGCATCGGGAACGGGTCAAGGAATCTGATCCGCAGGTCTGTGGCTTCGGGCATTATGAAAAGCGAAGGCAAAACCGCAGGAGAACCCATTTTGGACGGAAACCGTGCCGACCATCTGGATGTTCGCGACGGTGAGGCCGTTGCAGCCGTCTTAAGCAGGGGCGGATTCGACGAAGCAAAGATTGACGAAGTCCTAAAAACTTACTCCGGCTATTACTGGGAACACTGCACCGAAGAAACGGAACCTTACGAAGGCGTACTGGAATTTATCGACTGGATTTGCGAAAGTGACGGTCGCGACGAGGGTGCCGGCAATTCGTCGGGTCGCAAGATTGCATCCATGCTGACTAACAAGCCTGTTTTACCTGCAAAAAAGATCTTGGAAAAATTTGGACTGCTGAGCGGAGCAAACGCCGCTAGCCACTGCGCGGAAAGTAGCCGCACCGCCGACAAGATTTCCTACTACCTTTGCGGCGACACCACACCGGAACGCAAGCCCGGTCCCGGTGGCATTTACGTCATTTTGAAAGAGCTGAATGTCGCTCCCGAAAAGGCCGTGATGATCGGCGACGACACTCCGGATGTGATGGCAGCCAAGAACGCCGGCATCGACAGTATTATTTGCCTGGAAGGTTTTGGCCGACCCGAAAATCTCATGCCCCTGGAGCCCAAATACACCATCAGGCATATCAAGGATTTAATGAAGCTGGTCTAATTTTTCTATTTTTGGCGCCATGAAGAAATATTATTTGGCCACTTACGGCTGCCAGATGAACGAGTACGACTCCGCCCTCATTGCCCAGAAGCTGGACATGGAAGGCTACATGGAAACTGGCGACATTACCGAAGCCGATTTCATTATCGTTAACACCTGCTCCGTTCGCGAAAAGGCAGAGGACACCGCATTTGCAAACATCAGCAAGTACCGCAAGCTGAAGAAAGCTAACCCGGACTTGAAGGTGGTGGTTTGCGGTTGCATGGCCAAGAACCGCGGCCCCGTAATCCTGAAGCGACTGAAGGTGGTGAACTACGTGGTAGGTCCGGACCAGTACAAGAATATTCCCGAGTTGCTGTTGGCAGGCCCTGAAAGCCCCCTGCACAAGACTCACCACCGCATGTTCCTGGACGAAGACATCACCCAGAACTACATCGGCGATTACGCCAAGGTGAAGCACGACTTCAGCACCTTCGTTACCATCCAGCGTGGATGCAACAAGCGCTGCAGC
>JAZRXW010000061.1:0-4982 GCA_045600425.1 Fibrobacter sp.
AACCCCTTTGTTCCCAGCTCTACGTGCACAGTCAAGAGGCTCGCCTCCTCTTTCAGGTTCTGCGGAGATGTCTAATGCGACACGCTCCCACGACTTGCAGCAGAGAATTTATGATGCCCTACGTATAGGGATTAGCAATTCAAGCAAAATATAATCTATGCGAGAATCATTTGCAAGACACTGTCGTTATGCAGTCAACGATGCAATTGCGAACACACTGTATTCGCAATCAGGGAATTTGTTATATTCCTAAAAAACTGTAGGCTTAAATGAAATTCATTCTTTTTCTTATTGCACTAGCCTTGATTGCTTGTTCAAATTCAGGTATTCGAAAATACCCGAATGGTCAATTAGTACAGCAGGGTTTCAAAGAAAATGGTGTGGAAGGCGTTGATAAATTTTACCCCTCCGGCGCCCTTATGGAGCACAATGAATTTCATGGGGCAGACCGTAGCAACTCAACTATCACTACCTACTACGAAAATGGTTCTATGGAATGCAAGGGTTCTTTTGCGAAGGGAATCCAACAAGGCGACTTTCTCTGCTATTTCCCATCGGGAGCATTGCACGTTTCTGTTAGTGAAGACGGTCATGTAAAGCAATTCTACGAATCAGGCATTCTACTTCAAGAATACTTTATAGAAAATGGCAAAGTGGAAGGAGACTTCATCAGCAATTATCCGGATGGTAGGTTACAATACAGATGCAAGTACAAAAATGACCACGAAATTTCCCGTGAGATTTTTTTCAAAGATGGTCAGATAAAAACTGAGTCAAAAGAAAGTAACGGCAGCAATTCGAATAATCAAAAGACAAGACCAAATATTCATGTAAGCTACTCATTTCATTCTAATGGGATGCTGGCTCGAAAGGCAATTTTTATTGCAGGACGTTCCGTAGGAAAGGAGTTCAGTTATTCAACTGATGGTAAAATAAATGCCGAAAGGATTTTTGCCTTTAGTGTCCAACAAGGGTTTCAACGAGAATACTATCGCAATGGAAATCTTAGAAATGATTTTGTCATTTACCTTTCGGAATCAGGCAACCACTATGATACCTACTACCATAAATTATTTGACGAAGATGGAAATCTTAAATACTACAAGGATTCCTTGACCGAAAAATTTTTCTATGAAAACGGAAACCTAAAATCGCTAAAAGATTCCACAGGAGAATATTCATATAACGAGGATGGATCGCTAAAAAAAGAAATCGTAAATGGGATTGTACATTGGATAGACCGGGATTGGAACGATTCCTCCAAAATATGCGAATCCTGGAAAGACTCCCTGAACAACGAATACAAAGGCAAATGCACCAATGCAAAAGGCGCTATCATAAGCGAATTCTTTGAAAAAGGAAGAATCGATAACGCGACGGTACCCATTCAGAAAAAAAGAATCTATTCCGATAATGGCATCCTAATTTTTAGTTCTGAAAAACAAGATAGTCTGGTAAAGGAAACAGACTTTTACGAAAGCGGTAAACTTTGGATTCAAAAGGAATACTACCTAGAAGGATACAGGCGCAAACTGATTTACTTCAAGGAATATTCCGAAGATGAAATCACAATTCGCGATTACCAGGTTATCGAGGTAGACGGGGTGCGCAAGGCCATTTGTCACTTCAAGGACTTTGAGGGAAATGATGTTGAAGTTCCTCCACGCCGTCGTAACAGACCTTTTAGTATGCAGGACGAAGTGAATGGCTGCATTCGCAAGGAAAGACCGAAGTACGAATACGTGGACAAGTGCGAAGTTTATTAGGAAATATTAAAATGCAATGAAGCTACCGAGAAATCCTCGGTAGCTTTTTTACATCCGATGCTAGATCCTCGCCTACGCGAGGATGGCACAACGGGGCAAGGACTTTGCGAGTACTATCCCAACTGTCCGGGCAGTACCTTCTTTTCCTTGGGCGGGAACTGCTTATCGAATTCGTCTACGTCGCAATCGTCAACGAAATAGGATGCAGGATCCCGATAGGTTCCGCGGACGCCGTCCAGAAAGCCAGGCGTCAATTCCCGAATCAGGAAGTAGGGCGCGTCGCCATCGGGATCGTCGGCGTAGCGGATTCCCTTGGAGTTGGCCGTCACGAAACCGCACTTGCCGTAGAACTGGATGTTACCGCACATGGCGATACATCCGGCGCCCATCTGGCGAGCACGTTCCAGGGCGTAGTCCAGCAGCATCTTGCCCAAGCCCTTGCGTTGCATGTCGGGACGAACGCTGATAGGCCCGAAGGTCATCATGCGAAATTTGCGCGGCTCTTCTTCAGCGACCTGCGCGGAACACGCCTGCGACTCATCCGGGTCCACCAGAATTTCGCTCCAGGCAAACATCACATGGGCGAGGATTTCCCGACGCTGTTCACCAGCCGCAGAAATTGCAGGTCCTTCCAGCACAAGGGAGAGCTCCGGAATAAAATCCGGATGGTTTCTGTAGCAATGAAGCACGTAATGTTCAGAACATCCGGGACGGTACACGTTCCAGAAGGCCTCGCGGGTTAAATTTTCTACAGCGTAAAAATCGGCAGGCTGTTCCTGTCGGATAGTGTATTCAGAATTTTTAGACATTGTAATTTCCTTTTTGTTTACATGCGGGCCGGACCCGCTATTATACCTGTGCGAAAGCACAAAAACTTTGCCGAAACAAATTCAGCAAAACAGTAAACTAGAGCTGCGCCAAGGCGCAACCCTTCTTATACAATGTCCCAGTTACGGAAACTGGTTCGGCCGAAACCGAAATTATGGATTAAGATCATCCAACTCCGAAATAAAGGTTCACCTATAATATAGCACTAAAAATTGTATATTGGACAGAGGTCCCCAAAAACAGCACGTCCATAATGAGATTTTCAAAAATTCTTTGCTGCACCGTATTGTCTTTAACGTCTGCAATTTTCGCAGACGCCGTAAAGAATGCAATCCCAACCGATGGCCTGGTAGCCTATTACGCCTTCACCGACGGCAGCCTTGAAAACGCAAGTGCCACAGCGCCAAACATAGAGAACAAAGGCGCCACCTTCGGCAAGGACCGTTTCGGGAACCCCGAATCCGCGGCTGTCTTTGACGGCGAAAGCTACATGGAAATCCCCGACGACGACGCCTTTAGCATCAGCACCACCGGCGCCCTCACTGTTTCCGTCTGGGTGAGTCCATCAACCTTGAATTTCAAGAATGCAGAAGAAGGCGGGTACGTCCACTGGATGGGAAAGGGAATGCCGCAGCAGCACGAATGGGTATTCCGGATGTACAACAAGGAATTGACAGGTTCCCAGGAAAACCGCCCCAACCGAATGTCCGCCTACGCCTTCAACCTGAAAGGCGGACTTGGTTCCGGCAGCTACGTGCAGGAGAAAATCCAGGCCGGGGAATGGATTCATTTTGCAGCCCGTTACGATGTTAAAAGCAATACCATTACCTTGTTCAAGAACGGCATCCAAAAAGATCAGGACCCACTCTACGACGAAACCTACGGCGTGCAGGTAGAAAACGGAAACGCCCCGGTGCGCTTAGGAACCCGCTCCCTGTGGAGTTTCTTCGAAGGTAGCATCGACGACCTGCGCTTTTACAATCGAGCCTTAAGCGACGAAGAAATCGCGACCCTTTACAACGAACAAAATCCTGCGGAAAACTCGACAGAATCTCCCGGCGATTCTGCAGAAACCTCATCCATCGCAAAACTCAACGTTCCAAAAATAAATTCAGCGGGCCACGCACACCACGGTTTCCAGAATTCGTCCAATCCCTACCACATCTTTTTCAATGGCAAAAACAATCGCTACGTCGATAGCAAGGGCCGCACTGTTAGCCGCTAAAATTGTATATTGAACACGAAAACGGAACAACCTTAACAAAGCGAGACTTTTATGCAGACTAAGGAATTCAGAACCAGTGGCACCTGCGCCCAGCTCATCACCTTCGACTACGAAGACGGCAAGATGTACAACCTCAAGTTCATGGGCGGCTGCAATGGCAACCTGAAGGCCATCGGCAAGCTTTGCGAAGGCCGCGACATGAAGGAAATCGCCGACATCCTGGAAGGCAACACCTGCAACGGAAAGTCCACCTCCTGCGCAGACCAGCTGGCAAAGGCACTGCGCGAAGTCATCTAATTTAAACTTTCGCATTCTTTCGAAGGTTTGAAATGACTGAACAAGAGAAGATGCTGGCGGGCGAACTTTACGACGCCAACTACAATCCAGACCTGATCAAGCAGCGAACCCAGTGCAAAGAACTTTGCTTCGATTACAATCACATCCGTCCCGGCGATTTTGAAAAGCGCGAGGCGACCCTTCGAAAAATTTTCGGCAAGCTGGGCAAGAACCCCGTCATCGAGCAGCCCTTCGTCTGCGACTATGGATACAACATTTCCGCAGGGGACTCCCTCTACATCAACCACAACTGCGTCATCCTGGATCCGGCAAAGGTCACCTTCGGCGACCATGTCTTTATCGCACCAAACTGCTGCTTCTCTACGGCCACCCACCCCATCGACCCCGAACAACGCAACAAGGGGCTGGAAAGGGCCTTGCCGATCCACATCGGAAACAACGTCTGGATAGGCGCAAACGTCACGGTTCTCCCTGGCGTGACCATCGGCGACAACTGCGTCATTGGAGCGGGTTCCGTGGTAACTCGGGACATTCCCGCGAATACGATTGCCTTTGGCAATCCCTGCAAGCCTCATCGTAAAATTGACGAAGAAAAGAAGTTATATTAAACCCAGAAATTCATTTTTACTTTATCGTAAGGAGACATAAAAATGGCAAACAAGTACGCTGGTACCCAGACCGAAAAGAACCTCGAAGCCGCATTCGCAGGCGAATCCCAGGCTCGTAACAAGTACACCTACTTTGCATCCAAGGCAAAGAAGGACGGTTTCGAACAGATCGCCGCATTGTTCCTGAAGACTGCTGAAAATGAAAAGGAACATGCCAAGATGTGGTTCAAGGAACTGGGTGGCATCGGCGATACCGCT
>JAZRXW010000062.1:0-28902 GCA_045600425.1 Fibrobacter sp.
TTCCGCTGAAGACGCTGCTAAGTGCGTTCTCGCATACGAACCGGTTTGGGCAATCGGTACTGGCGTTACCGCTACCGACGAACAGGCTCAGGACACCCAGGCTTTCGTACGTTCCGTTGTTAAGGAAATCTACGGCGAAGCTATTGCTGAAGGCATGCGCATCCAGTACGGTGGCTCTATGAAGGGCGCCAACGCTGCTGGCCTTCTCGCTCAGAAGGACATCGACGGTGGTTTGATTGGTGGTGCAGGCCTCAAGGCAAACACCTTCATGGAAATCATCGCAGCTGCCGAAGCTAAGTAATTTCCAGCTAAAGAAACTTTAAACTACTCAAGGTAAAACAACTATGACAACTCTCTTTTGGATCGGTATCGTCCTCCACGTGTTCCTCTGCTTGTTCCTCATGCTCCTCGTTCTGGTCCAGAACGACAAGATGGGTGGCCTGGCAGGTCTTGGCGGCATGACTTCTCAGTCCGCCTTCTCTACCGCAGGTGCTGCGACTTTCATCCAGAAGTTGACTCGTATCGTAGCTGTCATCTTCTTCGTTGTGGTTTTCGCTCTGGGTCTTATCACTGCTAAGCAGGATCAGGTCGTTAAGGAATCCGCAATGCAGAAGGCCGCTCACGAAAGTGCAGCCCAGCAGGAAGTTCCTGTAATGCCGGAATTGCCCGCCAACTTTGGCGCACCTGCAGTAGCTCCTGCAGCTCCGGCTGAAGCACCCGCCGCACAGTAGTTAAGTCAAGTTTTGCTCTTTAGCCGTTTTGATACCGAAAGGTTTTGGAGTCGCGAAGGCTCAGCCGGTTAAAGTGCAGAATCGCGGTCGTGGTGGAATTGGTAGACACGCTAGCTTGAGGTGCTAGTGGGAGCGATCCCATGACAGTTCAAGTCTGTCCGACCGCAGTAAGAAGTCCGTCCTTCGGGACGGACTTCTTTTTTATTCCAAAGCAAGTGCCGATTCCCTATGTAGAGCCGATGTTCCTAAAATCAAATGTCGCGACCGAGAAAAGAATCTATAGCAAAACGATTGCTAAATTTTCTTTTGAAATCGCGAGTTTGATCCGCACTCAAAATGCGAGTTTGATCCGCGCAAAACAAAGGCTTTTATATGAACAACAATTTGGTTTCTCCTGTTGGTATTCTTGGCTTTGGCGTTGAAGGCCAGAGCACTCTTCGTTACCTGTTCCGTGAAGGCGTCAAGGATATCGTCGTCATGGACAAGAACCCGGTGAATCTACCGGAGGTTCCTGCAGGCGTAAACGTGAAGGTTTGCAGCGGAGAAAAGTACATGGACGGTCTGAAGGACTGCGTTACCGTAGTGCGTTCCGCAGGTGTCTACCCCATGAGCCAAGAGCTGTTCACCTTCCAGATGAACGGCGGCATGATGACCAGCCAGATTCAGCTATTTTTAGAACAAACTAAATCCACAAAGACCGTAGGCGTTACCGGTACCTTGGGCAAGGGCAGTACCGTCAGCATGATTAGTCATATTCTGGACAAGTGCGGCAAGGCAAACATCATTGGCGGAAACTTCGGCGTGCCGGCACTGGACCTGCTGAAAGACGATACAGCCAACCGCATCAGCATTCTGGAGTTGTCCAGTTTCCAGTTGATGACCTTGTCTATTTCGCCGGATGTAGGCGTAGTGCTTCGCGTTAGTACCGAACATTTGGACTGGCACAAGACTGTGGAGGAATACCGCGACGCCAAGGCTAACCTGGTTCGTTGGCAGAAGAGCGACGGCACTTGCGTCTACTTGAAGGACGCTGCTCCCTCCGCAAAGATTGCCAGCGAAAGTCCCGCCCGCAACAAACTTTCTGTAAGTGTTGCCGACGGTGAAAACGGAAGCAACGACGGCAACGCTGTTATTGAAGGCTCCACCTTGACCATCGGTAACGACAAGCTGTTCTTAAGCGATTGCAAAGTCCGCGGCATTTACCAGCTGGAGAACATGGCCGCAGCTACATTGGCCTGCACCGCCCTGGGCATTAAGGTTGCCGACGCCTTCGAAGCCCTCAAGTCTTACGAGACACTTCCCTTCCGCATGGAATTCAAGGGTGAAAAGAAGGGCATCGAATTCTACAACGACAGCTACGCCACCCGCCCCGATGCAACCATTGCAGCCACCGGAAGCATGAAGCGTCCCTTTGCCCTGATTCTGGGCGGTTCCGAAAAGAACGCCGACTTTACGGAGCTTAGCGAAATCCTGGTGAAGGACCGTCCCAACCTGAAGCGAATTGCATTGATCGGCGCTACCGCAGAACGTATGCTCGCAGACCTGAAGAAGGCCAGCGTAGACGCCGCAGGCATCAAGACCGCCATCTTCCCCACCCTGGAAGAAGCATTTGCGGACAGCCTTAACATCGGCGAAGGCGGTACCGTAATCATGAGCCCCGCCTGTGCAAGCTTTGGCCTGTTCAAGAACTACAAGGTCCGCGGCCAAGTCTTCGACAAGCTGGTAACCGATTTGGGCTAAAAAAAATACTGGATATGAAAAAGACTGTGCGATGCACAGTCTTTTTTAATCTTGAGGATTCATCCGCAGAAGGTCTTATCGGCCGCCCACCAGAATTTGGTCCACTTTGATAGAGGGTTGACCAACAGTCACAGGAACATGCCCAGAGCTTGCCCCGCAAACGCCTGCAGCCATTTTCAAGTCTGACCCCACCATGCTAATGCGTGGCATAATTTCGTGTCCCTTGCCAATGAGAGCGGCACCACGAACTGGCTCGCAAATTTTGCCGTTACGAATAACATAACCTTCGTCCACTGCAAAATTAAATTCGCCTGTAGCAGGATTTACAGAGCCTCCCGCCATACGTGCAGCATATAAACCATAATCCACACTGGAAATCATATCATCCAGGGAATCCTTGCCAGGAGCGATAAAGGTATTACGCATACGGCTTACAGGAGCGTACTTGTAGGATTCTCGACGAGCATTGCCAGAACGCTTTACGCCTACTTCTTCAGCGCCAATACGGTCGGACATATAAGTTTTCAGAATGCCATTTTCAATCAGGACAGTTCGTTCCGTAGGGGTTCCTTCGTCATCCACCTTCAGGCTACCCCAGACACCATCCAGAGTTCCATCATCAATGGCAGTTAAGCAGGATTGACCGATCACCTCACCCAGCTTTCCACAAAAGGGACTGGCATTTCGTCGAATTGCTTCCGTCTCCAGGGGATGGCCGCAAGCCTCATGGAATATCACACCACCGAAGCCGTTGCCCATGACCACAGGCATCTGTCCCCCATTGATATAACCCGCAGAAAGCATTCGCACGGCTCGTTCACCAGCAGAAAGAGCCATTTCCTCTGGATTATAATTTTCCAAGAGTTCATAACCGCCAATGGCACCCGGTCGTTCTGCAGAGGTTAAACGCTCTGTTCCATCTGTAGCAGTCACGCTGACGCTTACACGCAAATGTGAACGATCCACTTCCAAGTTCACACCTTCGCTATTCAACAAATGTATATGAGAACAATCATCTGCGATAGAAACCGCAACCTGAGCCACCTTATCAGAAAAATCACGGGCCACCTTATCTGCACGGAAAAGGAAGTCCTGCTTAACAGCCTGCCCAAGAATGCGAGGATCCTTAAAAGCAGCTTCATTAAAATCAACGATTCGCTTCGCTGGATTCAGTTCAACCGTTTTCTGTTCCATTCCTGCAATGCGTCCAAACGCAAGAGTCTGCACAAGCTTAAGCAAAGCTTCTTCGGAATCATCGCTTGTGAAACCGTAAAGAACTTCGGTACCATACAACAGGCGAATTCCGATACCGTAATCCGTTCCTGCTGTAGCAGACTCAATCTGACTGGACTTTAAACCCAATGCAGAGCTTCGAGTTTCTTCTTCGAAAATTTCGACAAAATCTGCACCAGCCTGTCGGCCAGCCTCAAAAATTTTAACAGCAATGGACGGATTCATTTAAACCTCGCCATTCATTTTCTTGCGGACAGGAATTCCTGCGGCAAGCATTTCACCTTTAATCTGAGGTACAGTGTAGTCCCCAAAGTGAACCATGGATGCCACCAGGGCCGCATCGGCAGAAGTCTTATTGAAAAGATCCACAATATGGTCCGGTGTACCAGCACCGCCACTTGCAATTACAGGAATCTGTACAGCCTTGGCCACCTGATCGGTAATGTTCAGTTCATAACCATTACGAACACCGTCGGTATCAATGGCGTTTAGGCAGATTTCACCCACGCCTAATTCCTCAGCCTTCTTGGCCCATTCCACGGCATCCAGGCCCATAGCCTGACGACCACCGCGAATGTAAACTTCATAACCGCTAGGGAACTTTTCAGATACGCCCACAAACTTGGCATCCATGCCCAACACTATGCACTGACGACCAAAAGCCTTGGCACCTTCAGCAATGATCTCAGGATGAAGAACAGCCAGGCTGTTCACGCTTACCTTTTCGGCACCGGCAAGCAGAGCCTGGTGCATGTCGTCCAGATTTCGGATACCGCCACCAACAGCAAAGGGAATAAACACACGCTTTGCAATCTGACGGATCATTTCCATATCGCAGGGACGGTTTTCGGCACTGGCGGTGATATCGTAGAACACAAGCTCATCCACGCCATCATCGCTATAACGAGCACCCATTTCTACCGGATCGCCAATATCAATGTTGCCTTTGAATTTAACACCTTTCGTCACCTTACGGTCACGAACATCCAAGCACACAATCAAACGTTTAGTAAGCATGGTGTAAATTTAGAAATTAACAATGAACAATTAACAATGAACAATGATTGAAAACCGACAAAAACAAAAAATCCGCAGATGAATACCTGCAGATTTTCCTTTTTCATACCGAACAAGCGGTCAGTTAAAGATTGCGGTCGATAACGGTCTTAACGGTGTTCTTAGGAACTGCACCAACCACATTGCCCACTTCGACACCGTTCTTGAACAGCTTCATATTGGGAATATTGGTAATGCCAAAACGAGCACAAATATCGCTAACGCCCGGATCGTCAACATTAATCTTAGCGATGATTGCACGGCCATCATATTCGGCAGCAAGTTCATCGACAATGGGGCCCATCATCATGCAAGGGCGGCACCAGGTGGCCCAAAAGTCAACAAAAACCAGCTGACCAGAACTGATCACTTCATCAAAATTTTCTGCGGTAAGAGCTAAAGCAGCCATAAACATCTCCAAATTTTTCATTTAAAATAACATTTTTTTACTAAAATGCAAAGCCAAAAGTCCAGTTAAAATCAAAATCTATACCATCAGAGGTCATATCATCCACATCATCCTTAGTTTGAGTATTCACAAAAAGGTTATTGTAGGTAACACCCGAATCAAATGACCCAAAGAAACGACCTCTAATAAATAAACTTGACACCATCTACAACAAGAGTTGCTCCACTCTTGCCCTTGTAATGATTTCCGTCGGCACTGGACGCAAAGACTAGACGAACGTGAGTGACAGGTTCATCACCCGATCCCTGAATAACGCTGTTGTCAATGGCCTTGGAATCCTTTGATGCAAGAGTTGCGTTAAATACAGAGGAGTTTTCTATGGGAGAACCTGCGAGCGGTTCGCCGTACTTGAGTTTCATACGCATAGTCCTGAAACCATCTGCATTTTCTTCTGAAATAGAAATTACATCCGGATTTGTGCGACCAGTGTTATCTCCTGTCGTAGAGCGATACCAGGCAGAAGCCACAAGTTTATTCACATCTGTACTGGTGCGAGCCCTATTCTTATCGCTAGTCCTATTTTCCAGAACCAGATACACGTCGCAACTATCGCCAGCACCATTGTAACTAAACGTAACGTCAATGTAGGTGGGACGAGCCGTAAACTTCTTACCAAAATCAAGAAGTTCATTTCCATCAGGCCAGGTAGAGGAACTTGCCATGGCAAGCGTACCTACCCCATTGGGGTTAAAATCAGCGGTGTAAAGACTGCCGCTGGCAATCTTTCCGAGGATACTAGTGGTTTTAATTTGGGCTCCAACCACAGAACCTGCAGAATACTTAGACGTGGTTGTTCCTACGGTGTTGGCGTTGCCCCAAACAGAATCGGGAGACATAACACCATTTGATTTCCATGTATTGAAGTCATTTCCCGGCAACTGGTATCCGGCTTTGATGATATACTCGCAGGTTTCACCATCCTTGGAAACAAGAGCCTTTACTCCCATGCCCAAATCATAGCTGGAACCATTCTCAATTCCGCTAATAGAGGCTCCCTCTGGAATCTTTATTTCATCAACAGCAACGCTGTTCAAATCAGCAAGGAAAGGCATGTCATCAAAGTGGGCTCGATGAATCCATTCACCTTCCTCAAAAACACTATCAACAACGGCAGCTGATCCAGCAATCTTCAAGCTTAGAATACGAGGTGCCGTTACTTCGGCAGGAGGATCTTCAACTTCCACCTCGACCTTCCACTCCACAACGGACCCATCTTGTGCTGTAACTTTCAAAATAGA
Organism: Fibrobacter sp.; assembly: GCA_045600425.1. Taxonomy (GTDB): domain Bacteria; phylum Fibrobacterota; class Fibrobacteria; order Fibrobacterales; family Fibrobacteraceae; genus Fibrobacter. The sequence goes on from JAZRXW010000062.1 coordinate 6,468, forward strand.
AGAGCCGCTACTCAAGTCAATGGGTTGCTCGGTAGAAAGTGTAGCATACGAAGAAAGGGTCACATCAAAGAAAACGTTAGACAAATCCGTTCCATACGCAACTTTGAAGTATACGGAATGGTTTTCCGCATCAAGAGTAGGACCTTCAACAGCGGTAAGTCCATCTAAAGCAAAGGTCTTGATGTCAGCCTCAGAGGACAACGGGAAATCGGCAGAAATCGTCCAATCAACAGTGCTAGCATCTTCTGCGGTAATGGTCATTATGATAGGAGAACGCAAATCAACAGAACTTGTCTGTAAATTTTGTGATGCCGTTTCGGAAATTTCCACATTCAAAACAACCGCACTTAAAGCCTCCTGGTCAGCAAGATGAATAACAACGGTTTTTGCCGCAGTGTCTATCGTCGCCGCTTTAATTTCACCCTTGGCAGAAATAGAAACCAATTCCTTTTCATCGGAAGCGACTTCATCGACAGCTGCAACATCCAAAGTAAGCACCCAGGATTTTTCCGTACCATCTTCTGCTGTCACAGTAAATTTCTGAGATTCACTCCATTTTACTTTTATGGGGTCAGGAGAAACGGTCGCACCTGCAGAAACCTTAAAGGAATCCACTACGGCCTCGACAACAGATTCTCCATTCTGGAGCTTTACAGCAATGGTATCGTCTCCACGATTGACCTTCAACTGGTTCTTGAACCAAATCTGGAAATCCGTTGCCGAACTAAGAACAGCCTGAACAACAACCACCCAAGTCTTTTTAGTTCCATCTTCTGCCGTCACCACAAAAGTCTGAACTTTACTCCAATCAGAGACCTTGGCAGGGTCAGCATCAATTTTAGCACTTCTATGGATTTCAGAATCATTAAAGGCAATCTTGGACAAGTCTGTGCCCTGTGCAAAAGTCACATAAATGGTGTCACCGCTGGTCTTATTTTCCAGTTCATTCTTAAAGGATATTTTAAGAGAATTGTTATCGCTTAGAGCTACACTGCTAGAGCTCTCAACAGTTTTTTCACTACTGGAACTAACATCATCAGCAACGCTGCTAGAGCTAGCAACCACACCCGAAATGGAGAACTTCAACTGCCAAATGGCGGGATCTCCATTTTCGGCGACAATCATCAAATACACGGTCAAGCTTTTCGGGACGCGAATCTTATCTCCAGGACGAAGAGCGTCGCTATCGTAAGAAAGTGTATTTGCTAGAGAATCTAGCGTCACAGAATCCTTAGGAAAATTCTGTTCTTCCTTGAAACGTCCATCAACAACGTGAATGGTCGCCATAGAACTCATATCTATGAATTCAATCGTCACAGAATCCCAGGTAGATAAAGATTCCGGAGGAGCCTGCATGGTAACGCTCAAAAGATGTTCCGAGGGATTTACCGAAGTCATCCCATTCTGGTTTTCAAATCCAATATCATTCAGAGTCTTGTAGTGAGACGTACCAAAAGTGTCATAATCAGCAGTGCAAGCACCGAGAACTATAAATGTCAAAGCAAAAGCGACAAGGGATAAAAACTTTTTCATACGAGCCCCTAGTAGTTCAGTTTGAAATTATCAAGAATCAACTGTGAATTTTTTCCACCACGATACTTTTCTTCATTAGCATCTTCATCAATGGGTCCACCATCAACGATATATGCGTATGCGGAAGAAGCAAACATCACATAAATCATAGCCACATCTTCGTCACCTGTTCCCAAGGTCAATCCAGAAGGAATTGGATATTCAGATTCAAGAAGTCCGTTATCCGATCCATAATCCAATAGAACAGTCCTTGTCTCGGTTGCAACAGTTTCCGTATCTATAATTTTTCCAGAAGCAACCACCTTGCCATCTTCATTTGCCAAAATCACATATATCAGACTTTGCTGTGGATAGTCTTCATTGAGATTAGCTACATGGGAATAAGAATAGGTTACGTCAAACGATACCGGACGAGCTGTAAACGGTCGACCCATAGTCATATCAGCACTGATATCAGATACATACTCATCATCTGCATAACCTTCTTCGTATTCCCGCTGATAAATATCTAATGCAGAAGTACCCTCATAGTTGCCAGCAAAATAGAATCCACCGGCAAGTTTCTTTCCGTGAGTTTCTGTAACAGACAAGTTCAAGAAACCACCCATGGTGACATGACTAACTTCTCGAGAAGTGAGCGTCAATTTGGAGTTGGAGAACGTAGCATTCTGAGAAGATGTCACTCTACGTCCGGATACAGTTTTATTTGATCCCATGGCAGCACTGGTCGTTCCCCAGAAACTTTGATCTCTAGAGGCAAACTCTGTTCCCGGTAGTTGCATCCTAGCAACAATCGTGTAGGTTCCTACCTCACCATTTTCTGCAAAATCCTTCTCCACAGGAGTGCGCAAATCAAGCACTTCATCTAGGCCCTTCAACAAAACATTTTTCAAATCAGCGGCCGGATTATAGAGGAAATCCACAAAAATTTTACGTTCCTCCACATCAAGGGTAGCTCCATCTACAGACAAAGCATTCACGTTCACATAACCAGGAACATCGCCTTCCATACTGCTGGAGCTTTCTTCCTCGCTGCTAGAGCTAAACTCAGATTCACTACTGCTACTTTCAAGAGATTCTTCGGAACTACTTGATTTTTCCTCATCGCTGCTACTAGAGCTAGCAATCTCTTCGCTGGAACTACTTGATTCAGATTCGCTGTCGGAAGATTCAGCCACGCTGCTAGAACTTTCGTCAACTTCTTCACTAGATGAACTCAGCACGCTGCTGCTGGAGCTCTGTTTTTCGGAGCTACTACTTGCAGCACTGGAACTGCTGGAATCTTCCTTAGTATTACTGCTGGAGCTTTCTGTTTTTTTGCTTGAGCTGGATTTATCATACTCTTCGCTGGAACTTGATTTTTCGTCTTCACTGCTGGAGGAGAGTTCAACCGGAGTAAACTTGATGGTCCATACCGCAGCTACACGATATTTTTCGTCCAAGGCAACAATACGAACCTCCCCCTCTTCATTTGCGTAAATCACAGAACCGGAGGTCAATTCCTGTTCCCAATCCACCATAGGATCAACAAGATCGTCATCAAGGGCGATGAAATACTTGGAACCGCCCAAGGATTGCAAGGAGTTCACCACAAAGGAATCTACACCATCTTCCATAGTGATAGTGTAGGATTCAACGTCCACGTCAGATGCTCTTGCATTTTCGAAAACATCTTTATCCACAACAGGCTTTGCCACGCTGGAGGAAGATTCATCATCGCTGCAGGCAATCAAACCGAATGTTGTCAAAAACAGGCCAACAAGAAAACATTTATTCTTCATACTAAGCAACATTGTTTACCTCTAGAAGAATGTTACAATGGAAAAATTCAAGGCAAGCAAATTCACTGTAAAATTCACGATATTGTACACAAACTGGCTTTTCTTTACGCCGTTTTCTTCAACTTCAACCACACTGGAATTGAGCCCCAGCAGGCCAACAGATGTTTCAAACGCAAAACGATCCAACACCATGATGCAAATACCAGGATTAATACCTACGTCTATTGACCATGCATGATTCAATGTTTTCTTCATGTCCTCGCCATCGTCCGTCTGGGACATTCCGTAAGAATACTCTACGGAGATAGAGGTTTCATTGAAGAAATAAATTGTCCGAGAATCAAAGACTTTCAAATAATTTTTCAGAAGTGGTTGAATAAAAAATCCATTGCTTACATACTTACGCCTTTCTGCCAAATCCACCAAGTCTTCTAGCAAGGCAAAATCCACATCAAACCACGTGCGAGAATAACCTGCACGAAGTCCCAAGGCCATAGCATCCTTTATAAAGTATCCACCAAAGGCTTCAATCGTAAACGTGTAACCATAGGCATCATATACGTCACCGATTAAGATGTTGAGCGGATCGTCTTCAGTATTTCCCTGAATCAAAGATAGCGACACGCCGCCATAAATACGGCCCTTGGCAATGGCTTCGTCTGGAGAAACCGGCAAAAGACCTTCCAACAGACCACCCTTTCTTTTTTCAACAGGAGCCGTAACCGCCACAGGTTCCACAACAGCTTCATTACCGGCATTGCTTGCTTCAACAGCATCTTCTGCTGCCATGCGGGAATCTACGTTTTCATCTGGGGCGACGTTCATCGCCTTGGCCTCATCAACAGAAGGTTGCTCCGACGGAACCTCAGCTTCGCTATTCATGTCCGTAGATTTTTCCGAAGATTCCTCGGAAAAATCAGCAATTTCGGTCTGTTCAGAGGGCAATATCCGAGCACTATCTGGAGCCACAGAATTTTCAGGAACTACAGCGGGAACAGAATCCTTAGCCGCTAGTTCTTCGGCAAAGCAAGATAATGCAAACAAAAGAGCTACTACAAAAATTTTTTTCATATTTATAAAATAGAAATAACTCTTCTGGTGCAGAAGAGTCATCTCTTTCAAATGGACGTTTTTAGCGTTTTACAAAACGTTATTCTTAACAAGATTTAACCAATTTGGCACAATATATAGGCCCACGACCTTCAGACTGGTCGGGCAGAATATGTACACCAAACTCAGTCCGATTAGCACCGGACAGCAAATCTTCAATCGGAACAGATTTCATGGAAGTTCTTTTCTTTAAAATTTTACGAACAACATCGTCATTTTCCAAGGGAGACAAAGCACAAGTTCCATATACGATTGTTCCACCTGGCCTAAGAGCATCTACGGCAGATGCCAACAAGGCCCCCTGCTCAACGGAAAGCCGCTTTACACGTTTAGCGGACCAGACCTTCAGATGTTCCGGGGAGTTCAGCACATGACGATCCGAAGAGCAAGGTGCATCCAGCAAAATTTTGTCGTAGCATTCCTTCTTGTGGAGACCAAACTTTACACCATCATAACCAGTCACATTGATATTACCGCACCATTCCTTTGGCAACGTATTTTCAATGACATTCAGCAAGCGATTTCGACGATCCGGGGAACGGTCGTTACTTTGAAGACTCCCCTCCCCCTTGAGCATAGACGCAATCACCAGGGTCTTCCCGCCAGGGGCAGCGCACATATCCAGCACTTCATCTCCGGGGCAGACATTCAGGGCCTTTGCCGCGAATACCGAAGCCTCATCCAAAAAATAGGGTTCAAGTTTTTCATCAAACTGCAGCTTTACGGCCTTGCCCTCGCCCTTCAAGGCCTCCAGCAGAGAAGGCCAACGATCGCCAAACAATTTTTCGTAGTAATCAAAAAATTCCATTGTTCACCAAAATAGAAATCAGTAAAGGACTCCACACCAACACACCTCTACCTCCAGTCAAATTTAAACAAAAAAAAGTTCCCAGCAGAACTGAGAACCTTTAGTTGAGTTACCAGGATTCGAACCTAGACAAACAGAGTCAGAATCTGTTGTGCTACCGTTACACCATAACTCATCGTTATGTGCCAAAGTTAGTTAAAAAAAATCACCTTGGCAAGGGTATTATTGAAAATTATTTTGACTTGGGGGTGTATAAGTGAGCCACTGCTGTTGCTGCGTAGCATTTTCAGGCAACGACAGCTCCGTTAACGTAATATATTGCCACTTGGGAGTCTCCGATTGCATCAAAACAGACATAACCTTCGGGTCACCTGCATACAGGACCAATTCCTGGTCGCCAGCGGGCAAATCCGAAAGGGTAAACAAATTACAGGTCACATCACGCACAAAGTGGGAAGTACCCTTAATCCCTACTACAACACTATTGACCATGCAGTTGCTGGACTGGGTCGTGTCGTCCCGATCCACCACCAAGGTGACCCCACTAACAAGCGTGGACGGCCTCTTTAGCGTATCGGCGCCAACCTTGAGCGTATCCTCCAAATCTTTTACTTCCTTATACTGAATATACCGAGAAGTTCCCGACTGAACAATAATGTCATCCTGCAACTTACGATATTCCACCCGGAAGGAATCGTTGGGAACTTCCTTAGGCAAAGAAAGCCACCAGCGGCCAAGGCTGTCAGTTTTCGTCATCGGATTAAATTCTAAGGAATCCCCTTCTGTAAAATTGAACCCGAAAATATCTGTAACAAGAGACACTTCAACACCCTCGCAAGGCTTTCCGTTCTTACAAGAAACAACGCCATACAAGCGAGCCACATCCTTAGCAGCAGCTTCGGACTCCTTCATCAAGGAATCAATCTCCACTGAGGTTCCCCAAATGAACGGACCCACATCAAGAGTGTCACCAGCCTTCACCTCGGATGTCATTTCCCAACTGCGGAAAATTAGACTATCAGCCACTCCGGAATTCTGCAGCTTGGCCACAATCAGCGGATCGCCCGGGAAAAACTCCATCCACCAAGTTCCTGCCGGAATCAAGATGCTAAAGCTATCTCCAGCAAAAACGCTCTGGTAGAAAGGCGTTCCTGTCACAAAGACCATAAAGTGAGAACCAACCGCCACATCAGGTTCAACCACATTTTCATAATAAAGCAAACTGCTAAACACAGCCGCCTTTTCAAGCTTTATGCTGTCTAGACCCTTAGATTTCGTCGTTGCACGAGGCAGATAGAAAATTTCCTCCGCAGAAGTATCAATTACCGCTAGCTGGAACGTATCGGAAAGAACCGAGTCAAAAGCAAACACACCAGCAGAATCAGTAACGACTTCCTGTAATTCAGGAACACGAAGGGAGTCATCTTCCGTAGCGATACGAGCCATACGGACAACCGCATTGGAAGCAGCCTTACCGTCAACACGGTAAACGACTCCGGTCACAGCCTCAGCAATAGTGTTGCCCGTATCCGTTACTGTACCAGCAGTATTGTCGGAGGCACAACCAAAAAAGGAGAACACCAATCCTAGAGAAAGGACCAGCGTAGGCAAAAAAGCTTTTCTTAAGCCAACCATGTTAATCCTCCTCGACTTCAGGGGGCAGAGCCACCTTTTCTTTGCTCAGCGGGAAGAATTGGATGTTCATCTGGCACACCATGGTTTCGCCTTCGTCGGAACGAACAATATCCACAACTTCCTTACGGAACAAATCTATCTTGCTAATGATTCGTTCCAGGCCTTCAGCAGAGACACTCATAGTCATACAAGATACATTTCTACGTTCCGTGCTGTAATGGTCCAAAGCATCCTTACCCAAATCAATCATCTGCTTTTGGAACTGATGAACGAACAGGGGGGCTATTTCAGACCCACTGAAGATTGCCTTATTTACAGAACGGTAACAACCTGTTATATCAAGTTCAACAAGCCCTAAGGTCAACAAAAGTTGAATAGCCTGCTTAGCCTGCGGCAAAGAGATCTTAGGATTAAGGAAAAGAGCCAGTTCCTGGATATTCTTTTCACCAATATTCAAGACGGACAAGGCCTCACGGGCTGCCACATAATACCACTTGCTGTAGTATTCCTGCTGGTTTTTCGTCAATGATTTGATTGCACTGGGCAAAAGAGCGGACATCTGTTCAAAAATAGCCTGCTTAGAAGCAGCCGTTGTCGCATGAGTAAAATCCACCATCAAGGTGAAATAACGGCCTTCCTTCTCATTGAGGCCCAAGGCAGCTATAAACTTTGGGAGCATCTGGGGCGTAAGGGACTTTCTTCCCCTAACCAAATCCAGATAGAAACCGGAGGAGGAATATCCGGCCTTCTTTGCAAAAGATCTATAGGAGAAATACCTCTGGACCGACTTTCGATAGTCGTAGTAATCCTGGAGATACTTCCGATAATTGTAATAGGCATATACGTTCATCAAGGACAAAGATAGTTTTTCGGCATTTTCTTGGGAACACTTCGTTTTTCAAAAAATGCAATTAATAGGGGCAAAATTGTTCCGAAAACAGACGTTTTTCTTAAAAAACACGGATTTTTCCAAAAAGAACACTTAGAGAACACTTTCGTGAACGGAACTCAAAAAAAGTGTACCACTTCATATTTTTTAGGGTATATTTAGGGAACACCCAATCCCATCCCTCGGACTCTCGCCACACTCCAGGCGAGAGTCCTTTTTTTTATGCAGGGGGCGCAGCCCCCTGGACCCCCGGGCTCAAGCAATGCTTGAGCGATGTCGGGTTGTGTTCCCCTATTTTTTCTCTGGTTGGGGCGCTGCCCCCTGGACCCCCGGGCTCAAGCAATGCTTGTGCGACGTCGGGTGGAGTTCCCCTATTTTTTCTGGCTGGGGCGCTGCCCCCTGGAACACCAGGCTCAGGCAATGCTTGAGCGGTGTTTGGTCGGGTTCTTCTATTTTTTCTCTGGACAGGGCTCTGCCCCCTGGAACCCCAAGCTCAAGCAATGCTTGAGCGGTGTCTGTTTTTTCCAGCATATTCTTTTTACGGGCTCTGTGTTTTTTATTTTTGGGGTATGGTTAAAGCGTTATTTTTCCGTGTTCTGCGTTTTATAGGCGTACTTGCCCTCATTTATGTAAGCATGGTTTTCTACTTGGCTATGACGGAACGTCGTAATGCCTTCCCTCGGGCAATTTTTCACAAAGAAGCCAATGCAGCCATTTCCGGCAAGGCAAAAGGACTTTCTTGCACATTAAACGATGGAACATTACTCGGTGGCTGGATGTTGGGCAAAGAAAAAGCCCCCATCCTCCTTTACTATCCCGATTCAGACGAAGATGGTGCCCAATTTCTAGCAGAAATAGACTCTATGCCAAACGTAACTCTCGTTACATTCAATTACCGCGGCAGCGTAGAGAACAAAGGCACCCCTTCGCAGGAAACTTACGAAAGTGACGCCAAACAAATCGCAGAATGTGCAGCACAGGTCAACAAGTTCGGCGTATCCTACATAGCAGGACGTGGCACAGGTTCTATCCTCGCAGCACAACAAGCTTTGACGAAAAATAATTCCGCAAGACTCATCTTAATTGATCCTGTCTTTAGCATTGCCGATGCCATCGCAGACAAGTACCGGGTTCTTTACCCCCGCTTCCTCATTCGTGCTGATGTCAAGGTTTCCGAAGAACAATTGCAGTCAATTCAGTCCCGAGCTTTTGTCGTGTACGACAGACTTCAGTTGAAGGCTCGCACTGAGAAAAATCTGAACAAACTCAACCCCTCGAAGATTGTGTTCCGTGAAGGAAATCCTTTGAGAGATGTTGTTCAAAAAAACTTACAATAATGCAACATTTCGGATATCTGATTCTCTAGTTCAACAAAAAACAAACCATTCGCTTACAAAAAGCTCTCACGAAAAATTACTTTATTCTTTTTTCGTATCTCCTACCTATACATTATCGGCAACTTTTTATTAATTTGCCTATAAAAGATACAAAAGTGAGGTTTATATATTATGGAAAGTATCATCGTCAAAATGGACATCCGCGGATTTCTCCGTTTCCCACTGCAGGCAATCAAGGCCCTGAAGCTCGATAAGATGGCCAAACAAGAAACAGGGAAGAAAGGCGAAATCACCGAAATCGGCCCCTATGCAGACATCGAAGTAGACCCGGTTAGCAAGCGCATCGCCATTACCCCGATTAAGGATCCTAAGGCAACCTCTTTCCGATTCATTCCCGGTGTAAACGGATCCAAGTCAAAGTTCCTCTATTTTAAGGGTGCCCTCAACGCCATCGGCGAAAAGATCGAAACAGGAGCCTACGAATTGGTCAAGGACGGAAACAGATTTATTTTCACCAACGCCAATTCCAATAAGAAGAAGGGGGCTTGGCAGCCGATCGCTTGCCGAAACGCTGTGGCAAACAAGACCATGCTTTCTATTGACTCTCGTGGAACGATTATTTTCGATAGAAACTCCAAAAACAGCGTCAATACAATCGCAAACAGGACCATGACCGCCGAATTTGATAAAGTCAAGAAGACTTTCACCTTGACTTTCAGCAAGGACAAGGGCTTTATCAACGTTCGTACCATCGCAAGTCATGCAAACGCTTCCTTTATGGGCACTCTTTCCTCCCATGGCATCGCTTTACCCAAGAGTAGTTTCCGTACAGAGTGTTCAATTTCCGGAAAAGTTATTACTTTTAATGTAGCTCCGCTCCTCGTAAACCAGAAGGCTGCTAGGGGTACAAAAAAGTAACAAGCGTTAGACAGTCTAAAAAGGAGGTTCGGAATGCTTGAAGTTATCCAGATTTTCTATCCGACGCACTATAATTTCGCCGCAGTAAGCGTATTCTTGCTTCTGTTGACGATTTTCCTTCTCACGAAGAAAAACATCAAGGTGGCACTGGTCTTTCTCGCCGTATTTGTTGCAATGAACGTATTCATCAGCAAAAAAACAATGGGTAAGGCCTGGACAATTGAAGTAGAAAAGGAAAAATCGGAAAACGCAAGTGACAACGACGTCTACTACCAGCCAGAAACAATGACCTTCTCTCTGAAAAACTGGACTATCACCGATGAAAAGGGAGAAGTCCACCATTGGTGCTGGGTTGAGGATCTTTGGGAAGTCATCACCAACACGGACATTGTAGCCATGATCTGGGGTGAAAACTCAGGCAAGAAGGTCAGACAGTCTTCCGAAAGTCGCCTCCAAGTCACTGGCGAGGAATAAACAGAACTACAGTTCTAATTCTTCCAAACTTAATTCACCTGCTTCCATCTGGAGGTAGGTGAGTTTTTTTATCCACTCACCGGCAGAGGCGGCCATTCCGTGTTTAAGCGGCCATATTCCAGCAATGTGAGTATGGCCAAAAATGCACAAATCGCATTTTTCCTTACGAAGCATGGCATCGGCCCAATTCAGATACTCCTCGGTCTTGATAACGCGGTCTTCACCCACCTTACGGCTATTACGTCCAACAAAGCGTGCCAAGGCCATCCCCCAATCCGGATGTAATTGCTTAAAAAGGAACCTGTTCAAGGGCAAATCAAGAACCTTACGCATCATCCGATAACCGGAATCCGACTTGGCCACTCCGTCCCCATGCCTAAAGAATACTTTTTTGCCCTGAATATCAAGGACTATCTGCTTGTGAACTTGCACGCCCAACGTCTTCGGGAAAAAATTCCCATATGCGAAATCATGATTGCCTTGGAGCAAGTGAATTTCGGTTCCAGAATCAACCAGTTGCTTTAGCGAAAAGAACAATTCAAAATGATTTCTGCAGACATAATCGCTATACTCGTACCAAAATTCAAAAAGGTCACCCACGATCACGACGTGAGATGCTAGACCTCGTAAGGAATTCAGAAATTCTACAAGACGCTTTTCGCGATTTTCAATTGCATGGGGAGGGTTCACTCCCAGGTGTGCATCCGAAATAAAGATGGCTTTACGATTCATAGCCAACCAATCTAAAAAAATCTTTAACTATTTTTTCTCCAATGTTTACCAAAATCAAAAAACTCTGTATTTATCCAGCCCTTTTGGCTCTTGCGACCGTTATTACATCATGCTCAATGAACTTGACGCATCTAGATGGCATAGACACGCCCCAGTTAATTCCATTCTTTGAACCGATATCCATCCGTTATGACGGAAAGGAACAGATGTTGGACGTACAGCTCCAGCGAGCTTACACCACTGCGGTGGACACATCCACCTACCCCATGGAATCTTGCAGAGGTAATATTGACATTGAAGTTTCTGTAAATCAAGATTCAAAACAAAAAGGGAGTGCCTGGTATATTCCCGTGGCCATATTCCCCCTATGGCCCACTATGCCAGTGAACGAAACTTGGACCTACCAGGCAAATGTTCGCATTTTCTGTAACGGAAGCCTGGCTTTTAAGGCTCAATTCCAGGAGTCCGAAAAAATCGAGGCTTTCTGGTACGGAAAGCTTCGCTCCGATTTAGTAAACAAAGCTTCACAAGCAATGCACCAAAGATTACTAAACCGTCTTAAATACGAACTTCAAATGAACAGACATACAGACTTAAACGCTGGCATGTCCTAGACAAGACGAATTTGACCATGTCCCATACGCTTTATATTGTCGCAACTCCCATCGGAAACATGGAGGATATTACCTACCGTGCGGTCCGCATATTGAAAGAAGTTCCTCTTGTACTTGCAGAGGATACAAGACATTCCAGACTACTGTTTGATGCCTACAATATTGGCACTCCTATGGAAGCCTACCACGACTTCAACAAGGAAAAGGTGACTCCTAAATATGTTGAGTATCTGAAAAACGAGGGAGACATAGCCCTCATTAGCGACGCGGGAACTCCAGGGGTCGCTGACCCGGCATTCAACCTGGTTCGCGAATGCGTTCGTGAAGGCATAGATGTTCGTGCAATTCCCGGTCCCTGCGCCATGATAACTGCTCTAGTCAGTTCCGGCATGCCCACGGATCATTTCACATTCCAATACTTTTCCCCCAAAAAAAGTGCCCAGCGCATTCACTTGTTAGAAAAGTTAAAAGACGAACAAGCAACACAGATATTCTACGCAAGCCCACATAACATAGACAAGTTTGTAGAAGAAATCAAGCAAGTTTTTGGTGACATCAAAATAGCTCTCATGAGAGAACTGACAAAGAAATTTGAAGAACATCTCGTCGGAACGCCTACAGAGATTTCCGCACATTTCAAGAGCCACCCTCCCAAGGGAGAATTCGTTCTTATTTTCAATCCGCAAGACAAAAGTGGTTTGTAACCCCAGCCCCCTACACTGCTATGATGGCCAAACTTCTTGACAACCTTAAGTCTCTGCCGAAAATCTATTGGATTTATACGGTCATACTCCTAATCGCAGAAACAGTGGTACTTGTCCAACGCCCCAATCAGCCAGGACTTTACGTAAGCTTCTCGCAATTGATTCCCCTGGGCATCGCATTAGCATTTTTGGTTGCTTTTGGAATAAAAAAAATTATTCGACAAAATTTCACCCGCTGGCTTTACGGATATAGCCTAGTATCATTTCTTTTTCTAGCCATAGATTACAACACCGCAGATTTTAACGGAGCAGGCCACGCGGGACTTGTCCAGATTGCAGCAACATTCTTACCCATCGGGCTATTCTGGATTACCCTCTTTATTATTTGGAACGCACATCATTTTAAGCAAAAACAATCGCAAAAAGCGTTGTTGCTAGCCTCCATATCATGGATTCTCTACGCGTTAGCATTTCCGCCACTCCCCCTAGGATTAGTTGCCCCGTTCCTCCTGATTCCCTGGTTTCTCGTACTGACCAAGTTTGAAAGGAATCAAGCCATATTTGCAACATTCTGGTCCGGTTTCATTTACAATTCCATTAACTACTACTGGATCTATAACGTAATGAACGTGGAGACCGCCCCTTCTGGACTTATTCTATTTGGGCTGTTTCTTCTCATCGTTTACTTTAGCGCCTATAATGTACTTGCGGCATTCGCCTACACTCTTGCAAAAAATATATCTGTCAAAGGCCACAAGATTTTCCTGTGGTTGTACCCAATTTTCTTTGCGGGAATTGAAATGACCCGCACTCGCGGTGATTTCAGTTTTCCTTGGAGCCATCTTGGATACGCATTCGGTAACCATCTTGAACTGCTGCAAATGCTTCCCTACATTGGTATTTTCGGATATACAATCCTGATTGTAGCTTCCAATCAAATTGCTGCACAGGCTTTTACCAATTTTGACAAGAGCTCACCAAGAAAAATCCAATTGAAAAAAATGGGAATTCCATTATTCATACCTCTGGTCATTGTTCTTGCCCTGTTCCTACAAGGTTCAATTACGTTATCAAAGCCCGAAGCAGCCCCCTTCTTCAACGCTAATGAAAAAGGTAATCCCGACATAGCCCTTGTTCAACCCAGTATTGCCCAAGGTGCCAAATGGAGCAAGGAACGATTTGACAATATCGTAAATAAGACTTTAGGCATGGTTACGGACAGCGTCGAAAGTGCCGACCTAATCGTACTTGCAGAAACTGCAGTTCCCGATTACATCCGACGCCAACCCTTGGTCATTAAAAGACTTCACCGACTGGCTGACCAGAAATCAGCTAGCGTTTTAGTGGGGGCTCTTGACTATAGGCGCAACGAACCTGGCTCCATCAGAACCTACGACATCTATAATTCATCATTCCTCTTTACCCCACATACACCAGCATTTCCTGAGCGTTACATCAAAAAACATCTCGTACCTTTTAGCGAACGCATTCCCTTTGACGACATTTTCCCCATTTTAAACTATGTGGATCTGGGTGAAGGAGATTTCGTCCCTGGCAAGGAAACGCCTGTTTACGGAGAATTCAAATGGACCCCATACATTTGCTACGATGCCATCTTTGGAGACTTGGTCCGAGAAGCAATTCGAGCAGGTTCTCGTCTGATGGTAAATATTACTAACGACGGATGGTTTGGGAGAAGTACAGCCCCTTACCAGCACATGAACCTAGTTCGCTACCGAGCCATCGAGAACGGCATGCCCGTGGCTCGCCTTGCAAATTCAGGTATTTCGCTCTTTATTGACCAATATGGTCATTTTGACATGAATACAGACATTTTCGTCGATGCAGTTATTCAAAGAAAAGTGCCTCTCAAGACGAGAGACACGCTTTATAGCCATATCGGTGATTCCGTAGAAACCGCTCTTCTATGGATTTTCCTCATTTACTTCTTAGGGGTCCTTATTTTGGGGTTAAGAAGACCCCTGAATCCGTCTAAAACAGCAGCATAGGAGGCCAGTGCCCCGCCTTGGGACGCTCCTTGAATTCAGCATTTGGCAAAAAAGTCTTTAACGACAATGTCATTGAAGGCTTAATCGCCTGGTCAAGGCGCCCAAATAAGACTTTGGTTGAAGCCGCCCCATCAAACTCGATGGGAGCATCAATGGAATTTTGGGACAAATAAGCCAATCCCTCGCCCAAAGCAAGAGGGCTCATTTTTTTTGCTGCGTTTTTCCACTCATCCATCCAGTCGCCAAACTCATCTTCAAACAATTCCATAAAGGCATTAAGGAATGGATCCACCGAAGTCTTCGTCTGACTTGCTATAAACATCAAGTTTTGTCGATTCCAGTTGTTTTCTTCGGAACAAAAATCTACAAACGGCGACAACAAAGTCCAATCTTGACTTTTAGGGCGATTTTGGGCATTTTTTAAAAGGGAAAAAGCACCCATTCCCCACCCTATCACATGTGATGCCGTACGAATCTCATCCAATTCGTACAGATTGTTCAAATGAGACACCATTTTCTCATAGGGAACAAAAACATGTTCTATGTCAGGATTAATCTCTATAAGATCATCTTCCCATAAGCTTAGGTCGGACGCCCAATCTGGCAACCAGCACCATTTTTCATCCATACATAAACCTCATCCCTTGTGTAAACTCTTTTTAAATATATAGCCTTTTTTCAATATGTATCACCTTTGTGAAAAAAAACTATTTTGCTCACATTTTTTTTCAACATACTTGACCATCACACTTAGTTTAAATATCTTTACCATATATGAAAAGTCTAAATTTATTGCTATGTAGTGCTGCTATGCTTGCCACTGTGGCTTGCTCCAGCAGCAAACCAAATTCCTCCGCATCTACGAACAACGCCAATCGAGCTCGTGCCTACGAAGCTTACGACGAACTAGATGCTAATGTGGGCAATCCTAGAACAAACCGCAACGCCACCCCGGCACAGGCCTCTCAACAGACTTCAAACCAGTCCGCTGCAGCGTCCAATGCGTCTTACAGTGCCGCACCGGCAGAAAGCAACCAGGATGTGACCATAGCCAATAACAATGCTGGCATCCCGGCAGCAAACATGGCCAATATGCCCAAGCCGGTTATCATGGTTATGCCGGCACCGAGTGCATCAGGGGCATCTATCCAGGAAGTCATCCGCATGAACCCCAATTCCAGGGCCGCTATGGAAGGCGTTCTTGAATCACTGACCAAAAAGGGTTACGAAGTCAAGTCTCTGGAAGGTAGCGAAGACCTGAACAATGTAGTCCAGATGCAAAACGACATTGCTGGCACAGAAGAAGATTTGGCATACATTGCAAGCCTTTCCTTAAATGCAGACATCTATATCAAGTTCTCTGGATTTCTCAACGATCTTGGAGAAGTTGTCGTAGAACTTAGTGCCTACGAAACATCTACAGCTCGTCAGCTGGCTTCTCAGAGTAGCATCGTGAAGAATCACGGGGATAACACGCCGGCGAATATGCGAGCCAACCTGAAGACCGCAGCCAAGAAAGCTATGATGGGTGTTGAGCCCAAAATGCTTAATTACTGGGCAGAAGACATGAAAAACGGAGTCCAGTACAAGGTCGTCATGAACATCAAGGGCGACTACTCCGGAAGCCAGTTGGAAGACCTCCAGGAAGACTCCGTCGATAAGTTAAAGAGCGTCTTCAACAAGGTTAAGGTAAACTCTATGACCGCACAGACCATGGATATGGTTATCTATGCAAATCCCGACAAGTATGAAGATGCACAGGCAGTCTACAGTGCCATCCGCAAGAATTTGAAGGGCACGGCAGAGACAACCAAGATTAACGTGGTGCACAAGTTAATCGTTTTGGACATCAACTAACTTGCTGGGTCTGTGATTTACACACAAAACAGAAGGCTTTTGAAGAAAACCCTAGCTACACTCTTGCTAGGGTTTTCTCTTATTTACGCTCAGGACAGTCTTAAAACATTTCCGTCTAAGCCAACGACAAGTCATGTTTATGACGAAAACGGCTTAATTTCCACACAAGACATAAAGCTGTTTGACGAAATTTCGGACAGTCTTTTCAGAAAAACAAATACGTCCTTGTCCCTAGCCATTATCAACGATATTGGAGACCAGGACATTGCTAGTTATACGGCGGATCTTGCTAGCAAATGGTATGGAAATGATGCTTCCAAAGGGGTTCTTATATCCGTGGCCTACAAGCAACGCAAGCGAAGCGTGTTCTTAGGTTCCAGCGTCAATTACCTTTCGGAATCCTTCGTCGAAAAAATTCAGAGAAAAACAATCATCCCCTCCTTCAAGCAAGAAAAATATGGAGAAGGTATACTTTCTTTTTCCTATGAGATTTCAGACACCATAGCCAAGCACAATAATGAGGCACTTTCCCTAGACAAAAACAAATTTGTACCGGAAAGCGAAGGCAACGCCGCAAGGATGGTTCTGTTTTCTTTATTTGTCTTTTTCCTTTTGGTAGTCATCCGCGCCAGTGGCGGGCGAAAAGGAAATCTTGTAGGAATATTCAGAGGGCGTTCCAAAAAGGAAAACACAAACACAGAACCGTTAAGAGGACAGGGATTTGGCGGGGGCTTTGGCGGAGTAAATCGCGGAGGAAGCTTCGGTGGTGGATTCGGAGGAAGTTCCTTCGGGAACAACTATTCCAAGGATAGATGGTAAGGAATAAGGTTCAGAGATGAAAAAAAAGCTTAGCGTTTCAGAAATTCAAAATTCCAATTGGCCCCAAATTTTCGCAAATGCACTCGGGGATAATTTGGTTTCTGCATTTGTCCACGGCGATTGCCTTATGGAAGGTCACGACGCATTTAACGATCCCTGGACAGTAAGTTTCATTCTCAGGGACAACTCCGCGGAAAAGCTTGTCAAGCTGCAAGAATTACTTTCCAAAGCACAAAAAGAAAATATCCAATTCCTTTATTTTTTCACGCAGGAAGAAATCAAGGCTTCGGAAGACGTGTTCCCCCTAGAATTTCTTCATCTGGCAAATAGAAACCAGGTCATTGCAGGTAGCGAGCCCTTCTGCAACTATAATCCAGATTTAGATTGTCTTCGTCTTGAGTGCGAACGAGAACTTCGCGGTTTAATGATTCATTTGAGGCAAGCCTACATCTATATCAACGAGGACCGCAATCCCCAGAGTTTCTTTGTTAAAGCAAGTAGTTCAATACTTCCCATTATGTATGGAGTGTACTATTTATCCCAAAGAGCTTATCCTGAAAATCACGAACAAATTTTTGGAAGGTTCCCTGCACTTAGGGCTCCAGTAAGCACCAAAGATAAAATTCAGTTCCTAAAGAACGTAAACAGCTATATAGACGGAGTCACCCAGATTATCAATATGGTTGACTCGATGAAATTCTAAAAAAGAAAAACGTCCTAGAAGGACGTTTTCTTTTTTTCAGGAAATTTTTCCACCGCTTTTACGGCGTATACATAACATTCTGTTTCAGCAAGTATATCTCCATCTTGCAGTTCACAATCAACGCGAATATCAAGTTCAACACCGTCACGAGCCATTCGCATGAATATTTTGTCCCCTAGTTCCTTATTTTCAAAAAGGACATCAATGACTTTTTTAAACGTACCGTGATGAGTGGTTCCTAAGACTTCTGTACAAACCATAAATTTCCTATCGAGATTTCCTTTTAGACTTCTTTATTCCACTATTTCCTGCACCGCTAGTGCTATTGCGGCTTTCATAGGAACCATCCTGATTTCTTTCCGGAGCAACTCGTTTAACGCTACCAAAGCTGCTTGCGTTAATTGTCGACGAGTAACTCGATTGGGAAGATTCCGGATAATAAGGTTCCTCCTTCACAGGATAACGAGGTGCCTCTTGGGGGCGTGTTGATGGTTCAACTTTATTCTTGTGTAAACCAGGTGTTTTGGGAGAAGAAACTTGTTGCGAAGAATTTGATTTCCACGAGGATACAGTTTCATTCACCACCTTGGTGGGTGCAATAAATTTCTTTACGCTATAGCCATTCTCATGACGAGGCGGCTGGGCAACCGTATTTCCCACACGAACTGGAGGTGGGCGTACACCTCGAGGAGGCGGATTATATCTGCGGGGGTGACGAGGAATGGAACGATGGTAATACCAACGGTGATCTCTTACAAACATGTGATGGTGGTTCCATTCAAACCAGCAGGAACCCCAGCCCCATTCACCATACCATGAACCTAGCCAGGCCCAATGGGGATAACGAATTGCGGAATAACCATCCGCATGGACATAAAAGACCACTCTTGGATTATACACAGGAACATAAACATATTCCGTGCGAACAGGTTCAATAACTACAGTTTCATTTTTTGTCACCTGCACCTGTTCATTTGACTGTAGCTGCCCAAGATCATACGCCTTATTGCGCATGCGTTGAATAGCATCCATCACCTGATCTTTTTGCGAAGCAACAGCATCCCCTAGCTGATCAGACCAAGTCCTGTACCTGGCCATTGTGGCAAGAACCGTCGGAAAAGGAATTAAAGCCTGTACACTAGAATCAAAAGGTAAGTCAGCACTTTCCATTTCTACAGCCAAATCTTCCCCTTTAAAGTCAAGGTGTTCTTGAGCCCACTGATTTGCTTTAGGGATTTGGTCCCCATAAGTAGAGGCCGTCAAAACCTGAATCAGCAAGGGGTCAGGATACAATGCGATGGTCGCAACCAGAGTATCCAGCTCGCTTGAACTAAAATTTTCAGCGGCATTTGAAGAACTGGGAACAGCAAGAAAACAAGCCACCACCAACCATATCCACCTAGCAAATAATTTTTTTAAGGCATTATTCATCATACTCATTCTCATATTGTAGTTAATGTACCAAAACTTTTGATTCTTGGTTGAACTAAAACGTTGCAAACAGTTCCTTAAACGTTGTTTTTCTTTACAACACGTAAACATGATTTAACACAGATTTTTAAAACACTGCGTATAAATTATTCCTTGGATGTGTTAAAGGAGGAATCATGGCTTTAAAATCCAAGATTCAATTTTTGGGTGGGCTAGTTGCACTTACAGCAACTTTTGCATTTTCACAAACGTATGACTTGCCGATTATTTTTGTAGATACAAAACAAAAATGCCTCGACAAGAATGTCGCCGATAAAATTCCGGCAACTATGAGGGTTTTGAACGGAGTAAGTAATTCTGTGGCGGATAGTGCCAAGGGAACACTCTACGACATAGGAATAAAAGTAAGAGGGCAGTCTTCTGCTCTTTTTCCTAAACCAGGCTATAGTGTGGAAGTCCGAGATTCCATAGGAGAGGGTATTGATGTTAGTATGTTAGGGCTCCCTCCTGCAGACGATTGGGTTTTCCACGGTCCCTATGTGGACAAATCCATGATGCGAAATTCCCTCGCCCACTGGCTCTTTAGGCAGGCTGGTCGTTACAGCCCCCGCACCATGCATTTTGACTTGTACATCAACGGCGTGTACCGCGGCGTTTACGTGCTCATTGAAAAGATCAAGCGTGGCAAGTACCGCGTAGACGTAAGCAAACTTAAGGAAGAAGACGTTAGCGGCGATGATGTTACCGGCGGTTACATTTGGGCATTTGACAAGACCGGCACAAATACCGGAGGAGCTGGTAGCGGTAGCGTCGATAAAGAAGGTTTTGGAACCTCCGATGGTCTAAACGTCATTCTCCATTATCCTAAAAAAGAAAACATCAAACCCCAGCAAGAAGAATATCTGAAGAAGTACTTGAACGATCTTGAGGGCTTGTTCAAGAATGGCAAGAACGGGACCGGCTACGAGAATTACGTTGATGTTGGCTCTGCAGTAGATTATGTACTTCACGAGGAGATTACCAACAACGCAGACTCCTACTGGTGCAGTTTCTTCTTGCACAAGCCCAAGGATAGCAAAGGCGGTAAAGTTACCCTGGGGCCTCCCTGGGACTTTAATCTTGCCATGAGCAACGGAAGTCAGCCCGAAGGTCAAAACAACAATGGGGGCTGGGGCGGAGGCTTTGGCGGATTTGGAGGCATGGGCGGCGGTTTTGGAAGCTCGGGAACCACCGGCTGGCAAATCGAAAACAGCAGCAAGCTGATTGCCGACGGAAATGGCGGCGGTGGTATGTGGGGCGGATTTGGCGGCTTCGGCGGTAGTTCACTGAAGGCTCCCCGCTGGCTTACCAGCATGTGGAAAGATCAGTCATACCAAAACGAGTTGAAAAAACGCTGGGCGGAATTACGCAGCGGCGTGTGGCACACCAAGACCATGGATGCCTACCTGGATTCCATGAAGGTGTACTTGAAGAACGCAGCCGATAGAAACTTCAAGCGTTGGCCCAATCTGGGTAAAGCAAGTGGCCAGAATGACGCCGACCCGCAGCCAATGAAGTACTGCAACCAGTCCGGTGGCGGAGGCATGGGCATGGCCATGGGCGGTTACAATGCAGACACCTGGGATGGTGAAGTTGAACATCTTCGTAACAAGATGAAGGAACGCATGACCTGGATGGACCAGCAGCTGGGCTTTACAGAACCGGCCAATCCAATCGTAACAGAGCCAGTAATCCACATTCCAACCATCGAGGAAAAGAAGGATTCCGCGGTTATCCAGCCTCCCATGAGACAGGTTGATTACACCAGGCTTTCTCCAGGAAACTACTTTGTGGTAAATGGTAACAACCTGGAAATCCAAACAGACATAGATGGAACTTTCGCTATTGTCGACTTGAAGGGAGTCGTGCTGTTTAGAGCCAAGGTCAAAGCGGGAACAACCTCCATGCAGATTCCAGACAAGGCAATGAACAAGCACTGGATTGCAACCCTTAACGGGAAGATGCTTAGTCGATAAAATTTCACTCCATAGAAACCAAAAAAAGACCTCGTCGGAAGACGAGGCCTTTTTCTAAAGCATTGTCTCGAAAGTACGCACCGTCATCCCGCATGTAGCACGAATGACCGGAGGTCCCTTGGAAACGAACGATTCGTGCTACTTAGCAGGATTAAAGGAATCCTTCAGGCCCACGGTGCGGTTGAACACCAGCTTGCCCGGCTTGGAATCGTCGGAGTCCAGGCAGAAGTAGCCGAGACGCAGGAACTGGAAGCGGTCTTCCATCTTGGCGTCGGCCAGGCTGGGTTCCAGCTTGGCCTGCTTAATGACCATGGATTCGGGATTCAGGTAGTTGTGCCAATCTTCGCCTTCGGGAACATCGGACGGGTCTTCCAGTGTGAACAAATTATCGATAAGACGGACTTCGGCATCTACAGCGTGAGCGGCGCTCACCCAGTGGATGGTGCCCTTCACCTTGCGGCCATCGGGAGATTCACCACCCTTGGACAGCGGATCGTATTCGCAGTGGATAACAGTCACCTTGCCGTCGGCATCCTTTTCGACGCTCTTGCAGGTAACGAAGTAGGCGCCCTTCAAGCGAACTTCGCCTTCCGGCTTCAGGCGGAAGTACTTCTTGGGAGGTTCTTCCATGAAGTCTTCGGCTTCGATGTACAGTTCCTTGGAGAACGGTACCATGCGGGTGCCTGCGTTAGGATCGTTGGGGTTGTTTTCCACTTTCACCATTTCAACCTTGCCGTCTTCCCAGTTATCGATGACAACCTTCACCGGGTCGATGACTGCCATGGCACGCTTGGCGCTCTGGTTCAGTTCTTCGCGGATGCAGAAATAAAGCAAATTCACGTCCACCATGGATTCTGCCTTGGATACGCCAATGCGGCTGCAGAATTCGCGAATGGAGCTGGGAGTAAAACCACGACGACGGAAGCCGCAGACCGTGGGCATACGGGGGTCGTTCCAGCCAAGGACAGCCTTGGTTTCCACCAGTTCCAAGAGCTTACGCTTACTCATCATGGTGTAGGTCAAGTTCAGGCGGGAGAATTCAATCTGCTGGGGGCGGTTCTCCAAA
>JAZRXW010000063.1:0-27374 GCA_045600425.1 Fibrobacter sp.
TTCCATGTCCTGCACAGCGGCGATGTAGTCACCGTTGTTGAAGTAGGAGAGGCCGAAGTCGTCGGTGGACTTGGCGCTCCAGAGGCGCAGGTTGTTCACGGTGTTGTTCTTGTAACCCGGAATCGGAGTATCGTAGGGGAGTGCGAGAACGAAGTCCTTGGTTTCCCAACGGTTGTGGAGCTTGCCGTTTTCGTCGGTCCAGCTTACAACGTAGCCGTAGAAGGGAACCTTGATGGCGTTTGCAGGACGTGCGATTTCCCAGGGGTTGGGGAGGCGCAGCCAGTTATCCGGCTGTTCTTCCTGTTCGCCATTCACGATCTTCTGGCTGAACATACCGTATTCGTAGCGGATACCCATACCCATAGCCGGGAGTTCGAGGGTAGCCATGGAATCCAGGAAGCAAGCGGCGAGACGACCGAGACCGCCGTTACCCAGACCTGCGTCCACTTCCTGTTCGCGGAGTTCGTCCAAAGTCATGCCAACATCGTCCAGGGCTTCCTGAACAGCGTTTTCAACATCCAGGTTCAGGACGGAGTTGCCGAGGGTACGGCCAATCAAAAATTCCAGAGACAGGTAATAGACGCGCTTCACGTCCTTTTCGTAGTAGGTTTCCTGAGTCTTGATCCAGCGGTCCACCAGACGGTCGCGTACTGCGTAAGCCACGGCCAGGAACTTTTCGTGGTCGGTCACAGTGTCCATGCTGCGGGCGAGGGTGTGGTTGATGTGGTCGGTAAAGGCCTTGCGGAATGCTTCCGCATCGGTACCGAGCACCGGAGCTGCTTTCTTAGTAGTCTTTGCCATAAGATTTCCTATGGGTTTGTGGTTAAAATTTTTCGTATGCAAGTTTAGAAAAATTTACGGATGTTTACAATGATTCTAGCCCGCTTCGCCCCCAATTTGTGGTGTAAAACGCACAACTAACCCCTGCTGAAAAAAGAATTTACGAGCATTGTAATTTTAAAAAGTTAGATTAGTAAAGTAACTGTAAAAAAGGACCGAAAATGTTAAATCCGTTCTTCTCTATGAAAAAGTTTAAGTCCGTGGCCTTTGGCCTTGTGACCCTGTCTGCCTTGGGTATGTTTGCCGCCTGTGCTGATGATTCTTCCAGTCCGGCTGCCGCACCCTCCAATCCGGGCTTGTCCTCCAGCAGCACGGTTGTCCCTCCCATCGGTGATGATCCGAACCTTCCTCCTGCAAGCGACCTTGATGACAACGGCAATCCTACAGGACCGTTTGTGAATCCTGTTCCGGAATCCAGCTCTGGCGTTGAAACCCCGGTGAATCCTCCTGCAGCAGGAACCTATCCCGATGAACTTCTCTACACCATCGATCCGTCCATCGCTGTAGTTGCCGACGAAGATGGCTTCTACGACATCGCAGACATTTACAAGGCTGTTCCTCAGACTAGTAAGATTGCGTTCGTCATCCGTCATTCTGCACGTGCAGATAGCACTGGCCAGCTGTCTCCCTTGACCACTAAGGGTGCTGCCCAGGCAAAGGCTCTGGGTGAACGTATCGGCGGTACGGAACCGTTCTACTACGCTTCTACTAACTTTGTTCGTACCCGCGAAACTGCAGCAAACATTGCGGTAGGCCGCGGCGACACTCCCGTAGTAGATACCCTGGATATTATTGACGGTAACTACTTCTATCGCAAGGATGCCTCCATCGATATCGAAGATCTTAAGAAGAAGTCCACCGACCTGAATACCCTGATTTCCCGTTACTGCTACAACTACCAGTTCCCCAATGCTGAAACTAACGCTCTGGTGTACGCTTCCTTCTACCCGCTGTACTCTCGTGCAAATCAGTTCATAAAGGAAGTGGTTCTGGATAATATGGCCAACTGGAAGCGTGTAAGCATTCTTGTCACTCACGATGTTCTGGCAGAACCCATGATTGCATACGCTTCCAACAGAACCATCAACCTTAAGGCATATTCCAAGGCTGACGGATACCGCTGGGTGAACTTTATGTCCGGTGTAGCCGTGATTGTGAATGAAACTGGAGCCGTAAGTCTGTATCCGGTTCGCGGCTACGATGTGGGTTGGCAGATTCCCAATGATGCCAAGGTGGAAGCCCAGGCCGATACCGCGGCAGAACCCATTATCAAATAGTTTCGTTAGACCTCGGGTGCCTAGTTGAAAGTAGCTGTCCTTGGCTCTTCCGGCCTTATTGGAAAAAACGTCATGAAACTCCTGGTCCGCCTGGACCAGGTGGTTCGTGTTTATTGCCCCGTCCGCAAGAAACCTGGGGACGGTTCACCTGACCTTGCCTCCCTGGGAATTTTGCAGGGGGCTTCCAAGCTTGATTTTGAAGTGGTGGACTTCGAACAGGTGGGGAGAGCTGACAGTGAAGATTCTCTCAAGATTCGTGCAGGCTTTCTTGGTTGTGACGCGGTGATTTGCTGTCTTGGAACGACTAGGAAACAGGCTGGCAGCAAGTCCGCCCAGGAAAAAATCGATACCCGCTTGCCGCTTACCCTTGCCGCTATCGCCAAAAGGGCCGGTGTAAAGAACTTCCTTTGTGTCAGCGCCATGGGAGCCGACTCCCACTCGCCGTTCTTCTATAACCGCCTGAAGGGCATGCTAGAAGAGGGCCTCACCATGATGAACTTTGAAACTCTGACTCTGGTTCGTCCGTCATTGCTGTTGGGCAAGCATAAGGATAAGCGACTGGGGGAGGAGTTGATGCAAAAATTTTTCGGTGGTTCTCGGGCAATGCTGGTGCCAAGCTTCTTTAGACCGGTACACGCAGAAACAGTTGCCGCACATCTTGTAACGTCCCTGCTGAAGCCGCCCACAGATCACGTCAACGTGACAGACGGAGTTAAAGGCAAGCGAATCATTTATAATCGTGTGCTTGCAAAGACTAAGGTGGACCAGCTGTTTTAAGATTGAAAGGTCCCTGAGCTTGCCGAAGGGAAAAAAGAAAAGTCCGCCTTGCGCGGACTTTTTGTGTACTTGACTTTTTTACTTTATACTATTTGCATTTTTTTCCGGTAGCTGCTTTACATTCGTTGGCGGCTTGTTCTAATTCAGCCTTCGCGGCATCCCAGGCCGCCTTCAGTGCCATGTGATCAGGACAGTGGTTGTTGCAGGCGGTAAATGCCGCTTTAGCTTCGTCTGCTTTCTGCTTTGCTGCGTTAAAGGCTTCTCCCACAGAATTTTGTGGGGCTTCAACAGTTTCTTCTTCAGGTTCTTCTGTGCTGTCTGTTTTTTCTTCGACTGGCGGGGGTTGCGGTGTTTCGGGCTGTGTTTCTGGAGTTACAGAAGGTGTCTGGTTCTCCGGTTCCGGAGTTTCAGGCGCAGGTTGTTGTGCGGTTTCTCCCTGGTTTACGGCGGGACTTTCGCAACCGCCGGTCAGGGTGGTTCCCTTTTGCCAGTTGTGCACTAGGGGGGTACAGCCATCGTCGCTCACGTTTTGGGTGAAGGTGACATCGCTTCCTCCCTTGGGAGACATGACGATGGACCACCAGCTGTTCAAGTGGCAGTTGTCCATGCCTACCTTGTTGGTGGCTCCCCAGCCGATGACTCCGCCATCCATTCGATTCACGGACATGGTGTCCGTAACATTTCCCTGGCTGTAGCAGAAATTTTCTGTTGCACCATTGCCGGGGGCTTCATAACCGATTTGCTGCCAGTTTCCAACCTGGGCGTTGGCTCCAAGGTAGGCGTTCTGGACATCTTTGTAGACAGAGGCTGCCGCTGGAATTTCGCTGGCCTTTGCTTTCGCAATGTTTCCAAAAAGCTTTGGAATAGCGACTGCGGCAAGAATGCCAAGAATTACAATCACCACCATGACTTCAATAAGTGTAAAGCCTTTTTTCATAGCGAACCTCTTGCTTGTTTAGGCCTTGAATTTCCAGAACTTGTACAGATACTTTGCAGACTGGATGGGAGTTTTCAGGAAGGCTCGCTTCTTGCAACCGCTGAGAGCGAATCCTTGCAGGACCTTGTAGAGTCCCACCTGCTCCTGCTTGTTGATTTCCAGCAGGAACTTGCGGAACTTGTATTCAAAATCGTGCATCTTGCCGAAGTAATCGTAGCAGCGTTTTTCGTAGAGTTTCAAGAAATCCTTGCTCAGGTTGGCCGCATCGCCGGAACTTGCAGTCAAGCCCTCGTGGACGGTCTGGGCGCAGAACCGTCCGGCACGCATGGCGGCCGCGATGCCGCCTCCGGTGAGGGGATTGGTGTGATGAGCGGCATCGCCTACGAGGGCGAAGCGGTCGAGGGTGTATTCCTTCAGAATGCTGGAAACGGGAATTACTCCGCCAACCACCTTGTTAATCTTTGCCCCCGGGAAGAGTTTGTCCAGCCATTCCATGGTGACTTCGTAAATGCTGGGACCGGCCTTGGGCGGAATCAGGAAACCAGCTCCGAATTTGGTGACGTTGCTCTTCTGCTTGGGAAAACTCCAAATGTAGCCGTCGTTAATAAAGTCGTAACCTTGCCAGAAGGTCAGATAGTCGGGACGGGTCAGCATTCCATCCACCTGGATGTCGATACCTGTACAAGTACCGCCAGTCTTTTGCAGACTGTCTAGACCCACCATTCGTCCGATGCGGCTTTCTACGCCGTCGGCTGCCACTACCATCTTGGCTTGGATTTCCTGGGTTTCTGTTTCTGTGACAGAGCCGTCGCCGTTGCCCTTTCCGAGAACGACCCGCACCTTGCGAAATTCGTCATTGCCACAGCCTTCCACGTCGCTGACGTATTCTGCACGGGCGGCGGTTACCACTTCGGCTCCGTCGTCTGCAGCCAGCTTTGCAAGCCAGGGGTCAAACTTTTCTCGGTCCAGCATAATGCCGGTTTCGGGCTGAGGAAGCTCAATGTTTACGCCGTCGGGGCCATAAATATAAAGTCCGTTGATAATGCTTTCGATGCAGCTTTCGTCGATGGGACCGTAGGTCTGAAGGTCGGAAAGCTTAGTGCTGGCTTCGCCACAACGCACCGGATAACCGATACGTTCGCGTTTTTCCAAAAGCAGGACCTTATGACCGAACTTGGCCAGGTTACGGGCGGTTACGCAACCACCGGGACCTGCGCCGATTACGACTACGTCATAGCGGGAATCAAGCATTGTCCACCTCCTGAATGCTGAGGGCGCCTACAGGGCAGGTTCGGGTGCAAATCCCGCAGCGGATACATTTTTCGTGATCAATCTGCAGGTCGAGACCATACATGTCCAGAGCCATCTTGGGGCATACGCCGACACAACCGGCGCACTTTAGACACTTTTCTTTTTGGTGAACAAGTTTTTTCATTTAATGAAATATATATAAAAACGCAGGATTGTCATTTTGTTCCTGCGCGAGAATAGGCTGATAAACGTCCGATGTAGGGATTTCTTGATATGAAAGTCGTAATCGGGGGCGGACTAGTATGTTTTTTCCCGGGTAAGACGCTTTTGGAAGTCGTCGTGGGAAAGTGGCTTGTCGAAAAGGAATCCCTGAACCTTGGTGCAGTTTACATTGGCTAGGAATTTTGCCTGAATTTCACTTTCCACACCCTCGGCAATAACATCTTTGTTCATTTCTTTGGCCATGTTCACGACATTCTTCACAACCACTTCGTCGTTGGAGTCGTGTTTGCCAATGTTGTCCAACAGCGATTTATCCAGTTTGATGACATCCACATTGAAATTTTTCAGAACGTTCAAGGTCGAGTATCCTGTTCCAAAATCGTCTATGGAAACCGCAATACCGTTCTGGCGCATAATGTTGATGAACTTCTGCATGGCGAGAGAGTCTTCGTAGTCAGAGACCTCAGTCAGTTCCACTTCAATATACTTGCCTTCCACCTTGTGGGTTTTCATAATCGCCAAAATATCGTCGGCGAAATTTGGGTTTCGCAGGTGAAGCTTGGAAAAATTCACCGAGGTTCGCACCGGCTGGATTCCCTGTTCAAGCCAATTCTGGATATTCATGCAGACCGTAGAGAATACGTAAAAATCCAGCTGGCAGATGGAACCTTCCTGCTCAAGAATAGGAATGAAGTCCATAGGGGGGACGATTGTCTTGTGACGGATCCAGCGGACCAAAGCTTCGGAACCGCACAGTTCCTTGGTGTCCAAGTCAACTTTTGGCTGGTAGTGGACCACAAACTGCCTTTGGGCGAGGGCGTTGCGAAATTCGCTGGAAATTTCACGATGGTGCATTGCCCGGATGAGCATGTCGTTGCTGAAGTAAACCACGTCTGTATTTTTCAATTCGCGGGATACGTTGTAAGCGGTAGATGCATTGTTCATCATTTCGGAGGGACCGTCCTTGGGCTTTGCCAAATAAATGCCCATGCGACTCTGGAGCACAAATTCCAAAGGCTTGGGTCCCTGATTAAACTTCACATGGAATTTGCCGAAACGTTCCATGAACCCCGCCAGACTTGTTTTTTTCAAAAGGGCGTAGAAATTGTCCCCGCCAAGACGGCAGAAGCATTCGTCTTCCTTTAGGGTTTCGTAAACAGAGCCCACAAAAATTTTTAGGGTCAGGTCACCCACTGCACTGGACATGGACTTGTTGACGTACTTGAAATTCTTCAAATTAATGAAAATTCCGCAAAAATCGCCGAGGATACCTCTTGCTGTAATGGCGGCCAGCCTGTTCATAAGTGCCATCTGGTTGATGGCGCCGGTCATGGCATCTGTAGAGGTGGCCTTGTTCATGAATTCCATCATGCGGGCACGACCACCCATGATAAAAATCTCGCTGGCGATAATCTTTAGGATTTGAGTCTCTTCGTCGGTAAATTCGTGTCCCGTGATGGGGTTGAATGTTACTGTGCAAAGACCGCCTTCTTTTGAAGTGTAGACTTCGGCGATGGCGTTTTCATCGTTGATGACGGGGAAACGTTCCTTATCGTGATAGAAAACGTCGCTTACGTCCTCGCCATTGGGGGCGAATTGAGATACGGGGGCGGTTAACGCACAGGTCAAGGACCCTATATTTAGTGCGTATGCCAGGGGAGCGAACGCTTCTCCCATAACGGTGGGGAATTCGTGGAACTCGAAATTTTTTTCGACAATGATGTCCCTAAATTTCCCGTATAATTCCACAAATTGTGCTGATTCCATAACATCCCTCATGGACCGTAAGTGTCCAACATCCAAAAAACCGCCCCAAATTTAGGAAAAAGCCTTTGTGGTTTCAAGAAAGAAAATTAGGGGAATTTGATGAAACCATAAAATAGCAGGATGAACATTTATTTATACAAATATTAGCCTTGTCTAATTATTAAAGGGAAAATGGGACGTAATCTTTCAATATTCGTAATAGAGTCCTTTTTCATTTTTTTGAATTTCTATCTTTCGCTCCGCATTTTAAGAGGTAATCTCCTATGAGTACAGAGGCAGAAAAGCCGAACTTCATTACGTCCTCCCTTGACTTCATCGTCAACTGGGGTCGTACCAACTCCCTATGGCCGTTCCCTTATGGTACGGCTTGCTGTGCAATCGAATTCATGAGTACCGAAGTGGGGCGCTACGACTTGTCCCGTATCGGTTCTGAATACGTGCGCTTTACACCCCGCCAGTCCGATGTGTTGCTTGTATCGGGCACTATTACTTATAAGCAGGCTCCGATTCTCAAGCGCATGTACGAGCAGATGGCCGAACCCAAGTGGGTCATTGCCATGGGTGCTTGTGCTAGCTCTGGTGGTTTCTATGACTGCTATTGCACTGTTCCGGGCATTGACCACATTATCCCGGTAGACGTTTACATCGGTGGCTGCCCCAGCCGTCCCGAAGCTTTCTTCGACGCCATGTTTGACCTGCAGAAGAAGATCAAGGACGAATCCTTCATGAAACAGCGTGCAGAACGCGTGAAGGAACAGCTTGAAATGATCAAGGCAAAGACTGAAGATGCCAAGACCGAAGCTAAGGTACTGGCCAGCGAGAAAATTGCTGATGCCAAGAGTTTCCTGGTGGAAAAAGAACAGAAGCTTGTTAAGAAAGCCCAGTTCTGGAAGGAGTAAGGAATGGAATCCGTAGAAAAGATTATCGAAGTCCTGGGGGCTCAGTTTGGCGCCACGCTGGACCAGGCTGCCAAGTGGGATGCCTGTATGGTGGTCCCCAAGGAGAACTTCCACCGTGCGGTTGAGTTCTTGAAGAACGACGCTCCTGCCAAGATGGAAATGCTCTTGGATGCAGCAGGTATCGACTACCTGACTTATCCCAATCATGAAGGCCCCCGTTTTGCGGTCTCCTACGCTTTTAAAAGCATGACGACCGTCGGTGCCCGCATCCGTCTTAAGGTGCTGGTCAGCGAAGCCGACCTCAAGGTCCAGTCCATTACGGACCTGTACAAGAGTGCCGACTGGCTGGAACGCGAAGTCTTTGACCAGTATGGAATTACGTTCGTCGGACACCCCGATTTACGTCGTATTTTGAACCATGTTGAATTTGTCGGTCACCCGCTTCGTAAGGATTATCCTGCCCAGAAGCGTCAGTGGCTCTCCACCAGCGACTTCCTGCTTCCCGAACTGGAAAAGCGCCTTGAATCCAAGGGCTACAAGATCGTGGAACGCTCCGAGGAAGTGGATCCCGTTGATGAAGATTTTCTTGAAGGGAGTATCAAGGCATGATCGTATTAGATCCTAATGGCGAAAAGCAGAGCCTTATGGCTCTGAACGTGGGTCCGACCCATCCGGCTACCCACCACTGCGTCCGTTTGCTTACCGCTCTTGATGGTGAAACCATCGTGGCTGGCGTAAGCGAAATCGGCTTTATGCATCGTGGCTTTGAAAAGATGGTGGAACGTGGCACCTGGCAGCAGGCTCTCCCGTACACCGACCGTCTCAACTACTGCTCTGCCATGATGAACAACATCGCTTTCTGCCGTACTGTAGAAAAGATGTTTGGCATCGAGATTCCTGAACGCAACAAGGTTATCCGCGTTATCGTGAATGAACTTTCCCGCATTAATGACCATTTCATTTGTGTGGCCGCTGCATTCCAGGACTTGGGCGGTACTACTCCGTTCATGTATGCTTTTAATCCTCGTGAAGAAATCATGCTGATTTGGGAAAAGCTCACAGGCGCTCGTCTGACCAATAGCTATGCCCGTATCGGCGGTCTCTATCGCGACACTTACAATGGCTTCGAAGAAGATGTTCTTGCGGCTTGCAACTCTGTAGAAAAGGCTCTCAAGGACCTTCACGCTTGCTTGGACCGTAACCGTATCTTCCTGGACCGTACCGTTGGTATTGCTAAGATTTCCAAGGAAGACGCTATCAGCTACGGCTGGACCGGTCCTGTGCTCCGTGCTACCGGCGTAGAAAGCGACCTTCGTAAGGATGAACCTTATTACGATTACGAAACTTACGACTGGGAAGTCGTGGTTGGCACCCAGGGCGACTCCAACGACCGTCTCCAGGTCCGTCTCGCTGAAATCGAAGAATCTGTAAAGATTGTACGCCAAGCCCTGAAGCGCCTTGCCCCGGGTCCCATCGACATTGTTGACCCTCGTATCCGCGTGCCGAACCACAAGATGGCCTACCAGGACATGGAAGGTCTCATTGGTCGCTTCAAGAGCGTTTACGAAGGTATTCGCGTGCCCGAAGGCGAATTCTACTGCGGTACCGAATGTGCTAACGGTGAACTTGGTTTCACCATCGTTTCTGATGGTTCCGGCCACCCGTACCGTATCAAGGTTCGTTCCCCGAGCCTCGCTCACGTTTCTGCTTTCAACTACCTGGTTGAAGGTCTTACTTTGGCTGACTCCATGGCAACTCTGCCTGGTCTCAACATGATTGCAGGAGAACTCGACCGATGAGAGAACATATTGAAGGTGCCGTTCAGGTCATTGCAAACAATAACCTGAAGTTCGATCGCCCGCAGCAGCCCATTGGTGCTCTGCCGGATCCGGCCGAAACTTTTGGCCATGTACACAAGGCTCAGCCCCAGCCTCCTACCAAGGACGTTTTGGCCAAACTGAACGCTCCCGAAATCAAGGAACGTTGTGCTGATCTCCTGAGCCGCTACCCTGAAGGTCAGGGTGCTCTTCTCGAAGTGCTTTGGCTGGTCCAGGGCGTGTTCGGTTGGGTTCCCACCGAAGGTATCCGCTGGGCAGCTAATGTCTGCGGTTGTGCTCCTGCTCACGCCCTTGGCGTTGCAACTTTCTACACCATGTACAATCACGCTCCCAAGGGCAAGTTCCTGTTGCAGTTCTGCCGCAACATCAGCTGCGCCATCAAGGGTGCTCAGCCTCTGATCAAGTACGTGGAAAACAAGCTGGGCATTAAGTCCGGCGAAACCACTCCCGATGGCATGTTCACCATCCTCCAGGTAGAATGTCTGGGCTCCTGCGGCAATGGCCCCATGATGCTGGTGAACGACGACTTCGCAACTGATGTAGTGAATGGCGAACTGAAGATGAAGCGCGGTACTACTCTGACCGAAGCTTCCATCGACCGCATTATCGACTGGTGCAAGGCTCACGCAAACAACGTTCCCAAGCACGACGTGTTGGGTGGCGTGGTGAAGGGCCATTGCGGTCACCCCGGTGCTCCTGGCGCAACTGCCAAGCCCCAGGTTGCCGATTACGCTCCTCCTTCTCCGGTGTTGAACGTTAAGGCTGAAGCTGACGAAACAGGTGCAACACTCACTTGGAAGGGTGCTCCGGAATTCACCAAGATTGTTGTTGAAAAGAAGTCTGGTAATGATTGGGTCGCTGTTGGCGAACCCGGCGTTAAGGACAAGGCCTTCGTCGATGCTGCCGGTAAGGTGGGTGACGAATACCGCATGATCGCCACCTCTGGCGAACGCGTGGCTAAGCCTTCCGCTGTTGCTGTTACCACTCAAAAGCCGGAACCGGTTGAAGAGAAGAAGGTATAATTATGGCAGAATGCGTAAAAGTTTGTACTGAAAACTTCGGTAAGGGCGCCCAGGACATTGAAGTCTATAAGAAGCTGGGCGGCTACGAAAATATTTCCGAACGTCTGTTCAATATGAGTCAGTTCGAGCTCATCGACTACGTGCAGCGCTCTAATCTGCGTGGCCGTGGCGGTGCAGGCTTCCCCACCGGTATGAAGTGGAGCTTCGTGCCTCGTGGAACCGGCAAGCCGGTGTACATCGTGGTGAACGCTGACGAAGGCGAAGGCGGTACCTTTAAGGATCACTTCCTCATGCTGGAAGATCCCCACCGCTTGATCGAAGGCCTCATCATTGCCGCTTGGGCTCTGGGTTCTCGCGCAGCATACATCTACTGCCGTGGCGAATTCCTCCCTTGTATTGAGTCCCTCAACAAGGCTTTGAACCAGGCTTATGCTGCTGGCTACCTCGGCGAAAATATCTGCGGGACTAAGTTCAGCTTCGATATCTTCGTACATCGTGGGGCTGGCGCCTACATTTGCGGTGAAGAAACCGCTCTCATTAACTCTCTTGAAGGCCAGAAGGGTCAGCCCCGCCTTAAGCCGCCTTTCCCGGCTGTAAGCGGTGCCTGGAAGTCCCCGACCTGCGTGAACAACGTAGAAACCATTATGGCTCTTCCCTGGATTATGAAGCACGATCCTAGCGAATATGCAAAGCTGGGTACTCCCCGTGCAGGCGGTACCAAGGTGTTCTGCATTTCCGGTGATGTCAAGAATCCGGGCGTGTACGAAGCTCCCCTTGGCACTCCCATGATGACCATGATCAACGAATACGCCGGTGGCGTTGTGGGCGGCAAGCTGAAGGCTGTGCTCCCCGGTGGTTCTTCTTGCGCACCTCTTACCGCAGAAGAAGCTGCTGTTGCTACCATGGACTACGAATGCTTGGCCTCCATGAAGACCATGTTCGGTTCCGGTGCTATGATCGTCATCAACGATACTCACAACATGGTGGACCTGCTCAACGTGCTCGGTAACTTCTACAGCCACGAATCTTGCGGCCAGTGCACTCCCTGCCGCGAAGGTACCGGTCTTTTGCACCGCATTCTGAACCAGATTGTTGCTGGCAACGGTCATGACGGCGATGTGGAACTGATGCAGAGCCTCTGTGGTGGTTTCGGTGGTGTTACCATTTGCCCGCTGTCCATTTCCTTGGGTGGCCCGGTTGGTGCTTACAGTGCCAAGTTCCGTGCTGACTTTGACGAATACATCGCAAAGAATCCGGATCACGCAAAGCCCCGTGTACAAGAAACTTATCGTCCTGGAATCTTCTGGTAATCATTATGAGTAACTTCTATAACATGCCGAAACTCCCGACCGAGAACAGCCCGAAGGTGGAAATCTTCGTGGATGATAAGGCCGTCATGGTTCCCGGCGATACAAACCTCCTCGAAGCCTTGAAGGCTGTCGGGATTGAAACTCCTCACGTCTGTTACCATCCGTATTTGCCGGTTTCTGGTAACTGCCGTCAGTGCCTGGTCGAACAGGAAGGTCCTCGCGGCCGTATGGTGGTTATCGCCTGCTATACCCCTGTTGCCCCGGGTATGAAAATCTATACCCCTGCTTCCTCTGCCCGCGTGAAAAACGTTCGCAAGGCTACCCAGGAATTCATGCTGGTGAATCACCCGCTGGATTGCCCCATCTGTGACAAGGCTGGCGAATGCACCTTGCAGGAAAACTACATGGAATGCGGTCAGAATGAAGGCCGTATGCGTCCGGAATACGGTAAGAACTACCACGGCAATCCTGCCCACCAGTTCGTTGACAATAAGGGACAGGTCCGTGGCGGTAAGCATGTGGATATCGGTCCCCGTATTCTTCTTGACGAAGAACGTTGCGTCCAGTGTGACCGCTGCGTACGCTTTATGCGCACCATCGCCAAGGACGAACAGCTGCAGCTTGCAGGCCGTGCCGACCATACTTACATTACCACGTTCCCCGGCGAAAAGCTGGACCACGAGTATGACCTTTGTGTCACAGACGTGTGCCCCACCGGTGCAATGACCGCCAAGTATTTCCGTTTCCAGAAGCGTGTATGGCTCTTGAGCCACACTCCCACCATTTCTATGGATGACTCTCTGGGGGCAAACATCTGGATTGATCATGCCGATGGCAAGATCTACCGCGTCATGCCCCGCTGCAATCCGGAAGTGAACCGTAGCTGGATTTCTAACACCAGCCGTATGGCTTTCCAGGGCTTCAACCAGAACCGTTTGCCTGCCATCGGCGGCATGAAGGTCATGAAGGAAGCTCTTGCATCTGCCTCTGGTAAGATTGCTTTGGTTGCTGGTGGTGAATGCACCATCGAAGACTTGGCTGCCCTTCGTATGTTGAAGGATTCTCTGGGCAATCGCGCAGAAATCTTCGCCGGCTCTCTCAAGCTTAAGTCTGAACCCGATGGCATCGCCAAGAGCGGTGATCCCATGGCCAATCGTGCGGGTTTCAAGCTCTTGGGCCTTCCCGATGACAATCTGTGGGAATTGGTCCAGCGTGTGGCTGAATTCTCCGCCATGGTTTGCGTGAACAACGACATTATTGGCGAAGGCAATGGCTCCATGGCTGCTGTGGAAAAGATTCCGACCCGCATTGTTCTGTCTGCTTTCAATAACGAAACTGCAAGCAAGGCTACGCTTGCTTACGGTATTAGACATTGGAGCGAAGTTCAGGGCTCTATGGTGAACAGCCTCAATATTCTCCAGAAGTTGAATGCTGCTCCGACTTGCCCGGATGCAGAACTGCGCCCGGCTTACGAAGTTCTTTCTGAACTTGCTGGTAACACCTTCACCTGTGCCTACGATGCTTTCAAGAAGGCTGCCGAATATGCTCCTGCATTGGCTGGCCTCGCATACGATTGCATCAAGAGCACTGGCCTTCATCTTGAAGGAGGTAACGCATAATGGATATTATTGAATCCAAATCCTGGGTTGAATGGCTGATCACGATTGCGAAGTTTGCTTTTTGCTTCGTGCCGGTCCTTTACATCCTTCTCTTGATTCCTATGGAACGCCGCGGCGCCGGCTTTATGCAGGACCGTCAGGGACCTAACCGTTCCTACATCAAGCTGCCTTACTTTGGCAAGGTCCGCCTGTTCGGTTATGTCCAGAACATGTGCGACGGTACCAAGTTGTTCTTCAAGGAAATGTTTGCTCCTAAGGGTGCAAGCAAGTTCCTGTACTACTTGGGACCTGCGATTCCTTTTGCCATTGTGTTCCTTTCTCCTTGCGTTATTCCCTGGTTTGGCCCTCTGGCCTTTGAATGGGGTGGCAAGGCTGTGAACATTTCCGGCTCCATCGTGAATTCCGACGTGGGTATCCTGCTTCTCTTCGGTCTGTCTTCTCTGTCTGCTTACGGTGCAGTTCTCGCTGGTTGGGCTTCCAAGTCCAAGTACAGCTACCTGGGTTCTCTCCGTACCAGCGCCATGACCGTGAGCTACGAAGTTTGCCTGGGTCTTTCCATGATGGGTATTCTGCTTCTTGCAGGTTCCTTTAACCTGACGGACATCGTAAGCTGGCAGGAACATCACGTGTGGGGCATTGTGGCCCAGCCCGTGGCTTTCTTCTGCTTCCTTATCGCTTGTATCGCTGAAACTGGTCGTGCTCCCTTTGACGTTGCCGAAGGTGAACCGGAACTGGTTGCTGGTTACCATACTGAATATGGTGCTATGCAGTTCGGCCTCTTCTACATGGGCGAATACTCCCACATTTGCATTAACAGCTTCCTGGTGGCAACTTTGTTCCTGGGTGGCTACTCTGTTCCTTTCGTTACTACTGAAACCATCCAGGCTCACATGGGCGGCTCTCTGGCCATCCTTTGCTGGGTGCTTGCGTTCCTTGCTCTTGCATTCCTCCACATGGTTCATCGCTACTCCAAGAAGTTGGCTGCCACTAAGCAGACCCACCGCTTTGAAGTGCTTCGCGAATACCGCTTGTACAACATTATTGGCTGGGTCGCAGCAATCGCCTTCATTGCCGCTGGCGTTGCTTCCTGGATGTTCTACAACCCGGTTCAGACTGTCATTGACGGCGCAACCGTGAATACTCTGGGTGCCGCTCTCGGTACTGCCGCTATCCACCTGTTGGTGCTCGTTGTCAAGAGCGTGATCTTCTGCTGGGTGTGGATTTGGGTCCGTTGGACTCTGCCCCGCTTCCGCTATGACCACGTCATGCACCTGGGCTGGAAGATTATCCTCAACATCGCTATCGTGAACCTCATTGTGACCGCAGTTGTCGCAAAGCTTCTCGGAGGTAGCAACTAATGGCTCGTATTATTAAACAGAAACCCATGACTTGGGTTGAACGCCTCTACGTTTTTGAATGTATGCGTGGTCTTTTGACTACCCTCAAGCATGCTGCCCGCGGTTTCTTCCGCTATGAACAGCTGCCTACCATTTCCTATCCGGAAGGTCAGCCGGAAGTTCTTCCTACTTATCGTGCAAAGCATCGCTTGATGCTTCGTCCGGATGGAACTCCCCGTTGTGTCGCTTGCGGTATGTGTGCTGCAGCTTGTCCTGCACACTGCATTTTTATCGAAGCAACCCAGTCCGACGATCCTCGTATTGAAAAGCGCGTCATGCGTTTTGACATCGACCATCTGGTGTGCGTCTTCTGCGGACTTTGCGCTGAAGCTTGCCCGGTAGATGCTCTCCGTATGGATACAAAGAAGATTGTCTTTGAACACCGTACCCGTGAGGAGTTCGTGGCTCACATGGATGATCTCATGGACTGGGATCCTAAGGATTATCCCGAAGACGCTCAGAGCCAGATGGCTCCGGGTGGAACCAAGAATGCCGAGGCCCGCAAGGTCTGGGGAATGGAGGTTAAGTAATGCTCGCCCTGATTTACTTCATCATCCTTGGAGTCATTGCAGTGGGTTCTGCTATCTGCGTGCTCCTTTCTAAGCATCCTCTTTACGGAGCTTTGTCTCTGGTAGTGTCCATGCTTTCCATGGCTGGCATCTATGGCCTTATCGGCAGCCCCTTCATGGGTGTTGTCCAGGTGATGGTCTATGCCGGTGCTATCATGATGCTCCTGACCTTCGTGATCATGGTGCTGAACGCTGGCAAGGACAACAACACACCGCGTTTCGACAAGGTTTCTCTCTTTGTTGTGCCCGCTGTGGTTGTCTTGACTGGCCTGGTTGGCTTCATCTTGGTTCGTGCTCCTCTGGCTTTCGACGCCACCACGCTGCCGGGCAATGTGAAGCTCACTTCCGAGACGCTCTTCAACATGTCTCAGACTGGTCCTGGTTACTTCATTCTGTTTGAAGTGCTTGGCCTGCTCCTTCTTTCCTCCATGGCTGCCGCAGTGCTCATGGCTAAGAAGCGCATCGGGTCTGAGGTCTCTGAAAAGGAGGAAAAGTAATGGAACTCCAAGCGATGTATATCCAGATTCTAGCTCTGGTCATCTTTACCATCGGTCTGGTTGTTGCAATTTCTCGCCGTAACATTTTCTTTGTGCTCATGGGCGTTGAACTGGCCCTGAACGCAGTGAACTTGAGTATGGTCGGCTTTGCAAAGACTTTGCCTGCTGATTTGAGTGTCGCAGGTCAGATCGTTCCCCTGTTCACGATTGCAGTGGCTGCAGCAGAAGCTTGCGTTGGCCTTGCTCTGGTGATTATGATTTTCCGTAACCGCGAAAGCGTTGACTCTGACGCTTTTACAAACATGAAGGGGTAAGATATGACAAATTTACCGCTTTGGTTTATTCCTCTCTTCCCGCTAATTGGAACGATTCTGCTTGGCATTGTTGCTGTTGCGTCTTCCGGTAGCAAGAAGGGACCCTCTGAAGGTTTTGTGGGTGCACTTGCTGTGCTGTTCCCCGCACTGGCCTTTGCAAGCGTTGTGGTTCTTGCCTTGAATATGCCCGAAGACGGCATTCGCGGTGTCCTTTGCAACTGGATCGATGTTCCGTTCCTGAACGTGAATTTCGGCTTCCTGTTCGATGGCCTTTCTCGCGTGATGCTTTTGTTTGTAACGGGTATCGGTTCTTTGATTACCCTGTATTCCATCGGATATATGCACGGCGATCGTGGCTTTGCCCGCTTCTTCGCCTACATCAATCTGTTCCTCTTCAGCATGATTGTTCTGGTGCTCTCCGACAACTTGCTCCTGACCTTCTTTGGTTGGGAAGGTGTGGGTCTCTGCTCCTACTTGCTGATTGGTTTCTGGAATCACAACAAGGACAACTGCAAGGCTGCAAACAAGGCTTTCATTGTGAACCGTGTGGGTGATATCGGCTTCCTCTTGGGTATGTTGATGCTCATCTTCTTGGGTCTGAACTTTGCTCAGACTACTACAATCCTGAACTACGATACCTTGATTGCTTTCCTTAAGAATGCTATCGCTGGCGGTCAGGTTCAGATCATTCTTCCAGCTCTTACTGTTGCTGGCATCTGCTTCTTTATCGGTTGCACCGGTAAGTCCGCTCAGATTCCTCTTCTCACCTGGTTGCCCGATGCAATGGCTGGTCCCACTCCGGTATCTGCCTTGATCCATGCCGCTACCATGGTGACCTCTGGCGTTTACCTGCTGGCTCGTCTTTCTACCATGTTTGCTGTTCTCCCGCTGGTCTTGGACATCATTACCGTGGTTGGCGCTCTTACCGCTTTCTGGGCTGCTGTTTCTGGCTTGTTCCAGAACGACATCAAGAAGGTGCTCGCCTACTCCACTATCTCCCAGCTGGGTTACATGTTCATGGCTGCCGGTGTGGCTGCCTTTGATGCTTCCATCTTCCACGTCTTTACCCACGCCTTCTTCAAGGCTGCCTTGTTCCTGGGTGCCGGTGCTGTGATTCACGCTCTCGCAGGTGAACAGGATATGCGTAAGATGGGTGGCTTGGCCAAGAAGGTGCCTGTTACCGCAGGTGTCATGCTGCTTGCCTTTGCCGCTATTATCGGCATTCCGGGCTTTGCCGGTTTCTGGTCTAAGGACTTGA
The DNA here is from genome assembly GCA_045600425.1 of Fibrobacter sp. Taxonomy (GTDB): domain Bacteria; phylum Fibrobacterota; class Fibrobacteria; order Fibrobacterales; family Fibrobacteraceae; genus Fibrobacter. Next base: position 17,795 of record JAZRXW010000063.1, read on the forward strand.
TTCTTGAAAAGCTGTATATGAGTGGTCCCATGGGCCCGGTATTCTATGCTGTCGGTCTTCTGACTGCAGTCATTACGGCAGTTTACATGGGTCGTCTGATCATCATGACCTTCTTCGGTGAATACCGCGGTTCTAAGGAAAGTGAAGAACACATTCACGAAGCTCCGGCTTGCATGCTTATCCCTATGGTGCTTCTTGCCGCTGGTGCAGTGGCCTCTGGTTATCTCTGGGCCGAATCTCTTGGCCTCACCACTTTCGAGCAGGCTCTCGAACCGGTGGTGGGTGAGGCTCAGCTCTCTGTAACTCACGCTGCTGCTCACGTTAACCCCATGATTTTTGCTGCTCTTGGTACCGCAGCTGCCTTGGTGGGTATCATTATTGCTTACTCTCTGTTTAGCAAGAAGATTCCTGCTGCTACTGGTAGCACCCGTCCTGAAGGTGGCAAGGCTACCTGGACCTTCCTCTTTGATATCATTCACGGTTGGTTCATCGGCCTTACTCATATTGTCGCTTGGATTGTCGACAACTGCGTGGATAAGCTGGTTCAGTTTGTTCAGTGGTTGGTGGCTGGTATCGTCGAAATCCTCGGTGATGGAGCCGCTTCTTTCCAGGTCCGCAAGGTTCGTTTGCAGCTCGCACTTAGCGTTGCCGGCGTTGCTGCCCTTGTGATTGTTGTTCTTCTGACTGGAGGTTTGATCTAATGCTGTTGCATCTCCTTGTCTTGGCCCCGTTTGTTGCTGCCATTCTTATGGTGGCAACCTCCAAGGAAGATCCTAAGTCTTCTTCCCGTATGGCCTTCCTCTTTGGCATTGCCTTTGTGGCAATGTCCGTAGCTCTGATTGCTACTGGTAACCAGTCTACCGACCCTATGGAATGGTTCCGCATCCCTGGTGCAAAGGGTCCCGTCTATTACTTCTTGTATAGCGGGAGCTTTGGTGCTTGGATGACATTCCTCTCCACAGTGCTTTCTTTGGTGGCTCTGGTTTGTGCCCGCACCACTTCTTGCAAGAATTACCGCAATTTCGCCATCGGGATTTTCTCCTTGATGGGTGCCATGAACGGTACCTTCCTTGCGGGTGATGCAGTCCTGTTCTTCTTCTTCTTTGAAGCTATGGTGATTCCTGCTGCCATTCTCATTGCTGGGTTTGGCGGAAAGGATCGTGCCAAGGCTGCCATGACCTTTGCCATTTACACCCTGGTGGGTTCTGCTCCCATGATGGTTGCCTTGTGGTATATGATCTCTGTGGCAGACAACGCACTTCCGGTTTCCTTGGCAAGCGCCTTCCATGTGATGGATCCTTCTGTCCAGATGACCATCGTGATTTGTTTCTTGTTGGCATTCCTGGTGAAGACTCCAATTTTCCCGTTCCACGGCTGGCAGGCAATTTCCTATGCTGAAGCTCCGTCTCCGCTCTCTGCTATCCTTACGGGTGCTATGAGTAAGGCTGGTGTCTTTGGTATGCTTTACTGGGTGATCCTGATTTTCCCGGAACGTACCATGGATATTTCCGGTGCGATGATTGCCCTGGGTCTTGTAACTGCTGTTTACGGTGCCCTGATGGCTCTTCGTGCCAACGATGCCAAGAGACTTCTGGCTTTCAGCTCTATGGGGCACTTGGGCCTCGCTGTTGCGGGTCTTTTCACCATCGCTGATACATTGTTCCCCGCAGTGCTTATCCTTCTGGTGGCTCACGGTCTTTCCGCTGGTGCCCAGTTCTTCTTGATGGGTATTGCAGAACGCTACACCGGTACTCGCGAACTTTCCAAGATGGGTGGCCTTGCTAGCAAGACTCCCGTGTTTGGCACCTTGTTTGGCTTTGTGGCTGTAATGGCTCTGGCTGTTCCTGGCACCGCAGGCTTTATCGGTGAATTCACCGTCCTGGTTTCTCTCTGGGTGGTGGGTCCTGTTCCTGCTCTGGTGGCTGGTCTTTGCATTATCCTTTCTGCAGCCTACATGTTGCGCTTTGTCCAGAAGGTAATCTTCGGCAAGGCTGAAAGTGAATATGTCGAAGGTCCTCGAATGACTGCCTTGGAAGGTTCTTCCATTGCTGTTCTTGCAGTGCTCCTGCTGGTGTTCGGTTTCCATCCTTCTTTCGTGACGGAAAATTCCTACAACCTGCTTTCTCAGGAAACCATCGAAAAGATGCAGCATCCCGAAGCAGAAGATGAAGAGTCCGTCGCCGAACAGGTTCGTGCTAGAGCCGATGCTGCCTACGCCGCCGCTGAAGATGAATTTGCAGCCTATGATGCACTGAAGGCTGCCGCCGATTCTTCCGCTTCCGCTGCTGAAGAAAACATCGAAGAAGTGGCCCAGCCTATGTCCGAAGATGATTTCCGCCAGCTGAAGGAAAATCTGCTTTCCAATGGCTTTAGCGCAGAAGAAGCTGACAACCTGGTTGCTCAGCTGAAGGAGATGCAGTCTGCCGAAGCAAATGCTCCTGCTGCTCAAGAAGGAGGTAACAAATAATGAGTAACATTATCATTCTCTTGCCGGTTATCCTGGTTGCCGTTGGCGCCTTGATCACTCTTGCCTCTGAACCATTCCTGAAGGATGAAAACAAGCACAAGGTTCTCCCTTGGATTGCTACTGCTTTTATTCTGGTGGCTATGGCCTCCTACGCTCTGGTGACGACTGACACGCTGTTCGGTCTGTATGCCATGGACCCTGTTCGCCGTATCCTGGGCATTGCAGTTCTGTTCTGCGGCTTCCTGGGCATTGCCGGTGTGCAGTGGACCCTCGGTCACGAAAAGTTCAAGGGTGGCGAAGCTTACGCCCTCTTGATGCTTGCTACTTGTGGTGCAGCCCTCATGACTCAGGCTATCGATTATCTGGCTCTGTTCCTGGGTATGGAACTGGCTAGTTTCCCGATTTACGCCCTGGTGGGTCTGCGCCGTAAGGATGCAAACGCTAACGAAGGTGCTTTCAAGTATTTCGTTTCCGGTTCTATTTTCAGCGCTATCTTCCTTTACGGTGTGGCTCTGATTTACGGTGCAACGGGTTCTACTCATTTTGGTACCAAGATGCTGGAAGGTCGCGAAGCTCTCTTTGCAGTAGGTTCCTTCCTGACTATCATCGGCCTGCTCTTCAAGGCTGGTGCTGCTCCTGTCCATTTCTGGGTGGCTGACGTTTATACCGGTGCTTCCGTAGCTGTGACTGGCTTTATGGCTGCTGTCGTGAAGGTGGGTGCACTTGCCGCTCTTGCTTCCGTATGGCTTGGCTCCCTGGCTGCAAAGTCTGGCGTTGCTGTATGGAACCTTGCTGAACCTGCTACTTTCGGTGCACAGCCCAAGGCTCTGTACTATGTGGTGGTCATCGTGTCCTTGCTTTCCATGGTCTACGGTGCATTTGGCGGTCTCGCTCAGAAGTCCATCCGTCGCATCCTGGCTTACTCCGCTGTGATGAACGCTGGCTTTATCGTGATCGGTCTTCTGCTTCCCGCTTTTGTGGAGAAGGGTACCGTCCAGTTGAGCGCAATGTTCTACTTCCTGCTGACTTATGCTATCGGTTCTGCTGGCGCACTTACCGGTGTTGCCTATTTGGCTGGTCGTGACGATCGCAACGAAACTCTGGAAAATCTCCGCGGTCGCGGTCGCAAGCGTCCTTTTGTTGCCCTGGGTACAGCAGTTTGCTTGGCTTCTCTTGCAGGTCTTCCTCCTGCAGCTGGTTTCCTGGCCAAGTTCTCCCTGTTCTCCGAGGCAATGGCTGGTGGTCTTGGCTGTCTTGCTGCAGTTGCATTCGGCTTGTCTCTGGTTGCAGCCGTCTACTACCTGCGTGTGGCCTTCGTGCTCTTTGCACCTGCTAAGTGCGAATCCGAAATCAAGTGCTGCTGCGCTCAGAGTGCACCTTTCTGCTACCTGCTGAAGTTTGGTGTGGCTGTGGCTGCTGTGGTGCTCCTGGTTCTGGGTGTTATGCCTGGCCTGGTGCTGTAGTTAGCTGCTAAATTGCTGAAAAGGCGGGGTTTTCAAAAGGTTTGATTTGAAAACCCCGCTTTTTTTTGTTGCAGAAGGATATTTTGGAGAGAGAGTTAGCTGAAATAGCGGGGGTATGGGCTTAAAATATTCAAAAACCCCGCTGATATGGTTGCAGTTTGTTTTGAAGCGGCGGCTTTGGCTGTAAAAACCTTCTTGTTTAGCGGGGTTGTGAGTGAAAAAGGTTCGGCCACCCCGCTTTTTTCGCAAATTAAGGAAATTGTTTATTATATTGAGGTTCACTATGGATAAGATGTATCGTTCTGGTATTGGTTTTGATGTGCATAAGCTGGTGGAAGGCCGCAAGTGCATTATCGGCGGCGTGGACATTCCTTATGAAAAGGGCTTGCTTGGTCACAGCGACGCCGATGTGCTGCTCCACGCCATTAGCGACGCTCTGCTGGGTGCTGCGGGTCTCGGCGATATTGGCACCTACTTCCCGGATACAGACCCCGCCTTCAAGGGTGCCGACAGCCAGGAACTGCTTCGCAAGGTAGGGGAGGAGGTGAACAAGGCTGGTTATGACATCATAAACATCGACAGTATTGTGATGTGCGAACGCCCGAAGGTGAACCCCCACAAGGAACAGATGAAGGCGAACATCGCCCGGGTGCTTAATTTGGACGTAAAGCAAATCGGCATCAAGGGCACCACCACCGAAAAGCTGGGCTTTACCGGTCGTGGGGAAGGCATCGCCAGCCAGGCCGTGGCCATGGTCCGCGAAAAATAACCCCAACCATCATCCCTGTTTTTGCGGTTATCCTTTCAGTGAATAACACTCATTCTCGTGATTATTGACAGTCGTCCCCGCGAATTATAATTGTCATCCCCGCGAAAGCGGGGATTTTTTTCAATGAGCGTAAAATTCCGAATTTTGAGTGCTCTGTTCTGCTAATTTGTGTGATTATAGCAACGTTGTAATAAAAATATTTTACAACCAACGGCAAAATTATTATTTTGTTACGGAATAAGCAGAAGGAGAAACTTTATGCTGAAAAAGGTTTTGGTGATGTTTGGAATGGTCGCCGCGTTCGTGGGGAATGCGGGGGCTGAGGCTGTGACTCCGCAGCAAGAATCCACTGGAGACAAGTGCTACCTCATTGGCACGGCAGATGAATTGGAAGGATTTGCAAAGAATGTCGCTGCAACTGGATTTACCGGCTGCGCCAAATTGACTGCTGATATCCATTATTTGGGTAATGCTCAATTGTTGAACGATGCTGGCGATGGATTAGCTTGTGGTAACAATTGTGGTTCAGAAAAATCGTGGACTCCGTTACGGAACTTTGCTGGCACTTTTGATGGCCAGGACCACACGATTTATGGATTGTATGCTATGGGTAACGATGGTGTTGGTTTTATAAGCAATACAACGGGAACTGTCACCATAAAAAACTTATATATCAAGGATTCGTATTTTTTTACTAATGCGCAAAGCCCTTGCAATGGAAAGAATGGAGCTCAAGCTAGGTGCCCTTATGGTGCTGGAGGTTTTGTTGCATATGCAGAACAAAATACGAACTTGACGCTTGAAAAGTGCGGCTTTTCCGGCGTTGTCAATGGTGCGACTACAGGGGGAAATGGAGGTTTGGTTGGTTCTGTTGGTGGTGGTGACACTGGTAATTTTACATTCCGCCACAGCTATTGTGATGGAAGTGTTTATGGAGCGGGGTTGATTGGAACTTTTGTAATGAAAACAAATATTAAAGTAGAGAATTGTTATAACCTTAGCTCACATAATATATTCCCTTTGGTAGGTGAACAACTTTCTAAAGGTGGCGGAGGAACGACCATCGAAGGTTCAAACCTTGGTTGTAATGCAAAAAATGTTTCCGACTGTACTGTAAATTTCACAAATCAAACTGCCGCCGCTGCTACAGCTTATGTAAGTTCCGACCCTGCCTCTATCGTCGCCAATTATTGGGCAAATATCTATGGCAAGATTCCTGAAGATCCTGGCTCAGGTGAAGGTGGCGGTGATAGCGGCGAAGACCCTGTTAATCCACTTGAAGCAGCAAAACAGCATCTTCAAGCACAGATTGATGATTTAAAAGAAAAGGGAATGAAAGGCATAGATTTTGATTTCAAGGAAATTGAGACTTGTCATTTAGAAGGAACAGAAAATGTGTGCAATACAAGTGTGGTTCTTGTTGCAGTTCTTAAACTTGAACTGACCGATACCGTATCTACCTTGAATATGCCAGAGAATTTCCCAGTCTATGGCGTTGAATATAATCGTCAATTTTCAAAAGTTTCATCTGAATGCGCTGCAGCAGGCCCAAGTTCAGATCCAACAACATTGCCGTTCTCCACTACAGTATTGCCTTTTACAATGGACGTCAAAAATATTGTAGGCGCAAAATTCTTCACTCCTGTAGAATTGGCTCCTAATGAAGACAATGTGTATTGGCATATCGGTGTTGTCGAGGTAACAGGAAATGTCGAGGCTCATACCCCGTATCTTGTTTGCCCGACAGAAAGTAAGCTGACATTTAATGGTTCCACGACTGTAATGAAAACAGATGGAGATGGCGTTGCTAAAAGTATGTCATTCGATCGAAATCCGGCAGACCCAGCTGGTCCGTGGAATTTTGTTGGTCTTTACACAAAAAGAACTTTTGGATCAGGCAGTTCTGATGATGGTCGTGTGTACGCCTTCTCTGGAGGAAAGTTTGTTCATATAGTTACGGGAAACAGCCCGATTTTGCGCGCATACATTCTTGCTCCTGAAGGTACCGATCCCAATACGGCAAAGACTAATCCGATGCCGGGCATGATGCGTGCTGCTTCTGCCTCCGGCGTCCAGCTTGAAGAATCATCTCGACCGACACAAATGTTGCTGAAAATTCTTGGCACCGACGTAGATACCATCAGCTGGATTCCTGTAGATTTCTCTCCGGTGGACCCGGAGTTGTCTGACTCTACTGAAGGAGAAATCACAAGAATCCGTCAGCCCTTGATTTTCCCGATGCAAAGGAATCATAATGGTCCTTGGTTCGATTTGAAGGGGCGTAACATGAATCGCAGACCTTCCACAAAGGGCGTTTTCCTCAATAAGGGCGTTCCCGCTGTCGTAAAATAAGGAGCAAAATATGAAAAACCTAAAAGAAAATATTGAAAAGAAGGTATATACAGCTCCCAAGATGGATATCCTAAAAATGGATTGCTCTCCCGATTTTCTGCTAATGGTCAGTGGGGGAGAAACACCCCCGATTACTCCATTCAGCGTATATACAAACGACGCTGCAGAAAATACGACCATTGAGTAAATTCCCTACCCACCCCTCGCCCCCGTGGCGGGGACTTTTTTTTCTTTCGCATTCCATACCCTTTACAGATTTTGCTCGCAATTCCCATATGGTGTGTTTCAATCGTATACAGGGTGGCTCAAAAATACAAGAGCAGGCTCTTGTACTTTATTCGCCTTTTTCTATATTTGGCGGTACACTGATTGGTTAACAACTACGCCGTGAGCCCGGACTAGCTGAAAAGCAGTGATGATGATCCGATAGCGGCGCAAACTCTGGCCGGCACGACTCTTGCAACGCCCAATGTAGTGGGTTGCAAATGACGCGCTTCGCTTAGCCAGAAAAGGAACATATATGCCCGCTGTGGACATGAAACTGGCTGTGCTCACCCTCCTTGGGTGTCTTGCACTTTTGATGTTTGGTATGAAGACCATGTCTGAAGGTCTTCAGAAACTTACCGGAAACACTCTGCGTACCATGCTGGGGACCATGACTAAACACCGCGTAATGGGTGTGGCCACTGGTACCGCCGTAACCGCAACCATTCAGTCTTCTACCGCTACTACCGTGCTCACCGTGAGCTTTGTGAATGCTGGTCTGCTTACCTTGAAGCAGGCCATTTCTATTATCATGGGCGCAAACATCGGTACCACCATCTCCGGTTGGATCATGGTGCTGGGGTTCAAGTTCGACATGCTTTACTTGGTGTACCCCTGCTTTGTGCTGGGCATCATCCTGAGCTACATGAAGAAGAACAGCTCCAAGAGCCTTAGTGAATTCCTGTTCGGCTTGGCATTCATGCTGTTTGCCATTACTACTCTTCGTACCACCGGTGCTTCCATGCACTTGGGCGACATCCCGGCGGTGCAGAACTTTGTGCAGGCTTGCGGCCAGTGGGGCTTTGCCAGCACTTTGCTGTTCCTGTTGATTGGCGGCGTTATGACTATGTGCGTGCAGTCTTCTGCTGCGGTCATGGCCATTACCTTGATTCTTTGTTCTAGCGGCGCCCTCGAGATTTATCAGGGCATTGCCCTTGTGATGGGCGAGAACATCGGTACCACCGTCACCAGTAACGTGGTTGCCCTCAGTGCTTCTACCCAGGCCCGTCGCGCAGCTCTTGCTCACTTGCTGTTCAATATGTTTGGCGTGGTGTGGGTGCTCATCGTGTTCCACCCCTTCATTAACATGGTGTGCGGCTTGGTTGGTTTTGACCCGAGCCTCAAGCCTTCTACTCCTGAAGAAGTCAAGGCCGCCCAGGATGGCGTCACCTTCGCCGTGGCCGGCTTCCATACTATGTTTAACGTAGTGAATGTGCTGATTCTCATTTGGTTTATCAAGCCTATGGAAACCTTGATCTGCAAGATTATCAAGGACAAGGCCGAAGATGATGAGTTCCGCCTGAAGTTCATTAGCGGCGGCATTCTTTCTACTGCAGAACTTTCTCTGTTCGAGGCTCGCAAGGAAATTATCTTGTTTGCACAACGTTGCAAGAAGATGTTCAATATGGTTCCGGACTTGCTGACCACCAAGGAAGAAAACGATTTCACCAAGATTTTCAGCCGAATTGAAAAGTACGAAGGTATCAGCGATAACATGGAAGTGGAAATCGCCAAGTACCTGAACCAGGTTAGCGAAGGTCGCCTGTCTAACGAAAGTAAGGCAACCATTCAGTCTATGCTTCGTGAAATTTCTGAAATGGAAAGTATCGGCGATGCTTGCTACAACATGGCCCGAGCCATCAACCACAAGTTCCGCAGCAAGGACGACTTTACCGAGGATCAGTACAAGCACATCAACCACATGGTGGAACTGTGCAATACCGCTCTCGACTACATGATCGACGTGGAAGAAGATAAGCCCGGTGCTGACTACAACCGTTCCCGCAATGTGGAAAACGAAATCAACAACTATCGCAAGAGTCTTAAGGAACGTAACGTCGCCGACATCAACGACAAGAAGTATAACTACCAGATGTCCGTGCATTACATGGACGTGGTGAATGCCTGCGAACACCTGGGCGACTATGTCATCAACGTGGTAGAAGCCCACGTAAACAAGAAAAAGTTGACGGTGTAGAATATTTCTGCCCGCAAGTTTTCAAGGAACTTTGGGGTGGATGTACTTTCGTAATCGGGACTGGCGGATGCCAGTCCTTTTTTTGGATAAAAACGAAAACCCCCAGCTATGCTGGGGAGTTCAAATAAAGCCTTCTGGCGATCATGAAAAAATCCTTTGGCTAAATTGATGGTGCGGTCTGCCAACTGCATCACAATAAAAACCAGAGGATTAATATGAATAATAGAAATACAACCGCTCATACAACGTGGAATTGCAAATATCACATAGTCTTTGCTCCCAAATTT
>JAZRXW010000064.1:0-94037 GCA_045600425.1 Fibrobacter sp.
CAGGAACTCCAGATCATTGCTGATCTTGCAATCAAGTACGACATCTACGTCATTACCGACGAAGTCTACGAACATATCATTTACGCTCCCCACGTACACAAGCACATTTCCACCCTCAAGGGAATGGAAGAAAGAACACTCATATGTTCCTCCCTTTCCAAGACCTTCTCTATCACAGGTTGGCGTCTTGGCTACGTGATTTCCAGCGAACGCATCATTGACCGTGTCAAGAAGGTACACGACTTCTTGACGGTAGGTGCAGCAGCCCCCCTGATGGAAGCAACCGTAGTGGGCTTGAATTTCGGCGACGACTACTACATCGGTCTCCAGCAGCATTACACCCACATGAAGAACATCTTCACCCAGGGTCTCAAGGATTTGGGAATCCAATTTACAGATCCTCAGGGTGCTTATTTTGTTCTCGCAGACATTAGCAAGTTCGGCTACAAGAGCGACGTAGACTTCTGCGTAGACCTGGCTCAAAAAATAGGCGTGGGAGCAGTTCCTGCATCTTGCTTCTTCAAGGAAGATGTACATCACTTGATTCGTCTCCACTTTGCAAAGAAGGACGAAACACTGAACGAAGCCTTGAATCGCTTGGAAAAGATCAACACTCTAATTAAATAAATTCCTTACCAGAACGTCATGCTGAACAAATCCCAAGAAGAGATCATCGCAAAGTGGAACAACAAGGATACCGACCATCCGTTGGTTTCCATCAGGTGTCTGGCATTCAATCAAGAAAGGTATATCGTCCAAACTCTGGACGGTTTCCTGATGCAAGAAACTGATTTCCCCTTTACCATCTGCATCCATGACGACGCATCCACTGATGGTACAGCAAATATAATTCGTGAATACGAAAAGAAATACCCTCTGATTTTCAGAGCTCTTTGCCAAACCGAAAATCAGTGGTCCAAGCATGACGGTTCCCTGACTCGCGCAGCCAACTCCCTATTGAAAGGCAAATACATCGCCGAGTGCGAAGGCGATGATTATTGGACCGACCCCAACAAATTGCAAATGCAAGTGGACTTTCTGGAAGCAAACCCCGACTATTTTGCCATCGGGCATAACGTACGAATTGTCGACGACAACGGCACTCCCATGACCAAGGACAATCCCATTTGGCGAAAATGGTTTGAAACCTACACCAGCATGGAAGACCGGGACTACACGCTTCAAGACTTTGAAAAGGGAGTCTTGTTCGGGCAAACCTGCACCCGTATGTACCGAAACATTTTTAATCCCATGCCCACGGACCTAGAAAAAAAATATTTCGAAATGGACTACACTAATGGAGACGTGGCCATGTCACTCCTGAGCTTCTGCAAAGGAAAGATCCGGTGTTCCTCTCTAGTGGCAGCAGACCATCGAAAATCCATTTCCAACGACAGCTGGACCTCCAAGACTTTCAAGAAGAACATGACCCGCCGCGACATCGTTTCACTTCTGGAACAGGAAAAGTTCGCCAACAGCTTTGGCGTCTACCCTAACTTTACAGAACAGCAATACCGCCATGTCCATACATCCTTCGAGCGATTCCTGCATTCCAAGAGCTGGAAGGACTTTTCCATATTCGTAGGCAATCTATGGATTATGGGACACAAGTTGAAGTTCCTCAAGAGACTTTTCAAGTTGGGCAAGTAACCCTGCAAAAAGAGGTTTCCATGACATTCGTCTATGTTCTTGTCAGCAACGAAAAAGACTCTTATTATGAACAGACCATGATAAGTGCCGAAAGTCTAAAGAACCACAACGACAACGCCAGAATTGTAATTATTGTCGATCAGGATACCGCCAAGACTTTATGCGGAAAAAGAGTATACCACCAACGGCTCGGCCTGGAAATCTGTATTGTACAAGTCCCTAGCGAGATGAACAACCGCGACCGTTCCCGTTATCTGAAAACATCCATGTACAATTACATTGATGAGGATTTTCTCTTTATAGACGGCGACACGTTGATTTGCGACAACCTTGGTGACATTGACCAGAGCAAAGCCATAGGCATGGTTCTGGACAGGCATTTGCTTATTTCCGAAAGTAGCTACCAAAGTTTTTACGACGAACGTTCCAAACCCTTAAAATGGTCTTCGGGCTTTGAAGACAAGCATTTCAACAGCGGCGTTATTTGGGTGAAGAAATGTCCAGAGACCAAAAAGTTTTTTGACCTGTGGCACAACCTATGGAAAGAGACTTTAAAAAGTTTCGCCATCGTTTATGACCAAACCGCCTTAAACGAAGCCAACGCCCAAATGCACGGTATCATTCAAGAAATTGACGGAACATGGAATTGTCAAGTTAGCAGAAGGTCTGCGGCACTGAAGTATTTATACAACGCGAAAATTCTGCATTATTATGCAAGCTTCGGGCTTACCTGTTATGATTTGGCGAACAAGGATATTCAACGTTCCGTTCTTGAAGAAACGCATCACGAACTGGACCGGATTTTAAAGGATCCCAAGTCTGCATTTTCCGACGTTCAAGATATGATCGCAGATGCACCTTCCGTAAACATTCAAAGAACTGGTTGCTACAGATTTCTTTTCCAGATTTTCAAAAGATATCCTCGCATTTTCCGATTGGCCAACAAAGCTAGCGGATTCACTCTAAAGCACATCATCAAAGAAAAATAATTATGCAATTTACGTCTCTTCGCAAATCGATGGCAGCTGTCGCAACCGCCTTGTGTCTGTTTTTTGCGGCATGCTCCTTTGAAGAACCCACCAACGTTTGCTTTATCGGCGACTCCATCACCCACATGTGGGACACGGACTTTTTCTTTCCAGAACATTCCACAGCAAACCACGGAGTGAACGGGGCAAAAATCGACGACCTGTTTGATTGGGACCTTTCTGAATGCAAGGATATTCCCTCCGTCATCATGATTGGAACCAACAATCTAAATGCGGTCGCCAAAAGCGATAGTCTAAAGGCAGTCTTTTTAGGTGTCTACATCAAAAAATACATGAAGTTGCTTGACCAGATTAAATCAAGCAACTACGTCGTGATTTCCATTTTGCCTAGAGACCGCCATTATGAAGAAAAGGGTGCGTTGAATCCCTATATCAAGGTTCTGAACGACAGTTTGAAAAGCAGTCTCGAAAACCAGGATTTCAAAAGCACCTTTGTCGATGCTTATCCGCACTTCCTAAAAGACTCTGCAATTATCAAAGATTACTACAGCGACGGATTGCATCTGACCGAAGAAGGATACGACTTGTTAAGTTCGTTAGTAAGAGACGCTCTATGAGAAAATTCGTTGTTCTAATTGCCATTCTTGTCACATCTCTTATGGCACACCCAAGAATATTCTTAGGTGCGGAAAATCAAAAGCGAGTCTACATCGGATACGAGCACAACCGGACTTTTGGATTTTTCATCAAGAACACCGTTTTCAAGCAAGACCTGGAACTTCAGCAAGTTGAAATAAATCCCTACGTTCATTTGAATTTCTCCCCCACGCTTTCTTTGGGAATTAATCCTTTCTTTGGCACGCGATATGATTCCGACTTTTATTACTTCGGATCCAGATTTTCTGTAGACTGGTTTAGATTTCAATATTTCCAGCTAAAAATGGAGTTAGATCCTTATTACCACAGCCGCGAAAAATATGCTACTTTATACGAGACTCAAATCCGGTCCTTCATTTTTCCAAGCGTTGGCATTGTTGCTGGAGCACGAAACATTCCTGAATACAACCAGATTGACGAAAGAGCATTTGGCGGCTTGATCATCAGGGATTCTCACAGCGAGATAACAACCACCATTACTGTTCCTTATCATTTTGACGATTCCCATCTTATTAGATTTAACATTAGCTTCATTCATACCATAGACCTATAAAGAGGCCTCCATGAGTTCAGCCATCACCCTCTTGAAATTCTTTGCCGCTTTTTTGATTACATGGTCACATCTGGACAAGTGTTTTCCAGCAAACCTATCGTTCCTTGCTACAGGCGGTTCCCTAGGAAACGGATTGTTTTTCTTCATTTCCGGATTTGGTCTGTATTATTCCTCTAGAAATCTAAAGAGCATTTCTTGGTTCCAAACCAAGTTCTCAAAACTGCTTTTGCCCACATTTGTCTTTGTTCTTGCTAAAGCCATCTTCAATGGCTACATCAATCTAGAAACAGATCTCAACCACACATGGTTCGTCTGGGCCATTCTCGTATTCTACATCGCCTATCACCCCATACTTTTATTCTGCAAAGAACATATTTTCAAAATCATTCTTGCAACTTATCCGGTGATGCTCATAATTTATGCCGTCGTTCTCTTTAACCGCCAAGACTATTTTGTGGATATAGCGAACTACTATTTCAAATGCACTTACTACTTCCAGATATTCCTTTTTGGCGGTTGGGTTGCATCGAAGAATGCCACTATGAAATACAACTTCAAGAAGGACCTAGTTCTGTTTTTGTTGTTTTACGGAGCCTTTAACATCACCAAAATCTACATCAAGGGACATTCTTCCCTTTACCCCCTGCAGATTTTGTCCCCTCTCTGCCTTCTCCCGGCAATTTACTACCTGTTCAAGATTTTCGATTCCGGCCTTGCCTCTAAGATTATCCACAACAAAGTTCTCTCCCCCGTTGTATTTGTCATCTCCGGATTAACTCTAGAAATATACCTAGTCCAGTTTTCTATCATCACCGACAATTACAACTCTTGGTTTCCCGGAAACCTCCCTCTTATTTTGGCAGTCATTTTGCTATCCAGCTATTTACTGAAAGTCGGCACAGGACTTTTCAAGTTAATCTTCTTTGACGGTTTCACGAACGTAAAAAGTATTTGGCACATTTCCTGCGACAATTCGAAATACAAATGAACAAGATCTTTCTAATAATCCTCTTTTGCATCGCCCATGCTTTCAGCTATGATTTCATGACATGGAACGTAAGATGCGAAAATCCAGACGACACCCTCAACGGAAATATATGGAGTAAAAGATTGCCCCATATTGTGGAGGCCGTCGAATTTGTCAATCCTGATTTTTTCAACGTTCAGGAAGTCAACCCGAATTTCGTAAAAGATTTGGAAAACTCCCTTCCCGAATACAACCACGTTTACTTACACGAAAAATCCCAAAACGCCATCTTTTATAAAAAAAGATTTTCTGTTCAAAAGACTGGCGAATTCTATCTGTCGGAAACACCGAACAAGAGAAGCCGTGGATGGGACGCCAAAAATAAGCGGACCTGCCTCTGGGCTAAAATCGAAGACGAGAACAAGCAAATATTCTTCGTCTTCAACACCCACTTTGACCACAAGGGTAAAGAAGCTCGAATAAACAGCGCCCTTATGTTAAAAGACTCCATCAGCAACATTGCCGGTAACGCCACGGTTCTTCTTTCCGGAGATTTTAACGTAGACAAGAGGGAGAAGCCCTTTACCATCTTAAATGAAAGCGGTTTCTTGTTGGAGGCGCAGTTCCAGACCAAAAGAATCTACAATCCCAGCGGTAGCGTCAACTACTTTGATCCCAAGCGCTATAGCCAATGGCAATTTGACTACATATTTACATCTAAGAATTTAGAAGTTATCCGGTATTCCGTACCAAACTTTATATACTACGACAAGGACACCGAGGTTCTTCGTTTCCCATCGGATCATTCCCCTGCAGTCATCCAATTTAACATCCAATAAAATTCTAAATTTCGGATATGAGTTTCGTTTTTAACCTGCCGGTATACGTTCTATTTGCGTTAATCCTTTTTAGGATTTACAAGAACGATGAGGCAGGTAAATTTTACGCACTTTCCCTAGGAACGTTGTTGTTCCCTCTAGTCGGGACTTTCATATCAAGTCCTGCAATGGCTCCCAACCAGGCTTTCATCTTCTCGTATCTCCTTACGGAACTGGTTCAATCTATAGGAAAACAAGGGTCCAACTCCAAAAGAATCCTCTACATTCCCCTATTATTGATTATCGCCAGTACGACGGCGACAATTCTTTATACCGAAGGTTTTAATGCAAAGACATTTTACGTTGCGGCACGAGATTTTTTTGAAACTTACGGCTACCTCATCGCGGCATTCATTGCAGGCATCAAGATTCAGGATGACAGTATTTTCGAAAAATTCTATAAGCCGGTCCTCCTGCTTTGTGCATTCGCCCTAATTGAAGTCGTGCTGGAATACAACATTCCTTACACGTTTATTTGCTCTGCCTACCCGAACTACGACCTGGCTTATACATCCCTAGAAAGGGGAGGCATTTTCACCGATTCCTGGAGAATTAGAGCCGCGGTGACCACGGTACACCCCACCGCCCTGGGAACGTTACTCAGCTGCCTATTCGCCTTCTATTTGCCGCTTTGGAAAAAAGACATCATAGAACAAAAGAAACTTATTATCCTATTTATCGCTCTTCTTGTCGCAATTGTCGTAAGCGGTTCCAGAACAGCAATGATTTGCGCCGCAATGGCCTTCGGCATATTCCTATTCTCTCGTGTCAATATATACCTAAAGATTTTTTTGCTGGGAATCGCAATTATATCTTTCGGCACCGTCCTGTCAATAATGATCAGCCAATTTGAAAACTCCCGTGGAAGTAACCTGGACTTTCGAAAAGAACAATTGCTTTTCTCTGTTTTGGCCATCCAGCAGTCCCCCATCTACGGAAACGGAGTCCAGTACACTTCAAAATACATCTTCGGAGATACAGACGACGGTTCCAGAGGTCTTGCCAAGGGCTCCGACAACGAAAACCTCGGTGGTCTAGAGTCCATCGTTTTCAGAAAGATTATTGACTACGGATTCCTAGGCCTTGGATGTTTCTTGGCATTCCTTGCCTATTTCCAGTTCTACTTCTTCTTCAACAAGAAAAAATCCATATACGCCCAAAGCGGTTCTTTAATAACCGCATCGTTTACGGTATTCCTCATCCTTTCGGGAACATTGGCCAACAGCATCATCTATGGATTCACCCTCATAGGATTCTGCATCGCCAAAACAAGAAAATTAAAAGAGCTGGAATACGAAGGAAGTGATGAGGAGAGCCTAGCGGAACAAGTATCTGGCGATCATCAGGATTAAGGCCAACCGGTGAAAGCCCTTTGCCCTCATTCTAATATAAATCGAGAATACTTTCCCCAGCACACGGCTATTGCATAACACAATGTGTTTTTGTTCTAGCTGTCTATGAACGTCAAGTACAGCTGCAACACGATTCCTTACCCCAGGGCACAAGGCAATTTCACTGCATCGCTTGGCATAGTAAGAAATGGTTCTCTGAGCAATGGTAAAATCAAAGTTTCGTCCAGAACTTTTTTCAATGTCCTTTATTTCCCTGATCAAATCCAGGCGACGTGCAGAGTTATTCACCTTAGGATTGGCATTGGCAGAGCCCTGATTCGTCCTGTAGTTATAATAGGCAACATCATCGTTTGCAATAGCGAATTTCGCCTTCAGGGAACAACGAATCAAAAACGCCACGTCTTCCTGATAGCACATTTCCTTGTTAAATCGCAAATCGCCAATGAGACTTCGCTTGAAAAAGACTCTCCAGACACATCCAAAAAACTTTATTCCCGGAGCAAGTCGGTTCTGCACAATGCCGCTAAAAATTTCATCATCCCTGAACTCCGACTTTTTCAAGTTCATGAAAATCTGATTTTTCTTGCCATCCTCGTCCACAAGGTAAGACGAAAAATACAAATCAGGTTCCTGAGACACACAGCAGGAAAAAGCCTTCTCAAAAGCTTTACTATCAATGTAATCATCAGCATCCATAAAGGTGACATACTCGCTGTCACACATTTCAAGAGCCTGGTTTCGTGCGTTGCTCACGCCAGCTTCGTCCAACTTTAGCAGAACAAATCTTGAATCGCTTTCCGCAGCTTTTGCACAGATTTCATAGCTGGAATCGCTGGATCCATTTTCCACAAGATAGAACGTAACATCGATGGAGTTTATTTCGCGTAACGATTCCAAGCATCGTTCTACATAGGGAGCCACGTTGTGTACAGGAACGATAACCGAAAGGGAATTCTTTCTCATAATTTTTCTAGAATGAAAGATGTAACCCGTTCTGTGGCGTGACCGTCATCTGCCACATGCCCATAAAAATCAAGAATATCTTCGCAATTCTTTTGGGCAGAAGATTCGTCCAGATTCACTATTTTTTCAAAAAGTTCTGTTTCATTCTGGGCATATACAAAAGGGCTCTTTTCCAAGTCAAAGTTGAGACCGCGCCCCGCCTTATAGTTTTCCAAGTCAGGTACATAAAGCACTACAGGTCGTTTCTGCAAAACATAATCACCCACCAGGGACGAATAATCAGAAATCACGACATCCGACAGCAATAGCAATTCAGCCATTTCAGGATACTTGGATACATTGAAAATTCGTTCATCATTTTCCCAGGAACTGTCATAAACCGCTTTATGATGTTGGCGAATCAGGACGCACCACTTAGCGGAATCTCTCTGATTCAACATCTCGATCAACTTGGTAAAGTCCAGCCTTTTTTCATCAAGCTTGTATTCTCTAAAAGTCGGGGCAAACATTAGCACATGATCGAAAGATTCCAAACGCAGCCGTTTCTTGACTTCCTGCCGTAACGTTTTATTCTCGCCAAAGAACAAATCATTTCGGGGAGACCCTACCTTCAAAATTTCACTTTTGACGTTTAGCTGTTCCAAGAAAACTCTATCCCCATAATCAGAACCCGAAAGCACATAGTCCACTTTTGTATAGGCGATTCCAGAGGCACATCCGTGAATATCCATCGTCACATTTTTAAAAGCACGATCCCCATGCCATGTGTCAATAAAAATCTGACCCTTACGTTTAAAAGGAATTACCATTCCTGCGTTCATCACCCAGATTTTAGAAGTAAACAAGGCTTTAAAATCCTGGAAAGTATTCTTTTTCACCTTGCACACATAATCGGGAGTATCCATCGCATCGGGATTTGAAAACACCCACACAATACGGACATCAGGATTTTTTTCGTGAATCATCTCCGAGATACACCGTGGATTGCAGGAATATTGCAAGCCACCATAAGCTCTAAAATAAATTTGTTTCCTTAGCGGGTAAAAGACGCTAAAGAACAATTTCATGCCAAGCCACATCAAGTTTTTTACAAAGCGTTTCATTTTAATTCCGAATAAGCGCTAATCAATTTTCCCAGGACAACCTTTCCAGTAAACTGGCCGCTGGCACGTTTCCAGCCAGCCACGCCCATGTCAATTCTCTTGTTCCGATTATTAACAAGAATTTCCAACGAGGTTCTAAGAGCATCTATATCTCCGGGCTGTACCAGCAATCCGCAGACTCCATCTTCCACAACTTCTGCGGTACCGCCCACAAAAGTGGAAATCACAGGTAAACCAAAGCCAAGAGCTTCCACCAGGCTCATGCTGAAACGTTCTGCATAGGAGGGCAAGACCAGCAAATCATACTTTGGCAATTGCAGAATGTATTCGCCATGTTTCATCCAAGGAGATACGCGGATCAAATCCTTTTTAGAGGATTTTTCCACACAGTCTCGAACCTTCTCCACTTCGCCATCCCCGAAAAGGTAAAGTTCCACGGGAACTTCAAAGGAAGCTTTGTCAAAAGCGTCAATCAAGTCGTACACGCCTTTACGTTTCCCAAATCTTCCCGAGAAAATCACCTTCACCGGTTCTGTATGCTGGGAAAGATCTTCAGGAACTTCGGCAATACTTTCGCCAGGATTGGGCACCACTACAAAATTTTCAGAAGCAGGAGATACCGACTTGACAATATCCTTCATTTCTGAAGACAGAATGAAGATTTTCTCCGAATGGGTGAAATAATCCTTCAGCATCCACTTGACGAACCAAGAGGCTCCATCGCAGAACTTGTCAAAAAGACTTCCGTGAATATGGCAAGTGTATCTTTTTCCCCGAAGGCGAAGGCAGCGGCTAATCAGGTACTTTCTAAAAAAGCTGCCATAGCTCGACGTGTGAATCTGAAAAAAATCAAACTTCTTGGGAGGACACACCAGCAAACGCAAACAAAGCAGGAACAGCTTCGGCAACGACTTTACAAAAGAACCGTTATAGCTGGCGACAAAGTTTTCATCAGGCAAATTAAACAGTTTCTTGTAACTTACCAGAACGGAGCTAATCCCTCCCTGAACAAAAAGGGCCGGACCAATATGGCAAATCTTTTCAATCATGAAAGCACCTTCACTTTTGTCTCAAAGCTAGAACTACCCCTGCATTCCTTGCTTGCATAAAGAATCTTGCAGGGGACCTTTTCCCCGAAATGATCCGAATACCAGCCCAGCATAGGATTTTCCTCACCGCAGGCGATGCGATAATCTAAGCTGCGGTCCGTAGTAATTTCAACTTTGCGGGCACCCGCCACAGAAACAACAAATACACCCTTGGACACTTCCTGAATTTCTGCTTCAGGATGAAAATGGAACGGAAGTTCCGCCTGAAATGCTACATCACTTTTCAAGGTATCCTTGATCATGAATTCTTCTGCATCTCGATTAAACTCCACCACGCGGGAAGGCGTTACGCCAATTTTGTCATAGCCGTTGTGAGAGGCAAAGACAGAATCCGTTTCCACTTGCAGGGTCTTGCTTTTAAAGTGGTTCAGCCACATGGTCGGCCCCGCCTGAGTCGCCTGATTCATTCCGTTCACGCGGACCGTGTTATGGGAAATCGTTCCCATAAAGTACTTGCGCCATTCCTTGTGGGTGTGGTAGGTAAAAGTTCCGGAGTCCACCATGACAGGAAATCCATCTACATGCAAAATGACGCTCAAGGCATCGGCATGGCCATGGGCCGCAATGCTCAAGAAGCCAAGGGGAGCCGCATCAAAATGCAAGTAGGTTTCCTTGCGAGTTCCTCCCTCCTTAGATTCAGAGTCCGTAGGGACCTTCCTAAAAATATAATGACCACTCTCTTTGAAGAAAGCGTTCTTATCGGGATTGTCACCGCAGGCTTCAAGGTTATCAAAAGCCTTGCGGCCCCGGTCGCCAAAAACGAGTTGATTTTTTTCGTCCCAGGAGGCATTCGAGCGTTTCAGGTTTACATCGTTAAAGAAGGTCGCAAAGGAAGTCAGCAAGGACCTGAAATTATTAAAATGTCCACCAACGTCAGGACGCAGCAAGAATCCATCGTCCCCGTCACCATACATGGGATAGTTGTAGTTCACATCAAGCATGGCGTTCAAGTAGTTCGCCATCTGGTGCAGCCTCCCGCAGTATTGTTCCGAGAAGGGATGCCCCGCCTGGTCCCCCGCCACGGCAGCCAACAAGAAGAAATCGTCAATAAACTGTATGTACTCCGCCGCTTCCTCGCGGTTTACTCCATCAGGGGAATTCTGCAGCAGGATTTCACGTTCCAGCCCTGCCTGGGCATACTGCAAGCGTGACTCCCGATTAGGAATGTCCCAGCAGCAAGCCGCAATAAACAAGCCTGCATATTCTGAAATCAAGTGATTGTTGGCTGAAGAATACAAGGACGGATGTTTAAAGGAATAATCCCCATGATCAAAAATAAGGGGCATCCAAACGTCCTTCACAAACTGCGCAAAAGCAGAATCATTCTTTTGCAAGTTTTCTGCATCTAGCAATTTCCAACAGTAGGCCCAGTTAATCAGGCGGATGTTCACCTCAATATTGCTGTACCAGTTTACGCCCAGCAAATATGGATTTTCATTCTTCCAGGACGTAACGTGATAGACAAACAGGTCCAGGAAATCCTTATCCCGGGATTCCTTGTACATGACCGCAATACGGGTTAAAAACAGCAGTCGGTTCACTTCCCACACATGCTTTGCACTACCAAACTCATCAGACCGAATGTTAATCTTGTGAGCAAAGGACATGGGGAAACGTCTTTGCGACGACAAGTCCAAATGCCAGTCGATGGGCTTATAGATGTCCACCGAAGTTTCAAATATAGGGTACATCAAATGCTTATCTGCATCTGCGATAATCCGTGAACGGGGCAAGTCCAAAGGGTGCGATTTCCCGCTCGTTTTCTTCAATAGGGACTTGTCCAAAACATGAGTACGCACACGCTGGCGGACTCGATAAACAACTTCTTTCGGAGAAAAAGTTTTAATTCGCTGGATATACCAAGATATAGACATACTCAGTCAAAAATAGGAAATTACAAGGTCTGTCATTCCTTTGTTTATTCATTCGGAATGTTTAAAAGGCTCCCGTAAAAACGGAAGCCTTTCTAGATTTTAATTTCAAAAAAATTTAGTCTTTGATCTTCAGCAGTTTCTTGTAGGCGCCAATGAGCTTCGGACGTTCGTAATCCCAACTCAATTCTGTCTCCACACGCTTACGTCCAAAGCGACCCATTTCAGCCGCCTTTTCGGGATTTTCCAGAAGCCACAAAATTTTCTCTGCGAAATCATCTGTGCTAGTGTTTTCTGCGTAGAGGGAAGCTTCCTGAGCGCTGAACTTACCTTCCTTCAAGTTGAACTGCACAATGGGCTTTCCAAAAGCCATATATTCCATTATTTTGTTCATAGTGGACTTGTCGTTCATTTCGGAAGGAAGGTCCGGATTGACGCAAACATCGGCAGTGTTCAAAACATCAGCCAAATATTCGTCAGAAACACGCCCCGGGAATTCCACATATTCCGTAAGACCCATGGACTGGTTCAACTGGCGAAGTTCTTCGAGAGAAGGACCACCGCCCATAATGCAGAAACGGATATCCTTGCGGCCTTTCTTGTTTACGATGTAGTCCACCGACTGGAGCAAAAGATCAATACCTTCCTGCTTGCCCATCACACCAATATAGCCTACCAGGTGCTTAAAGCCCTTCTTCACTTCTTCCTTGACGGGTCCCACCTTCAATTTCTGGATGTTAGGACCGCTACGCACCACCGTCACGTCCTTATCCTTTTTCTTGCCGCGACGCATGGCAATTTCTTTATAGGATTCGTTCGTTACAATGGCGTGTTTTGCAAAGAAATACGTGAGGCGTTCCACCAACAGCATGGCGCGATAGCCCAAGCCCTTCTTACCAAACTTTGCAATCCACAACTCAGGATTGATATCATGATGGTCAAAAAGGAACTTGCAACGGGTCATTGCAAAAAACGGCAAAGCGGCAATAAAAATCAAGTCAGGAGGGTTACATGCGTGAATCACATCCTGCACACCCTGCTTGCGGAAAATCTTCCACAACAAGCGGGATTCATGATAAAGTGCCCAGAAATATTCCTTGAAATAATCCAAGGTTCTGTTGGCTTCAGGAAGAGGGTGGCGGTAAATCTTAATTCCGTCTAGTTCTTCGTAAGCCTGAGGATACTTCTTTGTCTGAGGACAAATAACGGTAACCTCTGCACCCGCTTCATGAAGAGATGTTGCTTCTTGCCAAACGCGCCTATCAAAAGGCACCGGCAAGTTTTCTACAACAATACAAACCTTTTTTCCACACAAACTCATAATAAAAAACTACCAGCAGAAGCCCTCGTAATTGGGCAGCGTTTCAATAGTCGGGTCCTTCATACGGACCAAATCCAAGAAATGAACATCGGGATACTTGCGTACCAAATCCGGAAGTTCCGGGTTACGAACCGTAGCAATCACCAGGGTGGTCTTGCTAAAGATTTCTTCCACATCATTTTCCAGCAAGGGCAGCAAGTGAGGGATACGTCTCTTCAATTCCTGCTGGTTGGTCTCGGTTTCACGAGCGATATTCAGGTAACGGTCATAGATTCTCAAGGAGCATCCCTTACCAAGAACCAGTTCCGCAAGTTTAATGGCGGCAGAGTTACGCAGGTCATCGGTTCCTGCCTTGAAGGTCAAACCGATAATGCCGATGGAACGAACTCCAATCTCCTGAATGCGATCCATCACACGCTGGATATGCAGCACGTTACTGTGGTCGATGGAGGCGAGAACAGGAACATCCACCTGGTTAGACTTTGCCAAGAAATTCAAACCCTTCAAATCCTTTGGCAAGCAGGACCCGCCATAGGCAAACCCAGGCTTGAAGTAGTAGGGAGAAATGTTCAGCTGCGTATCCTTGCAGAACAAGTCCATCACCTGATGGCTATCAATGTCAAGTTTTTTGCAGATAGCACCAATCTCGTTTCCGAAGGACACCTTCAGGGCATGGTAGGAATTATTGACAAACTTGATAATCTCAGCCACCTTAGGAGCCACTTCCACGATTTCGCTACCCAAGGGAGCGTAAATTTCACGAAGGCGATCTAGGGTGCGGCGGTCTTCACTTCCAAGAACAGTAATCGTCGGATTCAGGAAGTCCGAAACAGCCATTCCTTCACGCAAAAATTCCGGATTGGAAACTACAGTAAAGTTAATTCCAGCACGCTTGCCAGAAACCTTTTCCAGCATTTCGGTAATCTGCTCGTTGGTTCCAGGAGGAACAGTACTGCGGATAATCACCGTATGGAACTTGGACTTGGAACGCAGGGCCAAACCGATTGAACGAGCTGCGGACAGCAGATAGCAAGTATCCAGACGTCCATCCTGAGCGTTAGGGGTTCCCACACAAAGGAATGAAATTTCTGACTTTGCCACAGCGTCTTCTGCAGACGTAGTTGCAGAAATTCGTCCAGCGTCAAAACCTTCCTTCATCAATTCGTCAATGTCACGTTCGACAATCGTGGGAAGTCCCTTAGCGATGCGGGCAACCTTATTGCAGTCCACATCACAACCAATGACCTTATGTCCAAGCTTCGCAAGACATGCGATACCGACACAGCCCACATAGCCAAGTCCGAATATACTAATAGAAGTCATACAAGTTACTCCGCCTTACCCTTACCAATGCTGGTCACTTCAAAACCAATCTTGCGAAGGGCGTCAGCATCCAAAATATTACGTCCGTCAAAGACGAAGGCAGGCTTTGCCATAGAACTGTAAATACGCTTCCAGTCTAATTCAGCAAAGCATTTCCACTCGGTGCAAACAACGATGGCGTGAGCACCTTCTGCAGCCTTATAGGCGTCTTCTTCAAAATCAACTTGATCCAGCACATCCTTCAAATCACGCTTTGCATCAGGAATAGCCTTAGGATCGGTAACAACCGGCAGTGCATGTTCAGCCAGCAAATCGCGAACCACCAGATTTGCGGGGCTTTCACGAGTGTCGCCGGTGTTTGCCTTGAAGGCAAAACCAAAGACAGCAATCTTCTTGCCTGCAATGGTGTTGAACATGGTCTCCAACATGCGGTCCACCACGCGATGGGTCTGCCATTCGTTAATCTTTACCACACTTTCCCAGTAGGCGGCCACTTCGGGTAAACCATAGTAACCACACAGGTATACCAAGTTCAAGATGTCCTTCTTAAAGCAGGAACCGCCAAAACCAATGGATGCCTTCAGGAACTTGGGACCAATACGGCGGTCCTTACCCATCACGTAGGCCACTTCGTCTACGTCAGCTCCGGTACGTTCGCACAGGGCGCTGATGGAGTTGATGGAGCTGATACGCTGAGCAAGGAAAGCATTTGCGGTAAGCTTCGTCAGTTCAGAACTCCACAGGTTCGTCGTCAGGATACGGTCGCGGGGAACCCAGTGAGCGTATACATCTACCAGCTTTTGGCAAGCGGCCAAACCAGATTCAGTCTGGTGACTGCCGATAAGAACGCGGTCCGGTTCGAACAGGTCCTGGATAGCAGTACCTTCGGCCAGGAATTCCGGATTAGAAAGAACTTCGAAATGGATGCCCTTATCGTTAGAATTCAGGATTCGTTCCATGGCTGCTGCGGTACGGACAGGCAGGGTCGATTTTTCCACAATGATCTTGCCTTCGTCTGCGATATCCAAAATGTTTCGTGCAGTCTTTTCCCAGTACTGCAAATCGGAAGCCTTGCCGGCGCCGTGACCAAAAGTCTTGGTCGGTGTATTTACGGACACGAAAATAATGTCAGCTTCCTTAATGGCAGCCGGAATATCCGTACTAAAGAACAAATTGCGGCCGCGGGCACGTTTTACCACATCATCAAGACCCGGTTCAAAAATCGGCAGGTTTTCGCTGTTCCAGGCATCAATACGACTCTGGTTGATATCCACAACGGTAACCTTGACATCAGGACACTTGTCGGCAATAACAGTCATAGTGGGGCCACCGACATAGCCCGCGCCAATGCAAAGAATCTTTGTAGTAAAACTCATAATACCCCAAATGTAGATAATTTCAACTATACGTCCTACGTAAAATTAGGCTTAGGCTATTCTACGTTAGACAATAAGATTTTCGTCACATTTTTTCCGCATCTTTTCGTTCCCAGAATGTTCTCGTTTCTTACAAAATTCTACCAGAAATAACCTATCGGAACTGAGCCTTCAGACTCACCCCTTTTTCGGGAAGAATAATACGGGACGCATCGGTAACACCATCGCTCCACTGAACAAACACATGTCCGGGCTTTGGAACCGCGGTCAACTCCACAGGAAGACCATCAAAGAAATTGATATCCATAGATTCACGGTCCAATTCAAGCCCACAAACAGACAAGGTTCCACCCCCGTCCGCAGCAAGTACCATGGGAACAAGGGTACCTAAATCAAAGAACTCCCTCAGTTCTGCAAGTATTACCCCAGGGCGGTTCTGCGCAAAGCTGTAAATAGTCTTCAACTGGGAATCAAACCAGTTGACCTTATGCCCCCAAAGCCTCTGGTCCCTGGGAATTTCTCCCTGAATATCGCCCATCAGCTTATCAATTCTAGACTTTACCCTAGAACTTTCAAAATTCATAGACAAAAGAACGGACATTCGGTTTATAAAAGCGTTCTTAAAAGAGTCGTTTTCAAGAAGTCTACGCAACAGCAATGTAGACGCAGGGCCGTTAGGCCATGAATCCCCATCTTCTGCCGTAGCAAATTCAAAAATATTGTTCTTGAACTGGCTCATATTCGTCCCAAATCCAAAATCCGTATCGTAAATAAACCACTTCCAAAGGGTCTTAGGATCGCTGCTACGCCATTTCTTCAAATTATTGCTGGGCCAATCCCGGTTATTCACAAACAATTCCGTCTGGACATAATTCATGAAATTATCCACATCCATCTGGGCGGCCACCTTGGCATAATTTTCCGCCTTGTCCAGATGGTTATCTTCAAGCCAGGACATCATCGCCTGATACTCGGCCCCTGATCCGTTGGATGCCGAATTGTCGGCTTTGAGCAAGTCAATTTTCTTCGGGTCCATGCCGTAATGAGTCTCGAAATAGTATTCCGTGGAACGTTCCCGAATATTGTGGATTCCATAGTATTCCCCATTGTAGAACACCACGGCAGCCCTTCCCCGCTGGTAATCCACCCCAAGACCTTCCGAAATCGAAGAGGCAAGCATATCACGGATATAGTCATTCCCGAAATTGCTTCCATTACACCTTAGGATAAACGCCTTAAAGGATTTCAACACCGGAAATTCCGGGAACAGCGGATATTCCAAGCGGTTTTCCCCATATTTTTCCCTGAAGGTTACCGCCACCGATTTTTTCGCATTCATTCGGCTGTAATTTCCAAAGATGGAAAGTCCTGCATCTTTTGAAAAGTCGGGCTGTCTAGAGCCAACTTCCAGCAATTCCACATGGACAGGGATTTCTTTATCCCACCAATAGTTTGCACCGTAGTGAGGATCAGCATCCTGAGCATAGTAGCCCTCAGCATAAATTCCCGAATCCTGGCTAAAAAGAGAACCCGGATCCGCGGTGACAAAAATCGCGGGAACCGTAGAAGCATCTTCAAAAATGTAGGTGCGGGTCATGACTTTTCCAGGAAGGGTACCGGGAACCATACTTCTACAGCGAAGCACCTGCGTTTTTTCGATTCCAAGAAGGGTTATTTCCGGGCTATTCTCGTCAGGAACCTTGCCGCCCACATGGCAGCGGATATTCATTCCCTCGGGGAAAGACACCACAAAGGGTTCTTTATAAAAACCTGAAGGAGGCAGCTGCGTCAAGGAATCCAGAGCGGGCGACCGCACAGAAACTACAGCCTGCTCGGCAAATCCATAGGGAGAAGGCTCCCCGAAGCCCCATCCCGCCTCAGACGACTCACCCGCAGAAACAACACCGTATGACCAGCTCTTTCCCGCAGGAATTTCAGGATAGTTGAGGGAAGCCATGACCTGACCCGCCTCGTCCATCAAGTAAAGGGAACCTCCCTCTTTCTTTGCCTTGAAGGAGGCGTGAGGTTCATGACCGCGATTGCGGGCCAAATAGCTAAATACCTTTACCGTCACTTCCTGAGACTCCTTGGACTCAGGGCTCATGCGGGTACCGTAAATATTTTTCAAATCTGGGAACGAGACTCCAGCAGGAAGCGTCGCCCGATACACCGTAGAAGAGTCTCCCGTTCCCGTAAAGACAAATTCATAACCTTGCCAGTCATCCACATCGGGCTGGGCCAAGCGGAAAGAAACCTTACGGTCCTTGGTAATATAGGCTTGCATCAAGATTTCATTTGCCGATGAAATATCCTGAACATCTTCCTTGTCGCTGGAACCTGTACCCACAAATACCGAAATAGACGACCAGCCCAATTCAGCATTGTCGCCAAACTTCATCACAGAGCCAAACTGACGCTTTGAATCGCTGGTAAAACAAATTTTTTTATAGCCGGGAAGCAAATTGGCATAGCTGAAACCTGCCACAGGTTCCGCCTGGCTATCAGTCCATTTCCAGCAGCCTGTTCCAACCATTTCCATCGTGTCCGAGGGAGCTACATAATCGGGCAAATCCTTTCCCGAAAGGAACACCAGCACATAACCTTGGGGAGGAACCACTACGTTTCCAAATTTCCACTTGGTAGGCTTATCCAACTTGTTGGTCAGATATTTTCCTGCAAGGTCTACAGGCTCATTGGATGTATTAAAAATTTCAACCCAGCCGCCGTCATCGCCCTCATGGTCCTCATAAACCAGGTTGGTGGGGTCGATTTCCGTAAACATCAAGGGGCCGTTAGATTGGGAGACGGAATCTGCCGCAGAATCGGAAGGGGTATTTTCCGACGGCACTGAATCAGGTGCCACATGGGGGGTATAGGCCACATCATCGGTACAAGCCATCAACCCGCCCAAAAAGGCAGGCAAGGCCACAGCAAGACCCGAAAAACGAAGTAATCCCTTAAACAAATCCATCTTTCAACAATATATATGGATTTTTCCAAAAAAAAATATTAGGAATTAGATACAAACAAGGATTTATTTGTCCCGGCGGGGTCTGCGGACAATAAACAGGGCGGCACCCACCAAAACTAGCGTCACCGAAATAACCTTTCCAAGAGGAAACGCCTCCGAAAACACCAAGGCACCAGCAATCGTGGGAATTGCAGCCCCCACAGCGGCGCTAAAGGGGATGATAAACAAGGCTCGTCCTCGAGAAAAAGACACTTGAGAATACAAGAATGCAATTCCGTAAGTCACAACATATCCCAAGGTTCTAAAATCAAGAAGCAGCTCCCCTATCGAGGATAGCGAAACATGGTCAAGGTCAAAATCCATGGCCAGGCTCTTGTAAAAAGCCGCAGAAATCCCAAAGCCCACTCCCATAATCAGGGAATCCGCAATTTCACGGTCTTTGCAGAACAAGTGAACCATCAAGACAATGCCACAGACGATTCCAGCAAAAGTCCAAAGCACAGGAACATTCTGAACGCTGGTGACACCGCCAAGAGATTCCACGGAATACAAGAGGCCTGCCACCACAAAGCAGATCGCGACCACAATACGACGGGTCAGCACCTCTTTTAAGATGACAAAGCCCATCAGAGCCGTAAGTACAGGATTAAGCACCATCATAGGCTGCACCTGGCTCAAGTCATAGCGGGCCATGGCAATGTAGTAACCGATGGTTGCAAATGCGGAACAAAGCATTCCAAGCCACCAGTAGCCATTGGACAAGACGCCCTTCAGGAACTGCCAAGGCTTAGATACGCCACCCGTTCGCTTACCCACGGTAGACACCCCGGATTTTTCCAGGATATTGCCGCAAGCAAAAAGAAAGGCAGGACCGATGGTTAGAAGAAGGAAAAGCATCTTGATTTAATTATGAATTATGAATGAAGAATGAAAGGTGAAGGATGAAAGATGAAAGATGAAAGATGAAGAATGAAAGGTGAAGGATGAAGGATGAAAGATGAAAGATGAAAGATGAAGGATGAAGGATGAAGGATGAAGATATTTCGCGGCGAAGCCGCCTTACTTAACAATTGTTAATTGTTAATTGTTAATTGTTCATTGTTCATTTCAAAGTTTGTCGTATATTTCCTGGTAAATCCAATAGTTGCCCATGACTCGTTTTACGTAATCACGGGTTTCACGATAGCTGATTTCTTCAGATCGAATATCCCACGGCAGGTGACCGCTGGCGGCTTGCCAACGTTTGGTAGGCTTAGGTCCTGCATTGTAGTTCCCCAGCACATACATATAGTCATCCTTATAAGCCGCCTTCAGGTCCACCAGGTAGCGGATACCCAGACGGATGTTCAAATAAGGATTGTAAAGCTGTTTCGAATCAAAGTTGGGAATGTTTTCCTGCTTGGCCAGCATCTTGCCAGTAGAGGGCATAATTTGCAGCAAACCGCAAGCTCCTGCAGGAGAGGCAATTTCAAAATTGAAGATGGATTCCTGACGCATGACGCTGTAAATAAAGAAGGGGTCAATGCGGGTTCCGGAGTGGAACTTCACCTGATCTTTGAAAGGTGTAGGATAGAGATAGTGAAGTACAGCCAGAGGCGGCTCCAGCAAAAGGCGTCTATCGATGTTTGCCTGGAACTGGCGGGCTAAACGGTAACCGGCAGCAATTTCACCCATATCGTAGAACAGCTTCCCATATTCATAAAGGAAATCCAAGCGCTTGGCGTTTTTCTTGCGGGCCTCGTCATAAAGATTAAAGGCATGGTCGCTGAAACCGTACAAGAACAAGTTCCTAATGCGTTCATAACGTTCCGGGCTATAGCTGGAATCCGGTTTACCCGCATTCTGGGACTTGCGAATCCAAGCCAAAGTCTCTTCATCGGACATGGGAATACCATGAGCAAAAGGCACCGCGGCAGAATCCATCAATTTAGATTCCACCAACTTTACACGACTGCGATGAGCATAAGAAGAAAGGGGGAAATCACGAATGCAATCCAGGTAAGCTTCGCGAGCCAAGGAATCCTGTCCCAACTTCATGTAGGCATCCCCGAGGAACATACGGGCGCCACTACTGCTCCAGCGGTCATTTTCAGACTTGGCTTCCTTGAACATATTAACCGCATTCTGCCACTGTTCCATCTTGAAATAGACAAAGCCCATACGGAACTTAGCCCAAGAACGGAAACTGCTCTTTCCATAACGTTTGTCGGAAAGTTCCTTATAGCAAACCAATGCACTATCCAGTTTGTCCGCCTGTTCATAGTCAAATCCGCGACGCCACAGATTGTCGCCAGTACTCTTGCTGTACTTGCTCACCACCTGCAGTTTGGAATCGTAGCTGCGAATAGTTTTAGCGTACTTGGTGGAGTTTACAGTACGCATACGCTTCAGTGCTGTTTCAATCCAGTCCTTACGGGCCTCCACGGAGTCCACCAAGAAACAGTACTGCTTAATAGCCTCTTCTTCACGGCCCAGATTACGGAGCACCGCCCCGCGCTTTTCCCACAGGGCAATACGTTCAGCCATTGTCAAGGTACTAGGGGCAAGCTTGCTTTGGAGAGAATCATCCGGCAAAGCCTGTGCACTTTCGGGATTTTTTGCAAGCAATGCCGCGTCCAAAATATTGATAGAATCCAACAAGGACAAGCAAGCGGAAGCTTCTTCCTTACCGCAGGCGATTCTTGCATAAGCCACCTTTTCGCTTAAGGATTCAGGAGCAACCCTTTCCTGGCGAAGGCGCTTAATAGAAGCAAATGCAGAATCCTTATAGGCAGCACTGGTCAAGAGCTGCATGTACATTTTCTTTGCGTCCTTGGTTTTCTTGAAGCTCTCCAAATACTTGGCGTAACGGAACTTGAAAGCGGCGGTTTCATCGGCCTTCGGGTATTTATCAATAAAAGCCTTCAAAGAATCTGCATGTGCCTTGTCGCTCACTTTACCTTCCAAGGCCAAGGAACGAATACGCAATAAGTCTGCCTGCTTCATCCATACGGAATTCTTTTCCTGGGACTTGTCCAAGGCAAGCGTTTCTCGCATCTTGGCAAAATCCCCTTGATTGAACTTTGCGGTTGCCATGCGGAGAATGACACTACCATTCAGGGAGGACTCTCTACCCCGCAAAGAATCGTAAGCAGCAAAGGCGTTTTCCCAATCGCCCTTATAATAGAACTGGGCGGCGGAGGCAAAGTCACGGACGTTCTTGGGCAAAGAAGAATCTTCGCTGGCGGCTTTTACGCGATTATACCGAACTTCCACATCCTGAAACGCCTTGGGATCAATTTGTTCCAACTGTTCGTAAGGATTTTCCGCCATAGGGATTTCTACAGAGGAGGCAGCCACTGAGCTATCTGTAACATCGCTCAAGTTTACCGAGGAAGAAGACGTTTCCACAGAAGAGGAACTTAAAGTCTGAGAGACGGCAACAACACCTGCCGAGCAAATGCCTAGTAGGATTAAAAGATTTCGAATCATTTTCTTTCTATTTAGCGTTCTTTTCAACTTGACCTACAAAGCTCGAGATGCCAAGATCCATAATCGTCTGTGCATACTTTTTGCGCAAGTAGGCATTTACACTTTCGGAGTCGTCCATCTGCAAAACCGTCAGAGCCGTATCGCGGACATCTTCAAAATTGATGGAGCGAATAATCTTCTTTGTGGACATGACACTCCAAAGCGTCATGGAAAGTTCATCAACGCCAAGACCCACTAGCAACAAAACGCTCATGGGGTCGGCACTCATTTCACCGCAAACAGCCACAGGAATGCCTTCACGATGGGCTGCCTGGACGGTCTGGTAAATCATACTCAGCACCGCCGGATGGTGCGGCTGGAACATATCCGTAATCAATTCGTTAGTACGGTCCACTGCCAAGGTAAACTGGATCAAGTCGTTCGTTCCGATACTAAAGAAGTCCACTTCCTTTGCAAGTTTATCTACAATCATCACTGCAGAGGGAACTTCGATCATCACGCCAATCTTGACTTTAGCACACTTCTTTCCTGTAGAAGCCTCCACCTCCGCACGGCAGCGCTTAATACATTCCTTGGCACGACGCAATTCTGTCATGCTGGAAATCATAGGCAGCAAAATACGGAGATTGCCCTTGGTATTTGCCAAAAGCAAAGCCTTCAACTGGGTACAGAAAATATCTTCCCGGTCCAAGCAAACGCGGATTGAGCGCCAGCCCATAAAGGGATTGGATTCGCTAACAGCGTTAATACCGCTGACCAACTTATCCCCACCAGCGTCCAAGGTTCGAATCACCACCGGACAAGGATGCATAGTTTCAAGAATGTATCGGTAGGCATCCCGCTGTTCGTCTTGAGTGGGAGCATCCTTACGAAGGAACAAAAATTCGGAACGATAAAGACCTATACCTGTAGCACCAAAGTCCATCACCTTGTCTGCTTCGGCAGGCAATTCAATGTTGGCATGTAACGTGATATACTTGCCATCGCGGGTCATAGGCTCCAGCTGTCGCATGGTAAACAACTCGCGACGCTGGCGTTCAAATACTTCTTGACGCTTGTGAAAATCCTTGATATCATCATCATTTGGATTCACAATAACGGTTCCATTGGAACCGTCTACAATCACGGTATCGTGGGGCTTGATGACCACAGAGGAATTGCGCAAGCCAGACACCAAAGGAATCTGTAAAGACCTGGCAAGAATCGCCACGTGGCTAGTACGTCCACCCGTATCCATCACCAAGCCGCTGACCTGTCCCGGTTTCAAGGACATCAGCAAGCTAGGCAAAAGCTCGTGGCCCACCAGCACAACACCGTCCTCATAAGCCACATCCTCCAGCACAGGTCCGGAGTCTTCCATGGCCGCCATGAGACGGTTATACAAGTCACGCAAGTCCGTAGCCTTATCCCGCATGGCAGCCGAATTAATAGCTTCGAACTTTTCTATATAGGCTCCTAGAACCACATGTACAGCCCAGCGGGCGTTCTTATGGTCCTTACGGATTTTTTCAATAATTCCGTTAACCAGACCCGGATCCTGCAGGATCATCAGGTGAGTTGCAAAAATAAGGCTATCCTTAACGCCGGTACGACCTTCAGAAATTTCCTTAATCTGGGCAATTTCCTTGGATGTCTTACTAACGGCTTTCAAAAACAGCTGTTCTTCATCGGGAATGCGGCTTTCGGGAAGTGTTTCCTCCACCACCGCAACTTCGCGGTTTGTAACCGGAAAAACCCGGCCCATTGCAAAGCCGGGAGACGCAGGCACACCAGTCAGGACAGTCCGTACCGGTTGCGGGTCTCTGTTATTAGCAGGGTTCTTCGTTGAAGTGGTCATTGAACAAGGCTTCTAGCTGGGAGGCAACGTTTTCTTCATCTTCACCGTCAATTTCGAACTTCACTTCGGAACCTGCGGGAATAGCAAGCATCATCACGTTCAAAATACTCTTGGCATTAGCCTTAGAGCCTTCAAACACAATGGAGACGTCACTTTGAGCCTGGCCAGTCACATCCACAATCATACCGGCAGGTCTAGCGTGAATACCCAACTTATTGGTGACCACTAAAGTCTTTACTATCATCTTTTTCCTCAGAAAATATCAACGTTGACATCCAGGCCATCCTTCAAGATGACGCGGAACAGGCTATCGGCAGAATGAATCGTCTTGACCAAGTCGTCATGCAGAGCCTTATCGTTCAACAAAATACCGGCGGTGTTGTCCTTGGAGTTAATCTTGGACTGCACGTTGTTCAGCAGTTCGTCAAGATGCTTGGTTACACCATCAAGTTCACCCATGAGTTGGTTTGCGTTACCCATAACCTTTTCGGTACTGGCAAACATATTGTCGATGGGAGCCTTTACACCGTCAATCAATTCGTTCACCTTTACGGTAACCTGGTTCAAGCCAGCCAAGCTCTTTTTAATCTGAGGATCAGTAGTATTCAACAGAAGCATCATGCGATCTTCAAGGTTTTCCGCCTTTACAAGAAGGGTCTTGAAGCGATTTTGGAATTCCGGATTTACAATAGTCTGATTCAGGGCTTCCTTCACGGATTCCAAAAGAACCTTCGTGCTGTCGCAAACTTCACCAGCTAGACCCAGGGCTTCTGCAATACCTGCATCGAACTGACCCGTAATCGTATCGCCCGGAGCAAAGTAGTTGGTTTCATCGCCAAGGATCATACCAATCTGGCGTTCACCCATGATACCGATGTTCTGCACTCGGATTTCAGAGTCCTTTGGAATCTTCACGTCGGTGCGAAGACGAACAGTCACCACCACTCGATGGCCAGACAACTCGATGGCCTCCACTTTACCAAGCTTCACGCCATTGACTTTCACAGGGTCGTCAAGCACAAGGGTACTGACCTGAGTGAACCTCAGGTAGAAAGTGTTGTAAGTTTCTCGGGGATCCTTTTCGTTCAGGAAGAAGATACCAAAGACCAAAATGACCAGGGCAAGGATAACCACCAGCCCTACAGAGAAATAAAGTGCAGAATTCTTTTTCATTTGCGATTTAATCTAGCTATTCCCTCAGAAAAATGGGGAGCATACTCCCAGCTTTTGAGGGCTTATAGGCCTTAAAAGACAATTATCCGTCAATTCTTGTGATGGGACTGTTATTTTCGATACCATTTACATGGCGATCCAGCCAGTCGTAGAGCAAAGCGTCACGTTCTGCCTTGGGCAAAAGGAACTTTTCACGACCTTCCTTTTGCATGTACACGTCCAAATATGTCATCAGGACGCCGCCTGCCACAGACACATTCATGGACTCCGTAATGCCATACTGAGGCAGTTTGAACTCGTAGTCAGCATGTGCCAAGGTATCCGGGTGGTTGCCGTGGAACTCACTGCCCAGGTAGAAGGCGGTGGGCTGGCTCAAATCCAAGTCCAGGACAGAGTTTGTAGTATTGGTGCTGGCCACGGCAATCTTATAGCCCTTGGCACGAAGCTTTTCCATGCAAAGCATGCGCTTCTTGTACAGGTAAAGATTCATCCACTTGTAGGAGCCCTTCAAGATAGACTTGTTCACGCTATAGGCATTGTCTTCTTCGATGATATGGACATCCTGCAAGCCAAAAACTTCTGCAGTACGAATCACGGCGGAAATATTATGGGGATCAAAAAGATCTTCCAGCACCATGCAGAAATGCCTCGTACGGCGATCCACAACAGAGGTCAAAAGTTCCTTGCGACGGTCAGTGACACGGGCCAGTAAAGATTCTAAACTTTCCTTATTTTCGCTCATATTATCCTCTAATAAAATTCTTCGCCCTAATTAATTTTCCTTGACTTCAATCTTCAGGGGAGCAGGAGCCTTGGCAGCCTCGGCACGTTTCTTCTGCAGCTTGTCAAAATCACCCAGTTTCCATGTCCCGCCGTTAACAACGTTTTCAAAATCCAAGATATACTGGACGTTTTCAGAGGTTTTTAGCTTCGGATTTTTCAGCATAGGTTCCTTATCTCCGCCAAAGTACCTGCCAGCGGCTTTCTTCACGTCATTAACGATATCATCTATTTTATCATTCACCACACTCTTGAACACCTTCATCTGCATAATGGAATTCAAGATGGTATTTGCCGGGAAAACAATAGCGGTTAGCTTGTACATAATGCGGTTTCCCGGAATAGGGTCCATATCCAAGAACGCAATAGCAGTTCCCGTCAAGGACCATTTCAAAATCTTCGCATGTCCATAGCCAAAGAACAAGTCTCGCATGCCCAGCTTTTTTCCTGCGCTATCTTGCAAGGCCCAGTAAAACTCACCAGAAAGGCTACCGCCATTACTACCATTAAAGAAACGCTTATCCTTGCTGGCATACTCCAGCGTGTAGTTGGTTTCCAGATAAGTATTAATCAATTCTGCGGTAAAGGGCATATTATCAAACAAGTAGCTGATGACATGTTCATTCAGCGGAAGAGTACCTTCGTTCACATAAACCGCACGATACTGACGTCCCAGTCGGGCAAAGATTTCTGGCACCATGGGGACGTTAGGATCCGTACTGAGACCACGATTCGTCACTTCTTTGTAAGGCTGGCAAAATTCATCGTTGTATTTCAGTCTCGGCCATGTTTTCTGGTCGTCTTCCGTACAACCATAAGCAGAAACATCTATGTTCAAGCATTTTTTCAAACCAGAGCAGAAGGAACGAACGTCATCCTCGTTCCCCAGTTTCTTGGAAAGCTTTTCACGGGGAGACATCTGAGCGGAGACTTTCTTGTTCATGTCAATGCGAGCCTCTCCCATAGAACTCCCGCCAAGAGAGAATCCAAAGGACAGGACCACCACAAGGGCCACCTTTACCCAAAGTCCGATTTGTTTATTTGACTGTAGCTTTTTCATTACTTTCTAAACTCCAAGCTATCCAAAGGAACCACGGTAAAAGGCTTCAGAGCCTCAAACTTGGAAACCGGGCCCACAATGGAAATGGTCATCTTGCTCTTGTCAAAGTACTTCACCACCATAGCCTTCACCTGTTCGGCTGTCACAGCGTTGATTTCCTTGACGTAATCCAGATAGTGGTCCTGGGACTTGCCCAAGAGTTCGCCCTTTGCAAAAATAATAGCCGTAGATGCAGGACTATCGAATAAGCCTGGCAAACTTTCTATCAAGGTTTTCTTCGCCTGGGAGAGTTCTTCTTCAGACGGTCCTTCCTTTGCCAGTTTTTCAATTTCCTCGTAAATCAATTTCAAAGCATAATCCACAGACTCCACCTTAGTCTGCAAGGCAATGGTAACCATGGAGGTGTCGCGATAATCATTACCCACAGAGCTATAAATGCTATAGGCAAGGCCTTCATCGCTGCGAACCCGATTCATCAGACGGCTGGTAAAGCTTCCGCCGCCAAGAATGAAACTAGCTACCGCCGCCGGGTAATAATCTTCGTGAGGACGTTTCACGAAGGGCTGATTCATAGAGATATTTGCTTGGGTAATATCCTTATCCACCACGTAGATACCGGGCTTACGCAAGAAACTAAGAGGTTTGACCTGTTCAATATTCTTGTCCTTTGCAGCCCCACTTACCCCGCTGGAATCCGAAGTCGCGTTCCAATCACCCAGATATTCCTTCAGCATTACAATGGCACTGTCGCGATCAATATCGCCGGACAATGCAAAAATGATTTTTTTGGAAGTAAATGCTCCTGCGGCAAGACGCTTGACATCTTCAGCAGTCACAGCCTTGTATTCATCGCCATTTGCATCCCACAACCGGGAATTATCCGCATAGTTGACCTTGGCTTTCAACGAAGAAAGCACCTTGGCGGGAGTATCGTAACGCCGGTCATAGGCGGTAACGTAGTTAGCCTTTATGATTTCCAACTGCTCGGGATCAAACGCAGGATCCTTGATAATCTTCTTTGCCAGGCCCAACAAATCCTTGAAATCCTTGGAAAGGCAGTCAATATCGAACATAGAGGAGAACGTTCCAGTGGATGTACTTAGACCTGCACTGATAAATTCCAGGGAATCATCCAAAGCATGAGCCGTAATACCGCCACCGGCTCCACGGCGAAACATTGATCCCACCATAGAAATGGCGGCTTCATCCTTAAGTACCGCAGGAAGCGTTGACTCCTCAAAATAGACTGTAAAATTTACCAGTGGCAAGGAGCGGTCACTCACAATGTACCCGGTCACCCCAGGAGCCACCTCCACACGAAAATCCTTCGGATGGGGAGCAACGTACTTGAATTCAGGGAATTGAATATCCTTGTAGCTGGCAGGAATATTTGATTCCGGAACAACGACCGGTTCTTCTGAAGCGGTCTCAGCAACAGGTTCTGCAGCGGGTGTTTCCGCCTTGGGAGCAGGGGCTGAAGAGCAAGCACCCAAAAGGCCGCCCAGGGAAAACAACGTCCCACAAAAAAACAGTTTTGCGAAAAAGGAAGTTTCGTTACGCATTGTTCCCAAATTAGCAAATTCTTTTTTACAATTATTCCCGTACCTGGCAAAAGGTTTAACAAATACAGCATTTTCAACAGCGGAACTTTCTATTTTTCCGGCAGGTCAAACCTTCAAAAAAAATATGAGTTCAGTCCCTCCCCGATTTTCCGGAAAAATTAGGTTCGCCCCGAGCCCCACAGGTTACCTTCACGAAGGTCACCTTCTCTCGGCACTTTACGTCTGGGCCGCCTCAAAAAAATGGAACCTGCACATCCATTTGAGAATCGAGGATCACGACAGAGGCCGCACCCGTCAAGCCTATATCGACGGGATAAAAGAAGACTTGGAATGGATGGGGTTTCAATACCATAGCGAAAGTATCCAAAGCCAAAGGCAGGAACTCTATGGCCAGGCACTCCAAAAGCTCATTGATTGCGGGATGGTATATCCCTGTACCTGTAGCCGTAAACAGCTAGAAGCACAAAACCCCCGCAGCGAAACTGGGGAAATCATCTACCAGGGAAAGTGTAAAAATCTATTCCTCTCCGGCGAAAGAGGGAAATTACTCGTAAGCGAGCCCCACAATCTCCGTTTTAAAATTCAAGACAAAGTAACAAACTGGACAGACCATCGTCTCGGGGAATTTAACGAGAACCCAGCCCAACAATGCGGTGATTTCCCCATCCAGGACCGGGAAGGGTGTTTCACCTATCAGTTTTGCGTCTGCGTAGACGATTTGGACCAGGAAATCACCCACATCGTCCGTGGAGAGGACATTAGAAGTTCCACCGCAAGGCAAATCCAGCTCAGCCAGGCGCTTTGCAAATGTGCAGGAAAGACCGTGGGTCACATTCCTTCCGTATACAGAACGCCCCTATACCTGCACCACGCCCTGATGACAGACCCCTCAGGAAAAAAACTTTCCAAAAGGGAGCTCGCCCACAGTATCCGCCAGGACAAGGAAGCAGGAATCACCCCTCAAGAATTGCTAGGACGGGTTCTTTTTAAGGCCGGTTTTCTAGAATCTCCCCGCCATACCCCTCTAGACGAAGCAATTGAAGCAATTGTCCATACATTATAAAAAAACGAGCAAGAAGAATCCTGTAAAAAAAAGTATATTCAAGGCATGTCTCCAACGCTCCCTTCTGCCACCCTTTCTAAGCTTCGTCAGGAAATATCCATTTACGACTCTAAAGACCGTTTGTTGTCCTTCGGGGCAAAGGGGGATTTTCAGTCACCCCTGATTATGGATTCCGGCGACAAGTTTCTTGAAAGATGGCTACAGTCCAAGGAGCCCCTTCCTCTAGAAACCTTCTTCCCCGTCGGAGCAAGCTATACTCCCCAGCAGAAGCTAAGCCAGCTGGATTCGTTTATGACGGTCCTGCGAGAAAAGAAAGAAGACTTTGGAGAATCAGATTTATACCTGGTATTGGGATTTTTAAAGTGGGATGGAAACGCCCTTGCTCCCAGCATCCTGATACCCCTTGATGTCGACATCAACAAGAAGACCCTTTCCCTCTCCAAACGCACACCCATTGAAAATGTAGTCCTGCGAGAAAGACTGAAAGATGTACTGCCATCGCCCCTGCCAAAGGCAGACGATGCCATCATCAACGGCCAATTCAGCATCCAGCTGTATTTCTCCCTTTTCGAAAAAGCCATAGCAAACGCTCGAAACTGGAAATTTACCCGCCACGGGGTCTGCCTCGGATTCTTTAACACTGGTCGTCTGCTGTTGCGGAAATGGTTTGACCAAAACTCCCTGGAACGAAAAGCAGACGGAAATTCTATGCTTTCAGCCCTCTTGACCGAAGAAGGTTTTGAAACGCAAGAATCCCTGTTTGACGACACCGACTTCAACCAGGTCTTCTCCCCTGCGGACCATCATTTTCTGTACATAACCGATTCCCATACCAGCAAGGTCACCCTGGACGCCCTAAACGAGAATGCAAAGCATTACGCCATCCAGGCCTTACCGGGTACATCGAAGATTAAGGTTGCGTCCAATATTGTTTCAGAATCCATTGCCTGCGGGAATAAAATTCTTGTAGTCCACAGACGAGCTACAACAGCTAGCAGTTTTGAAAAAAGCTGGAAGCCCCCCTTCCGTACTTTCAAAGGACTTGACCGTAATAAATTACAACAGCAAGTACAGGAAACCCGGCAAAGCATTTCCAGCTACTACGATACAGTCAATAAGCCCATCATGCCAGCAGGCATCACCCTTAGCGAACTGGTTAACGAATTTTCCAGGGCAAAAGCTCCCAAGCGCAAATTTTCAGAAGCCACGTTCCAAGGCCTGTCCCAGCTGAACTACAAAGACTACCAGGCTCTCAAACAGGACCTGCAAGATCTTATTGAACTGTATTTCGAGAAAAACGGTTGCAACGTTCGAAAGGCTTTCCAATCGGTAAACGTATCCAGCCTTACTAATGAGCAAAAGACGGACCTGGCAAAAGAATTAGCCATCGCTGCAGAAAAAATAGAGGAACTGTCCCCCCTGGTCTCCTGCATAGAATCTGCAGGATTATTCCCTCAGGGAATTCTTCTGTCCAACATCTCGGACACTCTCAAGCTGCTTCAGGAACACTTTGACCAAGACACCCCCTCTTTTGAACAGTGGGATCTTAGATCCAACAACTGGGAATCCTACAAGGAAACTCTACAGGCACTTCCTGCCGCAGGCGACAAGTGGGTCAACTTCCGCAGACAGACCTCGGAAATCTATACCGACAATGCAGCCGACGAGAATATCCTTTCAGCAAGGGAAATGTTTGCCGAAAGTCAAAAGACAACCTTGAAGGGACTTACCGACCGTTACCGTTCGTCCCGCAAGAAACTTCTAAAGGTCATCCGCAACCCCAAGTCTATAGAATCCGATGCCCAGCTTCTGGAGCTCATCGACGCCCTCCTGGATCTTCAAGAGAACAAGAGAGCCTACAAGGAAAGTTCCGTCCTGTGCAACAGGTTGCTAGGTAAAGATTGGGGATACGAGCGTTCAAACTGGGAAGAGCTGGGTAAAAAAATCCAGTATCTTTATGATTTTCGAAAAAAATATGTGGGCAATGCCAAGGCAGACCAGCTCCTGCAAGTTCTAGAACAATGGCACCTCTTTAAGGAACTCTACGGAGACTTTGAAAAGTTCCAGAAAACCATTGTAGAATTCCAAGTCATCATCCGTCAGATATCCAAGGATATGGAACTGGAAAAACCGCTGGAAGATTTGAATGTTGCCTCTTGGCTCGATACCATCAAAGCCTGGAGCGAAAACTGGGACAATCTCGACACCCACCTGCAGCTCACAACTCTTTTCAACCGGATAGAGACTTACAATTGCCAAGGTATCGTCCAATATATCCAAGACACGGATAAAGTAAGCAAGGACATTGTCCAGGCCATAACCCATCATTGGACTGGCAGTCAGATCCAGCACTTGTCGAAGGTTTGCCCCGACGTGTTCTCTCTCAGTCCAAAGTCAAGGAACAAGAAGAACAAAGAGTACAAGGCACTGCTGGATACATTCTGCAACGCAAACTTCCAGGAACTGCATGAAGCCATTGAAAATGATTCAGGTTTACTTGAATCTGTTCACTTGAACGAAACTATGGATCTTGCAGGCAAGCACTTCCAGGTGGCAATCATCCTTGACGCAGACAGCATTTCTGTAGTCGAGGCCATGCCCACCCTATTTGCTGCAGACAAGGTCATTCTCATAGGTGATCCCCATAATCCGTCTCTTGAAAGACTGCCTTTCGATGCCTACCAGGAAACGCCCTTGAACCACACCGCGTTATTCCATGATAGCATTTTGGCTGCGGCCCTCAGACAAGGAATTCCCACTAGGGAGTTGTGGTTCTCCACACAATTTTCGGATCCTTCCCTGGTGGAATTTGCCAACAAGAATATCTACAACAATGGAATTAAACAACTTCCCTCGCCCAACCGCAATGAGTTTAAGGGATTGCATTTCAAGGCCGTTCCCAGCAGAGTTCTAGCCATTTCCCAGGCGGCAATTCGACACGCCGAAAAGAACCCGGGAAAAACGTTGGGCATTATCGCTTTCCATCAGTATACTTGCCACGAAATTGAATCTACCATCAAGGCGATGCTGGTCATGGACTCTGCTGCAGGAAGATTTTTCTCTCAGCAAAATCTTGACATCCGCTACTATGTAAAGACTCCGGAGAGAGCCGTAGATCGCCCCCGCGATGTTATCTTTGTTTGTGCGGAATCCGACGGAACCGCAGGCATAGCCGGCGAACGCAAGGTATCCATCTGTTCCACTCTGGCAAAAAGCGAAATTTTCGTATTTGTATCCCAATCCGATCTTTCAAAGCAGGTCAATACAAAGCAAAGTCTTTTCTGGAATTGGATTGCCTATTTGCAGAACAAGTCCTTCGGGAACGAAAATCATGCTGCAATGGGACCCTCTGAGATTCGCTCCCAAATTATTGAGACACTTCAAACTGAAAGTATCCAAGTCGAGGAAAGTTTCTCGCCGGGCGGAATCGCCGTCGGGCCCGTGGTGGTAGACGCCAACAACCCCAAGCGTTTTCTCGCCCTCATCGAAGAAGACTGCTCTACGGAACGCTTTAGAAATACAGTAGAAGACAGATGCTACATCAGACCCTCCCTGCTAGGACAGTTGGGCTGGAAGGTCATGTACATGTGGCTTCCCTTCTGGCTAATGGCAAAGCAGGACGAAATCGGACACCTTGTAGCGACACTCGCTATCGAACAAAGCGTGGCTCCTCCGCCACCTTCACCGCAGGAAGGTGAAAACGACGAGGACAGCGAAATCTTTGAAGACCACGTTTCTGTCAATGTGGTTCCCTACCAGATGCAGCACCCCAAGATTGAAGGCACACCTCACGACAAACCCATTGCGGAGTTGCCCGTAGTAGCCTTAATTACACAGCTGAAGTTCTATGTAGATCATGAAGCCCCCATCCATCAAGACGTTCTAAAGAACCGTCTGTTGGAACTCCACCATGTAGATAGAGCAGGTCCAATGATCATGCAGGCACTGACAGAAGCCATCAACCAAGGCCTTCAGAAAAAAAACTTTGTGAAGACAGGTCCATTCTTCTACACCCTCAAGCCCCAGGAGCTCTCTCCCAGAGACCGTACGGGACGGCCCGACAGTGAACGTAAACTCGCCTACGTCAGCCCCGAAGAGCGTTCCCTGCTGCCATCGTCCATGGACGAACACACGCTAAAACAAACTTTAGGACTCCTCGAGTAAAAACTTTCAAAAGCAAAAGCCCCGGATCACCGGGGCTTTTATAATTGCGTTTAAGGAATTAGCGGACCTTTACCACGAAAGCATTGATATTATATGCGGAAAGTTCGCGAGCCTTGTCCTCAGCAGCCTTCTTGGAAGACCATCCACCGCCACGAAGCTTGTAGAACGGAGTATCGAACACCACCTGGATGGTGTAGCCGGTGCTGGCGGAAAGTTCAGCCTTACGGCGCTGTGCGGCATCGAAGTCGGCCACAGCCTCAAACTGCAAGACAAAGAGACCTTCGGACTTGCCATCTTTCTTAGCCTTGCTGGAAAGATTCTGTCCAGAGG
This sequence comes from Fibrobacter sp., assembly GCA_045600425.1. GTDB lineage: Bacteria > Fibrobacterota > Fibrobacteria > Fibrobacterales > Fibrobacteraceae > Fibrobacter. The sequence goes on from JAZRXW010000064.1 coordinate 34,524, forward strand.
TAGTATCTCTAAGAGAAGAACTCAAAACGGGCTTATATTCACGACCCTGGAAAAGGGAATCAAGATCTGTAGGGGCTCCTGCCCAAACCAGGGACATGGAGAATAAAAATGCAACGATATACTTCATCATAGCTTTAAATATAGTAAAAAGAGAGGCGGGTCTAAACCCGCCTCTCTTTTCAGATTCAACTGAACTTACTTGCTATAAGGTGCACTGGTTCTTCTTACGCCCCAGACAGAGGTTCTGTCAAGAGAGTTCTTCTTACCGAACTTGGAAGCCAGCTTGATGTAGGATTCCAGCTTGGTAATGTAAGCACCGGTAGCCACTTCGCGACCTTCGTCAGAGCGCATATTCCATGCGATGTAGAAGTTACGGCCAGCGTCCATACAGTTCTTGCCAACACCGAATACGGTTTCATCCGTACAGGAGATCTTGCCGCTCTGGCTTGCAACGTAGTTGCCCAGGTTGGTGAAGTATTCAACGTTATAGTAGAAGAATACATTTGCAAGTTCTTCCGGATGAGCGCTGAAGTAGTTGTAGATCAAAGTATCAGAGTTAATCAAGGCGTTCATGTCAGACTGAACGAAATGACCAACCACACCGTTTTCAGCAGCAAGAACTTCTTCGATACTCTTGCTTGTGGGATAAGCATTCACAGAAACCACAGGAACGTTATCACCCTTAGGAGCATTGCCAGTGTGGGCGAAGGTCTGTTCCTTCACAGTCACTTCAGCTTCACCGTTAATGGGAGACCAGGGAGACGGGAGACGCACAGTGGAGTTGTATGCAGTAGGAGCATTCCAATTGTAGTCAGCATCGTTTGCCGGACGCAGGGTATCGCTACCAGCAACAACAATGTTTGTAGTATCGCTCCAGAACACATTATCCACATCACCGCTAAAGCGGATGTAGTCACCAACGTGAGGAGTGTTTTCTGCTTCGGTACTGTACATGGCAACAATTCTTGCAGAGTTGTCGGTCACGTCAATGGCTTCCACACTTGCAGTGAAACGCTGTTCTTCAGTCAAAGAAGTTGCAGAGTTCAGATAGAAGGTAAAGGACTTAATCACATCCTTAACACCCTTCACCGGTTCGGAAATTTCCAGCATCAAGCGGTTCAAGGTTTCGCTTGCGCTCACCACGCGAGCAGAGAGGATTACCGGAGCCATACGATCGGTCAAATCACCGTCGAAGGACTGGGTCACCACTTTACCCTTATCCATGAACTTAGCCCAAGAGAACACCTTTCCGGTACCGCCAGTTTTTGCAGCCTTGGAAAGCTTCAAGCCACCCACATACATCTTGGCATCGCAATAACCTTCAGCGTCTACTGTACCCTGGCAAGAAATCTTGGAGGCATCGGCAAAGTCGTTGCAGAACATTTCCTTGTCAGATTCCTTGTTAGAGATACCCAATTCATAGGGGTTATACTTTTCTGCAGTCTTTTCGTCCCACAGGAAGCAGATGTAAGAGGGCATAGAGTCCTGATGGATGCGGCGGTTATAGTAAACTACAGCAGAGTCACCGATACCATCTAGGTATTCCTGTTCAGCCGAGTAGTAGGGAGCAGGGATGTTCATTTCGGCTTCGGAAGTTGCACCATGAGCATCGAAGATATCGGTCAAGACAGGATAAGGTACAGGCGGTTCACGGAAGAACACCGGAGTATAGGTAGCCTTGGCCAGATTGTTGTCCGTAGCGATCACATAGATTGCTGCAGGACCACAGTCATCCTTCGGGTTAGCAGGATTCGGAGTGCAACCTTCCGGGTAGTAGCGGTATTCCTTCAGAGAACGAATAGGAATGGTAGCCTTACCGCCCACAAACTTCAGTTCGGCAGAAGCCTGGGCTTCAACGCGAGCAGAGGTTTCAGAACTCAGCATAAGGTCAAAGTTACACTTTTCGCAAATGGTATTGTCCGGAGTCATTGCAATCAGGTAGAAGTCATAGAAGCTACCCACCCAGTATTCATCGTAAGAACCTTCAAGATTCTTTTCTTCGCCAGCCACAGGTTTGGTGTAAGCAGAATCAATGAAGAAGAGATTCGGCAGATAGAACTTGATTGTAGCCGGAGTGGTAGAACTACCGGTAACGCTAATGGTATAGTTGGCAGTGTTAGCTTCCATTGCACCGAACTGGACGGTTGCGTACAGGGTGTCAACACCGGAAGGACCAATCTTACGCTTGTCGGCACTTGTCACAGGATCAAGGGTGCCAGCGGCATTCTTTGCATACAGGTTCAAGCCCTTGGTTGCAGTCAGGGAGTATTCCACACCTTCTGCATCAGAGGGAGACATGTAGAGCTTGCCACCATCTTCAACGATCAAGGCGGAAACATAGACCGGAACCAGTTCGCCAGCCAGTTCAGTATCGGTGTACTTGTAGGCATTCTTCAGGGCGGACATTTCCATACCTTCGGAGTCAAGGACTGCGGTGGGAGTAGCAAACATCACGTCAACGCTACCCAGAGTACGGAAGAAGTCAACCTTCTTGGCCTTGGAGCCATCGTAGGCAAACAGAGTCCACTTACCCGGCGGCAGGGAAACCTTGTCCTTGTCCACCCAGGGGCTAGAAATATCTTCAAGATGAATACCATTCTTGTTCACAACGCCATTGACCAGCTTTTCGGCTTCGTCAATGTTAAACACGTTGCCAGCCACCAGGTAGTAGTCCAGCTGGACGCCGCACACGTCAGCAATATCAGAACCGCAGCAACGGATTTCTTCGTCGGTACCGTTCATAGAGCTTGCACAGCCGCCATCGCCAGACTTGGTGTAGCACATGGTATAGTTCTTGACAGCCGGATTTGCGGGATCCTTCTTGCTCTGGATTTCAAGAGCAGTGGTCTGCTTGATATACATGTTGGTCTTGATACGAACGTTGGACATGGTAGTACGGCGGTCGCAGAAGAAGATATCAATCTCATACTGGGTTCCGTATTCCAAGGTACGTCCACCGTAGCCCTTGAAGTTATCCAGGTTGACATAGCCAGGAGCAGCAAGATGGGTACCGCCCAAGTCCACAGCCAGAGTATTGTCGATAAACACCCAAATGTCATCGTCACCGCGGAAGTTAAACTTCAGACCGGGCTTATGGGTAAACTTAGCATGAGATTCAAAGCAGTAATGCTGGTTACGTGTAGCAGTCCAACGAGGTGCACCACCGGTCTTCACAACAGTTTCGGTACCATCCTTATAGAAAGTCCAACCCTTGGGAGCCTTGTCGGCACAAGACCAACCAAGAACGCAATTGTTGTTGGCAGGAAGCTTGTAGAAAGAGTTAACAGCAGCATCGGTGCCGTCACCATCAGCAAAAAGACCTTCACAATTGGTACCACCAGCCCAGCTGGAACTGTTACAGAACACGTCAATCAGAGGAATGCCTTCGGTGGGATGATTTTCACGAAGAGCAGGTCCGTAGAAGATAGCACCTTCGGCACCACGCTTGGTACGGGCAGCGGGCACAGGAATCTGGTTGGGGTCATCCAGAAGAACGCTTTCATTGGTAGATGTTTCTACAGGATAGAAGCCACCAGGCACAGTCAGGCCCTTACTGACGAAGAAGTCGGAGTCGAATTCCCACTTGCCATCTTCAGAACGGGAGAAAGGCATGTTATAGCAGCTCTTTTCATTAACACCCTGGGTGTAATTGAACAACTGGTTGAAGAACGCATCATTAATAAAGCACTTTGCACCGGTAGCACTGAGCTTGGGCTTACGCTGCTTTTGCGGGGTATTGGGATCCAGGTACTGTTCCACAACACCGGTAGTCACACCGATACATGCGTTCACATAAGCTCGTGCATCTGCAGCAGACACGCCCTGGGCACCATTCTGACAACCTTCACCACCAGTAGCGTAGCAGGAGAAAGCCGGATGGAGAGAAGCATCGGTATCGTAAATGATAGCGGCCATTTCGTAAGAGCAGGTACCCTGCACACCATCGGGGAAGGAAGTGTACCAGCCTTCGTCACCTTCAACAAGGTGCTGTTCCTGGTCAGGAACGAAGAAGAGGGTATCGGGATGACCTTCGAAGGTATTGAACAACATGTTCAGGGGGATGGGCGTGGGAGTAGATGCGGTTTCCCAGTTTCCATAGAGACCAATCATATCTTCACGATCGGTATCGTCATCACGGTAAAGCACCACGTTATCGGAAATTTCTTCGTTGAACCAGACATAGCTGTACCAGCCGCACTTATCGGCCACAGCGGTCAAGGGCTTACCGGTAAGACCGCCATCCATACTGACCATGGGAACAGAAGACATCCAGTCTTCGTAGTCCGGCGGAATCATCACAAAGAGGTACTTGGCGTCAGGAGGATTGGCGCTAAAAGCAGTCTTAGTCGGATTAGAGGGATCCGGATAGATATAGAGCGTACCCTCAGCCAGGTCGTCACAGGTGAATGCATTTGTGTTTAAGCTTTCATTGTTGGCAATATCATAACCATCCCTGTCAATCCACTGAGCAGGATAATGAGTTCCTGCACTGTTTACACGGAAAGTGTTTCCCTGACCAACAGCGGCGGCCTTAGCTTCGTACCAACCGGAAGCACCAACGGTAAGCTTAGGGAACATACCACCAGCTTCGAGGGTAACCATGTCCCAAGTTGCAGGAGCCTGAATGTAAATAGTACCTTCACAAGCCAGTGCAAAGGCGTTTTGAGCTCCTGCAAAAAGCAGACCGAGCCCTAAAACCCATTTCAACAAGGAATTCTTCGTGTTTTTCATAATCTTTGTATCCATCGATGGTTTTCCTTCCAACATCGGCATAGCAGAAAGACCGGCCTTTCTGAAACGCCACACCGCGTTGAAATCTATTCTTTTCTTTTAAAAAAAGATAGTTATTTTTCGAAATAAACAAAAAAAAATGGTTTGTTCTGTATACAGATGGTGGATAAACAGGGGTTGCGTGCCCCAAATCACACAAATTCAGCCGCACAGTGGTTTACATTTTTTTACATTGTTCTGAAACGCTCTTTTTTAGAAACAAAGACGGACCTTCAACCCCACATAATGTTAGATTATGGAGGTTCAACCGATTGGAGCAAGCATGCAGTCTCAAGAGAACTTTGTCGGCAATAGCGAAAACACCATTCCCTTCCCCGGTGGAGACCTGCACCCCCACCTGGTAGTCCTATACCCCCAGAAATTATTTAAACAGTACCCTCTGGAAAAAGGAACCGTTATTCTCGGGCGCGGTCTTGACGCAGATATCAGACTGGAAGATGAGCTGGTGAGCCGCAAGCACTGTTCCATCACCTTTGACGGACGTAACGTCGTTGTACAAGACGAGGGCAGCACCAACGGGACTTTCGTTGACGGAAATCAAGTTACTTCCGCAATTTTAGGCGACGACAACCGCCTTCAGGTGGGAAGCGCTGTTCTAAAAGTAGAATTTAGGGACTCCCCCGCCGATTTTGACATCGTCCGCTACGAGCAATCCACTTTGGACCCCCAGACCGGCATTAGCAACCTCAGGACGTTTATGAACAGAAGCCTCGGCGAAATCACCATGGCAAAGTGCAACGACCTGTTCATTCATGCCATAATGGTCGATGTGGACCACTTCAAGGAAATAAACGATGCAAACGGGACTCAGTGCGGAGATTTGTTTCTTAAGGAAATCGCAAGGCTTCTCAAGGAAGAAATTCGTGACGACCATTTGATCGCCCGTTACGGTGAAGGCAGATTTGTAGTCCTTATGACAGGAAACAACGCAGAAGAGGCCAAAAGAAGCGCAGAACGCATGCGGGTAACCATTGAACGCCATTGTTTCTCCTGGAAAGATGAGCTGACCCCGGTAACAGTATCCATAGGAATTGCAAGTCAACAAGGGGAAAACATCACCACCATCCAGGAATTACTGGCTTCCAGCAAGAATGCACTCCTAGCCGCCAAGGAAAACGGAAGAAACCAGGTAGTCTGCGGGTAACACGAAACACCCTTTCATTAAAGACGCCATTTTTCTAAATTTGGCGCCGAAATGACAAAATTACACTCAGATAGGCTGAATTCTTTCGGCTCGGCAAGCATCCCAAAGCTGGTCCTCCAGTTTTCTGTTCCCGCCATTATCAGCATGGTGGTCAACGCCCTATATAATATAGTGGACCGTTTCTTTGTGGGTCAAGGCGTGGGTAGTCTAGGCATCGCAGGAATCACCCTATGTTTTCCGATCATGTTGTTTATCATGGCGATGTCCATGATCGTAGGTGTCGGCGGCAACACCCTCTTTTCAATTCGTCTGGGCGAAAAGAAATACCAACAGGCGGCCATCATCCTGAACAATTCCTTCGTACTGCTTATTATAATGGCAGTGGGTGCATTCGCCTTTGGGGAAATTTTCATGGAGCCCCTGTTGCGCCTTTTCGGTGCATCGGACCAGACCCTTCCCGTTGCCAGCAGCTATATGAGAATTATTTTGCTTGGAGCCGTGTTCCAGACGGTGGCTCCCGGCATGAATCACTTTATCCGTTCCATGGGTCACCCCAAGACCGCCATGTTCCGAGAAATTATCGGCGCGGTGACCAACGTGATTCTAGATTACGTCTTTATTATGCAACTTCGCTGGGGAATTGAGGGAGCCGCTTGGGCCACCATCTGCTCCCAGCTGGTCAGTAGCATCTTAATCACCCACTTTTTCTTGAAGAAATCCACTCCCGTAAAGATTAACCGCCGCTACATGAAATTGCGCCTCCCCTACGTGCGCAAGATCTACATTTTGGGCTTGCCACCTTCAGTGATGCAAATTTGCAACAGTTTGATGAACGCCATTTTGGCATGGAGCCTGACCACCTACGGAAACAAGAGCCTGGAATCTACAGCCACCATGAGCGGTGGCGACATGGCCATTTCCGCCTTCGGAATTTTGAACAGTGTTGTTTCCATCATAGTCTTGCCGTTGTTGGGCTTTGTCAACGGGACTCAACCTATTACAGGTTACAACTACGGAGCTAAGCTATTCGACAGAGTTAAGGGAGTGGTAAAATTTGCCTACCTCTACTCTATGATATTTATGGTTATAGCCTGGGCTCTTGTTCTATGGCAGGCACCGGCTTTTGTAGCACCTTTTGCTCCTGGCGACCTGCAGATGCAAGAAGTTGCCGCCAAGGCATTGCGCCTGTTCACCTGTGCCATCTTTATGGTTCCCTGCGGCATGATTGCAGGAAGTTTCTTCCAGGGTACGGGAAAGGCCGGCAAGTCCATGTTCTTGAACGCCTGCCGCCAGCTAATTCTCTTTATTCCCTTCCTGCTGATTTTGCCCCTATTCCTTGGACTGAAGGGAGTGTTCCTTGCACAGCCCGTAGCCGATGTGGGAACAGCGTTCATCGGGCTGTTTATGCTGCGGCAGGAATGGAAGAAAATGAAATAAAAAAGGCCCGAGCATGTTTGCCCGGGTTTCTTTTTTCCTAAAAAATATTTTAGTAAAGTTTCTTGGCGTCGGTGATTTCACCAGACTTTTCGTGGAAGAGATAGAGGGAACCGCCTTCCATCTTTTTGAAGATAGCGGTTAATTTCTTGACAGCATCAGCTTCTTCGAAACCAATTTCGTTGGGAGCGGATTCGCCGATGACTACACCAATCTGCATCATGGAAGGAGATACTCGACGCAGATAAGCCAGCAAATCTTCGTCATTGTTAATGATGTCGGTTGCGGTAGGCTTCTGGAAGTCTGAGGGATCACGAGTGCTGACCAGCATGGGGTACATTTCATCGGGAACCATCTGCTTGGCGTTCAAGTAGAGGGTATTACCTACAAAAAGGCTGATAGAATCATTCAGGACCTGACGAACTTCCACGGTCACGTCACACATGGAAGACATTTCCTGAATTTCCAATTTAGAGGGGCCGCAAGCCATAAGAGCGAGAGAGGCTACAGCTGCCAGAGAAGCAAAAAGCTTTTTCATAAGAACTCCATTGTTATCCTATTTTCAAAATATAAAAAAAACGAAAAAAAAGACTTGCCGAAAACTGGATTTTACTTCTCTAGTATCCCAAGTGCATTTTCTACAAGTTCTGCGGACAAGCCAAAGATGCGGCTGAGAGTTTCAACCCGAAGGGAGGGATCAATGCGTTCCATGCGGGAACCGCTAGAATCGCGAGTGACCAGATTTCCCTTCTGGTAATAATACTGGATTCCCTTTTCCCTGTCCAGGCGGTTCAGCACCGGATACTGCATCATCTCCCGATAAAAGCTTTCATTCCAATGCAGTTTGAATTCTTCCACACTGACGCCCTCTACCGGATAGTCGAAACGCAATTTCATCGGAGCAGACAGGTTGCCATTTGCCTGCAGGGCTCCTCCGGTCCAAAGTTCCATGGACTCCATGTTTGGACGGTCCAGGCGGACGCAGTTAGGGACCAGCGGAAAGAAAGACGTACCCGAACCAAAGGGAGGCGGTAAGGGCATGGGCAGCGGATCAAAAATCAGATAGCCGGGGTCAAAGAGATATTCCTGGACTAAACCGCAAGATTTCGGTTTTTGTGCCGGAAGAATACTGCCGATGTCGACTTGCGTCGACATGACCTTGCGGGATGCGCCCGATGTCTGCATGAGGTCGGGCGTTTCATCAAGAAGGATCAGGGCACAGTGGATGTTTCGTTCCTTACGTTTGTGCCCCATGACCAGACGGGGCTTGAGGCCCATGTCCCGAAAATTCTGGTAGAGATACCAGGTCATACTAAAACAAGTTCCCCCACCCATCCAGGAATCCACATCGTTCTGGAAGCTATCGTCCAGCTTTTGTGCAGCCGACGAACTTCCCGTCTTGTTAAGACGGATAATCTTCGTCAAGTTTTCATAAGTGACCTTGGAAAGTTTGTCACAAAGTTCGTTAATCTGATTCCACTGTTCCGGAGTCATAGAGTCACCTTACAATAGTCCATCTACCACAAGAACGGTCACACAAGCGACTACCGCCACCACCACAAGGCCTCTGCCCAAGAGGGAGGCTATCACCGCAGTCACCAAGGCACAAACACCTGAGAGTTTGCTTTCGGTAGAATAAAAAATGGCAGGGACCGTCATCGCACTTAAAACCGTGTAAGGAATATAAGCCAGAAAAGATTTCCAAAAAGGGCTCTTTAGTTCCTGTTTTAGAAGTACAAACGGGACGGCTCTTAAAAGATAAGTCACTCCAGCCATGACCGCCAAGAATTCAATATAGGTTTTGAAATCTATCATCAAGCCTCCCCCTTGTCAGCAGAAGTTTTTGAATCATTCACGGGGAAAAAAGCGGCACATATCAGGGAGGCCACCACGGCACAGATAATAATGGCAAAGCCGCTGCTGACCGTGTTAAGGACCGGTACATAGAAAAATGCAAAACTTAATGCGATGGCAATAAGAACGGCAATGAACGTAGGTCGATGGGATTTCATGGGAGGCACCACGATGGCAATGAACATGCCGTAAAGAGCGACCCCAAGAGCGTTCACAACCATATCGGGAAGAATCTGACCGCAAACAGCTCCCGTCAAAGTGCCGCCGCTCCAACCCAAGTACGGTAAGGTCATCAGCCCGAGAAAATAAAGGGGGTTCACCCGCTCCGCTTGATTCATGGAAACAGCGTATATTTCATCGGTAATACCGGTGGCTAAAAGCAGACGCTTGGCCGTATTGAAGCCGGGAGTCACCTTCTGGGAAAGAGAGATGGCCATCAAGGAATACCTGAGATTAATGAAGAAACTTGCAATAGCCAGTTCAACCAAGGTTCCCGTGGCGCTGGACATAATTTTCAACCCCGCAAACTGACCTGCGGAAGTCAAGTTGGTCATAGAAATAAATGTGGCCAACAACCAGGAATTAAGAGCGGCTCCCGCGTTAATGCCAAAGGCGAAAGATACTGCAAAGTACCCTACACCGATAGGAAGGCCGTCTTTTACACCTTTTGAAAATTTCATGGGGTCAAAGATAAAAAATAATGCTCTTGATGGCACCGCAAGAATAGGTTACTTCGCGAAAGGATTAAAAAAAACGTCCTGCGGTTGGGCAGGACGTTTTTTACAAGTTTATTCTAAATCAAGAATTTATTTAATAGCGATTCGTGCGGTTCTGACCTGGCTTCCGCTAGAGATGCGAACCAGATAATTGCCCTGAGTTAACTGTTCCAGATTCATGGCGTAGGTGCCGGAGACATATTCGCTATGGGACTGGACCAGATGACCCATCAGGTCGAAGACCTGAATCTTGACGGAAGCGTTATTTGCAGAAACCGTCAAGACGTTGCGGGTGAACCCGAAGTTGACCACCGGACGCACAGCAGAAGCGATTGTCAACGGACCTTCTTCGGAGCTGCTGGAGACCACAGGTTCTTCGCTAGAGCTGGAGATTACGGGTTCTTCGCTAGAACTGCTGGAAACCGCAGGTTCTTCACTGGAGGAAGACTGCACCGGCTCTTCGGAGCTGCTGGACTCTACAGGCATTTCGCTGCTGGAGCTTTCTTCAACAGGTTCAACGCTGGAAGAGCTTTCCACAGGCTGTTCGCTAGAGCTAGAGACCACAGGTTCTTCGCTAGAGCTGGAGATTACGGGTTCTTCGCTAGAACTGCTGGAAACCGCAGGTTCTTCGCTGGAGGAAGACTGCACCGGCTCTTCGGAACTGCTGGACTCTACAGGCATTTCGCTGCTGGAGCTTTCTTCAACTTTCTTAACCACCTTGATGAGACCAGCAACAGAGACATCCTCATCCTTGCCGGAAACTTCAACAGTGTAGTCATAGTCATGCGTACCGAGGGTTTCATCCACCGTACCGCTAATGGTATAAGTTTTTGCCTTCTGATCCAAGGCTCCGCTCAAGCCCTTCGGCAAGCCAGAAGTCTTTATACCCGTGATGTTGCTATAGCTATAGACGATAGGTTCAATCGCATCGCCTGCAGTTACGGTCTGAACCGCGTTTTCGCTAGTCAAGTCAAAGACGGTAGGTACAGGTGCATGAACAACCTTAATCACACCTGTCACAGACGTATTTTCATCAACACCAGTTACAGAGACCGTGTATTCGTATTCGTGATCTGTCAAGCCGGCATCAATTGTACCAGAAATGGTGTAAGTCTTTGCGGTCTGATCCAAGGAACCGCTCAATCCCTTCGGCAAGCCGGTGGTAATGACATTTGCCAGATTTTCGTAACGGTAGACAATAGGAATAATCGCATTGCCAGCCACCACTGATTGTTCAGACTTGCCTCCAGTCAATTCAAAGACCGTTACCACCGCAGCACGAGTAACTTTAATCGTTCCATTCACAACTGCGTTAGAATCTTTGCCAGAGACATTGACCTTGAACTGGTAATCGTAAGTATCGGAAGCAGCATCCACCACACCGCTAATGGTATAGGTCTTTGCGATTTCGTCGGCCACGCCCTTCAAACCTTCGGGCAAACCGACAACACTGATTCCAGTGACATTTTCATATTTATAGACGATTGGATCAATAGCATTGCCAGCAACCACAGACTGCACTGCATTGGCACTGCTCAAGTCAAACACGGTCACCACAGGTGCTCGGGTTACCTTAATGGTCCCCGACATGGTCTTGTTTTCATCTGCACCTAAAGTTTCCACCGTATAAGCATAGTCGTGAGTGCCGAGTGAAGCATCCACCACACCGCTAATGGTGTAAGTTTTAGCATCTTCGTCCAGTACAGCGGTCAAGCCCTGAGGCACTCCGCCAATCTTGATGGAAGTAATCTTATCGAAGGTATAAACAATCGGTTCAATGGCATTGCCAGCCACCACGGATTGTTCGGACTTGCCGCTAGACAATTCCAGAACAGCAATCACAGGTGCGCGGGTGACCTTAATGGTACCGGTAGCAGTAAGACTTTCATCTTCGCCAATGACGGTAATGGTGTAGTCAAAATCCTTCGTGCCAATAGATGCTTCTACAGTTCCGCTAATGGTAAACGTGCCAGCTTCTTCATCAAGAACTCCGGCAAGGCCCTTTGGCAAACCACTTGCAGAAATGTTCTTGACATTCTTGTATTGGTACACGATAGGCTCGATGGCCTGACCAGCTACAATGTTCTGGACAGTGTTTTCTGTTGACGGAGTGAAGGTGGTTACCAAAGGTGCGCGAGTCACCTTGATGACGCCCTTTACCGTAGCGTTGGAATCTACGCCAGTCACTGCGATGGTGTATTCGTAATCTTTTGTGCTTAGAGCAGCGTCTACGGTTCCACTGATGGTATAGGTCTTGGCGGCATTGTCCACGATTCCGGTAAGGCCCTTCGGCAAACCGGATGCAGAAATGTTTGTCACGTTTTCGAACTTATAGACGATAGGCTCGATGGCCTGACCCGCTACGATGTTCTGGACGGTGTTTGTTGCTGTTGCCGTGAAGGTAGTTACCACAGGAACACTGGAGCTACTTTCTGCCACAGAGCTGGAAGAAGCAACTGAACTGCTGGAAGGAACTTCGCCGCAGCTGGTTTCCACCCACCAGTATGTTTCAGCGGCATTGTTATTCACCCACTGAGTCTTAGGATCGCGAGCCGGATTCAACGTGTAGCACTTGCCCTCGCCCATGCCGGTCAAACCAGAATTATAGCAATGATCTGCATAGCCCCCAGTACCAGCAGCGTATGCGATGCAGTTACCCGAGACGGAAACGCTACTTGAAGAGGCCACACTACTGGATGACGCAACACTAGAAGAAGACAGTACACTGCTGGAGCTTGCTACAGAACTACTACTCTTGGCAGAACTGGAAGAAGCAACACTGGAACTTGACTTTGCAGAAGAACTGGAGCTTGTTGTACGCACAATGCTCATGCCATCGCAAGCCAGGTCATCTACGTAGAGATAATTGCTGGATGCCGTTCCCTTCACTTCCCACTGAAGCTTCACAATATTGGAAGCGTTCAAGGTAAATGTCTTGCCCCAGCCAGCTTCTTGAACCATGGCAGAAGGCGCCAGAGTCTTTGTCTGCCAGGAGGTGGAACCGCTTACAGCCAGCTTATGATAGTTGTATTCGGAAAGGGCTCCGCTTTCATCGCCCTTGGTCACTGCCTTCAGGTTATGACCAGCACCCTTATACTTATAAGAAATTGTCTTACAGCCCTTAAGTCCGTCATTGATATCCAAACCGAGGGTCACATAAGGATCGTAAGGGTTACTGCCCTGCTTTAGGGAAATTCCCTTTAGGCCTGCCATGAACTTGGAGCTATTATCTGCAGTAAGGACTACATCATAGCCGGTCGCATTCTTGGTATTGGAAAGGGAAGACGCACCCTTGTCACCTGAATCCGTAAAGGCAAACCAAGTATCCTTTACTCCTGTATATGCGGTGCTATCCCCATCTTCAAAATCATCAATCAAGTTAGCCGTGGTGATGGCAAAGGAAGTACCGCCGGTAGAGCCTTGAGAACTGCTGCTCTGTTGCCAGGTAGAGCTGCTGCTTTTGGCAGAAGAACTGGAACTTGCCGGATTAGACGATCCACTCAAGGCAATAGGATTGTTCTTAGCAAATGTGTAGAAGTCATTACCCGGATCCTTCAAGGTAAGACCGATAACGCCATCTGCAATACGGGCGTTCAGGCTACTCGTACTCAGCCATTCGCCGTAGTTGTTTTCGGCACCCCCGCCCACGCCGTAACCGTCGTCCGCAATAATCTTTTTGCCACCCATGTAGGAACTAGCCTGGGCCCAGGTAAGCATATTGTTGTTGTCATTACGAATACGCTCCTGGTTTCCCTGGGTACGTCCACCGGAATTGAAAAGGTAATCTACCTTGCTCTTGTCAAAGTTATCGTACCAGGATTTAAGACCTTCGTTCAACCACGGGGAAATATCGACACCAATCTTTGCGTTGGGCAAAATGCCCTTGATTGCCGCTACGATATCATTGAAATACTTACCGGCAAGATCTGCATCGGGAATGCCACCGCCCTTCTGGCTAAATCTGCCCTCACGAGCATCGCCGGAAACGGAATACTGGAAAAAGTCCGGTTCGATCAACCAGATGGAAGTTCCGCTTGTACCATAATCGTTTTTTACGCCATTGGCCAAATCCTTGTAGCGACCAATGATTTCATCCCAATGATTGCGAATCAACTCGGCACCATCGGTACAATGGTTGGGAGTGCCTACATCGCAGTCCACATTACCGTAATGCTTATCCCACTCCGCAATGATGTAAGCATAAAAAACAGGGGTCAAGCCCTTTTCCTTACACTTTCTGAGCATGGCACCTTCCCAATAGGTGTTGTAGATAGCTCGAGTACCATCGCCCGCATACATAGCGATATGGGAAAGTCCAGTAAAGTCAGACAGCTTTTGTGCACCATCCCACATTACACCATAGTTAAAACTGCTTTCACTAAAAGCAGCCAAAGAAGGCATGGCACAAATCGAAAGTGCCGCAGCAGCTAAACCAAACCTTTTTTTCATACAAGCTCCATGTTATACATCCGACTTGGAATATACGTTTTTTTCCTTATTTTTCCAACGCATTTTTGGACAGCAAATACACCAAGGAATCTAAATCACAAAAAAGCGTCCACCGTTTCCGATGGGCGCCTTTATTCCGCATTTATTCTTTGTTACAGCAATTCTATTACTGCAGGGAAATACGCTTGGTCATGTTGGAAGAACCCGCACGAACGCGAACCACATAGTTGCCGGTGGCAAGGCTTTCCAGGGAAACTTCACCCTGAACATTCTTGAAGCTCTTCATGGGACGGCCCTGCATGTCGAACACATCCACGTTCATGAGGCTTGCGCCAGAGAGCTGGAGGGTACGACCGGAGAGCTGAGCGCCCAACTGGAGTCGGCTAGCAACAGAGCCAATGACCAGCGGCTTGACAGAAGAACTGCTACCCGGATTAACAGCAGAAGAAGAGCTGGAAGCAGGTGCAACAATCTTCAGACCTTCGCACTTGAAGTTATCCACATAGAGGTAGTTGGGAACAGCGGCGTCACCCTTCACTTCCCAGTGGAAGGCGGAAACCTTGTTCTTGCTCAGGGCAACCGTTTCACCCCAGCCAGCCTGTTCCAGGTCTGCCCAGGCAATGTTTGCTGTAGTCCAGGAAGTGGAAGCAGGAACTGCTGCGGTGTGGCGATCGTATGCGGTCACAGCACCCTTGCCATCACCGGCGAGAATTGCCTTGAAGTTGTGAGCGGCACCGATGTAGTCATAAGAAATTGCCTTGCAGCTGGAGAGATCGTAGGCTTCATCTTCTTCGGCAAGGTTCAGGCCGAGAGCAACGTAAGGATCGTATTCGTTACCGCCCTGATCCAGCTTGATGTCCTTGAGGCCACCCATTGTGGTAGAGCCGTTGGTAGCCGGGAAGATCACCACGTAGCCGCCATTTTCAGCATCTTCTTCGTTAGAGAAGGTAGATGCACCCTTGTCGCCCTTGTCGTTATAGGCGAACCAGTAGCCGCTAGTGTAAGCCTGGTTATCGCCATCTTCGAAGTCATCCACCATACCGGCAGGAGCTGCAACGACTACGCTGCTGGAAGAAGTAGGCTTTTCGGAGCTGGAGGAAATTCCCGGATTCACGCTGGAGGAGCTAGTCACGCTACTAGAAGAAGCGACGCTAGAGCTGGACTTTGCAGAGGAGGAGCTTGCCGGCTTGTCAAAGAATCCGGTACCAGCATTGTAGTAGATGGTCAACTTGCAGGTATTATCGTAAGCGTAGCTGCTGCCATCAGTTGCGGTAATGTTTGCATAGTAGGCAACGCACTTACCGGAGTACTGGTCATAGCACTGACCGGCACAGGTCTGTTCCGGCTGGGAGCTGGAGGACTGCGGCTTAGCAGAGCTGGAAGAAGATTTTACGCTGCTGGAGCTTACCGGCTTACTGGAGCTAGAAGATACAGAGCTGGAGGAAGACTTGGCGGAACTGGAGCTGCTCTTGACAGAGGAAGAGCTGGAACTCGGAGTCACCACGTTAATGGACATGCCGTCGCACATCACATCATCAATATACAGATAGTCGTACTTCAAGGTTGTGGTAGCGGCCTTTTCGTCGCCCTTCACTTCCCATGCCAACTTGTTCACCGTATTCTTGAACTTGGAAATATCAAAGTGGGTGGCAGCTTCTGCGGTACCCCAGTTGCCCTGTACCAGATCAGCCCAGTCGATGGTCACAGTCTTCCAATCACCCTGTTCAATAAAACTCGTGGAGTGGTAGTTGTAGTTTTCAACCTTTGTAGACTGAACCTTGAAATTGTGAGCTGCACCCTTGTACTTGTAGCTGAAAGTCTTACAAGAGGTCAAATCAAAAGCGGATTCATCCTTGTTGATGTTTAGACCCAAGGCGATATAAGGGGCGTACTCGTTTTCACCCTTCACAAGCTTAATACCTGTAGCAGCCAGCATACCCTTGGTGCTGTTGCTGTTATCGGTAGGAACAACTACAGTCCAACCAGCCTCGCCATCTTCAACAACGGTCTTGTTGCTAATGGAAGACTGACCCTTGTCATCCTTATCGGTGTAGGCATACCAGACGCCACCCGTATAGGCATACTTGTCAAGGTCTTCAAAGTCATCGAACATATTGGTCTTGCCGCCAGAAACGGTACCACCAACGCTAGAGGAAGAAGCTGCAGAAGAAGAGGAATTCACAGCACCAGAACGCCACGGGGCCTTTGCTGCCCAGCTCTGGAGCTGATCATACACATACTTACCGGATTCAGAATAACCGCTATAACTCCAGTTCTGCGGATTAGTGTAAGAAGACTGGTTTGCAAAGATGGAAGCACTTTCGTCCTTGCTATGCACAGACCAGTTGCACCAAGAAATCTTCTTTTGGTCAAGGTAGCTCATCCAAGCATCGGAGCTGGACTTGTTATAGCCGCCGTTACCGCTAGCATCCACGGTACCCCATTCCGTAACGAAAACGGTGAGGCCAGCCTGAATTGCCTGGTTGATACCATTTCTGTAGGTGGGATTGCCACTGTAGGCTCCACCATCCAAGGAATGAGAACCGGCATAGAAGTGGAAGGTATAAGCGACGTTGCTATCCTTAATCGGATTGGAAACGGCTTCACCCGGGCGAATGGAATATTCGCTGTTACCCACGATAACCAGGTTATCAGTACCACCATTCTGGCGGATTACAGGAATCACCTGATCAGCATAAGTCTTAATGGAGCTCCACATATTTGCAGCCATGGGCTCGTTATAAATTTCAAAAATCACGTTGGGATACTTACCCCACTTGCTAGCCATGGTCTTGAAGAAGGTCTTAGCATCTTCAGTCTGAGTATGGGCCACATGGGAGTGGAAGTCGATAATGACATAGATACCATTATCGATAGCTGCCTGAATAACGGTTTCATCAACATTCTGCCAATTGGCCATAGGTCCACCACCCTTGTCGCCACCGACGCCATGGGGAACGCGGATAATTTCGATTTTCCACTTGTCCACCAAGCCCTTAATCACGCTTGCGGTGTAAAATTCCGAGGACCACACGTCCCAGAACATACTCATACCCTTGAGCTGAACGGGCTGGCCCGTCTTCGCACTATAGAGCATGCCATCTTTTGCTTGAAGTTTGCCGTAATAGTCTGCGGGACCTGCGGCAAAAAGCGTCGCTGCTACCAAAAGGCAGAAAGCAAGTATTTTTTTCATAGCCAAAACCTCACTGTTTTGTGAATTCCATTTACCAATCTGCAATTTATATCCAAAGATCCCTCAAAAAACCATTTTCAAGAGCAAAAACGTTTACAACTGTACCCACTGTACTGCAAAATCCACCCCCGCGGAAAAAAAATCTCCAAAACAAAGAAAGGCCCGCGGTTCTGAACTGACCGAACCCAGCATCCTGGCGCTTGCGCAATAGGGTCCAGGGGAAGGGGGGACGCTTCCCCCACATCCTGATGGCAGGGTGGGAGTCTGGGGGCGGGGCCGCGTCCCCGCCTCTTTTTGACGTCGGGGGAAAGGAGTCCAGGGGAAGGGGGGACGCATCCCCCTTCCCCTGAATGAAAAAAAGGCCCCGCATAACGCGGGGCCTTTTGGAATTCCCTTAATTAGTTTTCGTTGTTGCGCATTTCGGTCTGTTCGCGGTCCATAGTGTGCTGGAGGTATTCCTTGAAGTCGCGGTCGATGTTCACGCCATCGAAGTCCACGTCATCGTTTTCCAACACGAACACTGCAGACGGGTTATCGAGCCAGCCCACGATGTCCTGGTCATCAAGGGTCATGGACTTGTCGCCAGCGAGCTGTGCAACGTATTCAATCTTAGACTTGGGAACCCAACCCTGACCGCAAGAACCCTTAACGAGCACGTCAGTGTCAGCTTCCTTCACGATGGTCATTTCGTCGTTGAAGCCTGCGGTGCAGACTACAGATCCACCGCCTTTTTCCTTGGTCAGTTCGATGTCACCGAGCTTGGACTTCACCTTCTTGGCGGCAAAGGACATGCTGACCAGCAATGCGAGAGCAATAAAGAGCACCTTTTTCATATCAATCCTCAGAATCAGGGTAAAATTTCAAAATGCAATAGGAATATACCTTTTATTTTTGCTTTTCGTCAAATTTTCTTTTAAATTTTTGCTCTATGAAGAAGATTTTACTTTTTTTGATAGTTATCGCGGCCATTATCGGGGGCATTTTCGCCTCCAACGTCAAATCCAGAATGGAAAACCCTGCCCAAAACCAGGATTCGGTCCTTATTCAGGTGCCCAAGGGCAGCACACCTGTCAAGGTATTCCAAATCCTAAAGGAAAAGGGAATCTGGGATGACGAACTGGCATACAAAGCCGTTATCCGCCAGCAGAAGCCTGTTTTGAAAGCCGGATGGTTCGAAATTCCAGCAGGAAAGACCCTTCCCGAAATTCTAGCCATCATAGAAAGCGGGAAAAACGCGGTAAGAAAGGTGACTATTCCCGAAGGCCGGGCCTCCTGGGAAATTCCCGCCTATTTAAAGAAGGCCTTCCCCAAGTTGGACGACTCCCGCTGGAACGCCCTGGTTCAAGACGCCCAATTCGCCAAATCTCTCGGCATCGAAGCTCCCTCCCTTGAAGGCTACCTGCTTCCGGACACCTATCCCTTCCCTATTGATGCAACCGAAGAAACCATACTGAAGCAGATGGTGGCAGCCAACCTGAAAATCCGCGACGAGTTCAAGACAAAGTCCGACGGCTCCATGTGGTCCACCCTAGGCAGTTGGCACAAGGTGCTGACTCTAGCCAGCGTCGTGGAAGAAGAAACTGGCATTCCTTCGGAACGTCCCCTGATTGCAGGCGTATTCCACAACCGTCTGCGAATCGGAATGCCCCTGGGAGCCGACCCCACGGTACGGTTCATCTTCAAAAATCTCACGGGCCCAATCTACAAGAGCCAGTTAAACAGCGACAATCCTTATAACACCCGCAAGTTCAAAGGACTCATGCCAGGCCCCATCTCCAACCCGGGACGCAAGGCTATTGAGGCAACGCTCTTCCCCACTACTACAGATGCTCTTTACTTTGTTGCAAAAGACGACGGTTCCATGACACACTTCTTTAGCAGCAATCTGGCAGATCACAACAAGTATAAAGATGTAGCCGCCAAGAACCGTGGCGAAAAGAAATAACGCTAGAATCTGTAGGTTCCGACCTTAATGAAATAAGTGTAATCCTTCAATTCCTTTAAGTTCTTAAAGGAATCTGTATCGACGACTCTACTTATACCTGCGCTCACGTCTATTGATTTATAGGCAAAGCGAAGCGTCGGTTCTAGGATAAAACGGTTCTGGTTGAGCAAGGTATAGGGACCGTTTTCAAAATCGTGATAGTAGGCAGCAAATAGCCACAGTCCAAAATACTTTCCGTGAAGGGAGGCGCTACCGCGAAGCAATGCGTATTCATGGGACGACAGTTCAGGATTGTACCATTCCAAAGACCAGGGCGTGGCAGCTGCATGAAACTGGTAGGCCACATCAATGGGGGCACAATCAAAGGAACGAGGGTAAACGTATCCGTGACCTTCTTCATGATAACGCTGAACCCCGCCGGAGGCTCCAACGGTGAAGGTAGTGTATGATGTCGGCGATACAGTAAAGCGGGCATCCGCCATAAACTTCCAGAAGATGGGAACAACATCGGCAATACCAAAATTAAAGCCAATGCTTTCCATACCAGCGCCTACGTCAATGGAAAAACCATCCAGCGAATACCAAGGAGACTTACCGCCTCGATTGAAGGTATAGCGAATCATGGGATTTACAGGATATGTTTTCAGAGTTCGTTTTCCATACAGCGACGGATCCAAATCAAAGAAACGACGTTCAAACAGCAAGTCCAAAAGAACATTCTGGTTCTCGTCCAGCTGATAGACGATAGACATGGCAAAATCGTGTCTGGTTTCCGTCTGCACTCTAAAGAACGGCAGGATGTCATTGTTAAAACTCTTGAGAGGGCGAAGAACCATAAAGTCATAGCCCAAGTTAAGAGACCAGTGTCTGTTCAAAAGTCTAGCAACACGCAGGTGGGGTCCCACTCCGTAAGAAGAACTTCCCCAGAAACCCTTTAGGACAAGTTCAATTTCCATCTGGGTCACAAAATTCAAAGAGGCCTCAAGATAGGCATTGGCCCCGAGGGCATTGGAACCGAAACCGCCAGCAGCCAATTCATAAACAGGATGGACAGCGGCCCCCACCATCAAGTTTCCATCAGGTTGCATCGTCAACGTCAACGAATCATAAGCAGGCGTTTCAGCCAAGCTGTAGGCAAAATTCGTAGGGGCAACAAAGCCAGTATCACTCTGAGTCCAGTGAGTCTTAATCGGGGTATGCAATTCCGAAGATACCTGGTCAAAAGCGGGAGTAAAACGAAACCACGGCTTTGCCGCATCGGTCTTCATGGCAGAATAATCTTCACGACGCTTCGTTGCGTTTTTCAGTTCTTGCAAGCGGCGTTCCACTGCGGAAAAGCCCGCCTGTATCCAAGCATTTTTTGCAGTATCCAGAATGGTATGAGCCCGAATGATAACACCGGGCTGGTTGACCAAATGTTCGGAAGCCTGCTGGTAGAGAATTCGATCCCGAGCGTCCCCAGCCACTTCACTACGGAGAGGTTCTGCCACAGCAATGAGGGCTGTTTCATCCGGGCGGTCTTCTGCGGGATAGGCAAAATGGGGGCAGAGTTCTCCAGAAATTTTTTTGCCATTCCAAAGCGGCAAACTTTCCATAACTGATTCAATGGAATTACCTAAGGACTCGCCGTTGCACCCCAAGACCGAGAACGGCTTTTTATAGCCTGAACGCTGGCGGTACAAGCTTTCCTGGAGACGCAGTTTTGCAAGCCCCCGTTTTACCGCAAGAGAATCCGCCTGCAAGGGAAGGAAACGTCTGTGACGATTTCCCGAGGAATCTTTCTGCAGGGTAAAACGCTGCCTTAAGGAACTAACACCATCCAGAGACAGGTAAAATTCATCCCCATCTTTAGAGAACAGCTGTTCCCGGGAAAGATCCTTCCCTACAAAATTTACAACGGCAGAATCCAGCAAAATCCGTTGGATTTCATCTAAGGGAAGTCCCCGAGACCAAAGCGACCCGACCAAAGCACCCCACGATGTTCCCACTACAGAGTCTACCGGGACTCCATATTCTTCAATAGCATAAAGTACCCCAAGATAAAACCACGGGGAACGTTCCCCTCCCCCGAGGTACAAAACGGACTTTATTGAAGGAGAAATCGTCTGCTGGAGAAGTTCCTGCGACAAGGTATCCACTGGATTGGCGGCAACTCCAAGAGGCAAGTGACGAGAAACATCTGCCTCCGAAGAATCCGCAATCACCTGAGAAAAAGCGGGTACAACAAGACAGGCCGCAACAGCAGCCGTCCTAACCCGCCCAATTAATTTATCCAAAAGCCGCGGGATTGGTAACATACTTACCGGCATCTTCTGCAGATACATAGCCCGCCTGGACCAGGCTGGCAAGGCAATCGTCCATCAACATCATGCCTTCAGAACCGGAGGCGGAAATGACAGAAGGAATAGAGAACTGTTCACCACTGCGGATTCGGGAAGCCACATTCTGGGAACCCAGAAGAATTTCCCAAGCAGAAACACTTGCCCCCTGGGTGCCGGGAACAAGACGCTGCACCACAACAGCCTTAAGAACAGAAGCTAGCATATTGCGAGCCAGGTCCTTGTCCTCTGCTGAGATTTCGGATAGAAGAGCTTCCAATGCACCGACGGAATTACCTGCGGTTACAGTCACAACCACCAAAGCCCCAGACTCGGCAGCTCGTAAAATAGGTACCAGAGATTCGGGTTCAAAGTCTCCCATCCAAATCAAGTCAGACCCGCTGCGAAGAGCCTGGTCAATTTTTTCCTTAGTGGAACTGGAGGAGCCATCTTTTAACAGCAAGCTTTCGCCAAGCTTTACAGGCAGTTCCATAACCGGAGCCAGAAGGCTTACGCGAAGAATACCGGACTGGCAAATGGAAGAAACAAAGGACGTAGCCGTTGTAGTCTTTCCACTACAAGAAGGACCTGCAAATACAACAAGACCGGAATTCAAACCCAGCAAACTATTCAAGGATTCTGGAGCCCCAAGGGAAACAAAATCCGGACATTCGTCCAACAGGGGGCGGAACACCGCCGAATTTCCCAAAGCCGTACGGTTGTAACGGACACGCCACTTGGAACCACTCCAGGGACCGCCAAGTACATAGCCAGACTCGCCATCCATGGAACCCACAAAGGATCTCAGTTCACCCATTTCCACCACGGGGGCTTCGGGAATAACACAAACCTTTCCGGAAAGTCGTACAGCTGAAGAGACTCCCTCAGTCACAATCAATTCACTCGCACCTACATTCAGGGCGTATTCCAACAAGGATTCAATTTCAGTAGCCATATGATACCCCTAGTTTGCAGGACGATAAGCAGCAAAACGCCTAATGTCGCAAGAACGTTTCCAGGCTTCTACACCTTCGATATAACCGGACTCCACACATTTTTGCAAGGAATCGTCCAGCGTGATGCCCTGATCCTTTTGGCTGCTAATGGCGGCGGCAATCTGGGCGCAATCTCCATGACGTAAGAGATTTGCCAAAGGAGCTGTCATCTTGACCGCTTCCACAGCAAGGACCTGTCCCTGATTTTGTACCACAGGAACAAGATGCTGAACAATGATTCCCTTCAGCTGATCGGCCAAGGCGTTCTGCAAAGACACACGATTCTTTTCGGGAACGGAGTAGAGAATCTTGGAAAGGAGCGAAAGAATATTATTGCCAGACATTACGGCAAAGACTAAAGCCCCTGTATTTGCAGCCTTCAGAAGAGCTTCCAGTTCCTCTTGTTTTTCCACATGGTCAAACAAAATCACATCGGCTCCAGACAACACCGCCATATTTATGCCTTCTAATCCGTTATGGATATGAAGTCCTACTTCACGCTGGGCCACAGCACCCTGGGGATTGCGCAGAATATGTTCGATGGGTTTTTCTACAGTCTGGATATAGACGTTGCGCTTTGCCGCAATATCTTCGGCAAAGGACATCATGGTCGTGGAGCGGCCGCTGGCTGCAGGACCTGCAATCAACACAAGTCCGCTGTTCAAATCCGAGAACTGACTGCAGAACGGAGGCAGGTAAAGATTTTCAAGAGAGGATGATTCCGTAGGAATGACCCTCAAGGAAATACTAGGAATGGTCTCGTTCCAAGTAACAGTAATGCGGGCTCGGCCAGCGCCGGGAAGTCCGATGGTCTTGCTGAAATTTTTTCCCGCTACAATTTTATAGCCGTCTGAGAATCCCTTAGCCGCTTCGTCCAAACGATCGCTGATACGGGACAAATCCAAGGGCTGTTCCGAAGCGACAAACAAGGTTCCAGACTGTCGCATAACCACAGGTCTATCCGGAAACAGATAAATATCCGTAGCATTAAACTTGCGGGCAAAGGCCAGTAATTGCGGTAGCTTCGTCATAGGACGAATCGTCTCGGGAGCTTCTACGGGAGCCCCTTCTCCCGTTGCCACGGCAAAACGCCTAGGCAGCTTACCTTCATTTTCTTCGTCAGATTCGGAGTCCACTTCAGACTGCACCTGAACAGTCCCCATGCTTGTTCCTTCAAGACCTGCAACAGCCTCCACTTCCACTGTGGAAGGTGCAGCCGATTCACCATAAGGATTATTACCCTCAATCTGGAGTGCAGGAGGTTCGCTAGGAGCAGGGGCCGCTTCACGAACGGCAGGCTTTGGAGCCGGAGCGGCAGGAGCAGCGGGAGCAGCGACAGCGGCAGGTGCCGGAGCGGGAGCAGCGACAGCGGCGGCCTGAGCACTGGCCTTGGCCTCTAGATTTTTTACAAATGCAAGAACCTTGGCGTAAGTTCCAGAAGAGATGACTCCCGCCTCTACAAGAACCTGACCAATATCCTTTTGATCAGAAACTCTAGACCAACAAGCAGAAATCTGAGCCTCGGTCACAACCTTATTGTGCACAAGGACTTTTGCCATATACTGATTTCTCATAGGAAATCCCTCCGGCTAAACCACCAACTGGCGATTGCTAAAAACACGCCTACGTAACCCAAGGCATACACGGTATTCCAGAACAAGTACATATCCGGAAGAGCCACCCCATGAACCACATAGTTCGTCACATTATATCGGTAAAGTCCAGGGAACACAGCATGAATCACTGTGGCAATTTTTTCGAACAGAGCACTGGAAGTTTCGCCCACATCGCCTACGCGAGAAGCAAAGCGGACCTGTTCTAAAAGCTGGTTGCTCAAGTGACCCGCCATATAAACGCCCAAGGTAAACAGGGCACTGAGAATGGTGCTGCTGAAACTGCTAAAGAGTAGAGCTACCGCAATAATGACAGCCATCTCGCAGAAAATCAAATACACAGCGTTCAAGAGGCTTAAAGTAGGTTCAGACCCCGTAAGCAACAGCGTTACAAAAAAGACGAGGGTCAGCAACACCAGATGAACAGCCACCACAGATAGTAGACCGAGGTACTTACCCACAATGAAAGCCACCCTGCTAATAGGCTTGGACAGCAAAGTCAAGACGGTCCGGCGTTGGATTTCCTTTTGGACAAGGCTGATACCCACAAAGATGGAAATCAGCAAACCGGACAAATTCATAATGGTCAAGGTGGTTGACTTGATCACATAGGCGCGGTCAAAAACGGACCACTCGCCAAGGACAATGCTGAACAGGGCAAGAGCTACCGCAAAGAACCCAATGTTATAAAGAATCTTATCTCGAATGGATTCCCTAAAAGTATTCTGGGCAATTACAAAAATATGTTTAAGCATCTGCACGGGCGATTTCCTCCGTTAAGATGTCCTCGAGACTTGGACGCTTGTGATCCACACGTTCAATAGAAAGGGAACGGTCCAGACAGAACTGCAAGAAACGATTGCGAGCCTCGTCATCGCTGCAAATCACCTCCTGAGGATGACCCGCCGAGGACACACCCTTGGGAAGTTCTGCAGAAGGTACTGCCTGGCGAGTGCGAACATGATATTCCACACTGCATGAACTGGTAATATCATCAACAGTCCCCTGACGGACAATGCGACCATCCACAACCATAGCCACACGATGACTAATGGCTTCCACATCGCTTAACAAGTGACTCGAGTAAAACACAGTGACACCAATGCGGTTCAGTTCCTGTATAGCCTCACGAACGTCGCGACGGCCAACCGGGTCCAAGCCGCTCATAGGTTCATCGAGAATCAAAAGCTTGGGTTTGCTCAAGATGGACTGAGCAATCCCTACACGCTGCATCATACCCTTAGAGTAAGAACGCAACCTGCGATCAATCCAATCCTTGTCGGCGTGAAGAAGTTCCAGAGCCCACTGGATACGCTTATCCAGTTCCGAACCCTGCAGCCCCACCAGCTTTCCATAAAACTTGAGAAGTTCACGACCCGTCAGGTAATCGTAAAAATAGGGCTGTTCCGGAGTATACCCAATGAACTCGCGGCTTTTTACACTGCGGGGACTAATACCGTTAATAAGAACACTGCCGGAATCATACTTTAAAAGACCTGTCAAGACCTTAATGGTAGTCGATTTTCCAGCACCATTAGGACCGATAAAACCAAAGACCTCACCGGCATTGACGTTAAAGGAAACATCCTTCAAAGCCTGCTTGGGCTTCATAAAAAAGCCGCTTCGGTAGGTCTTATGCAAATGTTCAATTTTGATCATCTGTAAAATCCTTAACCCTGGTCGGAGCCTTCTTTATGGGTTCCAAAAGCACGGGCCTGAGCCTCTTCAATTTCGCGACGTCTACGATCGGCCTTTTCCTTCTTGTTTATGAAGAAATAGACAATGGCACCCACTGCGTAGATTGAAACGCCTGTATAGAAAAAAGGATTAATGGTTGTGGCTCCAGGGAACAAGTTTACAATCAATCCCTGCCCGAACAAGCTGATGAGAACCAATATAAAACCCAGTCCTCTAAGGACAAATGTGGCAATAGTCAATTTACGCATTCGTATACCTCAAAACGACGCTTGTAGAAAGCGCATCTTTTTATGGGGAAAAATACACTTTTTAGAGAGGAAAAAATCAGGAGTGTTTTCGAAATAACGATAAAAAATGGGGTTCTTCGATAATTTTAGACGGTAAAACAAAAAGAACCCCCACGCCTAACGCAGGGATTCTTGAAAATGCAATTTTAAAGTCTTCTAGACTGCTATCACCTTACTTTGCAGCAGGAGCTTCAGCCTTGGGGGCTTCTACGGCAGAGGGAGCAGCCTTGACCTCTTCAGCCTTGGGGGCTTCGGCAGCAGCGGGAGCGGCCTTGACTTCTTCAGCCTTAACTTCTTCAGCCTTAGGGGCTTCTACGGTTGCAGCAGAATCAGCCGGGAGGGCCACGGTGCTATCAGCCACAGCGGACTGGACAGCAGCACTTTCTGTAGCAGGAGCGGCAGGTGCGGGTGCAGCAGCTTCAACCTTAGCAGCGGGAGCTGCATCGGCAGCCTTAGGAACCGGAGCACCGAAGAACTGTACCTTAGCCAAGATGATCATCATGCCCCAGGAGAGCACGAGACCCAAAAGACCCATCACAACGCCAGTGATTGCCATACCCTTGGTATCGGTATAACCGGTAGCGTGGGCAAGAGCGTTAGGCGGAGTGGAAATCGGCATGGACATACCGAGAGAAGAAGCGAAAGCCACAGAAACCAGGAGAGCGGTAACGCCACCGAGACCGGTGAGGTTGTCCTGGCAGGCAATGCCCACGGCGCAAAGAATAGGAACGAGAAGAGTTGCAGTAGAGGTATGGCTCATGAAGTTAGCCATGAACAAGCAGATGATACCGCAACCCACCATGAGAGCAACCGGAGACCAAGTTGCAAACGGAATGGTCTTGATCAAGTGAGCGGCAAGACCTGTAGCGTTGAGGCCTACACCCAGAGCGAAACCACCAGCAACCAACCACAGAACGTCCCAGCTCATTTCGTTCAGGTCCTTCTTGGTAATCACACCAGTCAGGGCGAACACAGCCATAGGAATCATAGCAATAGCGTTATCGTTGATACCGTGAACATTCTTACCAGTGACCCACATAAGAACGCAAACAACAAAGGTAATGTAAACAATGATTGCCTTGGGGCTGGTATCAAACTTGCCAGCACCTTCGATATTCAGGACCATTTCCTTCATCTTGATGGGGTAAATCTTCATGAGAAGAACCCAAGCCACAACCATAAGGATAATCACATAAGGAACACCGAAAGCCATCCACTGACCGAAGGAAACCGGGTTTGCAGCCAGGTCACCGCGGGCGATAGCGTCGTTCAGGGCGCCAAGAGCGATAGCGTTAGGAGGAGTACCGATGGGGGTACCCATACCACCGATGTTTGCACCGAGAGGAATAGCAAGAGCGAAGGCAGCCTTACCGCGGTCGTTTTCGTCAAAGAGCTTCAGCACCGGAGCAAGGATAGCAAGCATCATTGCGGCGGTAGCGGTGTTGCTCATGAACATAGAGAACACAGCGGTGATGAGCATGAGGCCAAGAAGCACGAACTTCGGGTTCTTTCCGAAGGGCTTCAGGAGCACGCGAGCCAGGTTCAGGTCCAGCTTGTACTTGGTTGCTGCGGCAGCCAGGAAGAATCCACCCAGGAACAACATGATGATGGGGTTTGCAAAAGTAGCCATAATGGACTTGTGGCTAATCATGGTGACGCCATCAACCTTGAAGGGAGCCAAGGAGGAATCAGACATGGTGATGATCATGAGAACGATCACCAGCATGGAAGTGGACCAAATCGGGAACGGTTGAAGAATCCAGAAAAGAGCAGCCATGACGAAAACGCCAATGACGCGGATTTCCAGCGGATTCAAGATTCCCATGGGACTTGCGGCGTCGAAACCGAGCTGTTCGTACGGCAAGTAGAGGGCAACAATTGCAAGAATTGTTGCGATAACGAACTTGATGAACTTAGCTTTGGTAAATTCATCCTTTTTTTTAGCGTTTGTCATAGTGTTAGCCTTTGTCATATGAGTGCGCCAAATTTAGAATATATGCTAGGATATGGCAATATTTGTAATGAATAAAATATGATGGTCTGTACGGCTCCATCAGCATTCAAAGACGAAAAAGACCCCCGGGAAACCCGGGAGTCTTTTATTCATATATTTGGCGTTTTTTAACTAATTTCGCCTATTTTACCATCACCTTGCCAGCAATCTGCTGACTTGCCACGCGGACGCGGAGCATATAGAGACCGGAGCGAGGAGCGTTCAGGTTCAAAGCGTTACGTCCAGCGAGAGCCTTGCCGGAGACCGTAGCCAGGACCTGACCATCCAGGTTCATGATGTCAACCACCATGCGAGAGCCGGCCAGATTTTCGTCTACGTCGAAGCCCACATGGATCTTACCCGGAGTCTGAGACATGCTCAAACCACCCAGAGAGCCAGCCAGGACATTGACGTTACCAGCCACCACACGAACGGTTGCGGTAGTGCCACGAGTGCTCAAGAGTACACGTACGTTTTCACCGTCGTTCATTTCTACGGTCTTGCCATCCACAGTGACAAACACGCGGTAACCCAAGCTCTTGACGCCAGCAATGCCGGACAGAGTCAAGTTACCCACACGTTCGCTGGAGGCGCTGAGGGCCAGCTGCCATTCATAGCTGTCGGATACAGCCTTGAAGGACTTGGACAGAGCCTTCTTGCCTTCCTTCACGGACAGGGTCACATGGTTACCCATAGCTTCAGGCGGTTTTTCGCTGATGAAGGGGTGGGTGCTCACACCGATGACGTTCCAAGAGTCTTCCTTACCGTTGTTGTCGGAAAGAATTGCCTGGAGAGACCAGCGAGACTTGCTGTTAGCCTTAGCCAAGGCACGACGCTTAGTGACAGCCACGGCACCAGATTCCTTAGAGGATTCGACGTCTTCTTCGGAGACCTGCGGGAAGTCAGCCTTGACATCGGCTTCGAACTCAGGAACACGCTTCAAGTGCCAATCCATCGGAGCACTAGTCCGTACCCAAGCAGCTTCATAAGGATTCAGGACGAGAGTTTCTTCGTAACCACCGGTTTCACTATTGAAGTGATAGAAGGTCACCTTGGATTCTTCATCCACATCCTTCACCTCGGACATATTGTCGTTGTAAAGGTTCAGGCTCCAACCATAGGGGTTAGCCACCAGGTTCCAGCCACTATAGAGACTATCCAGCTTCCAAGTTACATCACTTGTTGCAGAACCGTCTTCCAGCAAGGTCAAGTCACGACCTTCCAGAGAACTGTACCAGTAACCGCGTCCCATGACAACGTCGTCACCCTGGTTGAAGGCCTTGTACTGCCAGAATTCACCAGGTTCACCAACTTCGTCCCACCAGTAGAATCTCGGGTCATCGTCCCAAACGATTGCGGAAGTATCCACAGCGTTCAAGCCAATCATCTGCCAAGAATCCTGCTTTACAGAGGCAATGACAGGTGCGATCGCAAGTTCGCTAGTCTTGACGGCTACGTCATTAGAGTCGGCAAGTTCTACGAAGATAGTGTATTCGCCCACATTGACAGGGAACATGGACCAGTTGAACTTGGCCGGAGTTTCGGTAATGGAATCCACAAGGACTGTATCCACCACAGCGTTCGCCTTAGCATCCATCATGACGATTCGAGCAGAAACCCCGCGGGTCACTTCGAATTCGCTGGTAGCAAAGCTCAGGCGAACCGCATTTCCAGACTGTTCAAGGTTCAGGTCAACAATTTCCAGGTTCTTCTTGTTGGACTTGGAGTACACCGCCTTGAAGTCGGCACCGCTCAGACTGAAGGGCAGAACGTCACCGTCTCTCCTAGAGTAGACTTCGCTTTCGTTTCCTCTACGTGTAATGATCAGAGAGTCAAGCACATAGCTGGAATCCGGCAGGCTGCGAACCGTAAGGCTCAAGCCATTGAAGTCGGTGGGCAGCAACATGGTATTATCAGAAGCGAAGGTATGAACCACTGCAGAGCGGTTGTCGTCAATGTTTCTGACTTCCACGAAGTCCACCAGACCGTGGGCACTTTCCAGAGAGACCCTTTCGTAGAATCCTGCATAAGAGCCAGTGACGCAAGCGTCGCTATTGACCCAACGTGCATCCATCACGTAGCCGTTTTCACCCAGTTCACCAGCCTGCAAGGCAAGTACCAGGGCGGCATTGAAGTCGCGATAAAGCGTGGTATCTTCGCCGAAGGTCCAGCCGGCGACGCAAGCATCGGCGGTATAGACATAGGCAGGAAGCTTAACCGTCTGAGTAGAATCAAAGTTGTAAGTATCTGCGGAGACCCAGCCATCACCGTAAATCACATCCTTGCGGTTGTTGTTCACGTTGAAGACCAGCTTGAAGTTTTCAGTCTTCACAGGCACTGCGATCGTCACATCTTCCTTGATGGTCAACTCGTTGTTTTCAATTACGGTAGATTCACCGCTCTTGTCCACAGTGTAGATTTCATCGTTTGAGGCAATCAGCGTATAGCCGGTACCCACGATGAAGGCCACCTTGAAGTGGAAGCCGCCATCCACCACAGGAACGTCAAGACCGTTTTCACCCACTTCGTAGATGACAGTATCGCCTTCCACCACCTGAGCCAAGGTCACGTTACCCACCTCAGGCTGATCGAAGCTGACCTTATAGGTTTCGACTTCCTGCTTTTCCCACACAGCATACAGCTTTGTGGTATCGGCGGAAAGATACGGAATCAATTCTTCGTTCAAGTCGGTGTAGACCTTGCCTTCACCCTTCGGTTCCAGGCTCCATCCCACCAGCTTCTTGTCGGACTGGTAAATGGACGTTGTAAAGCTATCGGCAGAGGTAACATCCAGAACTGCCGTGCTACTCCAGTCAGAACCATAGAACACATTGTCCTTTCCGGCATTGACATCAAAGACGAAGTAGTAGTTGTCAATTGTCGTTGCAGCAGAAATCTTTGCCGTGCCGGAGATAGAGACCTGACCGCCATTTTCAACGGACTGGGCAGAGAATCTCTGGTCTACGGTCAAGGACTTGCCAGCCTTCAGCGTGTAGCCCCTACCGGTAGTAAACACCACCGTAAAGGTAAGGCCGCTTTCCACAGACGGAATCTTCAGACCGTTTTCACCAACCGGGAACACGGAACCGAAACCGTTTACGTTCTGGCTAATCACGATGGAACCTGCACTCAGGCTACCGGAGGTGACCAGAGCGATTTCCGGCGTAGCGTATTCATCCCAGACAGCGTAGAGTGTCGTAGACTTCTTACCCTGCAGGGTTTCATACTGCTTAACAGCCTTCACGAATTCTGCATCGAACTTGTCAAAGTATACAGAGCTTGTCGCTGTGACGGCCCAGCCAAGGAGCTTTGCATCGGTACGGTAGATGGACTTGGGGAATTCGTTATTGGCAACACCGATGGTGTAACCATTTTCAGAACGCCAAGTATCACCATAGAATACCGTAGCCGTTGTATTTTCGTTGAAGGCGAACAAGTATTCGTCCTTCTGCACAGGACCTTCAATCATCACATCGCTCTTGGCAGTAAGGACATTGCCGTTTACAACCTTGACCACTGCACCAGCGGCGTTCTTTGCAACGTAGGCGCCATTGTCAACCAAGGAGTATCCCACCGCAGGAGCAAAGCTCATGGCAAAGGAGATACCGGCATTGACGGGAACCGTGAGTGCTGCAGAGCTAATACTGTAGTTCTTCTTGATACCCAAAACGTCATAGGAGAGCGTCAGGACACCAGAAGCAGGTTCGGCAAGAGCCACCGTGTAGTTTGTGGTGTTGCAGTTGTAGTCCCAAACCGCATAGAGCACGCCATTGTTTCGACTTGCTTCATAGGCGGTTGCAAGAGATTCGTCAAATTCAACGAAGGCATCTTCCACATTTGCCTTTGCGGTCAGAGACCAACCGGCAAGGCAAGCATCGGTGCGGTAGATTGCACTAGGCAGCTTGCGGTCGGCACCATCCACTGTATAGGTACGAGATTCGAACCAGTCAGATCCGTAGAACACGTCTTCATCGGAGTTGACGTTGAAGGCCATGCGGTATTCCTTACTGGTGTTCGGAATCATCAAGGCGATAGGAGCGTCAACCACGTTGAACTTGCCCTTATCCAGGTTAATGTCGTTCTTGTTCACGGTGTAGTAGAGTTCAGCACCGCTATTGACGTTGTAACCGGCATTTACGCTGTAGCTTGCGGTAAAGGCGATGTCTTCAACCACAGGAACAACCAGGGAGTTTGCACCCAAGGTGTATTCCTTCTGGGTCTTGCTGAAGGACTGAGTCAGAACCACGGTACCCACGGCATCGTTGCCCTGAGCGATAGTCGTAGTCTTGACAGCGCACTTGGTATCCCAAACAGCGTACAGAGTCGTCGGGACAGTCTTTGCTGCCTTCATAGCGGCGTAGAAGCTGTCGTCATACTGGGCGAAGGAATTTGCTGCAGTAGCATTTTCTGTCAGGCCCCAGCCTAAGAAGCAAGCGTCAGCACGATAGATTCCGCTAGCAAACTGGCGTTCAGCATCCTGCATACTCATATCGTAGGAACCGTTTTCGACCCAACCATTGGCGTAGAACACGTTCTTGTCGGTATTCACGTCGAAGGCAAATTCGTAGGATTCAGCACGGACCGGAGCCTTCAGGATAGTCTTGGAGGCCACCACAATGCTTCCGCTAACAAGAGCGCTCAGGTTCTTGCCATTGGCATCCACAGTGTAGAAGTAGCCATCCTTATCCATAGAGTAGCCCGGATAGGGTGTAAATTCCAGAGTGAAGGAAATGTCCTTATTGCCAGCCGGGACGGTAATAGATGCATCGGCACCTTCGATACGCAGGCGGTTCAATTCCGTTGCGTTACCGTCGGCATCAAGTGCACCGTACTGCACCATTTCCATGTAGCCAGCAGCAAATGTACTCTGGGACACTACATAGGTCGCATTGCTGCAGACATCCCACTTGGGATACAGGGTTCCGTCATACTTGTCGCCATAATCAGCGACCGCCTTGACGAACTCGGTACCGAATTCAGAGAATGTCAAGTCGTCCTTAGAAGGATCCTGGACCAGAGTCCAGCCGGAGAGGCAAGCACCGTTACGGTACAGGTCCATGGGGAATGCAGTTGCATTCTTCAAGTCGAACTTCACCTTCTGAGTGGGAGCGTTCCAAGAAGGTCCAAAGTATACCAAATCTTCTGCAGTGTAGGAGTTGAATACGATTTCGTAAGTAGATTCAACCAGACTTACAGCCTTCACGAACATAGACTGGGCAACATTCAGATGACCTGCAGCCAGGTTACCCAAGGAAACGCCCTGCGGATCCGTGGAGGTCAAGCCTCTTTCTGCATTATAGATATAGCCGGTTGCTGCGGTAAAGCTTGCGGTAAAGTCGAAGCCGCCGCTTACCTTAGGCATATCCAGACCATCTCTTTCCACAGTGAAGCTACGGCCATCAGCCTGAGCAAGCCTCAGAGTGCCCTTGCCGTAGTCGAAGTTCTTCACAGTGACCACGGTCTGCTTGCAATCTTCATCCCAGACAGCGTACAGAGTGGAAGTCTTTTCTTCCATTGCGTCGTAGGCGGCGATAAAGTTCGTATCAAGCAGGCTAAAGCCAGTCTTTGCTCCGGAGGTCAATGCCCAACCGCTCAGGCAAGCGTCTGCACGGTACAGGTTCTTCGGGAAGGTGCGAGCGTTCACACCATCCACAATCTGCATGGACACTTCGTCAACCAGATCATCTGTATAGAATACGTTAGCGCCATTTGCGTTTTCATCCAGGCGGAAGCTATAGGTATCGGTAACAACACCCGGAATCACCACCGCATTGGCATTAACCGTAAGACCCTTATTGACATTGGCCTTGTTTACCGTCAGGTTGCCATCGTAGGTATAACCCAGGGCCACCTTGAATTCGGGCACGAAGGTAAGACCCGTTGCAACACCATTTACGACGGTCGGGACAGCCAAGCCATCCTTACCCACTTCGTAGGTCACAGTTTCTGTGCCCACCTTGCGAGCAAGCTTCAGCTGACCTGCGGCCAATTCGTCATTGGTGACCATTGCGGTTTCAAAGTCAACGCACTTGGAAGCCGGAGTCCAGACAGCGTACAGAGTACCAGCGATACCTGCGGACTTTGCAGTTTCATAAGCCGCATAGAAGCTGTCATCGAACTTGGTGTAGCCCGTAGTAGCCTTGGCATTGAATGCCCAGCCGGACAGGCAAGCTTCGGCGCTGTAAACATCCGTCGGGAAGACCGCGGCAGTGGCGCTACGCTTGAAGGAGTTTGTTGCACTCCAGCTGTCGCCATAGAACAGAGTTGCATTACCCGCATTCACGTTGAAGGCGAATTCGATGGCGTCTGCATCTGCCATGGTTGCGCTAAACTGAGTTGCAGCAGTCAAGCTTACCTTGCCGTCGGTACCAATCACCACAGCGTCCTTGCCGGAGGTGGCACTCAACAGATCCAGTTCATAACCAGACTTAGGTTCAAAGTTTGCAGTAAAGTCAAGACCTTCAGCAACCTTCGGAATTTCCAAGCCGCTTTCGCCCACTGTATAGGGCTTGCCATTGTGGGTCAGAACCAGCGAACCTGTAGCAAGGCTTGCGTTGGTCACCAGAGCAACATTGTTGGCATCAGCAGTCCAAATAGCGTACAAGGTCTTCGGAGCGCTTTCAAGAGTCTTCAGTTCCTTGACGAAGTCTTCGCTGTAAAGTTCATAGCTTTCGCCATTCTTAGCAAAGGACCAACCGGCCAGCTGGAAGCCTGCACGGTAAATCTTTGCCGGGAAGGTGCGATCAGATTCAGACATAGACATGTCGTAGCCGACCTTGCCATTCCAGCCATTGCCATAGAAGACGTTGGCACCGTTAGCATTTTCGTCAAAGATGAATTCGTATACATCAGCGGTTACAGGAGCCTTGATGGTCATGTCGCCCGTAACAGTGAACTTGTCGCTCTTCAAAGCACTCAACAGCTTTCCGTTGGCATCAACACTGTAGTAGGAGCCATCGCCCAAGGTGTAGCCCACACCCGCATCAAATGTCACGTTCAGTTCGATATCGCCATTGCCTGCAGGAATCTGCAGACCGTCTGCCAGAACTTCCAGGGATTCTTCACCCTGAGAAACAGACATCACACCAGACTTCAGGCTTGCACTGCTGATGGTCACAAGATCCACATCTGCAACCTGCCATACGGCATAGAGCGTGATAGAAGTGCTATTGGCAGCTGCGATAAGAGCTTCATCGAAGTCATCGAACTTCTTGGCTCCGCCCTTGGCGAGAGTCCAACCGACCAGTTTCTTACCCTTCTGGTAGATGTTGGTGGGAAGCACGCGTTCTTCCGCGGTCATATCCATGCTGTAGCCTTCGGAAGATTTCCAAGACTTGCCGTAGAATACCACTTCGCTTTCGCTGGCATTTACATCCAGGGTCACCACGTACTCCGGATTTTCAACACCGGCGGCTTCGACGTTCATGCTCTGGGCAACGGAAATCTTGCCGTCAGCGATCACATCAAGAGTGTTACCAATCTTGTCCATGACGTTGAATCCGGCGGAAGCATCGTATACAAAGCCCACATCGGCGGTGAAGCTAATGGCAAAGCTCAGGCCACCTTCGACACTGGGGATTTCCAAGCCGCCAGCCGGAACAACAAAGCTGTGCTCTGCATCCTGGCTGAGAGTCAAGGTACCCTTGCCAATGCTTACGTTAGCCACATTTACAACATTCTGCTTGCAGTTTCTATTCCAAACTGCGTACAGGTTCTTAGCAGTCTTTCCACCGGCGTTGTAGGCCACGATGAATTCTTCATCCAATTGCTTGAAGCCTTCCGTTGCATCGGCGGTCATAGCCCATCCGTCAAGGCAAGCACCCGTACGGTACAGATTCATCGGGAAGGTGCGGGCAGCAGAAGAAGAGGTTACCTTCAAGCTGACAGCGGAGACGTAATCACCGGAATAGAATACGTTTGCACCGTTTCCATTTTCGTTCAAAGTGAATTCATAGGCATCAATCGTCGTACCCGGAACCACAACCACGTTGGAAGCGATGGTCAGACCTTCGTTGACCTGAGTTTCGCCCACCATCAACTTGCCATCATAGGAGTAGCCGAGGGCAACTTCGAAGGACGGAACAAATGCCAGGTTCAGGGCAGTGCCGCCCACCTGTGTGGGAACCACAAGACCAGCCTCACCCACCGTGTAGGTTTCGCCGGAGCGGCTCAGGGTCAGAGTACCGTTGGAGTATTTCTCGTTCGTCACAAGTGCCGTAGCAAAACCATCGCACTTTTCAGTCGATGTCCAGACGGCATACAGAGTCTTTTCAACTCCGGCAGACTTTGCAGTTTCATAGGCATTAAAGAAGCCATCATCGAACTTCTTGAAGCCTGTGGTTGCCTTGGCATTGAATGCCCAGCCAGCCAGGCAAGAATCTGCACGGTAGACTTCCGTCGGGAAGGCAACTTCTTCGGCATTACGCTTGAAGGAACCAGAGTTCTTCCAGCTATCACCGTAGAACAGGATTGCATTGCCTGCGTTGGTGTTGAAGGCGAATTCCAGAGCAGCCGTTTCGACCATGGTAGCCTTGAACTCTGTTGCAGCGGCAATGGTTACAGAACCATTTTCAGTAATGGCAACATCCTTACCGGCGGCGCTGGCGGTGAGGCCACCAAGGACATAGCCCGGCTTAACCGTATAGCTAGCCACAAAGGTAAGGCCTCCAGAAACCTTAGGTATATCCAGACCCTTCTCACCCACCGTGAAGGAGTTACCCGCCTGAGTCAGGACAAGAGAACCTTCAACGAGACTTGCAGACGTTACCGTCACAAAGTTGTTAGCGTCCGGAGTCCAGACTGCGTACAAGGTCGTCGGAACTTCTTCAAGTTCGCTAATAGCCTTGACGAAGCTTTCGTCATAGCTCCTATAGGCGGTTCCATTTTCTTCCAGAGCCCAACCTGCAAACTGATACCTTGCACGGTAGAGAGCTTCCGGGAATGCCAGTTCTGCAGAAGACATGGAAATGTCGTAGTTACCCGAGGCAACCCAATCACTGCCGTAGAATACATTATCTGTACCGGCGTTCACATCGAATGCAAATTCATAGGCATTCAGTGTGACGGGAGCCTTAATCTTGATGTTACCTGCAATGAACTTGTTACCGGAGAGAGCAGCGACGTTCTTACCAGAAGCATCGACAGAGTAGAAGTAGCCGGCATCATCCAAAGTATAACCCAAGGCAGCTTCGTACTTTACAGTCAATTCGATATCGTTGTTACCTGCAGGAATCTTCAGACCCGTGGATCCAACCACCTGAGCCTTGTTTTCCACCTGGTAGACGTACATAGTACCGGAGTTGTCAAGGCTTGCGTTCTCGATGTTCACGAGGGCAACTTCAACATCCTGCCATACGGCGTACAAGGTGAAGGCGGAAGTGCCCGCAGCCTTTACGAGAGCGTCATTGAAGGTATTGAAATATTCAGCGGAAGCATCCTTAGAGAGAGCCCAGCCCATCAGCTTCTTGCCCACCTGATAGATGTTTGTGGGTAAAGCACGACGGTCATCGCTTTCATCCAGGTCGTAGTCGTCGGAACCAAGCCAAGTCTTGCCGTAGAACACCAGGTCGTCGGCAGCGGCGTTCACGTTGAATACCACCTCATAGCGTGTAGAGGACAGGCTTGCAGCCTTAATCAGCATATTCTGAGAAACAACCACACGACCATTCGTGAGATTACCCAGAGATACGCCCTGCATATCAACTGCAGTCAGGCCCTTCGTTACGTCATAAGAGTAGCCAGCACCACCCACAAAGGATGCGGTGAAGGTCAGACCGCCAGAAATCTTGGGCATTTCCAAGCCTTCTGTAGGAACAACGTAGGAGTGAGCTGCATCCTGAGTCAGAGTCAGAACACCCTTGCCCGCTTCGTAATTCTTTACGGTAATGATAGTCTGGCCGCAATCCTTCCAGACGGCGAACAGTTCAGCAGGCTTCTTGGCGGATTCGTAGGCGGTGATGAACGCATCGTCAAGCTGAGTAAAGCCTTCCGTTGCGTCAGAGGAAAGACCCCAACCTTCGAAGCACTTGTCTGCTCGATACAAGTTCATGGGGAACTTGCGATCTGTTTCAGCAGAGGTCACCTTCAGATCCAGGGAAGCCACATAGGTTCCTGTGAAGAACACGTTTTGACCATCGGCATTTTCGTTCAAGGTCAGCACATAGGAATCAATGGTCACACCCGGAACAATCTCAGCATCGGCAGAGACGGTCAGTTCGCTTACCGGAGCACCAGCCACGGAAAGTACGCCATTGTATGTGTAGCCAAGATTCTTTTCAAAGCTCGGTACAAACTTCAAGTTCAAGGTTTCGCCATTGACCTGAGTCGGAACGGTCAAGCCATCCTTCCCCACTTCGTAGGTCTTGGTAGCGCCATTCACGGTACGGCTCAAGGTTAGCGTACCTGCACCAAGTTCGCTATTGGTAATGGTTGCTGTCGCAAACTTACCGCAGTTAGCCACATCGGTCCAGACCGCATACAGAGTCTTCTCGACACCGGCGGCCTTGGCGGCCTCGTAGGCAGCGTAGAAGCTATCGTCAAACTTGGTAAAGCCTGTGGTTGCCTTAGCGTTGAATGCCCAGCCAGCCAAGCAAGAATCCGCACGGTAAATTTCCGTCGGGAAAGTAGCGGCATCGGCATTTCGAGTATAGGAACCAGAAGACATCCAAGAATCACCGTAGAACAGAACTGCGTTACCGGCATTTTCCGCAAAGGCGAATTCTGCGGCAGGAGCGGTCTGTTCGTTCATAGTAGCGGTAAACTCGGTAGTTTCCTTAATGATTACAGAGCCATCTTCAGCGATTTCAACGTCACCATTTGCGGTGGCGGCGGAAAGTTCCTTCAAGACATAGCCAGGCTTAGTTTCGAAGGCGGCGACGAAGGTCAAGCCCTCGGCCAACTTCGGAAGTCTAATACCATCCTGACCCACGGTGAAGATTTCACCTTCGCGAGTCAAGGTCAAGGTACCCGTTGCAAGACTTGCAGAGGTGACCTTAGCTTCGTTCGTCGGATCAGCCGTCCAAACAGCCTTCAGTGCTGCAGGCACTGTGCCCAAAGCATTGATTTCTTCAATGAACTTTTCGTTGAATGCCACATAGGTATCGCCGTTTGCTGTCAAGGACCAGCCAGACAGAACGAAACCAGCACGATAGATGTTCATGGGGAATGTCAGATCGGCAGCAGACTTGGAAATGTCATACTTGCCAGATTCAACCTTGTTACCCACGTAGAACAGAGTATCATCACCTGCATTTGCGTCAAAGGCAAATTCGTAGCCATCGGCGGTTACAGGAGCCTTAATCTTGATATTGCCGGCAGTGAACTTATTTGCGGCAAGGGCAGCAATACTCTTGCCATCGGCATCCACAGAGTAGTAGTAGCCAGACGGATCCAGAGTGTAGCCTGTAGAGGTTACGTACTTAACCGTCAGTTCAATGTCGCCATTACCTGCCGGGACCTTCAGGCCTTCGGCACCTACACTCAAGGCATTATTTGCACTCTGGTACACAGACATTGCACCCGAGTTTTCAAGACTTGCATTTTCGATGGTCACAAGAGCCACATCCGTTGCCTTTTCCCACACACCCTGCAAGGTGATAGCGGTTGCACCGGACTTCTTCACGAGAGCTTCGTTAAAGTCATTGAACTTTTCTGCGCTAGCATCACCGTCGATTGTCCAGCCCACAAGCTTCTTGTCGGTCTGGTAGAGGTTCAGTGGCAACTTGTGAAGCTCGGCATCCTGAGTCATGTCATAATCGACAGAAGACTTCCAAGCGTTTCCGTAGAATACCAGGTCACCTGTACCGGCGTTTTCATTGAATGTAACAGTGTACTTCACCGGAGTCAGGCTGACAGCCTTCACCACCAGGTTCTGAGCCACATTCAACTTACCATCGGTAATAGTACCCAAGTCGTTACCCAATTCGGAGACCACGGCCAGGCCCAAAGTCTTATCGAAGGCGTAACCCGTATTTTCTACAAAGGTCACAGCAAAGGCAAGTCCGCCAGAAACCACAGGCACGCTAAGGCCTTCGGCCATAACATCGTAAGTATGAGCGTCATCCAATGCTATAGTCATGGAACTCTTGTCGGCATCGAAGTTCATCACAGTGACTGTAGCCTGTTCACAAGGCTTCCATACGGCATACAGTTCTGCAGGCTTGGTCGCCATAGCGTCGTAGGCGGTAATGAAGCTGTCATCCAGCAGTTCGTAGCCCACCTTGGCATCGACAGTCAGACCCCAGCCGTCAAGGCAAGCATCCGTGCGGTACAGGTTCATGGGGAACTTGCGATCAGCTTCGCCGGAGGTCACCTTCATGTCTACGCTGGAAACGTAAGCTCCAGAGAAGAACACCTTGGCACCTTCAGCATTTTCATTCAGGCTAAACACATAGGAATCAAGTGTAGTACCCGGAACCACGGCAGCATCGGCAGTAACCGTCAAGCCAGTGTTGACCAGAGTACCGTCCACCGTCAGCTTATCGTTATAGCTGTAACCGAGATTCTTTTCGAAGGTAGGAATGAACATCAGGTTCAAGGCAACGCCATTCACCTGAGTCGGGACAGACAAGCCATCCTCGCCCACATCGTAAGTCTTGGTTACACCGCCCACGGTACGGCTCAAGGAAAGCTTACCGGCGGAAATGTTGTCGTTTGTCACAGAGGCAACCGCAAATCCGGTGCACTGTTCCGCAGGAGTCCAGACTGCATACAGAGTCTTTTCGGCACCTACAGACTGTGCAGTCTCGTATGCAGCGTAGAAGCTATCGTCAAACTGGGTAAAGCCAGCGGTAGCATTCTTACCGAAGGCCCAGCCAGCAAGGCATGCGTCTTCGCGGTAAACTTCAGACGGGAACTTGGCGACAGCGGCATTACGCTTGTAGGAACCCGCTGTCGTCCAGCTATCGCCGTAGAACAGGACTGCGTCATCGGCGTTCAGGTCAAAGACAAACTTCACAGCATCCGGTTCCAGAGCAAGAGCGCTGAACTTTGTATCGGCATTGACTGTTACAGAATTGTCTTCGGCAATTTCAACGACATCACCTGCATCCGTCTTGGCAGAAATCTGATCCAGTTCATAACCGGACTTCATTTCGAAGGAAACGTTGAACGTCAAGCCTTCTGCAACCTTAGGCAGTTTCAGGCCCTTCTCGCCCACAACGTAAGTCACATGGTCGCGGGTCAGAGAGAGCGTTCCCAAATCATGACTGGTGGAGGTCACTGTCATTACATTGTTTGCATCGACAGTCCAGACGGCGTACAACACTTCAGAAGGCTGAGCCTTATAATCTGCGACGAAGGCTTCGTCAAACTCGCTATAGACATTGCCGTCTTCCGCCAAAGTCCAACCGGACAGCACATAGCCAGCGCGGTAGATGTTCATCGGGAACTTCAGTTCAGCCGCATCCATAGAGAGGTTGTAGGAAGCAGATTCCACCTTGTCGCCGACGTAGAACAGATTATCGTCACCGGCGTTTTCAGCGAATTCAAACTTGTATCCATCCAGAGAGACAGGAGCCTTGATGGCGATGTTTCCATCCACCACGAACTTCTTGTCGGTCAAGGCGACGATGTTGTTTCCGGCAGCGTCTACTGCGTAGAAGTAGCCCACCGTAGAAAGGACGTAGCCCTTATCTTCCACGTAGGAAACTTCCAGTTCAATATCCTTGTTACCGGCAGGAACATCAATACCCAGGGCGGTTACGACCATACCGTCGGTCCACTGGCTCTGAGAAACCTTCATGGAACCTTCTTCGGTACTTACAGAGCGGACCTTCACCGTTGTTACAGACTTTTCAGTCCAGACCGCATAAAGCTTAATGTTGTTAGAACCGGCAGCCTGGATAAGCTTTTCGTTGAAGGTATCGTACACTTCGTCGGAGCCGTCAAGCTTCCAACCGCTGACCACCTTGTTCACCTGGTAAATATCAGTGGGAAGCTTACGGAGGTCTTCGCTCTTGCTCAGGTCATACTCGGGAGAAGCATTCCAGCCCTTACCGTAGAAGACCACGTCGGTTGCACCAGCATTAACATCCAGAGTAATCGTGTAACCGGAAGCTTCGAGACTTACAGCCTTGATAATCATGCTCTGGGAAACATTTACGCTACCAGCGGTCAAGGCACCCAAGGAGTTGCCCTGCAGGCTAACAGCGGTCAAGCCCTGAGTTTCATCATAGACATATCCGGCACCAGCGTCAAAGGAAGCGTTAAACACGAGACCGCCAGAAACCTTAGGCACGCTAAGACCTTCGGCAGGAACTTCGAAGGAGTGCTTTGCATCCTGAGTCAAGGTCAAAGTACCCTTGCCCATGTCACTGCTGTTGACAACCAGAATCGTCTGGTCACAGGGCTTCCATACGGCAAACAGTTCCGTGGGCTTAGTAGTCTTTGCGTCATAAGCGGCAATGAAGCTATCGTCAAGCTTGGTGTAGCCTTCAGTTGCATCAGATTCAAATGCCCAACCAGCCAGGCAACGTTCTGCACTGTACAGGTTCATGGGGAATTTACGCTGAGCTTCGGTTGCATCGCCCTGCAGGTCAATAGAGGAAACGTATGTTCCGCTGAAGAACACATTAGATGTACCAGCGTTTTCGTTCAGGCTAAAGACGTAGCTGTTCAAGGTTACGCCCGGCACAACCTCGGCATCTGCGGTTACCGTGATACCGGAGTTCACCTGGGTCTGGGCAACCATCAGCTTGCCATCGTAAGTATAGCCAGCGACATTTTCGAACGTCGGCACAAACTTCAGGTTCAAGGCGATTCCGTCAACCTGAGTCGGGACAACTAGACCAGAAGCACCCACCACATAAGTCTTGGGTTCGCCACCCACGGTACGGGTCAAGGACAGTTCACCGGCAGCAGGCTTGCTGTTGGTCACTGTAGCCGTTGCAAAACCAGTGCACTTTGCAGCAGGAGTCCAGACCGCATACAGGGTCTTTTCTACGCCGGCAGCCTTGGCAGCTTCGT
This sequence comes from Fibrobacter sp., assembly GCA_045600425.1. Lineage (GTDB taxonomy): Bacteria > Fibrobacterota > Fibrobacteria > Fibrobacterales > Fibrobacteraceae > Fibrobacter. The sequence goes on from JAZRXW010000064.1 coordinate 77,918, forward strand.
AGGCAGCAAAGAAGGTGTCATCAAACTTGGTGTATCCTGTCGTAGCCTTGGCATTGAATGCCCAGCCAGTCAGGCAGTAGTCAGCACTGTACAGTTCCGTCGGGAAACTCGGTACGGTGGTGCTACGCTTGTAGGAACCCGTAGATGTCCAGCTGTCGCCATAGAACAAGGTCATACCGTCAGCATTTTCGTCGAAGGTAAAGTCGGCGGCAATGGCGGTTTCCACATCCAGGGCGGCAGTAAATACGGTATTTTCAAGAACACTTACAGAGCCATTTTCAGCAGCCACTTCATCGGCGTTACCGCCGGCAGTTGCAGTAAGCTTGTCCAGCTTATAGCCAGGCTTCAGTTCAAAGTTCACCGTAAAGTCAAGACCATCGGTCATCTTCGGGAACTTCAAGCCGGTCTCACCCACAACATAGGGCTTGCCTTCATAAGTCAAAGTCAAAGTACCAAGGTCAAGACTGGTGGAGGTCACCGTCACAACGTTCGTCGGATCGCTAGTCCAGATAGCATACAGCGTCGTGGGCAAATCAGCTTCTGCAGTGATGGCGGCAAAGAACTTGTCATTGAACTGGCGGTAAGGCGTTCCGGTCTTCGTCAAGGCCCAGCCAGACAGGATGTACTCTGCACGGCGGACATTAGAGGGGAACTCTTCGTTCAGCATAGAACGATCAAACTTGACGGTCTGAACCTTTTCGCCTTCGTAGAACAAGTCGGCACCATCAGCATTTTCATCCAGATTGAAGGCGTATTCCACAGCACTTGCCGGAGCCTTGATCGTCATGTCATTTGCCACGATGAACTTGTTATTAGCAAGCGTTGCAATGGTCTTGCCAGCATCGTCCACAGCAGACAGGAAGTCCGTAGAAGCCACATAGCCAGCGTTAGCCACGAAGGAAACATTGAGTTCAATATCCTTGTTGCCTGCGGGAACCTTAATGCCTGCAGCCGTAACAACCATGGCATCGCTTTCAGACCACTGGCTCTGAGAAATCTTCACGACACCTTCGGTGGTGCTTGCAGACTTCACCGTCACAACAGCAACAGAGGCTTCACTCCAGACGGGGTACACCTTATTGCCGGTTTCGGCCAGAGTCAGATTCTTGGCAACGTCGCCAGTCAAGGTAGCAAAGCCTTCGGTAGCGTCAGCCGTGAGAGCCCAACCGGACAGAACCTTATCGGCTCGATAGATGTTGGTCGGCAACACGGAATTGTCATCTACGTTGTAGGTACCAGAGGTCTGCCAGCCAGAGCCGAAGTAAATACCGGATCCGGCCACTTCAAAGTTCATGATGTAAGACTTAGAAGTGGTAGCAACATTGATGACCACGTTTTCTGCCACATTCATCTTCTTGTCGTCACCAATCAAGTTCGGAATTTCCTGACCGAACTGGTTGTAGGCCACAGGAGTGCCCTTCGTTTCAAAGCCGTTCTTGGCCACCACATCGACGTAGAAGTCTACACCGCCTTCAACCAGCGGAACTTCCAGACCTGCGGCAGGAACTTCAATAGCTTCGGTTTCGCCTTCGGCAGTCACCTTCAAGGACACCTTTTCTACATCGGCATTCTTGATAGAAATGGTAGAGACCTTCTTGGTCTTGTCCCAAACGGCAAACAAGGTCTTTGCCGGAGTTGTTGCGCTAGCAGTCTTGTAAGCGGCAATGAAATTGTCGTCAAAGGTAGTCATACCGGTGGTGGCGTTCTTATCAAAGGACCAGCCGACAAACTTAGCGTTAACGCTATACAGATTTGCAGGCAGGAGTTTTTCGCCATTGTCGATGTCGAACTCATCCGAGGACACCTTGGCACCGTTGTAGTAAACCTTGTCAGAGGTATTGACATCATAGTCAAGGGTCAACTTATCCGTAGTGAAATCTGCGGAAATGACCACATCGCTAGAAATTGCAAAGGCTTCATTGTTGGCGTAACTAGTAGACACATCGCCTGCCTTCACCACAATGGGTTTAGCAGCGGCGTTATAGCTAGCATTTGCCGTAAAGACCGCGGCAATCTTGAGACCGGAAATCTGCGGAACACTTACCTGACTATTTGTCAAGGCCAGTTCCGTCGTTTCGGTACCCACAATCTGGTACACCTTCATAGAACCGCTGGCGGCGTTAGCCACATTGGCAACGATGGTGTATACAGAAGGATTAGCCTCGGTTTCCCATACAGCATACAGCGGTACATAACCGTCAACACCCACTTCAACGTCGGAGTTGGCCAGCTTTGTAATGAAGGATTCGTCAAATACCAGCGAACCTGTAGAAGCATTGGAATTCAAGGACCAGCCCACCAGCTTCTTGCCGGCACGCTGTACAGACATTGCAGTCGGGAATCCGCGTTCTGCTTCGGTCATGTTCATAGAGAAGGTTCTCTTTTCAACCCAGTCAGAGGCAAGGAACACATTGTCGTTACCAGCGTTCAAGTCCAAGACCAGCTTGTACTGATTTTCCGTAGCCGGAATCTTAAAGGTCAAAGTCCTCATGGTAGAGACAACTTCGATACCGCCGCTGATACCCTGCGGTTCAGTACCTGCATTGACCAGGTAATGGACTGCATCGCCATCGTTCATGGTGAAGCCCTTGTTCAAAGCGGCAGTCACATTCAAGCTAATTCCTTCGATAGCAGGAAGCGTCAAGGCACCTTCGTTAAGGTCGAATGTCTGGTCATTGACAGAGACGGTAATATGGCCGCGGACGGCATCAGCGTCATCAATCTTTAGCACAACGTCGCCATTGGTGCAACCCGTAGTTCCCCACACAGCGTAAAGCTTGCGAGAATCCTGCTGGTTCAGAGCCGTGACGAACGCATCGTTAAACTCGGTGTAGCCTGTAGTAGCGTCGCTTGCGAAGTTCCAACCCGTAATGCAACGACCAGCAGTGTAGGCGTTCTTGGGGAATGCCTTGTCGCTGGTAGCGGCGCTGAAGGTTTTCTTTGCAGTCCAATCGGCAGCGTAGAACATCATAGCATCGCCACCATTGACATCGAAGGCGAGCTCGTAGCTGTCAAGACTTACAGGAGCCTTAACAATAACGCTAGAGGCAGCAAGCTTATTATCTACGATGACATTTACAATGTTACCGCTAGCATCCACCACATAGAACTTGCCACCCTTTTCGACGGTGTAACCTTCGTTACCCGCAAATTCCAAGGTAAAGAACACATCATCGGCATCCGGGACCTTGAAGCCATCGGTTCCCACAGGATATGTATTCATAGAACCGTTCACATGCTGGACCAAGTTCAGCGTACCGGCATCATGATCTGCGGCGGCAGACTTCACCGTGCGGGTATTGGGAACGGAGTTCTCCCAAACGCCATAGAGCTTAACCGCACCCTGACCTGCGTTATAGGCAACAACCATGGCCTCGGTAAGTTCCATGGAAGCGTCAGCCACGGAGGCGGTTGCACTCAGAGCCCAACCGGCAAATTCCATATCGGTACGGTAGATTCTGGGCAGTTCATTGAGAGTAGAAAGATCGTAAGAGCTAGAAGCAGACCAGCCGTCAGCATAGAACACATTGGCCGTTCCAGCGTTTTCAACGAATTCAACAGGAATTGCATCGGCATCCAGCTGGGCCACGATGAAGGTGTTACCCGTCAGCTTGAAATTGCTACCGCTAATAGCGCCTGTAATAGCCACACCCTGGAGATCCAAGGCGCTGAAACCAGCAATGCTATAGCCAGAGGCCACCGTCGGAACAATACCGAAGTTCGGCTGTGCCTGGGTCGGAATCTTAAGACCGTTGGCCCCGATCACATATTCCTTTGTATTGGTCAGAACCGGCTGGGTCAACTTCAGAGAAACCTTTCCTTCGCTGGAGTTCACCACCGTGTAAGTTGCAGGAACGTTGGTTTCGTCCCAGATAGCGTACAGTTCAACAGCACCGGCAGCGCTCTTTTCTGTATAGAGCTTGTACATGGCGTTGTTATATTCCGTAAAGACTTCTGCATCGGCAGAAACAACTGCGTTAAATGCCCAACCCTTCAAGGTTGCATCGGCACGGTAGAGGTTGGTGGGCAAAGTCTTGTTCGTCTTCATGTCCACAGAAGCAGAACCCATCCAGTCGGAACCGTAGAATACATCCTTGCCCGTTACGTTTTCCTTCAGGGCGAAGGTCACGCTAGGTGCAGACGGATCCACAGCAATCTGGACATCAGCATCAACCGTAATGACCGCATCGTTTGCAACAGCCGTAGGAGCACCCGTTCCCTTGGTAACGCTGATAGGCGTTGCAGAAAGGGTGTAACCATCTTCTGCGGTAAACAAGGCGTTCAGCTTAACAGCTGCATCGGCAGGAACCACCAGCATGTTGTTCGTCAAGGCGAATTCCACCTTTTCAGAGCCAACCATCTGGTACAAGCTCATTGAACCGCCTATAACGTCAACAGTCACAGTGTAGTTCGACGGAGCGGCCACAGAAGACCACACAGCATACAGGGTGATGTTTCCATCGACCACAGGAACATCAGAAGACTTGATCTTTGCAATCAGGTTTTCGTCAAAGATCAAGGCACCTGCAGAAGCGTTGGGGTTCAAAGCCCAGCCGCTGAGCACTGCGTCGGTGCGGAACATTGCCGTAGGCATATTCTTATCGGTAGAAGCGATGTCAAAGCTCTTGGAGCCCACCCAGCCGTTACCGTAGAATACCTTGTTGTTTCCGGCATTTGCATTAAAGACGAAGGAGTAGCTATCCTTATCGGCGGGAACCATCAGTGCGATGGAGCCGCTCATAGCAGAAGACATGGTCAAGGAGCCTTCCACCGTCACCTTTTCGGAAGTCTCGTAGTAAACCTTGGCATCCTTGTCGGTAGCGGAGTAACCCGGCTTGATAGAGAATTCTTCCAGAGCAAGCTCAATGCCATCCACTGCGGGAACGGTAATACCTGCGGCACTGAGAGTATACTGCTTGCCAGCATGAGACAGCTTGATTTCACCGGCATCTACGTTACCTGCCTTGACCACCACGTTGTTGACGGTGCAACCGGCAGTTTTCCAGATGGCAAAGAGTTCCGTAGGAGCGGCAACCTTTGCGGCTGCCATAAAGGCGGCGTTATAGCTGTTATAGAGCGTGGTTGCGTCGGCGGTCAATCCCCAGCCATCGAAACAAGCCTTGGCGGAGTAAACCTTCGGGAACACTTCACCCAAGGAATTCTTATCGAAGGTCTTGCTTTCCACCCAGTCGGAACCGAAGAACACATCGTCGGAACCCGCATTGGTACGGAAGGTAATGGTATAGCTGTCAAGAGTTACAGGAGCCTTAATGGAAGCATTGCCGGACACAACCAGCTTGTTGCCTTCCAGTGCGGCAACATTATTTCCATTGGCATCTACCCTGTAGAAGTATCCAGAAGGATCGAGAGTATAACCTTCATTTTCTTCGAAGGTCACCATCAATTCAACATCGTTGTTTCCCACAGGAATAGAGACACCTTCGGCGGTAACCGTAATGGCGTCGGCTTCTGCCCACTTGGCAGGAATAACCTTCATGACACCTTCGGTAGTGCTTACAGACTTGATAGTCGCAACTTCGGGAGCCTTATCCCAGACAGCGTACAACGTAATACCCTTAGTACCATCCTGGTTGTCGGTCAGGACATTGGCGTCCTTGGCGGCAGCCACCAGAGCGTCGCTGAACTTGGTGTAAGGAGATGTACCGGCGGCCACCAGAGACCAGCCCACCACATTCTTGCCAGCTTGGTAGATGTTGTTAGGCAGAACCAAATCAACAGCATCCTGATTTACGTTGTAGGACTTTTCGGAATTCCAGGCAGAGCCGTAGAACACCTTTGCACCAGTTTCCGCATTTTCGTTGAAGGTCACCACATAACCCGCAGGAGCCACGGAGACTTCAAGAGTAACGTCCTGGTCCACGGTCAGGTCAGAACCGCTAATGGCAGCGGCCAGAGCATTACCTTCGGAATCCTTGGCAGAAACGGTTCCGCTGGAGGCATAGCCCGTTGCGGCAGTAAAGCTAACGGTATACTTCTGGCCAGCCAGCTTGGGCAGAGCCAAGGTCTGATCCAGCACGAATTCATTACCGCCCTGCTTGAGGGTAAACGTACCCTTACCGGCCACGGCGTTGGTCAACACAAAGGTTTCAACCTTGCAATTTTCATTCCATACGGCGTACAAGTCATAAACACCTGCCGTAGCAGTTGCATTTTCCAAGTCATTAAACAGAGCTTCAACCTTTTCTGTATAGCCGGTCTTTGCCGTAGGTGTAGTAGCCCAACCCATGAAGCAGGCGTCCAGACGAGCCAAGTTCGAAGGCAGTTCCTTATCGGCATCGGAAATTTTCAAAGTACCTGCAGTAACCTGGGCACCAGCAAACAAGACCTTGCTATCGCCAGCATTCAGCTTGTAAGTGACAGAGTACGGAGTGTCGCCAATGCCCGGGGTAATCACCTTTGCAGCGTCCACCATCAACTTGGCAGTCACATCCGTAGTACCGACCATCAAGGTACCGTCATAATCGTAACCATTGTTCTTGGTAAAGCTAGGCACGAAATTCAAAGCCAGGTTCGTCGTATTGACCTTGACGGGAATTTCAATACCGCTACCCACTTCGTAATCCTTCTTGATTTCATCCACCGTGCGGCTCAAGACAATGGAACCGGCGTCAGTGTTAGCGTTGGTCACAGAAGCTGTGGTAATAGCACAGCCAGTTTCTCCTGCAGGAGTCCAGACGGCAAACAGGGTGTTGGTGGCCTTGCCCGCGGCAGCCAGCTCAGCCTTCTTGGCCAGGAATTCCGTACTTAAAGAAGTATAGCCAGTCGTTGTGCCATATTCAAATGCCCAACCCGTCAGGCAAGCGTCAGCGCGATAGACATCCGTGGGGAAATTTTCAAGCGTTTCGAAGGAACCGCCATAAACCCAGTCTTCACCGTAGAACACGTTGATTTCCTGGTCATTTTCGTCAAACGCCTCTGCAGAGAATGCCAACTGGTAACGACCCAAGGTATAGTTCGCAACCAGTTCCTTGTCACTGTCAAGGGTAATCATTCCAGAAGCATCCGTACCGCTAATAGGACGAAGATCCGGTTTCAGGACGTAACCATCGTTAGGCGTAAAGACCGCCTTAAAGTCAAGAGCAGTCTTCGGAATCTTGAGACCCGTTGCACCCACTGTGTAAATCTTTTCGATACCGCGAACCGTGCGGATCAAATCAAGGCTACCCATAGCCTTGCTGTCATCCGTCAAGGTCACCGTATTGTAGTTTTCTTCGGTAGTGGCGGTCCAGATTGCATACAGTTCAGTAGCAACGGTGCCGCTAGCCGAAGCAGCCGTTACAAACGCATCGTCAAATACGGTGTAGGAATTTGCAGCCGTAGCATTTGCGGCAAATCCCCAAGAAAGGACATAACCCGGACGATAGATAGATGCGGGGAACTTGCGTTCGTCGGCACTCATGCCAAGGTTATACTTGCCGGTCCCGACCCAAGCATCGTCATAGAACAAATCATCTTCGTTGGTCACGTTGAAGGTGAATTCGTAGGAGTTGGCTGTCAGAGGAGCCTTGACACTGGTCACACCACCGGCAATATTTTCGTAGCCGAAGCTGGAGTGGAGCTTCTTTTCGCCGTCACTCCACTGGTAAAGGGCAGATACGGTCTTGCCGTTTCCATCCACAACCAGATAACGGCCGCTTTCATCCAGAGTGTAGGCAGAAGAAGTCAGCGTAAAGCTTACTTCGTATGTTACACCTTCTCGAGCAGGAACCGTAAGGCCTGCCGCAGGGATAGTATAAGTCACAGGAGTCGAGACATAGAATTCCTGGCCACTCTTTTTGGCTTTAATATTTTGGGTAATGGACAACTGACCTTCGCTAGCGTCTGCAGACATGAGGGTAATCGTGGGGACCTCTTCACTATAACGCGGCTCCCTCCAAATTGCATAAACCTTCACAAGAGCGTGGGGATCTGCAACATAATCCAGGGCAGCTTCCTTCGTGCGGTACTCTTCAAGGGCGGCGGCGTTAAACACCTTGTAGACCGTGCCACCCGTCTGTTCGAAGGACCAGCCGTCAAGAACCTTGTCCGTGCGGAAAACAGACTTAATGCAGAAATCATCGCCAAGATGAATTCCGGAGGTGGAGCTACCGGGATTAAAGCATTCGGAATCCATGTTGTAGAACAAGTTTGCAGAACCCGCGTTCACATCGAATTCCATCCAGATGCCATCGGCCTGAATATACGTACTCAGAACCATGTCCTGCCTGACGGTCAAATTATAATAGGAAAGTGCACCCGTAATTCTTTCACCATTCAAATCATAGACCTCCGGTCCTTCGTAGGTGGAGTAACCATCATCTAGACTGTAGGACATCGCAAATACGTTATAGGCATTAAAGGGAACCTTCAAGCCTGCCGCGGAAACATTGTAAGACCGTTCCACACCATTTATAGTCTGCTTAAGAGTAATGGTGGTGTGTTCCGTGCTGTTCTTCACCACATAGGTCTTGGGAGCCTCTTGTTCATTCCAGATGGCATACAGCTTAACCTTTTCATCGGCAGCCAGAGTAGCCGCCTTGGCGATGTAGGCTTCATACATGTCGCTGGTCAACTCAGTGTAGACATCGGCATTAGATGCGGGGGTGCTTTCAAAAGCCCAACCCTTCAAGATAGCATCGGAACGATAAATACCGGTAGGCAGTGCAGAGCCCATGTCAATACTCGGGATAGCAGCACCAGCCCAGTCAGACGCATAGAACAGCGGAACCGTCTCGGCAACGTTGGAATCCAGGATTAGTTCTATCGGGGCCAAAGTATAGGCAAAGGACACCTTCGTGTCTGTAGTAATCGAAGGCAGATTAGAGTGGTTCAAAACATCTTTAGACTCCCCATTCTGTTCAACCACAAAATGAGCATCCGTGGAATAAGCAGCCTTTGTTTCGTGCTTTGCACCAATCACAATAGGATCTTCAAGAACAGGAACCTTCAGCTTGTTATCGGTCAAGGTAAACTCAATTTCCCGAGCATCGTCGCCAGTACCCAAAGTCTGGTACAGTGTCGTAGGACCGGTCTTCGCATCAATATCTACGGTTACAGTGTAGTAAGGATCATCAGAACGTACCCACACCGCATACAGGGGAATACTACCATCTTCAGCTTTTTCAGCACTATTGGTAAATGCAAAAAGTTCTGAATCAAAGGTTTTGAAACCGGTCGTAGCATATTTGTTCACTCCCCAGCCAACAAACTTATACCCGGCCCGGAAAATTCTTTCAGGTAGAGCACGAGTCGCCAATTCCTGAGCCAATCTATAGGTTTTAGATTCAACCCAATCATTACCATAGAACACATTATCAGTACCTGCGTTTACGTCAAAGTTGTATGTAGTCGCAACCGTCGACATTACACCCCCCGTGAAAAGGTAGGTCGCAGTACCAGAGCACGCTGTAAATGCTTCTGTGAATTCAACAACTCCGTCTGCAGGAATCGAAAAAGGACCCTTATTTCCACAAGAAGCATTTATGTTATAAACATTTCGAATACTGAAAAAGCCTTCGGTTGGTGTAAACGTAACTTTAAAGCTAAAGCCTCCTGGCACATAAAAGCTAGGAGCCCCTATAGCATCCAACGGAGGTAGCACATAGGAGTTTTTTCCATCCTCCAACCTAAACGTTCCTTCGTAGGCATATGTTCCAGACTTTACAGCAACATTGTAAGGTGAACATCCCGAGCCGCCGTACTGGAACACAGGCTCTAGCCTGTAGTAAGCCTTTGCATTTTCGCCTTCATCCATAGTCACGGCCCAACCACGCGATTTCAAATCACTAAAGAATGTAGCTCCGTCTTGATTTGTGACAATAAGAGGGAAGGTGTAAGAGCCACCATAAGAACGCCACCCCACAAGGCAAGCGCTATTTTGAGCAATATTGTCAGGAAGTTTAAGGAAGCCATCGGCAGCAGCTCGTGCAGCAACGTTTTCCATGGTATCCTTCCAATCCAGTCCATAGAAAATCGGGCCCTTAGCACTGGGAATCTCGAATACCAGGTTGACCTCCGGTACGACAAACTTAGCCCCGAAGTAATGAACAAAGGGCATTTCCGTCGTTGTCACGTCATCAATAGGCAGTTTTTCCAAGGTAATTGTACCATAGTTGGCTATATCCGGAGCCATAGAAGAGGAGGTACCAGTGAGGTAAGCATGTTCTACAGAAGTTCCTTCCATTTCATAACCTAAGGCAGCTTCAGCAGAAACCTTGAACGTGTAGCCCGGCTCATTCGGAACAACATAATGGTAATATTGATCTGTAATGGTGTGCTTAAAGGTCCGCCCATTGAAGGTTTGGCTCAAAATAATCTTTCCGCCCTTCAAGGGTTGGAATCCAGACTCTCCCTTTATTTGAGCAGCCAAGCCAACGTACTCACCATTATCCAAATAATAAGTCTTGTTCATGCATCCCGTACTCGGACGGTTCGCCCAAACTGCATACAAATCCGTGGGATAATATTGGTAATTACTAAAGTCAGCCATGTTTTCCTGGGTAAAGGCTGTATAAACCTTTTCAGAGGGCGAACGCTTAGAGGCAGGCTTCATGGACCAACCGACAAAGCACTTCTCCACCTGGAAAGGCTTCCAGAAAACAATATCCTCTCCATTATATTCAAGAGTCTGCTTGGTTACAGCATCATCCTTAAAGAACACATTGGAGGAATCCTTGGCTTCGATGTCAAGGTTATAAGCAACATAATAAGGACCGGCAGACTTGAAGGTTACCGTGTAAGTTCTAGATTCACGAGAATCAAGAATATCTTCCGAGCCATTTTCCACAACATAAGTTGCAACCTTTCCATTCGTCGTAACATCATAGGCAATCTTGTCTACAACATATTTCGGGCTGCTAGGTACAGCAACAACCTTGACCTTATATCCTACATTTTCGTTTTCCTCTGTCTGCGGATTGTATTCCTTCACAACAGGAATCTGCATTTGGTAAGTACCGTTCGCAGATGCAACTGCCTTAAAGGTGTGAACAATTTCATCGTAATTATCGTCCCCGACCTTAATTTCCTGCACAAACTGCAAGGAACCCATGCTGTTAGATTTCAGATGATAAGTAACTGACTCGGGACCGCGACATGTATCTGTCGGCACGATAATCGGATAAAGGTTATTCGTTACACCTTCAGTAAGATATGCGTTATCGGTAAAATAATCCCAGACCTGACTACCCCTCTTGCCTCCATTGGCGCTAAGGGCATGCGTTTTCTTAGTGGCCCAATCAACGCATCTAGACGCAACATCCAATTTCGGGAAATCCAGTGTAGAATTTCTCGTGATATTGCTAACAGCAGCGTAAGGCCAGTTGTCGCCTAAATATTCTTTCCGGATGAAAGCGTCCATATCGGCAAAATCGCCAGCATCCTTAGGAGATGTAAATGCCACCGTGTATTTTATTACAGAGGATTCCGTGATGAAGACCATATTCTTCATCATACCAGGATTGATTTTTAAAACAGGACCATCTGCGGTGGAAATCAAGCCCCAGTCAGAAGAGCCACAATAATCAATAGTTGCATCGTTTTCGGTTTCGCATTCAAATCTTAAAATTTTGAAGGAATACCCATTGACAACAAAAGTGTTTACCTTAAAGGTCAAGGTATCGTCAACCTTGGGCACCTTAATCCTATTAGCATAGGTATAGTAATTTCCGTTAATATCATACCGTTTAAACGAAGAATACCATTTTACATTTTCATTCCCAATGCTCTGACCAAGACCAACATTCCCCAAAATTCTTTCTTCAATCTCTGGGGTTCCTTCATAAGCGGTATTCCAACCCTGTTCAAGAACAACTTCTCCCTCATCGTCTATGTAACCAAGACTGATATAGTCGAAATCTACCGCATCGCTATAACTTCCTACATTCAAATTCAGGGTAGCCCCATCCTGAACGCCTGCAACCAAGTCAGATAAATTCGGGGATCCAAAAGATCCGTCCGTATATTTGGAGCAACCGTAAAGCTTGTAGAATCCGTCATTTCGGCTGTCCCATTTATACACCGTCGGGCATACCCCGGGAGTATTCACGGTCACATTCTGTTTTGAAGAAGCCCAAGAATCACCAACCATGATATCGCTTGCCGATACTCCTATCGGCAGGCCAAAATTCACGTTATAAGTCTTAAGGACATAATTTGCGGCAAACTGCAACGTAAAGTCAGAAGGAGACTTATTTGCCATGTAGACACCCGCAAGTATTGAATCCAAAACCAAGTGTTCGGTAGCGGGGTTAGAAACAGTTCTCTTCCAAGCTGTAGTCCCATAGTCATTTACAAATTCTTCGGTTCCAACAAGATAATCCTTAGTGGTTGACTTTGTTGCCAATGAGCCATCCACAACGTATCCCGGATATTCGTATTCCGCAAGACCGAAAGTCACATCATAAGCCTTCAATTCATACCCGGGCTTATCCAAGTCCGCGTTCGTCATTTCATAGAGATAAGTGCTGGAATTTGAGAAATAGATTGAGCCATAGCTACGATCCATCGGCAACTCAACCTTTGTTCCCGTGACACTATAGGCATATTTATCGTAATAAATGTAAGTATTATAAACGTCTAAGCCATGGTTTTGCCCATCCTCCGTAGCGGTCGAATAAATACGAAACACATCGGACGAACCAACCTCATCGCTAGACCTGGCTCGATAATTAACGTAGAGAACGCCATCAACAGACTCACTCAAGTTATCCCAATTCGTAAAGAATGCTCCGTTCACGTATTCTTCTGCGGTACTCTGCTGTACCGTATTAACCGATATAGAGTAAGCTTTAACTACACTAGCTGCAAACTGTGAAGGCTGAACAAACAATCTAGGAATGAGTACATTGTTTTGGCTTGTCTTGTAGGTCTCTACCGGATTGCCAAAGAAATAGAAGGAATAATCCTCATTAGACGCTTTTTTCAAATCAACGTAATCTTCATCGTAGCAATATCCACTACTCTTTGTACATACGCGATACACGACATCGAATGTTTTTATAGGATTATATTCAAAATCGGTATTTGCGGTATATGCCGTTGCAGCAGCAAAAGCAGGACTCCAGTGGCCCAACTCGTCACCTTCGCAATTCTGAACCGCGGTAATCTGACTCGTGGAAAGTTTGTGGTCTGCACCTGTTATAAAGCCCACGTATTCTTTATCCGATGTAGCATAAACACCGTCTCTATAAGAATCCAAGCAAGTCGAAGCAGTCTGCGCGACGTCAAAATTAACGATATAAAATTCGGGATCAGACTCCGTCTTAAAGTCCGGATAACCACCATTTTTGGAATCACTCTGAGTGAACTTTTTAGAATTTTCGACACCGAAATTAAATCGGTGGTTCAACATCACCGCAAACTGAGGGGTCTTCATCATCTCATCAGATAGTACAGCATTCCAATAACCCGAGGTACCATCCTTCAAAAGATATTGCCAATCCAAAGGATGAGCAAATGATCCCGCCGTAGCGGACAACGTACCTACGGCATTTCTTGCATTCCTACGACCCGCTCTCAGCCAATCAGATGCCGAAACAGAACCAACACCGGAAACAGTTTGCGCATCGGAGATTCCAACATGATAATTGCCGTCGAAGGTGCCGCTGGTTACCACCGAGCTTGTCGAATAGCCGATTAAATAGCCTCCATAGTAGCCACTACCAACGTATTCTGAAGTAATGTTTCCCCTTGTATAGTTATATTCAATATCTACACCGCTAGACGCGGCCCTATAGCCAGCCAACCCACCTATATAGACACTTGAGCTAAAACTTCTGTCCGAACAGGTAAAGGAAACATCACCCACAAAAGAATTTTCGTGGATATAAAATAAATCGGAGCGTTCATCGTCCTTTCCAACAAGTCCTCCTACGGCATATTCCAATGCAGTAGCGGCACAAGAAGCCGTTACATCTCCGGTATATTTGATTTTGCCTAAATTCAATCGCCATGCCTGATACAAGCCAAAAATTCCACCTGCATAGGGAGATCCGCTAACGCCTACGGAAATAGTCAAACCAGACAAGGTAACATTTTCGTTAGACGAAATCCCCCCCAAAAGACCGCCGGCAATACCACCTTCGACGTTGCCCGATACAGACACACCATCAAAAGACACAGCACCCCAGTAAACCTTGCCAACAAGACCACCAGTGTAATTCGCAGCATTTACCGGTGCATACACATCAGCACCAGTCACAGTAACGTTGGTAAAGGTAACGTCCTGCTCAGTAAAGCCGACCAAAACACCAGCATACACAATCACACTGCCATCATTGTTCGCATAAATAGTGGGATTCGCAAAAGTGACATTCTTAAAAGTTGCAGGAACTTTCAAATTTCCAAAAAAGCCCACATAGGAAGTGCCAGCGCGATTGAAGTCTACACTTGTAAAATTGGAAATCGTATAACCAGCACCATCAAAAGTCAACGAAGTCACCTCAGGATTTTCCAAAGGTGAGTAGAAATCCAAAGGTTGGTAGGACTGGCCATTTTGAATTTCAAAATTCAGATTAGAACCAAGTGTAATCGTTACCGCGGAACCAGCAGCAGGGCCACTTTCCGACACGTTCGCTTGCAAACACACAACAACACCGTCCCAGTCTAGTACCGCAAACTCGAAAGTTCGGCTGCTACAGCCACCCTCAAAGGAGTTATCATCAGGCAAGTCATCATAGCTCGAACCGGCAGCAGCTTGGCTCAGAGTGTACTGGCCTACCGCGGTCGCTTTCAAGCTAAACAGTCCCGCCAAAGACGGAGATACCATCCCGGCGATGAGAAGAGTCAATACACCTACAAAATGTGAGAACTTTTTCATAACAAGTTCCTTTTTAAAAACACGACAAAGCGGGAGCCACACCGTGGCACCGCCCTTTTCTATAAAATTTAGACAATTGTAAGAATATTTTAAAGTATTTTTCTTCAAAAAGACGTAAAACAATGTTGATTTTATTATTTGAACAACGTTTTACATTTTTTGACAACGTAAAAACGCCCTAAAAAATACATTTTATTAAGGCTCAACAAGTTATATATGCGACTCTTTTCCAGATAGGATCAAATCAGGAAAAACGCATTTTTTTGACAAAAAACGGCATTTTCAGACAGAAAATGTCGCAATTTCACAAAAATGTAGTAAATTTTTAAGAACACAAACTCACTAGATGACGGTCGGCCGCATCTAAGTCAATTCAATATCGAGCTTGCCCTCCACGAACCGCTTTAGCACGCTGGCGGCCAAAGTCTGGTACGGGATGCCCACGTGGGAGGCCCTCGCCTTCATTTTTTCAATAACGCCTTCTTCCACCCGCATGGAAACCATCCGCTTCCTGGATTTGCCCCGGGTGTCCGGGCGGCGCCCCGCCTTCTCGTCGATTGCCCCGACAGATTTGTTCGTCTCGTCCATTTTCATACCAAAACATGCACTTCGGCGGAAAAAAAGAGGAAAATCCGTCAAGCCTCGTTCTTGAAGTCCAACCAAACATACCTTTTTATATTGCTTTTGTCAATACGTTTTCGAACAAAGCAGGTACAAAAAACGCCCCTTCGGGGCGATCGGGGTGTTTTGGGACGTTTCGGGGGGGGGCTGATGACGGTCGGGAGAGGCTTCGCCTCAGTTATTAATTACCAGTTATGAATTACGAGATTTTCCACGAAGATTACAGTCAATCGATCCCATTGTTGACACGGTTGACCGGAATTCGGGAACGTCAGTCGTTGTATACAAGAAAATCCACATTGCTAGTCAAGGGTGTGTTTTTCAGAGCAACTACTGTCGGTAACTACCGTTGATATCGCGTAGGTCTCCTCTACAGCATTCGCGGCCGATGCGATTTGCAACAAAAAAGCCCAACCTCGAACGAGGTTGGACTCATTAAATTAACAAAGAAAGGTCCCGCAAGGGACCTTATGGTTATTTCCGGGCTTCAGCCAGCTGTGCTTTAAGTTCCGCGATTTCACGAGCCTGTTCGGTCAACGCACGATCCTTCTCGGTCAGCGCCTTGTCCTTCTCGGTCAATGCTTGAGCTTGCTCGTCAATGATTTTCTGACTACGTTCGCGCTCTTTTGCGGTAGCTGCGACTACAGCGTCGTTCAGGCGGGTCGATATTTCTGCATTCGT
>JAZRXW010000065.1:0-60410 GCA_045600425.1 Fibrobacter sp.
ATGGTACTTCCACTGATTTGATTGATGACCTGGAAGATGGCGACCGTTATGGTTATACCGGCGGTTGGTGGTCTGCTTTCGCTGATTCCGACGATGACACCGACGGCAAGGGTAACACCTCCATTTCCAATGGCAAGTGGATCGATGGTAAGGGCAAGGAGGTTTACGATGTCCTGATGAAGGCTCCCGGTGGCGACAAGAATACCTCCAAGTATGTTGCCGGCATTACAAACATTAAGCTTTCCCAGGGCGCCTACAGCTACGCTCCCTATGTGGCTATTGGCTTGAATCTGAATGCCGACCCCAAGAAGTCTTTTGATCTTAGCTCCTGCAAGTCCATCAGCTATAAGTTCAAGGGCGCAAGCCATAACTTCCGAGTTGAAACTTCCAAGGTCACCAACTGGAACTTCCACTATGTGACCAAGGATGGTTCCGACGACTGGAAGGAAGTGGAGCTGACCTGGGACCAGTTTGTTCAGGAAGACTGGGGCGATAACGCAACACACTTCAGTCTGGATAAGGGCATGGGTACCGTGACCGCATTTGCCTGGCAGGTAAAGGGCGCCCTGGACGTTCCTGATGCGATGCAGAAGACCACTCATCCCTACCTCTATGTGGATGATGTGCGTTGCAACGGTGCGACCATTAAGGCTATTTCCGGCGCTGCTGGTGAAACACCTGCTTCTTCCTCTAGCGTTGTCGGTGGCGACAAATCCAGTTCTTCTGTTTCTGGAGATGTAAGCTCTTCTAGCGTGAATCCGGGTATTTCCTCCAGTTCAGTGGTTCCAGTTCCAGTCGTTTCCTCCTCCTCTGTAGCCCCTGTTCCCAACAAGGCTTTGGTTGTCCTGGATGATGTGGAAGACTTGAACGAAGTTGCAAACTCTACAGGAACCTGGTATGCCTATACAGACAAGGAACCTGGTGGTCTGTCTACTATCACTAACGTCTACGATCCTGCACTTCCCGGTTATGTAGTTGTCTTCCCGGGTGCAACGGATCCTACCAACGGTTCTGCGGGCTTCGTTGGCCTTACCGGAATCAACTGGAATCAGGCTGAATATGCCGAAGCTCCTTTCGTGGCTTTGGGCTTGAACATGATGGCCGATACCTCTGCTGGTCTGGACCTGAGTGCTTGCGAAGCCATCGGTTACCGCTATAAGGGTGCAGCACACCGCTTCAAGATGCAGGACGGTCAGGTGGAAGACTTCGCCTACCATGAAATCAAGAATGTGGATGCGACCGAATGGACTCAGGTGATTGTTTCCTGGGACAAGATTAAGCAGCCGGCCTGGACTAAGGATCCCAAGGTTTTGGACCGTACCGCCATCAAGAAGATGTCCTGGGAAGTCATTGGCTACAAGGGTATTGACATGCAGCCGGAAATTCCTTTCCTCTATGTAGATGACTTGGCCTGCATGGTCTATGACCCGACTTGGAGCGTTCGCCCGGTGGCTATTGCAAAGTCTGGTATCCAGCTTTCTGCAAAGGGTGCGAACTTGAATGTGACTGTGTCCCGCGGTGGCCTGGTGAAGATTTCTGTCTTCGACATGGTGGGTAACGTGGTGAAGACCGTGAGCGAAAATATGACCGCCGGCGGCCACCAGGTTTCTCTTGAAAGCCTCTCTCGTGGTAACTATGTGGTTCGCGTGCAGAGCGGTTCTTCTGTGAAATCCGCGCGCATTGCCGTTAAGTAATTCTTGAATTCTCCAGGGCGTTATGTCCTGAGTTCAACCCGAAAGAGAAGTGCCTCGCAGCGTATAAACTGCGGGGCATTTTTTGATGGTCGTTTTTGCTTTGCTTGAATCAGTATCTGTTCGGCTTTGAAATGATGTTGGCCTTGTATAATGGTGTTGGTACCGCTTGGTTTAAATAACATCGCTGGTTTTGCCCGCATGTATAAAAGAAAAACCTCGGCTTTTGCCGAGGTCTTGTCTGTATATTTGCGGATTAAACCTGTACTATCTTACTTGGGACAGTGCGGAATCGTAAGGCTTAGCCCATGAGAGCCTTGTGGATTTCCACAGCGGCGTCGCGACCGGTCTTCATGGCCATGACGACCGTGAGAGGTCCGTGCTTTGCATCGCCTGCAGAGAAGACGTTCTTCACGGTAGTTTCGAAGGAGTCTTCTGCCTTTACGATGTAGGTGCCGTTCTTGTTAGTTTCCAGGCCTGGAGTGGAATCCTTGATTTCGCTGGAAACGCGGCTGCCGATGGCGAGCACCACGGTGTCGCAGACGATTTCTTCGGTTTCACCTTCAATCTTCACCGGACGGGGACGGCCCTGTTCGTCGGGTTCGCCTAGCTTGAACTTGTCAAGAATTGCCTTGCATACGCGACCGTTTTCGTCGGCGACGAATTCGGCGGGGTTACGCAGTTCCTTAATGAGAACACCTTCGTTCAGAATTTCGCGGAGTTCAGCCTTGCAGGCGGGCATTTCGTTAATGGTACGACGGTAGACACAATGGACGGATTCTGCGCCCAGGCGGAATGCCATACGGCAGGCATCCATGGCCACGTTACCGCCGCCAACAACGACAACGCTCTTGCCGGATTCGATGGCTATACCGCGGTTACCCTTCTTCAGGTATTCTTCTGCGGTGTAGACGCACTTCAGATCTTCGCCCTTGGTTCCGGTGGTCAGAGCCTTGCCTGCTCCGTTACCCATAAAGATTGCGTCAAATCCCTGCTTAAACAGTTCCTCGACGGTCACGTCCTTACCCACGGTAACGCCGGTCTTCACTTCGATACCCATCTTGGGGAGGATGCTATATTCGTAGTCCAAAACGTCCTTCGGTAGACGGAACTGGGGAATGCCATAGCGGAGTACGCCGCCCAACAAGTCGTATGCTTCAAAAATTGTTACGTCGTGACCTAGGGTACGCAGGTCGACCGCGGCGGAGAAACCTGCAGGACCGGAACCAACTACTGCAATTTTCTTGCCAGTGGAGGCTGCAATTTCGGGAACGGGCTTTCCACCCATGTGTTCGCGTTCGTAGTCAATGCAGAAACGTTCGGTTTCACCCATGTGGATGCCCTTCTTCGGGTCCTTCAGGCACTTGCCCATGGCACAGTTGGACTGGCACTGTTTTTCGTGGGGGCAGACGCGGCTGCAGATTGCGGGAAGCAGAGAAGTTCCGCGGATCATCTTGACGGCACCTTCTACGTTACCGCCTGCCAGCAATTCCAGATACTGGGGGATGGGCATACCAATGGGGCAAGCTGCAGTACAGAACGGCTTCTTGCAGTTCATGCAGCGGGAGGCTTCCACGCGGGCCTGGGCGAGGGTCAAGGTGCCGGTACTTTCGTCCATGGTCGTGCGGAATTCACGATGGGGGAGTTCTGCACCACGCTGAGGAGGAATGCTCATCTTGTCCTTTAGACCGATGGCCGGGAGGGCTGCGATTCGTTCCAGTTCGGCCTTGGCGGCCTGATTTGCTGCTGAAATATCTTGCATAAAACAATACCGTTTAGCTAAGAAACATGTGTTTCTGGTTTTACATTTTTACGCGGCGCAATATAGAAATTTTCATGGAGTGTATAAGTCGCGAATGATGCTTATGTACCCTTATGGCGGTTGCTGATAGGAGGCGAGACTCCTTTTTTAGGAGGTTTTCAGGAGTTTTCGCTTATAAAACTGAGACAATTTGAAGATTTATAAGCGAAATTGTTAATAAACTAACAAAATTGGCTTCGGAAAAAGCTTTTTTTGGGGGTGTAAAGGTGAAAAAAGTCAATAATACCCTTTGTCCCACCCCGTTTTAAACGCAAATATTTAGAATAAAGTAAAAAATTGCTTATAAAATTGAAATGAAATTCATTTTTATAAGTGATTTTCCTGAAAATGCAGAAATATGCTGAAAACAGCCAATAAACAGCGTTTTACTGTAAATCTCTCTGCAGAATTTCGATCTTTGCCTTGGACCATTCCTCGAAATCATCGGCGGCGATGTGGTCCTTGGCTTCCTGCATCAGGTGTAGGTAGAAATGCAAGTTGTGGATGCTGGCCAGGGTAAAGCCCAAGGATTCGCCGGCGTGGTGCAGGTGGCGCAGGTAGGCGCGGCTGAAGTTGCGGCAGCAGTAGCAATCGCAGTTGGGGTCTACGGGCTTGTCGTATTCCTCGGCGTGGCGTGCAGCCTTGTAACGCAAGACGCCTTCGCTGGTGAACAGCATGCCGTTTCGTGCGTTTCGGGTAGGCATCACGCAGTCGCACATGTCCACGCCTCGGCCAATCAGTTCCAGTAGGTTCCAGGGGGTGCCAACGCCCATCACATAGCGGGCGTGGTCCTTCGGGAGGTAGTCGGTGCAGAAGTCCGCAATTTCATACATGGTTTCCGTGGGTTCACCTACGGAAAGTCCGCCCATGGCAAATCCGTCTGGCTCCAGTTCAGCAATGCGCTCGATTGCCTGCTTTCTCAGGTGTTTATGCATGCCTCCTTGGACGATCCCAAAAAACTTCTGTTCGTAACCGTGAATTTCCGGATTGGCCTTTAGCCAATCCATGGCCTCTTTCGTCCATTTCAAGGTGAAATTCAGGCTGTGTTCCGCTTCCTTCTCGGTGCTAGGGTAGGGAGTACATTCGTCAAAGGCCATAATGATGTCGGCGCCAATCTCACGCTGGGCCTTCATTACGGTTTCGGGACTGAAAAAGTGCTTTGAACCGTCCAGAATGCTTCTGAATTCCACGCCTTCGGGCTTGATCTTGCGCAAATCCTTAAGGCTCCACACCTGAAATCCACCGCTATCGGTCAAAATCGGACGGTCCCAGCTCATGAACTTATGAATACCGCCTGCAGCGGCGATCTTCGGGGTTGTGGGACGCAAATACAGATGGTAGGTATTTGCCAGGATGATTTCGGCCTTCAGGTCCCTCAGTTGAGCGGGAGTTACAGCCTTCACTGTGGCTTCGGTACCCACGGGCATAAAAATCGGGGTGTGGATATCTCCGTGGTCTGTATGGAGCACGCCTAGGCGGGCCTTGGACTTCTTGGAGGTCTTTATCAGTTCAAAACGATTCATACGGAACAAAGATAGAAAAAGCTTCGCACGATATTTGATCCCTCTCATATACTTGCGGGTAGGATTGTGCTGTTGTCAATTTATCCATAAGGATTGCTTTTCTGCGTAATATTTTGGATTGGAATGAACATACATTTAGAATGGTTGATTTCGTATGGTGCGAAATCTTGTATGGAGTGATGTATGACAAAGACTTTTAAGAGAGCTTTGTTCCTCTCGGCGGCTTTTGGATTGGGTTCAAGCGCTTTGGCTTATAATCCGATTTCTACTTACCATTATTTGGCAGACCCCGGTGCGGCTGCAGATGATGAATACTTCTATATTATTACGGACTCTGATGATCCGGCTGCATATAATGCAACAGGCTATAACATTAAGGCTCTCTATGGTTTCCGTTCCAAGGATATGCAAAACTGGACGGACTTCGGTATTATTTACGATGCCCGTCAGGTAAGCGGCATTAACGATATTTGGGCTGCAGGCATTGCTGCTGACCCCAAGACTGGTAAGCTTTACATTGTGTTCCCCGATGGCGGTGGCGGTGGTATTGGCTACATCAAGGCTGATAGCATGGCTGGTCCCTGGTCCAATGCGGTAGGTCGCGGTTCCGACAAACTTGTGGGTGGTCGTAACGGCCTTATTGGCTGCGATGGCGTTTCCTGGTGCTTTGACCCGGGTATTTTCATCGACGACGATGGTACTACCTACGTTACCTGGGGTGGTGGCGAAAGCACAAGCCGTCCCAACACCGACAACTTCGACGTGGTGAAGCTGAACGATGCAAAGGATGCTCCGGTGGGTAACGGTTCTCACGTGAAGGTGAACGGCCTTTCTACCCGTAAGATGCTGGAAGCTTCCTACATCCATAAGCACAAGGGTACTTACTATTTCTCCTACAGTACCGGCTGGCAGCAGGGGGCACCTACCATTGACTATGGCATGGGTTCTAGCCCCATGGGTCCCTTCACCTGGAAGGGTACAATTCTTGGCGACCCCAGCATGAACGGCAAGAGCATTAACGGCAACAACAACCATCACGGTATTGCTGAATTCAAGGGCCATTCCTACGTAGTTTATCATGACCGTCGTATTGCCAAGGGCCACGATGGTTTGGAAATCATTCCTGCCGATGACGGCAAACCCAATCCGGATCCGGGATATCATCGTAGCGTTTCCGTAGACGAAATGTTCTACAATTCCGATGGTACTATCAAGCAGGTGGTTTGCACCAACGATGGTCCTAAGCAGATTGAAAACTTCGATCCTTATGACTGGTATCCGGCTCTCACCAGCTCCAAGCAGAAGGGTGTTCGCAGTCGTTCTCTCTACGCTCCGGGTAAGGTTTCTGGAAGCCTCCTGTTGCCGCTTTCTAGCCGCAGCGAATCCTGGATCCGCGTCTCTGGTGTGGACTTCGGCAAGGGTGCAACTGGCTTCACCGTAGAAGCAGCAAGTACTGCCGACAACAACAAGATTGAAATCCGCAAGGGCTCCGCAACTGGCACTTTGGCTGGTACCTGTACTCTCAAGAAGACTGGTTCCAAGACCACTTTTGCAGAAACATCTTGTGATGTGGACGGCCTCTCCGGTGTAGTAGAACAGTTGTTCTTGGTGTTCAAGGGCTCTCAGGACTCCACCATGGCAATCAAGGGCTGGGGCTTCGAAGGTAGCGGCAAGACTCCTCCGGAACCGCAGAAAGCCTTCAATGCTACCAACACCCCATGGGCAATCCCCGGCACCATCCAGATGGAAGATTTCGACATTCCGGGCACCGGCCGCGGCGAAGAATACGCTTCCTACAGCGATAACGACGCCGAAAATCACGGTGACTCCGATTACCGTAAGGATACCGGCGTCGATCTGTACAAGAAGTCCAACAACCGCATTGTTGTAGGTTACAACCAGAAGGATGAATGGCTGGAATACACGGTGAATGTTGCTGCCGATGGCGATTACACCATGTTTGCCGCAGTGGCTTCTGCCAACAGTACTTCCGGCTTCAAACTGTCTATGGATGGCAAGGACATTACAGAATCTATCGCAGTTCCCGCCGCAACAGCTGGTGAAGAAAACTACGACGATTACAATAAGGTCAGTGCCGACGTGAAGCTTACCAAGGGTGAACATATCCTGCGCTTTACGGTCACCGGCGACTGGATGGATATCGACTACATCAACTTCGTGAACAAGGGTGAAAAGGATCCGGACCCCATCGTGAAGGATCCTGAAGATTCAACCGGTCCGGTGATTGAGCCGACAGATCCCACACCTAGTGATTCCATATCCAATTCCATCAAGTCCTTGGCTGGCATCAAGTTAAACCAGACTGCTGACATGGAATTCGAAGTGTTCGATCTTCAGGGGCACATGGTGGGTACCGTAAATCTTTCTGGCAAGATTGCCTCCCAGGCTCTGAAGGCCGCTGGCTTCAGCAAGGGCGTTTACATGCTCAAGCAGGTTAACGGTTCCAAGAAAATGCTGGTAAATTCTGCCAAGTAATCTAAGATTGTTGGGGCAAAGTCCCGCGAGAACAAGGAAAATCCCATAACAATGGGTAAAACCCGGAAATTGATTCTAATTTCCGGGTTTCTTTGTATAAGTAGGGTTCTTTGTGCTGTTGTCAATTTGTCCATAGTATGTCTTATCGTAGGGATTCGTTTGGCACCGTAAGAGGGTAATTTATAGGGGTGAAATTAAGCCTTTTGGGCAAAAAGGAGTTCTTATGAATTTTTCAAAAGCAAAAAAGATGGCGTTGAAGGTCCTGTGCGGCTTTGGCGTCCTCGCATTACCTGCTTTTGCGTACAACCCGATTTCTACTTATCATTACTTGGCTGACCCAGGTGCAGCCGCCGATGATGAATACTTCTACATCATTACCGACTCTGACGATCCTGCGGTCTATAATGCAACTGGCTATAATATCAAGGCTCTTTATGGTTTCCGTTCCAAGGATATGCAGAACTGGACCGACTTCGGCATCATTTACGATGCCCGCAAAGTGGATGGCATTGGCGATATCTGGGCATCCGGCATTGCAAAGAATCCTAACGATGGCCGTTTGTACATCGTGTTCCCCGATGGCGGTGGCGGCGGTATCGGTCTCATTGGTGCCGATAGCATTGCTGGTCCCTGGACAAACCCGCTTCCCAACAACAAGAAGTTGATCAACAACTGGGGCGGTGGCTTTGCGGACTGTGATGGTATCGGCTGGTGCTTTGACCCGGCTATTTACTACGATACCGATGGTACAGGCTACTTCACCTTCGGTGGTGGCAGCAGCGATTCCCGCCCTGCAGCCAACGACAACAACAATATCTTCAATATCTACAAGTTTAACAAGGATATGAAGGGCTTCGATACAAAGCCTACCCAGCTGAAAATTGGCGGTCCCAAGGCTATGGAAGCTTCCTATATCCACAAGTACAAGGACAATTATTACCTGTCCTACAGTACCGCAGATTTGCGTATCGCTTACGGTATGTCCAAAAGTCCTACGGGTCCCTATACCTACAAGGGCATCTTCATGGGCAACCCCAGTATCGGCGGCAAGAACATCAATGCCAACAACAATAACCATCACGGTATTGCAGAATTCAAGGGCCATTGGTATGTGGTCTATCATGACCGCCGTATCTCTACAGGTTACGATGGTCTGGAAAAGATTCCTGCCGATGACGGCAAGCCGAATCCGGAGCCGGCATTCCATCGTAGCGTAAGCGTGGATGAATTTACTTACGCTGCTGACGGTTCCATGAACAGTTTGACCTTTACCGTTGAAGGCCCCAAGCAGATCGAGAACTTTGATCCGTATGATTGGTATCCGGCTCTCACCAGCTCCAAGCAGAAGGGCATCCGCAGTCGTTCCACCTGGGCTCCGGGAAAGGTTTCCGAATCTTATCTGCTTCCTCTTTCCACTAAGGAATCCTGGATCCGCGTTTCCGGTGTAGACTTCGGTACAGCCGCAACAGGTTTCGTTGTGGAAGCTGCAAGTGCTGCTACTGGCAACAAGATTGAAATCCACACCGGTTCTGCAACGGGAACTCTTGCTGGAACCTGCGACCTCAAGAACACGGGCTCCAAGAATACCTTTGCCGAAAACAAGTGTGACGTAACTGGCCTTAAGGGCATTGTGGATCAGCTGTTCCTGGTGTTCAAGGGTTCTCAGGATTCTACCATGGCCATCAAGGCCTGGGGCTTCGAAGGTAGCGGTACAACTCCGCCTACTCCGCAGGCTCCCTTTGGTGGCAAGGCCTGGGCAATTCCAGGCACCATCCAGGCAGAAGACTTCGACGTTCCGGGAATCGGTCGCGGTGACGAATACGCATCCTACAACGACATGGACGCCGAAAATCACGGCGACAGCGACTACCGTAAGGAAGACGCTCCCTCGGTGGATCTTTACAAGAAGTCTAACAACCGCGTGGTCGTAGGCTACATCCAGAAGGACGAATGGCTGGAATACACGGTGAACGTTGCTGAAACGGGAACTTACACCATGTTTGCCGCAGTTGCTTCCGATGGCGGTTCTACCTTCAAACTCTCCATTGATGGCAAGGATATTACCGAAGATATTGCCGTACCTGCAGCCAAGAAGGAAGAAGGTGCCGAACAGAACTTCGATGACTATGCAAAGGTTAATGCCAACGTGAACCTCACCAAAGGCGAACATGTGTTGCGCTTTACCGCTACTGCAGACTGGTTCGATATCGACTACATCAACTTTGTCGCAGGTCAGAATGCCAAGGACGACAAGCCCATTGATGGTGATGATTCCGGCGAGCCTTCTGTTGGTTGCGGTGGTGATTCGGAATGCCAGGCTATCGGCAAGACCTTGAATCTGCAGGTCTCTGGCAAGAACGTATTTAACGTGTACAGCCTTCGCGGTCAGCATCTCGGTTATGTGGACATCTTCGGTCAGAATGTCTCCAAGGCTCTGAGCGAAGCCGGTTTCGGCAAGGGCGTGTACATGCTCAAGCAGGTGGGCGGTTCCCAGAAAATGATGGTGAATACCGCTCGCTAATCCTTGTGTGAAGTTGCAGGCCAGGACCTGCAAAAAATTTGGGGCAATCGCCCCGAGAGAACAAGAAACCTCCCGATGGAAACGTCGGGAGGATTTTTTTTCCTTGTTCTAAAATCATGGCTTGAAATGACATGGGTGGTACGGTCCGCCGGAATAGAATGGACTGCCTTGTTAGTCTTTCGAAAGAAGTTCGTTCTATTTGGCAGATTACGAAAGACGATTTATGGATGTGCGGGATTAGAATAACGCATAAAAGGATGTGTGCGTAAAAGAGAAAAGGCTCAGTTTTCACTGAGCCTTTTCTACTGCGGTCGGACAGACTTGAACTGTCATGGGATCGCTCCCACTAGCACCTCAAGCTAGCGTGTCTACCAATTCCACCACGACCGCTTGGTCCTTATCAGAACGAGCACAAAGATAGATTAAACATTCTGACTTGTAAAGGGGGTATGACTAAAAAAATGAAAAAAGTTTAAAAACTTCGTTTTTATGCAAAAAAAATAATGACGCTCCCCCAAGGGTGCGTCATTATTTGGTGTATGGGATGTTTGGTTTTGTATCCATAAGATAGATTTAAATACTCCAAGAGGGAATAGTCCAAGGTGACATTGCGTTGTAGGGTTTTACAACACCCGGAAACCTGTGCTTGGCGTTCTGGCATTGTCAAAAAAAATAATGACGTCCCCCAAGGAACGTCATTATTTGGTGTATGGGATGTTTGGTTTTGTACCTATAAGATAGATTTAAATACTCCAAGTGGGAATAGTCTGAAGTGATATTGTGTTGTTGTGTTTTACAACACCCCTGAACCACTTTTTTATGCTTGTCTCATTATGAGTCGTGAAAATGTTCTTTTTTGAACGTTTGGCGATTCAATATGGGCAGGCCTTTTTTTTATATGCGTTGTTTTGTGCGTTTTTCCTTTATAAAAGCTTCTTTTGGTGCGATAAATAGTTTGGCACGGCATTTGCATTAATGTGGGCGATAAATAAGAAAGGCGCCTTGTGGCGCGGAGGCAAATATGTCTGATTTTAATAACGATGCAGAAAAGGTTTTGGCCAAGGCCCAGAGTTTGATGGACCGTAATTCTCATTCCTACCTGGGATGTGCCCATTTGGCTGTGGGCTTGGTGGAAGGCCCTGACGCTACCCTGAAAAAGCTGTACAAGAGCAAGAACGCGAAGACCCAGGATTTGCGTGGCCGTCTGGAGCCTTTTGTGCAGAAGGTGCCCCGTGTGGAAGGGGCGAACCCGGATGTGGGCCCTGATAGCGATTTGAACCGTGTTTTGCGTGCTGCTGTGCAGGCGGCCCGTCAGGTGAACCGTATGGTGACTCCCGGCGACATGCTGGTGGCCCTGATGAAGTTTGCGGGGGACCGCGGCATTGCCAAGGTGTTTGAGGACGCCCTGGGCTCTGTGGAAGTGGTGGAGACTTGGCTCTCCGATCCGTTTGCCGGTGCTGCCAACGCCGAGGAACAGTCTCCGCTGAAGTTGTATGGCCGTGAGCTGGTGGAAATGGCTGCCGATGGCAAGCTTTCGCCGGTCATAGGCCGTGAAGAGGAAATCCGTCGTGTTATCTTGATCCTTAGCCGAAAGACGAAAAACAACCCCTGCCTCGTTGGTGAACCTGGTGTGGGTAAGACCGCTATCGTCGAAGGACTCGCCGAGCGAATCTATCGCGGCGATGTGCCTGACGCCTTGAAGGGCAAGAAACTTTTCGCCTTGGATTTGTCCGCCTTGATGGCTGGCGCAAAGTACCGCGGCGACTTCGAGGAACGTCTGAAATCTGTTCTGGACGCTCTTGAAGAAGACGGAAATACTCTTCTGTTTATTGATGAAATCCATACCATTGTGGGTGCTGGTAAGACCGAGGGTTCCATGGACTTGGGCAATATGCTGAAGCCGAAGCTGGCTCGTGGCGAGTTGCACTGCATTGGCGCAACGACAACCCAGGAATACCGCAAGTACATCGAGAAGGATTCCGCCTTGGAACGCCGATTCCAGCCGGTGCAGGTGACGGAACCGACGGAAGAGGAGGCTATCTCCATTTTGCGTGGAATCAAGGATGGCTTTGACGCCCATCATGGGGTTCGTCTACATGATAATGCCTTGGTGGCAGCAGTGAAACTTTCTAACCGTTATATCAGCGACCGATTCCTACCGGATAAGGCTATTGACTTGATTGACGAGGCCGCAAGCCTTGTGAAGACCCAGATGGACACGGTGCCGGAAGCTCTGGATACCTTGCAGCGTAAGGAACTGCAGATGAAGATTGAGGAACAGGCTTTGGCGAAGGAGACGGATGATAATTCCGTGCGCCGCCTGAAGGAACTTCGCGAGGACTTGGCAGTGACCGCTGCTGCGGTAAAAGCTATGCAGGAACGCTGGCAGGATCGTCGCGCGGCCTTCGCGGAAATTCGCGACTTGAAGAAGTCCCTGGCAGATGCCCGCACCGAAATGGAACAGGCTGAAGCTCGCTATGACTTGAATCGCGCTGCGGAATTGAAGTACAACAAGATTGTGAACCTGGAAAAGGAAATTGCCGAAAAGACGGCGGCTGTTTCGGCTGCTGCTGGCGATGGCGACCTGACTGAAGAGGTGACGGAAGATACCATCGCCATGGTGGTAAGCCGCTGGACCGGAGTTCCGGTGACGAAACTCTGCGAAGGGGAGAAGGCTAAGTTGCTTCATTTGGACGAACGCCTCCACGCTCGGGTTATCGGTCAGGATGATGCTGTGGAAGCGGTGTCTGAAGCCATCCTTCGTAACCGTAGCGGTCTTAGCCGCGAAAACGCTCCTATTGGCAGCTTCCTGTTCTTGGGGCCCACAGGTGTTGGCAAGACGGAACTGGCCAAGGCTTTGGCCGAGGAACTTTTCGATGACGAGAACGCCCTGGTCCGTATCGACATGAGCGAATACATGGAAAAGCATACGGTGAGCCGTTTGATCGGTGCGCCTCCGGGATACGTGGGCTACGAAGAAGGCGGCCAGCTGACGGAAGCTGTACGTACCAAGCCCTATTGCGTCATCTTGCTGGATGAAATCGAGAAAGCTCATCCGGATGTGTTCAACACCCTGCTGCAGGTTCTTGACGATGGCCGTTTGACTGACGGAAAGGGCCGCACGGTGAACTTCAAGAATACATTAATCTTGATGACCTCTAACTTGGGCTCTGAAAAGTTCAGGGAACGCCTGGCTAAGGCTGGTGCCGCGGGGGTCGCAGGTAATGCCGCGGGCTCTTCGGGCGAGAACGTCGCTCCCGTAACGCTGGCTGACATCGAGCAGGATTTGCGAGCCTTCTTCCGTCCGGAATTCCTGAACCGCCTGGATGAAACTCTGGTATTCCAGAGCCTGACCAAGCCTCAGATCCGAGAAATCGTAAAGCTGAAGTTTGCAGGACTTGCAAAGCGCGCCGCCCGCCAGGGCCTGGAACTTTCCTTGTCTGACGCAGCCTTGGATGCTATTGCCGATGGTGCCTACCAGCCGGAATTCGGTGCACGTCCCATCCAGCGTTTCATCGAACGCAATGTGGAACGAGTACTGAGCCATGCCATTCTCGCAGGCGACATCAGTGCTGCAAAACCCGCTGTAGTAGATTACATGAACGGCGCGTTTACCGTGAAGTGATGGTTCGGCTTGTTCACCAATTTTTCCTCCTAATCCCAAAAAGAACAGCCTCGGATTTTTCCAAGGCTCTGTTTCTTTATATGCGATAGAAAAAAGGCTAGTTCAAATGAACTAGCCTTTGAATTTGCGATGCCACGTCAACGGATTAACGGCCGTAGCCTTGTTCCATGCCTTTGATGGGGGCGTAGCGGATTTCGTTCTTGTCGTTGATGATGATGGCTAGACCAGAGAGGAAACCGACCCAACGCCATTCCTTCAGCTCGTAGTCGCGGAAGATGAGGTTGATAGCCTTGTTGGTGGCCCAGCTAGTGAGGGGCATCAAGAACTGGTCATGGGAACCCATCAAGGTGTACTTGGGCATTGCGCTATAGTCCTTGACAATGTAGTTCTTGAGAACATCATTGCAACGTTCGTCTAGGTTGTAGTAGACATCTTCGTACAGACCTTCGTAAATCCACTTGGAGTACATTTCGTTAACGTTGCTAATGGAATCGCGAACCTTGTATTCTTCTCGCAGGTCTTTGTCCTTCAGGAACCAGCCGTCGGTAATTTGGGTGATGGTGTCTACGGGGAAGTCCGCACGGACCTGGAAAAATTCTGGATCCGGCAACAGAGCGTTGTTGATCAGTGAGTCCTGGAAGGCTGCGTCGACCTGGTACTGTCCGCGACCAATGGCCATATAATAAACGGTTTGGTATGTACGGAGGAAGCCGGAGTTTACGAATTTGAATTCGCCAGGACCAGCTAGCTTCTGGCCTGCGGCAAGGGCTGCTTCGATACCTTCAAGGGTGAGAGGGGAATCTTTGCTGGTACTGGCATCACGTTCTGCGTGACGGACAATGAAGACCACCTTTTCGTTGCACTGGATGTTCTTGTAGACTTCTCCGATGTCGGTCCAGGTGTCTTGAGGGAATAGGACGGGGGAGGGGGCTTCGCCAGCGGCACAACCTGCATCTGCTACAGGATTGGAGGGGGTGGTTCCCTGAGCCGGATTGTCTGGTGTGCAATGCTCTGTCATGCCCATGGTGCAGAGTTCAGCTGCGGTGTAGCATTCCAAAGTCTCTGCTTCGCAGTGTTCACCGCTATTGGAACTTGTTGGCTGCTGCGGATTGGTGGGATTTTGTGGGTCGGCCGGTTGTTGGCTAGGGTCTACCACAGGTGCGGCGGGAGCGTTTTCGCTACTGGAATCGTCGGCACAAGCGGTTAAGTTCAGGGCTGCGGCGGTAGCCAGTGCGGCTACCAGAATAGGGGCTTTCTTAAACAGTTTGTTCATTGTAAAAACCTCGGGTTTATTCTTCCGTAATATAGATTATTGCAGGAAAAAAACTTGTAAATAAACAAAAACAGCCTCGAAGAAACTTGAGGCTGTTACGTTTTGCCGATTTGAAACTTCATCGGCATGATATCCGTAGCTTTTTGACGGTACAATTTTTTGAAATTACTTCTTGAAGTAACTTGCCACTTCGTCGTGGATGAGACCGTTGGAAGCAAAGCTGGTGTAGCCTTCGTAAATGGGGGCAATGGGCTTGCCGTTTGCGTCGAACAATGAGGTTTGACCGTTCAGCAGGCTGAACTTGCCACCGGCTTCAGAGAACAGCAGCGGGTATGGTGCAATGTCCCAGAGGGATACGATGGGGTCGATCATCAGTTCGGCGCGGCCTGCGGCTACCAGGTAGTAACCGTAGCAGTCGCCCCAACCGCGGTGGAGACGTGCGGCACGACGTACAGCTGCATACTGTTCGCCATAGCCCGCTGTTTCCATGGTGTTGACGGTTCCGCTCAGAACCAATGCGTCAGAAAGCTTTTCCACCTTGGAGCAAGAAACCGGACGACCATCCAGGAAGGCGCCGCCATCTTTCACGGCCCACACGGCGGTGTTCATGGCGGGAATGCGGATAAGGCTTGCAATGGGAGCGCCTTTGCGGTACAAGGCAATCAAGGTGCCAAACAGAGGAACTCCGTGGATGAATGCCTTGGTGCCGTCGATGGGGTCGATGACCCACTGGTATTCCGCATCGGGGCTTTCGATTCCGAATTCTTCACCAATGACGCCAAAGCCTGGAGTCTCCTTTGCCCAGAATTCGCGGCAAAGTTCTTCGGTCTTCTTGTCGGCGATGGTCACGGGAGTCTTGTCGGCCTTCCATTCTACGCCCACGTCCTGCTGGAAATACTTCAGGATATTTTCCTGAGCCAGTTCCGCAGCCTTCAAGGCGATGTTCAATAAATTGAGATTTTCAGATGTTGCCATGGTAGAGACTAGAGATTAGAAACTAGAAATTAGAGATTAGAGGTTTAAGGGTATAGGGGGCAGGGTATAGGGGGTAGAGATTAGAATCTAGGCCCTAGCCCCTAATTTCTCTACTTTACCCACTTGCTGACCAGTTCCATCAAGAACTTGTTTTCTTCTGCCTTACCCAGAGTGATGCGCACGTGTTCCGGCAGGCCAAAGCTGGTGAGGCCGCGGATAATCATGCCACGTTCTTCCAGGAACTGCACCATTTCCTTTGCCTTCGGGCCAATGTGGACACAGATGAAGTTGCCCTGGGTAGGAAGCACCTTGAATCCCAAGTTTTCAAAGAAGGGCTTCAGCACCTTGATGCCGTCGGCGTTCAGCTGGCGGGTACGTTCCACGTGTTTCTTGTCGCCAAGTGCTGCAATGGCTGCTGCCTGGGCGGCCAGGTTGATGTCGAAAGGCGGCTTGATCTTCCACATGGCCTTGGTGACCTGTTCGCTGGAAATAGCGTAACCCAGACGGATGCCTGCCAGACCGTAGATTTTACTGAAGGTGCGGTTGATGAGCAGGTTGGGGTACTTTGCAATCATTTCGAACATGCGAGGATAATCGCTTGCGGTAGCAAATTCAGAGTAGGCTTCGTCCAGGAACACCATCACGTTGGAGGGAACCTTGCTCAAAAATTCTTCAAGTTCCGCACCAGTGTAGTAAACGCCAGTGGGGTTGTTGGGGCTGCAGATAAAGGCCACGCGGGTCTTTTCGTTGATGGCTTCGGCCAGCTTGTTCAAGTCGGTCTTCTGGTCGCCTTCACCAACGCCAATGAAATCGGCACCGTTAGAGAGGGTGGTAAACTTGTAGACGCTGAAGGTGGGGGTAATGCCCACGCAGTTGTCGCCCTGGCGGATAAAGGCCTTGCCCACCATGTCGATGATTTCGTCGGAGCCGTTGCCCAGTACCAGCTGGTTGGTATTCACCTTATAGAAATCAGCGAGAGCATTAATCAAGGTGGGGGCGTCGCCGCGAGGATACAGATGCAAAGTGTCCACGATCTTCAGGTAGGCTTCCTTAGCCTTGGGAGAAGGACCCAGGGGGTTTTCGTTGGATGCCAGCTTCACCACATCGGTAAGGCCGTATTTAGCACGAATTTCGTCCATGGACTTGCCAGGGACGTAGTCAGAAAGCTTGGATAATTCTGGACGTGGTTCAATCATGATAACCTCTTTAATTACAGCCCAAATTTAGTTAACTTTGCACTATGAAGTTCTCCTGCAAATTGATTTTCGCCCTAGTGGCCTTGCTATCGGTTAACGTGTTCGCCCTAGACCGCATCTGGGACATGCGTTTCACCTACGGTCCGGATTCAAGGTCGGCACCAAAGCTTGCTGCAGGTGTGGGATTGCGTTCTGACTTTAGCGATAACGTTGTGATTCCCGTAAACCTTATGGGGTCCTTGGCTAAGGAATGGGACTTGGGTGTCAAGGTGGATATTTATTCCTACAACAAGATGGAGAATACGATTGCTTCTGTAGACTTTGGTGGTCGCTATCGTTTTAGACCGGGTTCCTATGTAGAACTTGATGGTTACTTTGGTCTAAATCGTAACGACAAAAGCGCTGTTGTGCTGACCTATGGAACGGAGCATTATATCGCCAAGAATTTCTCTAACGCCTATGAAGTTCGTGGTGGTGTGCTCGAAGGCGTCGCCGGCGTGGATGGTTATGCCAAGTTTGCCGTAGAGATGACTCCCACCTTGCATTTTGGACATTCCATTCTCTGTATGATTGAAATTGCTTCTTCGGGCAGTGTGGGCCATATTCGCGATGACTTTATGATTGATATTATCCCTAAAATTGAGGTGGCGCTGGGTGGAGCCCGAATTCGCCTTGACTTTGACGTGGGCATCGTTCAGGAACGAAATAACAACCAGAAAGGAATCGGGCTTTACGCCCTGATGGGCCTTTAACAGGTTACAAGAATTTGAACGAGTGAAAGCGGGCCTATGCTCGCTTTTTTTTGTATATGCGGGCCTAGAAAAGCAAGTAAAAAAAGAAAAAGCATTGAACTACCCCCTATTTTGCCCTGTTTTCACTTCCTACTTCCTACTTTCTACTTCTTACTTTCCTATATTGTGCCATAACGTCATTTCACCTTGGTATTCCCGACCAGTTAATTCCACTGGGAGTGAATGAAGAATACTCGGGTGCAAACGTGTAACACAGTAAAACAAACAAACCAAAAGGAACAGGTAGTAAAATGGCTACTATTACTAAAGAAAAGGCTGCAGAAATCACCGCTAAGTTCGGCGCAAACGAAAAGGACACCGGTAACGTCCGCGTTCAGATCGCTCTTTTGACCGAAAAGATCAAGAACCTCACCGAACATGCTAAGCAGCACAAGAAGGACCACCACTCTCTGCGTGGTCTGGCTATGATGGTTGCAAAGCGCAAGAACCTCCTCCGCTACTATGCAGAAAAGGACATCATCGCTCAGCGTGCTCTCATCAAGGAACTTGGTCTGCGCGGCTAATTTCTGTGGACTGGAGATAATCTATGTCTATTGATGCTTACAAAGAAAAGTACGGCAAGATGCTGGACCCGAAGGAAGTGTCTGTTACACTTCCCGATGGTCGTGTCATCTCTTTCGAAACCGGCCGTATCGCTAAGCAGGCTCGTGGCGCTGCTGTTGCCAAGATGGGCGACGCATTTGTCCTGTCCACTGTCTGCTATGGCGAAGAAAAGGAAGGTGACTTCTTCCCCCTGACGGTTGAATACCGCGAAAAGGCCTACGCTGCTGGTCGCCTCCCGGGTGGCTATTCCAAGCGTGAAGCTGGTCGTCCGTCTGACGAAGAAACCCTGTCCGCTCGTATTATCGACCGACCGATCCGCCCCATGTTCCCGGAAAACTTCACTCGTGAAGTCCAGGTCATCGTGCAGGTCATGTCTGCCGACAAGAAGTTTGCTCCCGACGTTCTCGGCGTGAGCGCAGCTTCTCTCTCTATTGGTCTCTCTGACCTTCCTTTCGAACAGCAGGTTGCTGCAGTTCGCGTGGCCGTCGTTGATGGTCAGAACGTTGTGATGCCCACCTACGAACAGATTGCATGTGCCGATCTGGACATGGTGGTCGCCGGTACCGAAGACTCCGTCTGCATGGTGGAAGGTGGCGCTTATGAAGTGTCCGAAGACACCATGATCAACGCAATCCTCGCCGGTCACGAAGTCATCAAGCAGCTGTGCGTTGCTCAGCAGAAGCTTGTGGACCAGTGCGGCAAGATGCCCAAGATGGTACTTTCCCCGAAGAACGTTGGCGAAGCTCACGACAAGCTGGTCGCAACCGTCAAGGAAGTGGTGAACGACGAACTCCAGAAGGACGTTCACTCCAACATGGTCAAGACCGACTTCTATCCTGCTATGGCAGACCTCTGCAAGCGCATGACCGAAGACGCTCGTATCCTCGCTATCATCGGCGAAGGCGACGCTCAGGACGCAGCTCTGCTTGCTGATGCCAAGGCAATCTTTAGCGATCTGGAACGCACCGCAATGCGTGAAATGATCCTCAACGAACATGTCCGTTTGGACGGTCGTACCACTACCGAAATCCGCCCCATCGAAATCGATATGGGTGTTCTCCCCAGCGCTCATGGCTCTGCCATTTTCCAGCGTGGTGAAACTCAGGGTTTCGTTGTATGTACTCTCGGTACCAAGGCCGACGAACAGCGTTATGAAAGCCTCCAGGGTGAAGGTTCCAAGAGCTACATGCTGCATTACAACTTCCCGCCGTACAGCGTGGGTGAATGCAAGCGTCTCGGCACCAGCCGCCGCGAAATCGGTCACGGCCACCTCGCCGAACGTTCTCTGGCTGCAGTTCTTCCGCTGCCCGAAGACTTCCCGTACACCATCCGCGTGGTTTCCGAAATTCAGGAATCCAACGGTTCTTCTTCCATGGCTTCCGTTTGCGGTGGCTGCCTTTCCTTGATGGACGCTGGCGTTCCTATCAAGGCTCCGGTTGCTGGTATCGCAATGGGCCTTATCTCCGAAAAGGGTTCCGTGAAGGAAGGTGGCAAGATCGAAATCTTGTCCGACATTACCGGCACTGAAGACCACCTCGGCGATATGGACTTCAAGGTGACTGGTACCGCCGAAGGTATCACCGCCTTCCAGATGGATATCAAGATCCGTGGTATTACTCCGGAACTGATGCGTCAGGCTTTGGAACAGGCCAAGCAGGGCCGTCTCCACATTCTCGGCCGTATGGCTGAACTGGGTCTGGCTGCACCCCGTCCTAAGGTTTCCGAAAAGGCTCCGACTATGGTCAAGATGAAGGTGCCCACCAACAAGATCCGTGACGTGATCGGCTCTGGTGGCTCCGTCATTAAGGGCATGCAGGCTCAGACCGGCTGCACCATCAACATCGACGACAACGGTAACGTTGACATCGCTGCTCCCAGTGGTAAGGCTGCTGCAGTTTGCCGTCGCATGATCGAAGAACTCACTGCAGAACCGGAACCGGGCCGCAAGTACAAGGGCAAGGTGAAGACGATCCAGCCGTTTGGCGCTTTCGTTGAAATCCTCCCGGGTCGCGACGGCCTCGTGCACATCTCTGAACTTGCTGACCACCGTGTCGACAAGGTTGAAGACGTTGTTCACGTTGGTGACGAAGTTGAAGTTCTCTGCCTGGGTGTTGACCCGAAGGGTAAGGTTAAGCTTTCTATGAAGGCTTTGCTCCCCCCGAAGGCTGAAGCACCTGCTGAAGCTGCACCCGCTAACGCTGCAGCCGAAGCCGCTCCTGAAGCACCTGCTGCAGAAGCACCGGCAACCGAAGCTTAATTTCGCATAACTTCGACGAAGTTCTAAGAACTTGAAAAGTCCGACTGCGTAAGCGGCCGGGCTTTTTGTTCTTTAAATTAGACGTTTAGTTGCCATAACTTTGCGAAGATGGTTTGACACTAATCTTTGCGTTATATAGATTTATTCTTGGGAATCCTCTAGTGGATTGAGTTTTGTATGGCAATTGTTTATTTAACGATTTTGTGTGGCATCGCTGCAGCAAATATGGTGTTTCTGCTTCGTGTCAATCTTAAGGACAGTGGTCCCTATCCTGCAATCTTTTTTGCCACATTTGTAACTTGCGTTGGACACTTGATGGTTGCCATGTCCACTAATGTTGACCAGGTGATTGTTGCCAACAAGCTGAACTATGCTGGTTCCGTTTTTTTGCCTCTATTTACTTTTAACGCAATCATTCACGTTTGTCAGCTGAAGTTTCCGCAGATTGCCTTTACCTTGATGGCAATGTTCTCCCTAGTGGTATTTAGCCTTAGTGCAACGGTTGGCTTTAGCGATATTTACTACAAGAGCGTTGAATTTGTCGAACATTATGGGATGGGCGACTATGTTGCAACCTACGGCTTTGGACACGATTTCTTCAATTTGATGTTGTGCGGTTATGTGGTGTTGAATATTTCCACCATTGTTTACGCTTTCTTCAAAAAGAAAAACGTATCCTACAAGAGTCTTATCGCCTTGTCTTTGATTGAAGTGACTTCTATCGTCGCCTTTTTCTTGACTCGTTTCTTGGCTTCCGATATTTTGGTCATGCCTGCGGTTTATGTATTTGATCAGTTTGTGTTGCTCTATCTTTGCGTGCGGGTCGGACGATACGATATTACTCGCAATGTGATTCATGCTTTGGAAGAAAACAATAACGATGGCTACATTTGCGTGTCTTCCGATGTTAAATTCTTGGGCTGTAATGAAATTGCCGAGAAATTTTTCCCGGAACTTGTAAATTGTCGTGTGGACCATTCCTTGAACATGGGGTCTCCTTTCGTAAACTTCCTGGTGGATTGGGTGGGTGAACTTCATTCTAGACGGAAGATTGTTTCCAAGGACCTCGAGTATAACGGACGCTTTTATAAGTTCACCGTCAAGAAGGTGTCCATTACGTCTTCTAAGTACACCAATCTTTTTAAGGTAGAAGATGATACCGATTTGCACAATTATGTACAAAATCTGGGTGCCACCAATACGCACTTGAAAGAAGTGGTGGAGAACAACTTCTCCCATATTACCGCCATCCAGGAACAGATGATTGTTGGCATGGCCAATATGGTGGAAAGCCGTGATAGTAACACCGGTGGTCACATCAAGCGTTCCAGCAACGTGGTTTCTATCCTGGTGGATGAATTGCGTCGTGAAAACATTGTGGATTTAGATGACGACTTCTACAGCAACTTGATAAAGAGCGCTCCAATGCATGATTTGGGAAAGATTGCGGTGGATGATGCCATCTTGAGAAAACCCGGTCGTTTTACTCCTGAGGAATACGATGTCATGAAGACCCATCCGGTAAAGGGTGCTGCCATCGTGGATAACTTACTTTCATCTCTGGAATCTCCTGAGTTTGTGGTTATTGCTAAAAATGTGGCTCTTTCCCATCATGAACGTTTTGATGGCAAGGGCTATCCTTTTGGCTTGAAAGGTGCTGAAATTCCTCTGGAAGCTCGTATCATGGCGATTGCCGATGTTTATGACGCTCTTGTCAGTAAGCGCTGTTACAAAGATTGCTTTAGCTTTGAAAAGGCCTTTGACATTATTGCAGAAGGCATGGGCACCCAGTTTGATCCGTCCCTTTGGAACTGCTTCTACAACTCTAGACGTCGACTTGAGGATTACTACAAGAGTCTAGAATGTTAAACGGGCTGGAGTGTTGTTTTTGGGGGTTTCTAAATTTGCGCCTCGCGAAAGATTGGATGCGTTATGTTTGAATCCCTGAACTTTAATTTTTCTCTCTATGACTGGCTTCTGGTGGTGATGGTCACCGCCCTGGGGACTTTAAGCGCTTACTTGAAAGACCCGCAGTTGAAGGCAGTCACGGCGACGATTCCGATTCCCTTTGGCTTTGCCTATATTGCGGTTGGACTTCCTATCGGGGCGGCCAACGCTATCTCCGGTTTTATGTGCATGCTTTATGCCAATGCCGTGCGGCTCTTGCACTATAAGGCAAAAGTTCCCATAGTACCTTCTATTGTTATTGGACTTGCGGGCTTTGTCTTGCTGGGAACATTTCTGATGCCTCGAATTCCCGAGGGGGAGGGATTCTTTATTGGGGTGTGCGTCTTTGATTTTGTGGTGGGACTTATTATGTTCCAGAAACAAAAGTACAGTGCTGGCGTTAAGTACAAGACTCCGCTTCCCATTTACATTAAGGCTCCGGCCATAGCCTGCGTTGTCAGCGGCCTCATGTTCATTAAACGTCTGATGGGAGGCTTCTGTACCAGTTTCCCCATGATGAATTCCATTGTCAGCTACGAGAGCCGCTACTCCCTGGCAGACCAGTGCCGGCAGCTTCCCTTGTTCTTGATTGCAGGTCCCTTTATGTTCCTGGAAATGCACTTTATTGAAACACGTCTAGGCTGGAATCATTGGATTGTCTTGCTGTGCGGCTATATCCTGTTTAGCTTTATTTACGTGCCGTTGAACAATGAATTGAAGCGCAGAAACGCGGCCTCTGCCAAGGATTAAAAAGCTATTCTATCATAGTGCGGACAGACATGGAATCTTTGGTGAAAATAACGTCGATGGTTCCTTTTTCTGCGGTATTCAAGTAGGGGATGGTTAGGGAATCCAGTCGTCTGGTGACTTGTTTGTGGGGGTGCTTGAAACGATTTCTGCGACCGCTGGATATAATGGCAACATCTGGATTTACCTGGGCAAGAAACGCTGCACTGCTAGAGGTTTTCGACCCGTGGTGTCCTAATTTTAGAACGTCGCTTTTAAGGTAGATTCCGGATTTGAGAATCTCTTTTTCACCGGCTACAGTCAAGTCTCCTGTCAAGATGGCGGAGTGCCCCAGGCCCTTGGCCCGCAGGGTAATGCTTTGGGTATTTTCGTCTACACAGGAGGATGTTTCTGGATGAATCGTCCTTAGCTCGAAGAAGTTTTCTTTCCAGATAAAGCCCCGCTCAATTTCTCGGATGTGGATGTGTCTCCGTCTGGATTCGGCAAGCAGTTGTTGCCAAAGGTTCTTGGAGGATTGCAACGCACAGCGGGTGATCCAAAGTTCCTTGACGGGGAAAGTTTTTACGAGGGATAAAGCCCCGCCAAAATGGTCCTTGTCCGCATGGGTAATGATTAGAGCGTCCAGATGGGAAACTCCAATGTGGTGGAGATAGGGAACCAGAATGTCCTTGCCTGCATCGGTCCGGGTGGTACTGAACTTTTCCGATTTGTCGGGAGCGTCGCCTGCGTCTACGAGCAGGTGTTTTTCCGAGGGGGTGGTTATCAGATGGGAATCGCCTTGCCCCACGTCAACCGTAGTCAGTTTCCAGCTGGGATAAAGAACCTTTCCGTAGCCGACCGCCAGAAAGTAAATGGAGAAAACAAGAAGACAGCCCAAGGAAAATTTCCGGGCTAATTTATTTTGACGAAACACCGGCAGAAGGAGCAGCTGTATTCCGCAAAGCAACAGGATTGGCGGACCGAAGGGGCCTACGGTTGTGGATGCCTGAGAGGAATCGGAGAGTAATTTCGTGAGAAGTGCGGCCAACCGAAGGAAAAATCCTGCGGCATAGCAGAAGTATTGACGGATTTCATCGATGGGAAAAAGAAGCCCGAATAGTCCTGCCTGCATGCCCATGGAAATGGCGGGGACTACCACTATATTTCCTAGCCATGCGAAGGGAGACAACGTCTTGAAATGGTGTATAAGAAAGGGGGCAGTGGAAAGAGTTGCGCATAACGTAACGTAGGTCGGATCCAGAATAAATTCTTGGAATTTGTTCCAGATTTTATTTTTTTTGAGCGTAGATGGAAGATGCTTTAAAGGATTCAAGGGGGTTCCTATAATAATCCCTGCGGTGGCTGCTACGGAAAGTTGAAATCCCGGGTTCCAGATGACGCTAGGCTCTGGAAGAATGAGAAATAGGAGCGCCATTCCTAGGCTGTTCAAGGTGTTGGGTTGCCGCTGGAATATGGCGCCGACCTGTGGGACGGCAAACATAATGACCGCACGCCTAACCGCAGGAGAGCCTCCTGTAATAGGGATGTACACTAGCAAAAGAAGAATCGCAAGAACTCTCACCGCCTTATGGGGCAACCGTGTGGCTTTTAAAAATATCATCAACATTCCTGCCAGAAGGACCACATGAAAACCGCTAATAGCTAGGACATGGACCAGTCCTGATCTCTGGAAGTCGTTACGGAGTACGTCGGGAATGCCGGAGCGATCACCTGCAAGTAATCCCAGAAGCAATCCTGTTTCGGAATCGTCCAGGTATTTTTTGAACCGCGTCTTGATCCACTGTCGAAATTGAAAGAAACTTCTTTCGGGAGTCCAGTGGTGTCCCCTTACGGTCCAGTGCTTGAATTTCCCGTAGGATAAAAGATGTTGGGAACGAAGCCAGCCTTCGGTGTTGAACCCGCCGGGAACCGTAGGAGGTGTTACCGGATACCAGCTGGCATCATAGCAGATGGAGTCTCCCGGCAGGGGAATGTAGGAGAGTTCCCGCTTTTCGGTAAGGCGGACGCGGTAGGATTCCTGTGGAATCTTTATGATAATGGCGTAACCGTTGTTTCTTGGCTGTGTGGTTTCGACAATGCCGCAAGCCTTGGGGGAAACCACATTTGCTGTAGAGGATTCATTTGAAAAAATCTGGTGAGAACCGATGCCTGCAAGAAGCGTTATCAAGACGATCCATTGCTTTTGCCGGGATAGAACATGGGTCAACATTACAATCGGGATTAAGAGAGCGGGTCCATAAAGCGGTTCATCCATGCTTGCAAGAACTGCTACTAAAATAATGGAACTCAATAGGGCTGGTTTTCCAGTGAGAGGCCGTAATAGATTTTCTAAATCATTCCGAAAGGGGCCAGTGAGATATTTTTTCATACTTGAATTACCTATATTACGAAGGTCCATATGTATACACGTTTTGAGAGTCGGTTTTGCATGAAAAATTTTTGTAAAAAAATGTTGAGTACAGCTGAGTGCATCTTGCTGGCCTTGACAATTTTTGTTTTTTGGGGATGTACCAACGATCCCGAGGAATTGCCGGTTGTTCTTTATCCTGACAATGGCATTGTTTTTTGGACGTTCCCTAATGATGGGGCGCAAAGCGATTCCGTATCATCTGCTATTACTCATGGACTTTTGCTTAGGGTTCACTCCCAGACGACTTATCGGCTTTCCTTTGACGCAGATACTTTGGAAGGTGCCCCGAAACTACAGCTGTTCAGACTTTATGATACAGATGATTATTCCTACCGGGCAAGGCAATTACGTGTTGTGGAACCGACTTTGGAAAAGGGACGTTACGTATTCCAGTTTGTGTGCGAGGAAAGAGAATCTGCCCAATGGGCTGTTACTCTGGAAAAGAACCGGACTTATTATAAGGGGACAACGCATAATGTTCGCTTAGAAGGCGAGGGGGCCTATTCGGATACCTTGTCCTTGAATCTTGTGGTTGTTGGGGATGTGGAAGATCACTTGGATGGATTTTCCTTGGATGATCTCACGGAAGCTTTATTGAAAAACTATCGAAAAGAGTACAAGTCAATTATTGTGGACACTCTTTATGTGAACTTTGCCGAAAACCATCCCAAGGTTGGATTCAAGTATCCCGGGGATCAGATTTGGTATGCTGGCAAGAACGGTGATTTGATGATGGGCGAATTGGGCGGGGGCTGGCCCGGCATTGGGAGTGCCTTGAATTTGATTCTGTCCCGCTATATTGAAGATGAAGGGTTAATGGGGTATTCTTATCTCTTTAGCGGAAATCTGAAGCAGGGCGATGGCAGCACGGTTGTACTTGGCGCTTATGTAAAAAGTGGTGGTTCTCTTTACCCGCTTTCTTTGGATGAAATTGTGGAAACGGCTATCCACGAGTCTGGACATTTCTTTGGGCTGCGTCACACCACGTCCTCCAGGGGCGATATGGTGGCCTTTGGCGATTTCTCCGTAATGGACGATGGTTTGGACGATACGCCCTACTGTATGGATTTAATTCGCAGCGGCCTTGTGAAGAAAAACGCTGATTACAACTCTGATATTCTTGTTCGCCCAGTGGTGCGTAGGACCCAAGTAAAATATTTAGCGAAAAAAGATTTTGACGTAATGACTTGTCCTGATGTGGATAACTATATGTTCCCCTTGGGCACAAAGTCAGGATACAGTGGATTTACGGAACAGCAGTTGAATATTATCAGGAAATCTTTGATGATTTTCCCGCACTAAGGATTTTTTATGAAAGCCTCTCATTTTAGTGAACGAGCCCAGCTGATTGCCTTTGTCCTGCAGAAAGGTGCGGAATGGAATCCTGCTGTCATCGAACTTCTTGAAAATACCTGGGGGAAAATACGCCACAAGGGAAAGTTGTTTGCCTTTGATAAAACCCCCTATTATACTCCAGAGATGGGCGATGGGCTTTATCGTGGGGTAGTTTCTTTTGAGAAGACGATCCCGCCTGAAACCATTGCAGAAGAAAAGGCCCGGAGCAACGCCCTGGAGTTGACTACCGCAGAAAGCGATAATCCAGATTGCCGCCACGTCAATATTGATATTGGCTATATGGATTTGGACAAGGTGGTTTTGCCCAGTTACAAGCGTGGACCTTTCAAGATTTACGCCGGTAACGGTGTCTGGCTGGATATGCTTTTGACGTATGCAAAGGGTTCTTTTCACCCTACCGCCTGGGCTTTCGAAGATTTTGTCCGCAACCCTTATCAGCACGACTTGCAGTTGATTCGCGAACGGTACAAAAAAGCGGGTGGCGGCAAGGCGGAAGCGGAAAGGCTTTAGTTTCCAGAAATCTTGTGACTACAGAAAATAGTATCCGTAGGCGAAAAATCCGCCAAAGATTAAAGGGGCGACTACCCACATTCCCTGGAAGTAGTGCCCGCGGTCTATGTCGCTCATGGACATGTGGTCTACGATGGAAACCACCAGATACCAAAGTAAAATGTCAATCCAAATACTGTAATGCCCATAGAAGATGGCCTTGAGTAGAAAGTATTCTGCAACAAGACCGACAATGACTGGGGCGCAGGCGATTAACGTGTGCTGGATTGCCCCCAAAAGAATTATATCGCTAGTTATGTAACTTACATGACCTAGGTAGTCTTCTTCCTTATCCAAAAAACTAATGTCTACAACTTTTGCTCCCGAAAGAATTGCAAAAAGGGCGTGTGCGCATTCATGTATAATTGTTCCTGCAATGGTCAGGTAATTACAGACGAATAGGGCAACCCTTGTATTGAATATTTTTGAGAGTAGTTTGAGTTGCAGCTTTTCAATTCCGTTCATAATGAAGCCGACAATGATAATGGAAAAAACAGCTGCTACGGTGAAAATCCCGCTGACCGCGGAAAATCCCTTGGGGTTAAATCCAAGGCCAATAAGATTTAGCAGGTAGATATAAAGGTCATGAATCATAGTCTGAATTCCATTTATAAAAATTTTTGGAGGTACTTTGGAAACTGCAGATTATTTCTAACTTGATTTTTGTGAAAAAGATTGTTTGTGTCATAGCTCTGGTTATTTTTTCCTTGTATGTACTTCACCATTACATGGCATATCGTCATGAAATGAAAAATTTTGAAGCTAGAGAAGCTTTAATCTTGGAAACCAACGAGTGCCTTGAAGCCGGCGATTGGATTTGTGCGGAACGCAACGTGAAAAAGCTTTATGAGGAGACTCCCGAAGATACTGTATTGCAGTTGAATATGGCCGTAGTCCTTTTGGAACAGGAACAGTATTCGGAATGCATTGATTTTATTGACCAGCTTAATCGTAAAAATGACAATTTGGAATTTTTGCGAGAAAAGGCAAGCTTACTTCAAAGAGAAATGGGTAGCATGAATTTGGAACGTTCTGTGCATTTCCGTGTGGAATATGACGGACATCCGGCGAGAGAAAATGTGTTGGAAGCCTTGTCTGTTCTTGAAGTTGCATACGATTCACTTTGCCGGTTGTTCCATTTCTAT
This sequence comes from Fibrobacter sp., assembly GCA_045600425.1. Taxonomy (GTDB): domain Bacteria; phylum Fibrobacterota; class Fibrobacteria; order Fibrobacterales; family Fibrobacteraceae; genus Fibrobacter. Next base: position 28,868 of record JAZRXW010000065.1, read on the forward strand.
CCGGAGAATAAAATCGCTGTAGTTTTGCACCAGACTGCTGAACATAATGGAATCGGGACCCGCCCAGATTGGGTGGGTGCTGTTTTTGATGGTAAGCTGCGGGTACCTGAAAATTTGATGAACTATACGGAAGTGTATCGGGCCATGCTTTTTCATGAGTTGACTCACGCATTTTTACGGCAGATGACTCGGGGAAACATTCCTTCTTGGGTGAACGAGGGTATTGCCCAGGTGGTTGACGGTTCAAGAAGCGATTTTCCAAAACCACAGGGGAGTGCTCCTTCCTTAAATGATTTGAACGCACCTTTTGTAAATAAATCTCATAGAGATTCAGCAGAGAAACTTTATTGGTATTCTCAAAAGATGGTTAAACTGTTATTGAATCGGAACGGAAGTTTTGAACACTTTAAGGATTTTGTTCAGGACCTTCGTCGCCTGGGCGACGAAAAAGCTTTGCAGAAATACTATTCTGTCTCTGCGGAACAACTTTGGGAGGAAGCAGTCAATGAGTAAAGAACAGAAAAAGAAAGTGGTTGTATTGGCGACCGGAGGGACCATTGCTGGCGTGGGGGATGCCGGAGAAAATTTGGGGTATCGCTCGGGACAACTTTCTGTGGAAAGCCTTCTTGCCTCTGTAGGAAACTTGCTGGATTCTGCGAATGTGGAATTGCAGTCGGAACAAGTCTGCAATGTAAATTCCGATGACATGACAGGAGAAATCTGGTTGTCCCTTGCGAGTCGGGTGAATGAACTGCAGGACGATTCTTCTGTAGATGGCGTGGTAATTACCCACGGTACGGATACCATGGACGAGACCGCTTATTTTTTGAACTTGACGGTATGCGGTCCCAAGCCGGTGGTGATTACAGGTTCAATGCGTCCTGCTACAGCAAAGGAACCCGATGGTCCCAGGAATTTGTCCGATGCCATTAAGGTGGCTGCTGCTGGGCGCGTTTTCTCCTTGGCTTCCCTGAGCCATGACTTCACAACAACAAGCTCCCCGAGTCTTGATTTCGCGACAACAAGTTCCCCGAGCTCCGCCGAGGGGCGTTGCGCAAAAAATTGTGTCTTGGTCTGTTTCGGAGGGCTCGTATATGAGGCATCCTCTGTGCAGAAGCTTAGTGCAAGTGCGTTGAACCCTATGGGGGTACACTATGCGGGCGAAGGCGCTATTGCGAGTGTGGAAAATTTTGAGAAATTTTTTGCAATGGGTTCCGGAGCGGAAAGTCCTGCTTCATTACGTTTTGACTTTTCAAACGTGAAAAATCTCCCGCAGGTTAGCGTGCTCTATTTTGCCGTAGACACTGACCCGCAACTGCTGGAATTCGCTGGGAAAATTTCTGACGGTCTCGTGATTGCGGGAGCCGGTTCTGGAGAGTTCAGCCTGAAGTGGAGTTCAACGCTTTCTGCAATTCAAATCCCTGTGGTTGTCGCATCTCGCATTGGTCAAGGTCTGGTGACCCTCAATGAAGACCTTGCCCCTCGAGGCATTGCCGCGGGTAAACTTCCCCCGCAAAAAGCAGCTGTCCTCTTGCGTCTTGCCCTTGCAAAAACGAAAGACCCCGCGGAACTCCGCAGGATCTTTGAAATCGCAAACGCCGAACTGCATTAACGGGAACGTTATACCAGACGAATTCCGTCGTCCTCGATATAGATTTTTCCATCGCGGAAAAGGGTGCCCAGAAGTTTCTTGAAATTCTTCTTGGACATTCCAAAGACCTGGCGAATTACTTCGGGGTCGGTATGGTCTCCATAGGGGAGGCTGCCGCCGGCTTCCTGTAGCTTTTGCATCACGACGTTTGCACTGTCGCTTTTCATAAGGCCCTTAAACCCGACAGGATTCAAACTCAGGGTGATTTTTCCATCTGCTGTGAACCGCTGGATAAAGCCAGGCATGGTATCGCCGATGTAAATGCGTTCCATTCCGGGAGCAAGCATCAAGCGGCCGGTGTAGCGGTAATCCACCAGAAAGTCTACATGGTCCTTGGTAACTTCGTATGCGGCAAGTTCCACCCGCTGGCCCACATGAAGTTCGCTGGTGTCCAAATCAAGGAAACTCTTGATTTTTTCGGTTGCCACAATGCGGTTACTCTTGTCGTCCACAAGAATAAAGACGACGCAACGGTCCCCCCGCTGCAGTTCCCCCAGCTGCTGCTTGAAGGGGAGGAACAGGTCTTTGTTCAGTCCCCAGTTCAGGAAGGCTCCAAAGCGATTCACGTCCTTTACTTCCAGGACTGCAAATTCGCCAACCTGTGCGTAGGGTGCATTCAATGTGGCAATAGGGCGGTCTTCGCTGTCGGCATAGACAAAAACATCGACGACTTCGCCTTCTTCCAGGGTAAACTGCTCTTTGTTGCCGGGAAGCAGCACGCGATCGCCGCTTTCCAGTTCCAGATAGTAGCCTTGAGGGGTAATTTCTTCCACGCGGCCACGATTAAAACGTCCAAGATCCATAATAAGCCATTCCGTTCAAGTGAATTGTTCCTGCCAATATAGTATATTTGGAATCCCAAGGGAATGTCTGGTATATGGAAGAATCAAAGGATAAGGTCGTACGACCTGCGTTGGACAAAAAACTGAATAGCGAAACATTCAGGTCTTTTTATTTCTTGAAAGAGGAACTGGTTCAGTTTTGTCGAGAAAACGGTCTTCCTGTTTCCGGTGGCAAGGATGAATTGAGCCGGCGAATCGAGTTTTTCCTGGAAACAGGAAAAATCGCACCGAGTTCTGTACCTGACCATAAGCCTTCTACTAAAGAGGCAAACCGTGTTATAGATCCCCAGACCATCATTGAACAAAATTTTGTCTGTTCCGAAAAGCATCGAGTGTTTTTCAAAAAACATTTGGGCAACACGTTCTCCTTTAACGTGCAATTCCAGAACTGGTTAAAGACCAACGCCGGCCGTACCTACCAGGAGGCAATTGAAGCCTATGGCCGAATCTTAAAGGAAAAGAAAGAAACCAAGCCCGCCATTGGTGGACAGTTTGAATACAATACTTACATCCGAGACTTCTTTGCAGATAACAAGGGCCTTTCTCTGGATGATGCCATCAAGTGCTGGAAATACAAGAAGTCCCTGATGGGTCACAATCGCTATGAGCCCACAGACCTGGTAGCACTGACTGTAAAATAAAATATGCCCGGCGATGAACCGGGCAGTTTCTTTGTCTAAAATTGATTTGAAGCTCGTTAGTGTGAGGTTTAGAATCCTTTAATCACAAGCAGGCTGCCTGCACCAATGACAAACCAAAGGATAACGCCTTGGATAAAGGGCTTGGCGCCACATTTCTTTAAAGCATCCTTGGAAAGTCCTGTACCGATGAGGAACAAAGTAATGGCAAATCCTCGCTTTGCGATGGTGACGATGGTGGAGCCCACAGCTGCAGGAACGCCAAGCACCGGGAACAGGTAGGTGTTGATGACCATGGCGATGGCGAACAGGAAAATGAACCATGGAATCACATCCAGCTTGCCCTTGCCTGCGTCGTTCTTCTTGCGGAAAATGAACATAGTGATAAGGGCCAGAGGCAAAATCCAGAGGGCGCGGGTGCACTTCACCATGGCGGCCACTTGCAGAGATTCGTCGCTGTAGGCTGCTGCGGCTCCCACCACGGAACTGGTGTCGTGAATGGCGATGGCCGCCCATTCACCGAACTGCTGGTTATCAAGGCCAAAGAAATGTCCCAGCGGCGGGAAAATCAAAAGTGCCAAAGCGTTCAGCACAAAGATGGTTCCCAAAGAAACGCTCATCTGCTTGTCGTCTGCCTTTACCACGGGAGCCACAGCCGCAATGGCAGAGCCGCCGCAAATGGCTGTACCGCTGGAAATCAGGTAGGAAGTCTTGGACTCCACTTTCAAAATTTTTCCAACGATAAAACCAAGAATCATGACGCTTGCTACAGACACGATGGTGAACATCATGCCGTCCTTGCCAGAGGCTAGGGCCGCCTGCAGGTTCATGCCGAACCCAAGGCCTACCACGCAACCTTGCAGAAGGTACTTCTGGGTTTTCTTGGCGAACTTGGGGAAGGCGGGGCCGCCGAAAATAAATGCATAGACGATGCCCGCCAAAAGTGCCATCCAGGAGGCAACGCAGGGACAGCATGCCGCAATGATAATCAGTACGAAAACGATTTTTGCAATTTTTTCTTTCATAATTATTCTGTTGGTAAAGTTTTGGTGCGACGCATAAAGGCCAAGGTTTCCTTTTCGCCTTTTTCAGAAAGCATGGTCAAAAGGTAAAGCAACTTCTGGTAAGTTTCCGGGGCCATTTTTTCGTGGGCGGTACTTTTAGTTAGGTAGAGAAGCGGAGCCTGCTGCGTGTAGTTTGCGCCGCCGTAGGTCTTGGAGGCTGCAACACGATCGCAGAACATTTCCTTGATGAAACGGTCCGGCATCGGCATAGGCACAATCTTCTTGGTGGCCATCTCGTAGTCGTACCAGAATTCAAAATGGTGCCTGTTTCTGCCTTTGTGATGCATCCAGGCCAGGCTATAGCCGGTGGCATTTCGTTCGCCGTTGTTTGGGGATTCCTTGCCGGTGTAGTACTTCATTCCGGGAATAAATTCCGTGGGAGTGTACTTGGACAAATCGTGGAAAAGCCCCTGAAAACCAATGCCTGCCTTAAAGCACAGGCGAATCACTTCGTTGCGGTGTTTTGTAATGGTAATGAAATGACGAATGGGATGGACCATGCAATAAAATCTAGAAAATAGATTTAAGTTTAAAGGGTAAAGGGAACAGAATTTAATAACTTTAAAAATTATGAAAACATCCATCGACTTTATAGGTGATATCCACGGGCATTGCGAGTGCCTGAAGGCCCTTTTGAAAAAAATGGGCTATGTGGAATCTGCAGGTGCTTTCCGCTATCCGGGTAACGAAAGGATGGTGGTGTTCCTGGGGGATTATGTGGACCGCGGACCCAATGTCCGGGAGACCATGAATCTGGTGCGTTCCATGCGGGAGGCGGGTTCTGCCATTGCCCTTATGGGAAATCACGAATTCAATATGCTGAGCTTTTGGCAGAAGAATGGTACTGGTGGACGTTATCTGAAATGTTTTGGTCCGGGTTACTTGCGGGAACATTCCTTTAACAAGGTGGCGGTTCATTCGCGGACCGTTGCCGATTACGTGGGGCGCAAGGCTGAGTTTATGGAGATGATGGAATTCGCCAAGACGTTGCCGTTCTATCTGGAAACAGACCTGTTCCGGGCGCAGCATGCCAGCTTTGATCCGTTGGCAGTAGCCCAGCTGAAGGCTGCGGGTGTGACCTGCTTTGCCGATGGAAATTTTGACGAACTGATTGTCCGTACCAACGACGAGGACAATGAATTTGGGGACTCCCTTTTTTGGCCGGTGGATATGCTTTTGAAAGGCCCGGAGATGCAGTTGCCTGGGGGGCAGTTCTTTTACGATGGAGAAAATGTTCGAAGAACAAGGACCCGCCTTCGCTGGTGGGTGGATCCCGCTACAGCATCTCTTCAGGATTTAAGTTTTCAGCCTGGGGTGATGATGCCAGAGAACTGCGATGTGGATCCCGAAATTCGCAAACGTTCATATTACGGTGAAAATGAACGCCCTGTTTTCTTTGGGCATTACTGGCTTACGGGGGTTCCTGAGCTTATTCGTGATAACGTCTGCTGCCTAGACTTCAGCATTGCCCGCCATGCGGGAGGTGGACATCTGGCTTGCTATCGCTTCGATGGGGAACAACGGCTGGACGAATCTAAGTTTGTCTGGGTTGAGGCGAACTAGTCGACGAATTGTTAATTTTCTATCTTTGCTCCCATGCTACAATGGGATACTTTGCTTTCTGCGACGCGTTATGGTCACCCGGCGGATCCGGATCCAAACCGTTCCGATTTTCATCGCGATTACGACCGTATCGTTTTCTCTACGGCGTTTCGTCGCCTAGGCCGCAAGACCCAGGTTCATCCTTTTTCTGTGAATGACCACGTTCACAGTCGACTGACTCATAGCATTGAGGTCAGTAGCGTGGGCCGTAGCCTTGCCATTACGGTGTATCATCTGATTAAAAAGTATCTGCCTAAGTATGTCAATGAATATCAGTTTGGCACCATTGTACAATCTGCCTGTTTAGCCCACGATATAGGAAACCCACCCTTTGGTCATGCGGGGGAGGCGGCTATTCGCGAATGGTTCCGCAAGAATCGCCATTCCGCTCCGTTGAAGAGTTTTAGCGATGATGAAATTGCGGACTTTGAAAATTTTGACGGTAATGCCCAGGGACATAGAATCCTGAGTAAGCTGGAATACCATTTTCTTGACGGGGGAATGCGTCTGACTTACGCCACCCTCGGTTCCATGATTAAGTATCCCCAGTTGGCTAAGTTTGGTACGCCCACCAGCTTGTTCTCTACGGAAGCGGATTTGTACCGGATGACTGCCTACACTTTGGGAATTCCTGAACTGGAAACCGGAAAGTGGGCTCGCCACCCTCTGGTCTACCTGATGGAAGCCGCCGACGATATTTGCTATAGCATATTGGATGTTGAAGATGCAATTGAACTGGGCATTCTTTCCTATGGAGATGTCCGTAGTATGTTCAGCTATCTTTGCGGCCCAGATATTGATATCGACAAGGAGTACCAGGAAAACGGTCAGAACTTCCGGGATTTCCTTAGCAGTGTCCGCGGTCTTGCCATCCAGAACCTTATTGACGATGTGGCTGTTACGTTCTACAACAATTATGAGCAAATCATGTCCGGGGAGCCAGTCAAGCATTTGACGGACTTGTCCCGGTCCGATGTGATGGAGGGTATTCGCATTGGCAAACGCTTGGGTGTAGAACGTATTTATCCTGACCGTCGCAAGACGGAATTGGAAGTGGGTAGCTATACCACCCTCAGTACAGTTCTGGATGCCTTTATCAATGGTGTCTATGACTATCGCCTGAATGGAAAGAATTCCTATCGTGCAGATCGCATTGTCCGCTTGATTGGACAAGCTAAGATAGGTCAGAGCGTTACTGCGGCGGAAGCCTACCATCAGGTTTTGGATTTCGTAAGTGGTATGACGGATAATTATGCCACCTACTTGGCGCGTCAGATTGGCGGCCTTGCCATGGGGTATTAAAGATTTGTTTTGGATTAGCATTTAATGATTTGGCTGTTTGATTACGACTTGACTTTGTACGGTGCTGAAGAGCACGATGTTCTTGATTCTTTGGACCATCGAATTTCCTTGTCGGTGCAGAACGCTACCGGCGTGGATTTTGAAAATGCCTCTAGAATCCGTAAAGAATATTTGCAACGCTTTGGAACAACCTTGGCGGGACTTCAGGCGATGCATGGTGTTGTTCCCGATGATTTTTTTGATTTTATTCATCAGCCGGAATTTTTGAAATACCCAAAGGCAGCTCCTGCGAAGCATGACTTGCTCATGGGATTGCCGGGCCGCCGTTTCGTCTTTACCAATGGTCGTAGGGACTGGAGCGAAGCGGGCATGGACCACATGGGAATTCAAGATTGTTTCGAAGATGTGTTCGACCTGAAGCAGATGGATTGGGTAGGAAAACCTCACGAAAGCGCCTACGATAAGGTAGAAGCTTATTTGGCAAGAATGGTTCCCGGGGAATTCTCCTTGAATGGAAAACCGACGAATCCTTCGGATATTATCTTGCTGGAAGATTCTGTCAAGAACTTGGAACCCGCGCATTGCCGCGGCTGGACCACGGTCCTCGTGAATCCTAATCCTGATGTGCCCGGCTGGGTGAATTACCATATCCCGCATCTTTTGGACTTGCCATCGATTCTATCCAAACTCGCCCCCAAAAACTCATAACTCGAACCTCGCACCTCGCTATGCTAGAACTTTTGTCCATGGACTTTATGCAGAATGCCCTGATGGCTGCCGTGCTGGTGGCGATTGCCTGTGGCATTATGGGCACCTTTGTGGTGGTAAACCGCTTGACTTCCTTGTCTGGCGGTGTGGCCCACGCTTCTTTTGGCGGGGTAGGGTTGGCAGCCTTGTTGGGTTTTTCCCCTATGTTGGGTTCCTTGGGTTTTGCTCTGGTTTGTGCCCTCCTGATGGGGTTCTTGACCTGGCGCGACCGCAAGAATGCCGATACCTTCATCGGTGTGATTTGGGCTGGAGGCATGGCCCTGGGCGTAATCCTTACAGATTTGACTCCTGGCTACAGCGGAGAAATGATGAGCTTTCTCTTTGGAAGCCTCTTGACGGTTCCCACAGATTTGCTGTTCTGGATGGCTGCACTTCTGGTTTTGATTATCGGGGCGGTTGCATTTAACTTTAGGAAGTTTCTTGCTATTTCCTACGATCCTGAGTTCGCTCGAGTTCAGGGATTGCCGGTGCTGACTTACTATATGTTCTTGATTGCTCTAATCGCCTTGACTGTGGTTATTGCGGTTCAGGCCGTGGGCATGATTCTTGTGATAGCCTTGTTGACTATTCCCGGCTACATTGCGGAGTGTTATTCCAAGAGCCTGGTCCAGATGATGATCGTGTCTGTTTGCGTTTCTCTGGTCCTGGTCTTGGTTGGGCTTTTGTTGGCCTGCCAGTTTAATTTGGTGGTAGGCCCCACCATTATTGCCTGCGGCGTTTTAATGTACGCTCTGAATTTTGCTTCAAAGAAACTGAAAAAGGCTTAGGAGATTTTTATGAAGATGAACTTCCAATTCCTTGCTCTGTTCGTCCTGCTCTTTTTTGTGGGGATGGAAAACGTCTTTGCTTTTCCGGAAGCGGCGGCTCGTAATAACTTCAACAATATGTCCGTGACGACGGAATACTCCGACTTGCTGAAGGAGAAAAACGCTCGTAACGATTCCCTGCTCCCTGCGTTGGACGGGGATAAGGCTTTTGCCGAGGTCCTTCGTCTGAATCCCAATTTCTGGAGCTTGGGCGGTGTCATGAAGAAGGATGAATCCTTGGTGACGAAGTTAAACGCCAAGGTGATTTTCATCGACGGTATTCGCGAAGAACCTTTCTGCGAACTGGATAAGAATGCAGGCAGTAACGCAGGCGAATGGAATGTAAGCATTGGGGTGGACTTTGTGTCTGGCGGCTCCAATACGGTTCATATTCACGTGCAGCAGTGTCTGGACTATGTTCGCGACCAGCTGGGCTTTGCCGTGAAGAAAGGCGACAAGGTGGTGGTCATCCCTCCCAAGAAGGTGCTGGATAAGATTGCCGAAAGTGAAATTCCCGATGCCATTGACGTGGAGCTGCAGCAGACCCTCCTGAAAGCTCATGAAGACGTGAACCTTTCCGGCAAGTGTCCTAAGAATATCGAGGCCTACATCATTTTGATGGATGTGTATAATCAGGTCAAGGACATGAAGATGGATTATGTTGTTATCAATGACCAACTGAATAAGCAGCGCAACGGCGGCAATCGTGTCCAGTCCTGCTCCTTCAGTCGAGAGTGGAACAAGAAATACCAGGAAAGCGCCAGCTTTGAATGTGACATCGACCATGACCAGTGTCTTTACCGTCAAGAAAACGATGGCGACTCCAAGTGGTCTATCAACTACGACAAGGACCGCTTTGAATACATCAACGACACCTTCCTGTTCTTTGATTTGAATCCCAAGAGCATTCATAAGGGCGGCACCATGCTGGACCTTCGAATTTTACGCTTGTCCACCACCCTCTACCTGGAAGCTTACTTGAATGCCAAGGGGGAACCGGTGACCCTGGGCTTGGTCATTGTTCCCGGTGAAAAGACCATGGATGACTACGATGACGGTGAAGATGAAAACGAAATGATTGAATAACTTGACAATTCCGCAAGTAAAAACGATAAAATCAGTGTAAAATAGATCGTTTTGACAAGGTGGAACTTGTGCGTCTTGGCTGTCTCGTCAAAAATGATGTATATTTCTTTTTGAAGAATTTATAAGGAGAATCTTATGAAGGGTTTTGTTAAGGCATCTTTGCTTGCTGCTATGATTGCAGCTCCTGCTATGGCTGATGAAGCTTTTGGCGGTGTAGGTATTACCATTTACCAGCTTCGCGATGGCGTTAAGGTTGCCGAAGTTATCCCGGGCACTCCTGCTGCAGACTCCAAGCTCCAGGCTGGTGACTTGATTATTTCTGTGGATGGTGTTAGCCTGAAGGGTCAGAGCATTGACTTCTCCAAGGAACAGCTTCGCGGCCAGGTCAACAAGCCCCTTGAAATCACTTTCGTAAGTGGTGCAGATACTCTTTCTACCGTCGTTCGTCGTGCTCAGATTACCGTGACCGACCTGGACGGCAAGAACGTCGAAGCTTGGTACGACAAGGACCAGTTCAACGCTGCTGAATTGGAGACCTACGCCAGCGCCAAGAGCGATAAGCAGCTGGTGGCAGTCCTTAAGCACGGCTACCGTCTGAACAAGGAAGGTTCCATGAATGCCGCCGGTCTTAACGGCATCTATGTGGAAAAGGCCGAAGAATTTGCTCCCAAGGCTCCCAGCCAGAATGTCGCAAAGGTTTCTTCTGCAACTCTCAAGGGCTTTAGCCGCAAGGCCATTAGCTTTGAGTTGAAGACTGCCGGTACAGCAGTTGTGACCATCATGAGTGCAGAAGCCGAAGAAGTCGCTTCTGTTCGTGTGGACAACGCACAGGCTGGTTTCAATACCGTCTCTTGGAACTCTGAAAATGTTCCCTCCGGTCGCTACATGGTGACCATCGAACATAACGGCTCCGTCAGCGGTAAGAACGTTGTGCTGAAGTAATTTTAGAAACAGGATTACATATAAATTAAATAGAACGTCCGAGGCGATTTCTCGGATGTTCTATTTTTTTATGAAGGAATCTCCTGCTTCTAACCCCTAATCTCTAGTTCTTGGTCCCCATCCTTTGGACCCTAATTATCTACATTTCTCGCCAACGTGATTTTATCTAGAACCCATAGTCTTCTCTGGGCCGTTTTCTTGTTTTTAGCAGGCCTTGTCGCTCCGTCCACATTTGGACAGGAGATGACCCGCTTTGAATTGGAAGTTCGGGAGGACGTGGAAGAGGATACCACCGAGGTGGACTGGATGAATGATACCACTGGTACAGACACGGTGGAATATCATGCAGTGGATCTGGAATATGATGTGGAAATGTCGACCTTCAACTTAAGCAATACGGCTCAGTTGAAGTATCGTACGGCAACCCTGGATGCAGACACCATCTGGTTTGACCAGAAGAACAGCGTGTTGGCTGCGGCAGGGGATCCGATCCTAAGGGAGACTAAAAATCCCTCTTTGTCCGGCATGCGGTTGAAGTACAATATGAAAAGTAAGATTGGCGAAATTTACTACGCCACGACTTACCAGGACAACCAGCAGCTGAACGGTATGGAAGTCCGTCGCTTGCCGGATCAGCGAATCCAGATTGCCCGCGGAGACTTTAGTACCTGTAACGATTCCACCCATCAGCATTTTTATTTCTACGGCCGCCGCATGGTGGTAAAACCCAAGGAGACGATTACCGCCCGACCGGTGGTTTTGAACATTGCCGATGTGCCTGTGGCGGTGCTGCCTATGGTTGTGGCTCCGTTAAAGAGTGGACGAAAGTCCGGTCTGTTGACTCCAAAGTTCGGAGGTGACCAAAAACAGGGCTACTACATGCGTAACCTGGGTTTTTACTATGCGGCCAACGATTATTGGGATGCCACTCTTAAGGGTGACATTATTGAAGGTGACGAGGCCCGATTTGAAAGATCCACGTTGACTGGCGAGGTTCGCTATAAAAAGAGGTACCTGCTGGATGGTAGCCTTTCTTACACCGCTTACCTGGAGGAGTTTGACTTTAGTAACAGCGGTTATGATATTCGTTTTGACCACAAGCAGAATTTGACTCCCGATGGTAAGCATACCTTGAATGGTAGCGGTTCTTTCGTCAGTAACCGCAGTGTCCGTAAAGATAACGCCTTGGATGCAAGCACCATCTTGGACCAGCAGGCTAATGCCTCCCTGATTTATTCTGGACGTTTCAGTAACAACAAGAGCTTGACCGTCAAGGCTAGCCAGAGCCATAACCTGGTGACAGACCGTATGGAACGTCAGCTTCCGGATGTTCAGTACAATATGAGTGGCCCTCTGTTTGATTTTGAAATTGATGAAGATGAGGAAGCTCGTGATGACGGCTCTTTCATGAACTATCTGGAAAAGTTGAACTATAGCTTTAGCAACCGCTTTAACTATCATACGGTTCGTGCGGTTGATTCCCTTAATGATACGGATACTACCGCTCAGTACGTGGGCTACACCGGAGCCTTTACGTTGGATTACTCGGGTTCTCTCTTTGACGTCATCAATATTACGCCTCGGGCTTCTTTCAAGGGATACTGGACTGGAACTGGCTGGGTAAATCCAGAAGACTCCTTGAAGTACCGCGTTCGTTCCTTGCTGGATCCGGAACATGATGATTACGGTCAGGTGGCATATAACCATAACTACAGCATTACGGCGGATACGAAACTGTACGGCATTTGGGTTCCTGAAATCGGCCGGTTTACGGGTATCCGTCATGTGCTGTCGCCCAGCGTTTCTTACACCTATGCTCCAGAAATTGATACTGTAAAAAAGTTTGCACCCCACCCGCTGTTGGGGCAGGTGCCTTATCAGACTAAGCAAAAAACCTTAGGTTTTGGCTTGAATAACGACTTTGATATTAAGTACTTGAAGGTGGCTGGCTTCAAACCGGATACCACTAAGGGCGATACGGCCAAGGCAGTTGAGGAACAGTATGGTAACCGCAGACTGTTGACTACAAGGCATAGTGTTTCGTACAACTTTGCGGCTGATTCCTTGCATTTCTCCGACATCAATTCGTCTTTTGGTTTCCAGATTCTTCCCGATTATTTGTTTACTATTAATACAAGGCACAGCGTCTACCACAAGTATACGGAAGACCCGAACAAGGTGCGATTCCCTGAGCTGACCTACTGGGGCTATAGTTTCTCCAAGTACTTTAACTGGAATGGGGAAATTAACGGAGGTCTTCCTTCCCAGATGGAAAAGTACGAAACCTTGAAATGGTCCTTCGGTCTAGACTACAGCTATTCCTTTAGTAGCAATCGTGTGGGGCGGGACTTGTTCCAGGACCAGGTGACTCATTCTACGGGCATTCGAGCCAGCTTACAGCCTACCCGTAACTGGGAAATGTCTTACAGTACCCGCTATAATTACAATGAAGGCCGGTTCGTGACTCATGAATTCACCTTCAATCGAGTGTTGCACTGCTGGCAATTGGATTTCACTTGGACTCCGTCGGGACCTGCCGCCGGCTGGAGCTTCTCCATCTACGTACGCGACCTGCCTGATATTAAGCTGAACGCCGGTAGCACGGAAACGAAGTAAGATGCAGAGGGGCTCTGCTCCCATCCCCTATACTAGTTAACAATGAACAGTGAACAATGAACAGTGAACAATTAATTGTGAACGGTTTTTTGTTGGTGTCATTCTGAGCGAAGCGAAGAATCTAGAGGCTGGAAACTAGAGACAAAAGATTAGAGACTAGAGATTAGAGACTAAGGATGTCGGGAATACTCTGCAAGAAAAATAAGGATGTAATCATCCCGAAATCGCGAGCACTCACATCCAAACTCCCTAACCCCTATACCCTATCCCCTATACCCTAACCCCTAAAAACCCCCTAGCCCCTAGAAAGAGCAGCCTTCAGTGCGCGGATTGCGTTTCCTCTATGGCTAATGACTTTCTTTTCTTCCAGTTCCATCTGGGCGAAAGTACGGGTTTCTCCATCGGGAACGAAAAGCGGGTCATAGCCAAAACCCATGTCTCCTACAGGAGCATAGTTGATGTTGCCGCGGCATTCTCCTTCGAAAATTTGCGGTTCGGTAACCGTCAGTTTTCCGTCTGCTCCGGGAATCACCTGCTGGTAGGAAAGAGCGCAAAAATAACGGGCACCGCGGTCTTTGATGCCTTCCAGCTTTGCCATCAGTTTGTTGTTGTTGGCTTCATCATCGCCGTGACCACCTGCATAGCGGGCACTGTAAATTCCCGGTTCACCATTGAGTGCGAAAACCTCCAGGCCGGAATCGTCGGCGAGAACGGTTGCTTCGATACCGCGGGCGGCAAGCCACTGGGCTGTAACGCTGGACTTGATCTTTGCGTTAGCTGCGAATGAGTCGCCGTCTTCTACGATGTCTCCATCAAAGCCGATGTCCTTTAATGTTTTGAATTCCTTGTTTTCGGTTCCGAGAATGTGGGCGAAGTCGCGAATTTTACCAGCACTTCCTGTGGCAATGACAAAAAGGGATTTCATAGGATTTGTATTTGTGGGTTAATATTTTTCGGGTTTCATTACGATGAGAATTGCGTCGATGATGACGCCGATCCCGAAGAAACCGCCTGTGCAGAGCCACAGAATTCCTGTAAGGATTTTTCCTTCGTAAAAACGATGAATTCCAAAATAGCCCAGCAAAATGCAGAGTGCCAGTGCTATCCACTTGTTGTGTTCGCCTTGAGCTGTCATAATGAGTCCTTTTGTTGCGCAAATATAAAAAATGTTCTTTTGCTTTAAACAGTGTTTTTGAGAATCTTTTGTGAATCCCCATTCTAGATTTTAAGAACAGGCTTGTAATAGGGTATGCTTGAATTTTTATATATTCACCAAGTGAATATGAAGAATTTTAAAGCAAATTATTTGAAGGTCGGTGTTGCGCTTGCGGCATCGGCTATTTCTTTTGGATTGATGGCTTGTGCTGGTAGTAACAATGCTGAATCGGGCTCTATGCCTCGCTATGTGGCTCCAAAGGCTCCGTTCTCTGTTTTTGAAATGAAAATTGCGGCGGCGGATAAGCAAATCCGAGTAGTGGAAAAACCTACTATGGCGGCACTTGATTTTGCAGCCTATTTTAACAATCCCATTCGGTTGGCCGGCAAAGAAGACGCTCCTGAAAACTACAAGGGAGTCATGGCTAACGCCAAGATTCAAGAATATCCGTTCCCTATGTTGGATTCGATTACCAGCTATGAGCCTTTTGCGGTGGCGGGTGTAGAGCCTATTGCCTGGGAACCCTTTGCCAAGCTGCTCTATTCTCAGACAGGTGCGGATTCCTTGTCTGTTTTGTTGAATGGCGTGGAAGCCGTAAAGTGGAACGAACCTGATGTGTTTCGGGCTTTTCAGAATGTAACCCGCTTGTGGGGCGTTCCTTCTTCCAATGCAAATGCGGGCTCCAATGCCATTGACTGGTGGGTGGAAATTCTTCCTGCTAAATGGACAGGACGTAGTGCCTTTTATGGAAAGTTGAAATTGACATCTACAGGAGAGGTTGCTGAAATTCTCAACTACTACTTGACGGGAGAAATGAATGCAGACGACGCCATGAACTGGGCGCGGACTCTTTCTTCCTACTGGTATCCCACCTTGAATACGGACTTGGAACCTCATACGGCTGGCGCTCCCTGGGAAAACGGAAGACCTTTTGCGGTGATGCGCGGCAATCCTATGGGATCTCCCATGTGGATAGGCTTTGAGGCTCCCGCTTTCCGTATGACGGACGAGGAGATTCGTGCAAAGCAGGTGGCGGATTCCCTGATGGCCAATGGCGCTGTAATTCCTGTGGACCGCCATCTGGATACAAGCTCTACTTTCCGTCTGGAAACCTTAAATGCGGTGAAGGGTTCTTGCCCCGCCAATGAAGCCACCGCAGCCTTCCGCAAGTCTCTGGCGGAACAGATGGAGAGACTCCCTAAGGAACAGAACGCCTGGGCTGAAGTGGATGCAAAGGGAAATAAGGTGGAGGGCGGTTTCCTCTGGTTCCGTCGAAATGCAAACTACCTGCTGGCGGACAAAATTAGCGGTCAGGACAGCCTTCATAACCCGCTACCGCGGATGATTGAATTAAAGAACTATCTGGATTCGCTTGGGGTCCAGCTGCTGGTGGTTCCTGTTCCCGTGAAGGAAGAAATCTACGGCGAGAAGCTGGTGCCGGGTACTGCTGCCGACCTGTGCGTCAATCCTGAAGGCCGCGCCTTTACCCAGGAACTTCTGGAAGCGGGCATTGACGTGCTGGATATTTACCCGGCGCTCATGGCCGCAAAAGCTGGGGATGAACCTCCGCAGTACAGCTTCCAGCGTTACGATACCCACTGGGGCTTGTCTGGGGAACTTGCCGCCATGGAACTTCTGGCTTCCCGCGTGACTCAGTACAGCTGGTATGCGGAATCCGGCGCCCAGCCCGGCTCCTTGAACCTGCAGGAAACGCAAACTCTTCGTGAGGGCGACCTGGTGGCCCATTTGCCGGATGCGGAAAAGACGAAGTATCCTGCGGACAACCTGAATGTGATGAAAGTCTATCGCGGTACGGAAACTTACAAGGGCGGAAAGAACGCACCCATTCTCCTGATGGGGGATTCCTTTACGGGAGTCTTTGAAAGTGTGGACCAGAAAAGTGGCGGTCCGGGTTCCTTGTTGGCTTATGCTACGGGCCTTGACGTGCAGGTACTTACTAGCTGGGGTGGCGGTCCCGGCGTTCGTAGCCGCATGATGAAGATGAAAAAAGATATGCAGAGTAAGAGACTGGTGGTTTACATGATGACCGCAAGAGACCTTTGGCAATCTCCCATGGAATGGGACGCGCTTCGCTAAGACCGCTTGCTTCGGGGCGGGGCTGGGATTCCTGCGCAAACAAGGACGTCGTTTCGCATTGGGAACATATGAAAAAGTCTAGAATAATTGTAAATGCCGTTATTGTGTCTGCTTTCATTTTGCTGGGGGTAGCGGGACTTGTTTTTTTGTGGGGTGGCCGCGGAGGTGATTTAAGCTACCGTGAAATGGCTTGTTCCTTTGAGGGGGGCCAGCCCTTTTGTCTTGACACCAATGAGGATTGGAATTCGGGACTTCGTTTTTATGATTCTACTTTGTCTGTAACAAGCGATACTTTACAGTCGTTAAAATCTCTGTTGTGGGATTTCTGGAATATCGAATTTGCGGGATCGCAAAACGCGTCGTCTTCCAAGGATGTGATACTCCCTTTGACAGTTTTGAAAAATAAAAAATCCGGTTGCGTAGGGCTTGTGTGGCTTGCCATGATGGTTGCTGAAGCACGGCAAATTCATTTGCAGCCAATTCTTTTACCAGGACATGTTTTTTTGCGGTATGAAAGTGTTTTAGATGGTTCTCGTCCTTCAATAAATTTGGAACCTAATCGTCGTGGTTATGCCTATACCGATGAAGAATATAGGGAAAAATACAAGGACGGTCCATGGACTGGATTAGAGTTTAAACCCCTTTTGTCAAGGCAATTCTTCGGTTTAGCCGCCTTTGATATGGGAAATCTTTATCTGGAACAATCTGCTCCCGATGCATTGAAATGGTATCGTTTGGCAGAAGAGATGTTTCCTGAATATCCGGGAATTTCTGTGAATCAGAAAATAGCCAAAAAACGCTTGCCGGACCATCTGTAAAACAAATGAACATCTCCTAAATTGCTAATTTTAGGAAGATGAAGTGTTTGCGTTTGTTTTATGTTCTGCTTGTCTTGTTGTTTTGGGGATGTACCGATGATTCGTCGTTTGCGATTCGGACCGTAGAGGTGGATTCTCAGTTAGACGAATCTCACGATGGTCTTGTGCGTATTTTTGCCCACAACGCCTTTGTGGTGATGGGAACGGATGACAAGAAGGCTCCTTACGTTGAACGTCCGCAAATGTTGACGCGGTTTGATTATGATTTCTCCATAGGAAAGCATGAAGTCACTTTTGGCGAATTCTATAAGTATGCCATGGATGTGTGGGGACAGTTTTCCTATAACGTGCTAGAGAATCATCCTATTACGGATTTGACTTATTTTGATGCGGTCTTGTATGCGAATGCCCGCAGTAAGGCGGAGGGTTTTGATACCGCTTATACATATTCGGCAGCCGCTTTTGACGAAGATGGACGTTGCAGCAAGCTGGAAGCCTTGATATTCCATCCCGATGTTGATGCCTATCGTTTGCCTACGGAAGCCGAGTGGTTGCTGGTGGCCAGCCAGGAGTGGGACTTGGAAAAAGCCTGGACCTCTGAAAATTCTTCCAATGTCATACATGAGGTTTGCACCAAGGGAGAAAGCAAAGTAGGAATCTGCGACATTGCAGGAAATGCCTTGGAATGGGTGAACGACTGGCTTGGACTTTTCAAGGATACTGTAGTCTATAACTATGCCGGTGCTGCTGATGGAGGCTTGCTGGGACAGCGCGTTGTGAAGGGCGGCAGTTTCAATGCGTCTAGAGAAACGGCTACGTTACACAGTCGCGGAGATGTTTACACTGTTACATCGTCTTCTCGAGGGATTTATCTGGGTTTTCGTATTGCCTTCGGGAAAATTCCCGACGCTTTGTGGATGAACAATGAAGGAGTTTCCGTAGATGAACGGTTAATTCCTAAAATCAGTGCCGGCAAAATTCGTACGTTAACAGGAACAATCCGTTCCAAGCTGGTTTTCCGCAACGATGTCACAGGCAATTTGGCTTTTGTTGATTATGCGTATGCTCCTCACATGGTCATCCAGATTGAAGACACTCTAGATTGCTACCACCCGGATATTTCGCCCAACGGAAGTTTGATTGCTTTTTCTACTGGTACGGAAGGCATTGAAGGGAAATCTTCTATTTATGTGCGAACCTTGTCCGTCAGTGGGGAAGGTCTTGTAAAGTTGAATGTGGAAAATGCCTCTATTCCTCGTTGGCGAATTCTTCCCGACGGGGACACTGTCATTGTGTACGTTACGGATGCTGGCGATAACACTGATAAGAGTGAATTTTCTAAGAAGAGCACTTGGCAGGTTCCTTTTAAGGAAATGAAATTTGGTAAACCCCAAAAACTGTTTGATGGTGCTTATCATGGGGGCATCAGCTGGGACAATAAGCTTGCTGTTTCTGGAGCGAGACTGCTTCGTGCTCGTATGGCCGATTCAGCGGGTTCTATCTTAGATGCTACCGCAAAGGATACGGTGTGGTACGGCGGTGAGCAGGCTTGCAACGTCTCGATGGTTGCGGATAGCAGCAAGCGTACGCTGTTCCTGGATTTTGGAACAGTGGATTATGGGGTCCATGAACGCATATTGATTGCTGATAGTACAGGAAAGACGATAGCTTCTTTTGCGTCTCCCAAGGGGTACGCTTTTGACCATACGGAATGGGTGGTCGGGGGATATCTGACCCATAGGACTGGAAACCAGAATTTCATTGTGTCCACCCTCACAAATGCCAATGGGGTTCACGAAAAAATTGTGCTTTTAAATTTGGCTGATAGTGTCATTACGGATTTGGTGGATGGTACCGAGATGTGGCATCCGGCTTTTTGGGTGGATCGTTCCTTCGTGATAAACGATTCTCAGGTGGTTGCTTTGGAAGCCGATAGTGCTGCTATATACTACGAAAGCGTTGACTCTCCGCTGTTGGCTTCCAAGATGAATGTTTTCTGGGCTAAGAGCGATTATCTCAAAGTGATTGGCTTGGGTTCGTCACGAATGAGCCTTGGTTTCGTGGCTAACCGAATCTCGGTGGGAGCGACTTTTAATATGGCGACCATCCCTTCTGATATGGATGTTTCCAGATATCTCGCTTTGAATTATGCATTGAATCATTGCAAAAAACTAAAGTACTTGGTGGTGGGGCTGGATTTGGATTTATGGTCAGATAGCCCAGGTACAAATGTGAAAAAGAATATTGTAAGTATTCCTGGTTTTCATTATGACCGGAATCACGATTTTTGGGTAGAGGAAGGTAACTACGCCATGAAGAAAATCAGCAATTCCTTTTTACCTCAGATTCCTCATCTTCATCACATGAGTATTCACATGGGATGGATTGAATATAACGAAAAATTTTCTTGGAATGAGGGACATTTCGGTCATGACGCCTTGGTGGCTGATTCCAACTGGAGCAATAATTCTAAGTTCATTGATGATGGAATTGCTCAGCTGACCGACATTGTTGAGCGTGCAGCGGAAAAGAATGTAATGGTCCTTGGGGTTATCTTCCCCCAGAGTCCCTACTATAATAAAACAGGTGCATTTGGACGACATGGAATGCGTCGTTCCCACGCAGAAAAAGTGATTGAACATTTTAAGGAAATGGAGAAGGAATATTCCAATTTCTTTATGCTGGATGAAAATAAAATGGGTTACCATGATTATCCTGACAGTATGGCCTACGATTACGATCATTTGAATATGTATGGTGGTTACCAGATTACAAGTCGAATAGATTCGGCGTTAAAGGCTATAGGAGGTAAATGATGTGGAATAAGGTACTTTGGCTTGGGTGTACTTTTCTAGTGGTTTCCCTTCTGGTGGGTTGTTCCGATGACAATTCCGTATCTGCGCCCGCCTACGATACGAAGGACGTTTCCTTTGAAAAGGATAAAAAACATGAGGGCTTTGTTCTTCTTGGGGCCAAGGGGCATTTTACCACGGTGGGAGCTGGTCGTGAAGATGTAAAGCCTTACGAACGTACGGCAATGAAGGTCTTCTTTGACTATGACTTTTCCATATCGGAACACGAGATTACTCAGGAGGAATATTCTTCTGTTATGGGGGGCATTCCGGCGGAGGGCAACGAAAAACGGCCTATAGCCAATGTGACCTACAATGACGTCATTATTTACGCCAATGAAAAGTCCAAGAAGGAAGGCTACGATACGGTTTATACCTTTACCGGCGTTGAATATGACGAGTTCCATCACGTTTTGTTTCTGGAAAATTTGACATTCAATCCAGAGGTGGAGGGATACCGTCTCCCTACGGAAGCGGAATGGATTTTTGCCGCATCTCAGGGCTGGGATTCTGAACAGGGGTGGAACGACAAGAACTCCGCTCGTATTGCCCATGATGTCTGTACTCAGGGGAAGAACGATGTTGGTCTTTGCGATATGGCAGGAAACCTGGCTGAATGGGTCAACGATTGGCTGGGCTATTTCCAGGATACAACAGTGACCAACTATGTGGGGGCTCCCAACGGAAGCGAACGCATCCTTAAAGGAGGAAACTACCTGAATCCGCCTTCCAAGATAAATCGTTATTCTAGGGGCGATACCTACACCGTGACCTCTTCCACCATGGCTGATTATGTGGGGGCGCGTCTTGCTTTTGGCCGGATTGAAAATCCTGTATGGATTGACGGAAATGGAGTTGCCTCTTCTACGGTCATTAAATCTTTGGCCACTGCGTCTACCATCAAGGACAAATTGGGGACGCTGCGGGCAAAACTTGCCTTTGTCAACGGTCTCACAAATAATCTCGTTTACCTCAATTTTAACGAAGGCGCTTTCAAGTTCAAGGAAATTGAAGATACGCTTGCCGTAAAGCATCCCGATATTTCTCCCGACGGTGAGTGGGTGGCTTTCTGCACAGGTGAGGAGGGTACTCCGGCGAGTTCACAAGTGTACGTTCGCCGCTTGAATGTTGCGGGCACGGATCTGGTGAAATTGGATGTAGAAAATGCGGCGGTACCTCGCTTTAGGGTGAATGCTGATGGCGACACTCTCATCGTCTACGTCTCTAACGCCGACAACAACAAGAGTGATGCCGCTTTTGCTGAAACTAGCACTTGGCAAGTTTCCTTTGCGAATGGCAAGTTCGGAAAGCCGGAAAAACTGTTTGATGGAGCTTACCACGGAGGCATCAGCGAAGACAACCGCTTGGCTGTTTCTGGTGCGAGAATCCTTCGTGCAAGAATTGCCAAAGGAAAAACGGACGACATTTCCCATAAGGACTCCAAGGACACCGTCTGGTATAACGGCGAACAGGCTTGTAACGTGTCTATGTCTCAGGATAGTTCCAAACGAACCCTCTTTTTGGATTTTGGATCCAAGACTGGAACCGATTATGTGGGACGCGAATATTATGACCACGAGTACATGTTTGTTGTCGATAGCACAGGTAAGCTAATCCAGGGAATCCAAGCTCCTAAGAAAATGGTCTTTGATTATACGGAATGGGTCAACGACCGAAATCTGGCGGTGGCCTCCATCCGAGACGCAAACGGTCTTCATCCCAAGATGGTCCTTATTGACTTGAAGGATAGTTCCCTCACAGAACTTGCCCAGGGTGATGAAATTCTATTTCCTTGTCTTCGGGTTCGCGAATTCAAGCTGCCTAAGGATGATTTTGTCCTGGATCTTGATAGTGCTGGTGTCTACATCACGCCTTCCTCGGATATTACAACTCGCATCATGAAGGTAAAGATGGATTATTTCTGGCAGTACCGGGATGTCATCAATGTGGCTGTCGTCGGTTCATCTCGTTCTTTTAGCGGTCTTGATCCTACGGAAATCAAGTCTAACTTTACAATGAACTTGGCCTACTCCGCCCAGGATTTGACCTCCACGGAATTTTTCACAAATAACTACTTCATTCCCCTGATGCCGAAGTTGAAGGCTGTTGTCATCACGCTGGATTATGACCGCTGGTATGTGAAGGATGAAAATTGGAACGCCTGGTTTGGTAACATTCCCGGATACCGGTACGACGAATCCCATGATTTCTGGAAGCATGGTGTTCCTGAAAGTCTTCCTGCTATAGCCCGGAGTTCTCTCAGCCCCGATGAAGATGAATACAGCCTTTTTGGTTACAATCATGGCCTATACCGTTCCGGTTCTGAAGGCTGGATGAACGAAGATCCTGAAGTTTCCTATGATGTAAACTGGTATAGAAACCACCCTGAGTCTTATGAATACAATCGCAAAAAATTAGTAAGCATTCTTGAATTTGCGAAGGAAAATAACATTATCATTATTGGTGCCGTTTTCCCGCAGTCTCCTTACTACACAAAGAAAGGCGTTTGGGGGCGTTACGGATTGACACTCGATGATGCAAAAAAAATTGAGAAGGATATGGAATCCTTGGAAGAGGAATTCAGTAATTTCCATATCTTCGATGAATACAAGAATGGCGATAACGATTACGAGTATGAAGACTTCTCCAATGAAGACCATCTTGGCTTGAAGGGGGCGGTCAAGGTTGCTCGGCGTTTGGACGTATTCCTGGAAAAGATTCTAGATAAGTAAAGATATGTTGAAGTTCGTTTTCCTCTCATTGCTTCTGCTTTTGACAGCTTGTAGCGATTCAGAATCTTCCGCGTCGTCGGGCAATGGTCATGAGGAAAATGTTCTTGACGGCTTTATCCGTATAGAAAGCTCCAATGAGCCCGTCATTCTCGGGACGAATCAGGACAATGCTTGGTTTATGGACAAGCCCGAAATGAGCGTCTATCTGGACTATAGCTATCAGGTGGCTCGTCACGAGGTTACTTGCAAGGATTTTTCGGATTACTTGACTTTACCTCAGAGCATTTCCTGCAAAAAAGATGAGGTCCTTACGTTGATTTCTTACTATGACGCAGTGCGTTATGCCAACGCTCGTAGTAAAGCCGCAAAGATGGATACGGTTTATTCTTACTCGAAAGAAATCTTTGACCAGCAAGGAAACTGCATCAATCTGGTCGGTCTCCAGTTCAATTCCGAAGTAGAAGGTTATAGACTGCCGACGGAAGCAGAATGGATTCGTGCCTTCACCAAAGTCTATTTCTCCGGACCAGTCTTGGACAACTTCAGTTTTTTTGTGAAAGAGTGGGTCAATGATTGGCTGGGCTCCTTAAGGGATACTTCCGTAACCAACTATGTGGGTGCCATTGATGGCGGAAGTCTTGATGAACATGTCGTCAAGGGTGGCGATTTTAGTTCAGGTATGCCCAACGTCAACCTGTACAGCCGTGGTGACATCTATAAAGTTTCTGCTTCCTCCCGAAATCCTTATGTGGGGTTCCGTCTGGCATATGGAAAAATTCCAGGCGCATTGTGGCTGGACAAATCAGGTGCTTCTACGGATTGTTCCATGTCTGTCTTGCAGACCCCACAGGATATCTACGGAAAACTAAAGTCCTATCGGGTGAAACTCGCCTTCAGAAATAACCTAACGGGAAATATCGTGTTTGTGAACTTTAATGACGGAAAGCCGCGAGTCATTGAATTGCAAGATTCGCTGGAGGTCTACCATCCGGATATTTCTCCTGATGGCAACTGGGTGGCTTTCTCTACAGGTTCCGAGGGAATATCGGGCAAGTCTGAAATTTATGTCCGTCGCCTTTCAGAAAATGGCGGTGGGGCCTTTGCTTTGAAAGTTGAGTCCGGGGCGATTCCTCGTTTTAGAATAACCCCGGAGGGAGATACCGTGATTGTTTTCGTTTCCGATGCAGGAAACAATTCCAGCAAGAAAGATTTCTTTAGTCAAAGCACATGGCAGGTGCCTTTCTCCAACGGATCCTTTGGGACCGCTCAGAAACTTTTTGACGGTGCTTATCATGGTGGTATTAGCCCTGACGAACGTCTTGCCGTTTCTGGGGCAAGGCTCCTTCGCGCTCGTATGCCCGCAAGTAAATCCAAGGATATCTTTGGAACATCTTCTTTAGATACCGTCTGGTTTAACGAAGAACAAGCCTGCAATGCCTCTCTTTCTCAGGATGGTTCCAACCGCACGCTGTTCCTTGATTTTGGCAGCGAAGTTGGACATCAGTTTGTGGGAACTGATTATGGGGTTCATGAACAGCTTTTAGTTGCCGACAGTACTGGGAAATTAATACAGACGGTCCCTTCTCCAGTGGGATACTCCTTTGACCATACGGAATGGGTCGGAAAAACTGGGCTTGTGGTATCGACGCTTGCCAATGCTTCTGGCAACCACAATAAAATTGCCTTGGTAGACATATCCGATAGTAGCTTTATGGAATTGGTGGCTGGAATCGATTTGTTCCATCCTGTTTTATGGATCGACGAAAAAACTCTGGATGTGAAAATCGACAAAGCTCTTGACTTGGATAGCGCCGGGTTATACTTGAGTAATAGCTTGCTTTTAGAAGATATTCTTTGGCGTTACAAAATGGAATTGCTGTGGCAGAACAAGGACAGTGCCGATTTTGTGGTGGTAGGTTCTTCTAGACCTCTTGATGGAATCCGTCCACGAATCATGAAGACTCCCGAACGTGTGGTGAATTTGGCTCAGACACCGAACTCCATTTTCGTATCTAGGGATTTAATCTTGGATTACATCTTGCCGCATTTTCGCAAGATGAAATATCTGGTGGTTTCTCTGGATATTGATTTTTGGTGGATGAAAGATAATGGCGAAGGAAATTTCTTCAAGGAGCGTTACAAGAATTATCCTGGATTTGTTTACGACAAAGATCATGGTTTCTGGCAGGAGCAATATCCCCAGGGACTTTACGAATTGACTTTGAATGCCCCGGAATTGGATGGTGGACGAAAAAAATATACAGAGGAGAGTGGCTTTGAAGGCTCCACATGTAACGACTGGGGGGATGAGAAAAATCCTGTTATCGCATCGGATACAACCTCGTCTAGCGACTCCTTGGCTCTAGAAACTAGCTTCAAGGCTTTCCAGGAAATTTTAAAATCTGCTCAGAAAAAAGATGTGGTCGTCATCGGTGTTATTTTCCCGCAGTCTCCGGCCTACGCAAAAACGGGAGCCTACGGTCGTCACGGAATTCGCCGCAGTCTAGCTGCAAAAATGATTGATCGGCTAAAAGAAATGGAATCAGAGAATTTCATCTTGATGGATGAAAATAAGATGGGACAACACGACTACAGGTCCTCCATGGCGGCAAATTATGACCATCTCTGTTATGGTGGAGCCCGGTTGCTTTCTGCCCGACTTGATACCCTCATCGCATCTCTAGAATAAGATGGTGAATACGTTTCGCAAATGTTCCTTGCTGGTGATTGCCGTGATGGCAGCGGTTTTTGCCTTGTTTCCTTTGACAGATACGGATATCTGGTGGCATTTGGCTTGTGCCCGACAGTGGGTCACCACATGGACTCCTGTGCGGGAACCCGTGGTTAACATTCATTATTTTTTCCAGCAGACTGTTGGCTTTATTTATGGGATTGGGGGCGCGAGCCTTCTGGTATATTTTAAGGCTGTCTTGTGGGGAATCGTCTTTGCCCTCATTCTCTTGCCGCAGTCTACTGATGGAAAACGTCGTTCCTTTGTTCGATACGCTTTCGTCATAGGACTTCTCTTTCTGTTCCGCTACCAGCTGGAAATTCGTCCTGTTGTTTTTAGCCTGTTGTTTCTTGGAGTCTACTGGAATTTACTGCCTGTACTTTTCCGAAGAAATGAACCGTCTTTAGGTTCAAGGAATGTATCTTGGTCTTGCCTTCTCCCTAAGGTTGCGATAGGAATTGTTCTGCTGGTTATTCAGTGGATTTGGTGCAAGACCCAAGGTCTTTTTATCTTGGGACCGCTTTTTGCTGCGTGTGTATTTCTGGTCGAAATGTGCAAGGCGGGGGAGGCACGCCGGCGATTGCTGCCTTGGGGCGTTTTTCCGTTACTCTTGTTCTTGATGCCATTTCTCCATAGGGAAGGGCTATCTCTCTTTCTCTACCCGCTGGGACTTCTGGACAGGCTGTTGGGCTTGACTCCTTCGGCCACCCTCTTTGCAAGTCAAATTGCGGAAAATCGCTCTCCTGTCACGTTACTTCTTGCTGGAGAAAATACACTGGTTTCCTTCGGGATGGTGTTTCTCGCTTTTGTTTCCGTCGGTCACGAAGTCTTGCGAATCCTGATCCTTCGTAGGCAAGTTCTTCAGGAGTCTTCCCGAAGTATACTCCATCATTTTGTCTTGCTGGTCACCGCCGTCCTAGCTTTGGTGGCTGAACGAAACTTCGTCCTTTTCTTGCCGGTTCTTCTTTCCCTGCTGCTGAATGGCTCCAATTATACGAAATCACTTTTCAATGTGCATTCGTCGCGTTCCATTTCTGCTGCCATCCCGGCTCCGGCTTCAGAACCCCCATGTTCTGCCACCTTCGTCATTCCGGCCTCCGAGCCGGGATCGGACATCCTCTTTTTGAAACAAAAGCATTTCCTAAGAGTTTTGTCTCTTGTATTTGTAGCCTTTCTGTGCGGTTTATGGTTTCGTTCCCTTCAGGTCTACGACCGCACTTTGATTGCATACCAGCGGGTTCCTGTGGCTGCCGCCCAATGGATGAAGACTCATCCCCATTCAGGTCGTCTCTTCAATGACGATCGTGCAGGGGGTTATCTTGCTTTTGTCAACCCACAGGACTCTATTTACATGGACGGTCGCTTTATTTTAAAAACCGCAGTTTTTTTTGAACGGTACCTTCACTTTGCGGAAGCTCCCGAAGATTTCCTCAAGTATGCTGATTCCACCGGAATCGACCGTGCAATTTTCCCGCTACGTTATTACGCCCGCTGGGAAAAAGTCATAAACACCTTTCAAAACTCTCCGCAGTTGGAGTCGTCGCAAGTTCCCCTGGCACAGTCTGGTCAGGATTCCCGAGCATGTCAAGAGGCAGAATGTTCCGTCGAAAGCAAGCCTTCTCAAACAACGTGGCGTCTCGTCTACCGCGATGAATATTTCGCAATTTTTGACCGATGAAAAAAGCCCAGCGATTGCTCGCCGGACTTCTTCTCTCTCGTATAAAAAATTGAGTTACTTAAGGTTGAGAACCTTTACCTTGCTTGCAGAACCTGCGGTAACCTTCATCAGGTACTGACCTGCAGGAATCGTAGCCAGTGAAAGCGCACCGCTAACACCGTCAATCTTCATGAGCTTGTGGCCCTTCAGGTCAAACAGTTCAACATTGGCTGCATTCACACCGGCAACTTCCAGAGTTCTGCCGCTGAAGGAGACTGAAAGGCTAGACGGAGCTTGGATTCCGATAATACCTTCCACGCCAGGATTCTGACCACCCTGTTGCTGACCGCCCGGCTGTTGGCCACCTTGTTGTTGACCGCCCTGGTTACCACCTTGCTGCTGTCCACCCTGGGAACCCGTAGCGCACTTGGTGTAGTTAGTGGGGTTGGTGGCCAGGTAACCCTTGACCAGGTTGCCGGAGGTGGTGTAGTTGAGGCTTGTCTTGTTGGAACCGCTGCCGAATGCTGCGGTACCTTCGCTAATGTGGGAAGCGGACCAGTTTGCCCAGGAAAGCTTGTACTTGTTGATGAAAGTCTGCCACTGGGTATTCTTGTTCTGGTCGGGAGTGCCACCGCCATTGGCATCGCCGGTTCCCCATTCGGAGACGAATACGGAAAGGCCTGCCTTGATTGCCTTTTCGCCGTTGGCACCTTCACAGCTTCCACCCCAGTCATAGTTGCCGCTGACGCAGTGGCTGTTGGCGTAGTAGTGCAGGGTGTAGGCGGTATTCTTCTTGCTGTCGGTTACTTCCTTGCCAATGACTTCTTCCGGATGCTGGTCCCAGGCACGGGTACCCACGAGAATCAGGTTGTCGGAGTACTGGCGGATGGTGGGAATGATCTGGTTGGCGTAGTTCTTGATGTTGTCCCAGGAAATGTCCGTCGGTTCGTTGAACAGTTCAAAGATCACATTGTCATACTGACCGTAGGTCTTGGCCATTTCTTCGAAGAAGCCCTTTGCGGAATTGACCTGGCTGGTGGCTTCGTGGCTGTGCCAGTCGATGATGACGTAGATGTCGTTCTTGATGGCAGCTTCCACGACGGCCTTCATGAAGCCTTTCTGCTGGTCGGGTGCGGAAGCGTAACCCTTGAGACGCTGACCGTTCCATTCACCCCACCAGTCTTCGTTGCCGGTTGCCATGGCGGCGCGGACAATCTGGATGTTCATGTCGCGGACCATGGTAGAAACACCTTCGTCACTCCAGTATTCCACTGCCTGGGGCTGAAGGCTCCAGTAGAGGCTCATGCCGCGGACCTGAACTTCTGCACCATCCTTGACGCCTTGGCAGGAACCGTAAATGCGGCCTTCGCCAGCGGAGTTCTTGCCGGTCATGAGCTGGCCGTACTGGCTAACGGGACCTACGCGTGTCGGGGCGATGGATTGTGCGGATGCCAAGCCAAAACCCAAGGTCATGGCGCAGGCGAGGGCAGGAATAGACAAAAATTTCATAAACATCCTCATTTTTTTACCATAAGATATATCCATATCAAAAAAAAGTGTGCAAATGTAAGTTTTTTGTTGTTTACGAGAAGAACCAAATGTGCTCCAAATCATCATAGTTTGGACTGAAATGGTACGAAATGTTCTGTTTTTTCAAATGTTGTTACTATCTTTTTAATAGAAAAGGTGGATGGTCTCAAAGCCATTCGTTTTAGAGGTTTTTATGAAAATGAGAAATTTTGCCCTGGCGGCCGTGATGTCCGCTTTCGCCTGTTCCAGCGTTTTTGCTCAGCAGGGGGCTCCCAAGGGTGCCGCTGTTGACCCTACTGCAGATGAACAGAAATCTCTGGACGCTTTGAAAGGTAAGGTGGAAGGGGTCATCGCTTGGTCTACCAGCCGTGCAAATTCCCAGCATGATATTTGGCTCATGAATGCCGATGGAACGAACGCCCACGCCTTGACCAATAGCGGCAATGTGGATTGGTTCCCCCGTATTTCCCCCGACGGTACCAAGATTCTCTTTAACCGCAGTAAAGGCGGTTGGGTTCCCGAAAATGACGCAAATTATCCAGAAAAGTGGGAACTTTGGACCATGAATATGGACGGCTCCGACCAGACGAAGGTGGTGGATAATGCTACTTGGGGCACTTGGCGCCCTGATGGCAAGACCATCGTGTTTAGCCGTGCCGGCAAGGTTTTTACGAAGTCGCTGGATAACAACGCAGAAACACTAATCCTCGATGGGGAAAGTGCCTTCAACAAGTCTGGCGTAATTCTCCAGGAACCGAATATGAGTCCCGATGGCAAACACCTAGCTATCACCCTTCGCGGTTCTATGCGTGAAACTGGCGTTTGGGATTTGGAAAAGAATAGCTGGACTAAGTCCGGTGACGGTTGCCAGATCGATTGGAACTTTGATGGCTCCAAGCTCTACCGCGTGAATCCTACCGGAAATGGCGGTACCGCTGCTCCCAGCGAAATCCTGTGGTTTAGCGCCAAGGATGGCAAGCAGGTGGAAAAGGTGGGCTTCTTTGGCATTCCCAAGAATGTAAAGCTTATGGACCTGCCGGGCCGCCGCAGTCACGAGTATTTCCCCCGTCTTTCTCCCGATGGCAAGTGGCTTGTGTGGGGTGCTACTGACAAGGGCCATGATCACGACATGTTCGACTACGAACTTTACATGTGGAAGATTGGCGAACCGGTGGAAACCGCTACTCGATTGACTTATCATTCCGGTAATGACCGCTGGCCAGATATCTGGCTGGGCAAGGTTCCTGAAACCGCTAAGCCCGTTGCAAACGTTGCCGAAGTCAATGCGCAGGCCGCTGCAGTGAACGCCGCCTCCGCTGCTGTTGTCGGCGGTGTTAGCGACGCCAAGATGGATGAACTCATCAAGGCCATCAACAACTTGACCGAAGCGGTGAATGCCCTGACCCGCACCCAGATGGACAAGAACATGGCCGCCGAAGGCGCTGAACACATAAAAATGAACAATGAATAATGAACGATTAACAATGAAATTAATCACGGCTCCGCCGTTTTATATTGAGTGCGAAGCACCATTATTTTCATTATTCATTGTTAACTGTTAATTGTTAATTGCGTAAGCCTATGTTTTCCGAAAAGAAATTTCTCGCTACAAAGGAAACCTCCAAGTACAAGCGCTTGGCGGAACTTCTGCGTGTCATCATTTTGCAGTTGGGCGATGACGTTCCCCGCGCTCGTCGTGAGTTCGAGACCTACGCCGAATGGATGAAGCTTCCTGCAGAAGAAACTCTGGTGGGCAAGAATCAGGCCCAGATGATTGACCTATACAAGACTTTCCGCACCCGCGCAGGCCTTGGCTTTGAGCGTGACGTTTATCTGGAGCAGGAACCGGGCGACCGTCAGGAAGCCGCAGAAAAGCCCATCCAGTTTGCAGTGCTGGTTCACAACCTTCGCAGTGCCTTTAACGTAGGCTCCATCATTCGCAGTACCGATTGCTTCGGCTTGGAAGGCGTACACCTTAGCGGATATAGCTGCAGTCCCGACCATGTCACTGTGAAAAGTGCTGCCCGCGGCTGCCAGGAATGGATTCCCATCAAGCGCTGGGAAGATCCCTTTGACTGCATCAACTGGCACAAGGAAAACGGCTACGAGATTATTGCCCTTGAAACTGGCGAAGATATTCCCGACATTAATAAGGTAACTTGGCCGGAAAAGGGCCTGATTATCTTGGGTAACGAAGAGCTTGGTATCGCTCCCGAAATCATGACCGCCACCACCATGAAGGTGACCATTCCTATGGCGGGTCGCAAGGCCAGCATGAACGTGGCTGGGGCATTCGCTATCATGGCTTTTAAGATCCGCTCAAGCTATTCTGCATAAAAATAGAGGCTGTTCTCGAAGGGTACCTGAAATTTTTGCAAGGAAATGGAAAATGAAAAAGAATTTCTTGACAAGTGTTGCGTTTGCGCTGGCTTTGGGCCTTGTGGCCTGCGATGACAGTACTTCTGCGAATGGTTCGTCCGAGGATGAAAATCCTGCTGAAGAATCCTCCTCAAGTGTCACCCCGAGTTCCTCCTCTAGAGTCATCCTGAGTTCCTCCTCCAGTGTCATCCTGAGCGATAGCGAAGGATCCAGCAGTTCTATTGCAAGTTCTAGTTCCGCAGTTTCCTCCAGTTCTGTGGAGTCTTCTTCGTCA
>JAZRXW010000066.1:0-11251 GCA_045600425.1 Fibrobacter sp.
AAGGCTTTGAACGTTGGCGTTGTTCTTTCTGGCGGTCAGGCACCTGGTGGCCACAACGTTATCGCTGGTCTCTTTGACGGTATCAAGTGCATCAACAAGAACTCCAAGCTTCTCGGCTTCCTGGGCGGTCCGTCTGGCCTCGAAAACGGCAAGTTCATCGTGATCAACGAAAAGATCATGGACTCCTACCGCAACACCGGTGGTTTCGACATCATCCAGTCCGGCCGTACCAAGCTGGAAACTGAAGAACAGTTCAAGAAGTGCATGGCTGTTGCCAAGGCTCAGAAGCTGGACGCTATCGTCATCATCGGCGGTGACGATTCCAACACCAACGCTGCAGTGCTGGGTGAATACTTCCAGGCTAACGGCGCTTCCTGCGTTGTTTGCGGCTGCCCCAAGACCATCGACGGCGACCTCAAGAACGAATACATCGAAACCTCCTTCGGTTTCGACACCGCAGTGAAGACCTACTCTGAACTCATCGGCAACATCATGCGCGATGCTAACTCCGCTCAGAAGTACTGGCACTTCATCAAGCTCATGGGCCGCAGCGCTTCTCACATTGCACTCGAAGCTGCTCTCCAGACCCATCCGAACATCTGCTTGATCTCTGAAGAAGTCAAGGCCAAGAAGATGAAACTGAAGCAGGTCATCAAGTATGTTGCAGACATCGTTGCTGCTCGTGCTGCTGACGGCAAGAACTTCGGTGTTGCTCTCATTCCGGAAGGCCTCCTGGAATTCATCCCTGATGTTGGCGTTCTGATTTCTGAACTTTCCGAAGCCCTCGCTCACCACGAAAAGGAAGTTGAAGGCCTCGACACCGCTGCTAAGGTTGAAAAGCTCTGCGCTTGGGTTTCCAAGGCTTCTGCTGAAGTTCTCGTTTCCCTCCCGGCATTCGTTCAGGCTCAGCTCATGCTGGACCGCGACAGCCATGGCAACGTTCAGGTTTCCCTCATCGAAACTGAAAAGCTTATCATCGACATGGTGAAGAGCGAACTCAAGAGCCGCAAGAACTTCAAGGGCAAGTTCTCCGCTCTCAACCACTTCTTCGGTTACGAAGGCCGTTGCGCAGCTCCGTCCAACTTCGATGCTGACTACTGCTACAGCCTGGGCTACACCGCTTCCGTTCTCGCTTTCAACAAGATGAACGGCTACATGAGTTCTGTTCGCGACCTGACCAAGGGTATCGAAAAGTGGACCGCTGGTGGCATTCCTATCACTATGATGATGAACATGGAACGCCGTCACGGTGCAGACAAGCCGGTTATCCAGAAGGCTCTCGTTGTTCTCGACGGTGCTCCCTTCAAGTTCTTTGCAGCTAACCGCGAAGAATGGGCCAAGACTGAATCCTACACCTATCCGGGTCCGATCCAGTACTGGGGTCCCAGCGAAGTTTGCGACGTTACCAACTTCACCATCAAGCTGGAACGCGGCGCCCTCAAGGTTGCCGCTCCCAAGGCTGCTAAGAAAGCTAAGTAAGGCGAGAGAAGCGCGAGAGCTCGCTCTCGCATTTCCGAGCCGATTAGCTAGCACTGCGAAGCAGTGCCAGGCTAAGTAATGCCCGATTCCCGGTCAAGCCGGAATGACATTTGGCTCATCGCCGATTAAGTTTGTCGCGATCGCACAAGCTTAAAGAAAGGTTCCCTCGCGGGAGCCTTTCTTTTTTTTCGTCAAATTCTTATTTCGCTCAAAAAGCGGGGTTCTGCATATATTTTTCATTCCGCCCCCGCCAAAACATTAGTTTATCCATAATAAAATCGTTGTTTAAGGTCATATTTGGCGGATAATGAGCGGTAACAAGGATAAAACACGCATAAAACCACCTAATTCACCAGAATCTTGTTTGAATTAAGCGGGGGTATGAGCAAAAAACAGCCTCCAACCCCGCCTTTTTTCATATTTAACCCTCCTCCAACATATCGTACACGATACATTTTGTTATATTTGAGTTTATGCACGAAGAATTAAAACTAGACAATCAGCTTTGCTTTAGGCTTTATACAGCTTCCCGCCTAGTTACTCAAGCATATCGTCCCTTGCTTGAAAAGCTGAACATCACCTATCCCCAATATCTGGTAATGATGATCCTTTGGGAAAAAGACAACGTCTGCATCAGTGCAATTACAGACCGTCTAATGCTGGAAACAAACACTGTCACTCCCCTGCTTAAACGTATGGAGGAACAGGGTCTTATCCAACGTCTCCCCAACAAGAACGACGCACGTCAGAAAATCATTTCTCTAACAGAAAAAGGCAAAGAACTTCAAGAACAGGCTGTAGAAGTTCCCGCCTGCCTTGTCAATAGTCTGCTAGAAAAAGACATCAACCTACAGGAATTGGGAACAATAGCCCCTATTTTAGACAAGTTAATCAAAGGTTTGCAATAAAAGGAGATTACCATGGGTTGCGCGAACTGCAAAATTAGAGCTCACTACGACAGAAATCCCAAATCCCTCATCGGTCGCTTCTGGCGATTCCATATCAATTTTTGTCCCGGCTTTAAGAAATACTTGAAGAACCTTTCTGACGAAGAACGCATCGTTATCAAAGAAAAGTACAACATTAAGTAAGCGCCGGCCGCGCTTTTCAACCGCCCGCGACCCCAAGGAGACCCGCCCGTGAAAAAAATGCTACAGAAGATAAAGACGCAGCTAGCCAAACTTTCATTCAGGACTGGTGTCATCGTATTAATTCTCTGCATTCCCTGCTACATCCTCTCCTTTGCCCAAATGGCTTTGGATATCGATGCAGCTCTCAAAGGCGTTCTTTGGGTCGTATTTTTCGGGCTGGCAAAAACATTCCAGTATGGCGGAATAACCATTCTCGGCGTGGAAGGAGTGAAGCGTCTGAAGGCTAAATTCAAAAAAAAGCCTGCCAAATCGGCAGACCCGAATAGCACGGATTGTTCTGTAGAGAACCTTACAAAATAACAGAGTTTCTAGAATCGAAGAATCAAAGGCTCTCGGCAAAATGCCGGGAGCCTTTTCCAATTTTACCCTTGCTGCTGTTCGCTAGTGCTCAACAAGTACGCGTTAATGAAGGGCTTGATCTTACCGTCAAGAACACCCGCAGTGTCGGAGGTTTCCACGCCGGTGCGCAGGTCCTTCACCATCTGGTAAGGCTGCAGCACGTAGCTGCGGATCTGACTCCCCCATTCCACCTTCTTCTTTTCGGCCATGCGGGCGTCACGCTTGGCTTCTTCTTCCAAGCGGTAGTGTTCAGCCACCATGGTCTTCAGCATTTTGTAGCAGGTTTCACGGTTCTGGATCTGGGAACGTTCCGTCTGGCAGCTAGCCATAATGCCCGTGGGCAAGTGAGTCATACGCACTGCGGAGTCCGTTTTGTTGATGTACTGACCACCGGCGCCGCTACTGCGGTAAGTGTCCACACGAACCTCAGACATATCCAGGTCAAACTCGATATCCTCATGTTCGGGATACAAATACACAGCGGTAAAGCTTGTGTGACGTCGGGCGTTTGCATCAAAGGGGCTGATACGCACCAGGCGGTGAACACCGATTTCCGAACGGAGCAAACCGTAGGCGTTTTCGCAAGTCACTTCGATGGTGGCACTCTTGAGGCCTGCGTCTTCCGCTTCCTGGAAGTCCACCACCTTAAAGTCCATCTTTTCGCGTTCAAAGAAATGGGTGTACATGCGGAACAGCATCAGAGCCCAGTCTTGAGACTCCGTACCGCCGGCACCCGGATGAATAGAAAGCAGACAAGCGCAAGCATCGTCAGGACCGTTCAACATCTTCTTGAATTCCATTTCCTCGATCTTTGCCTTCAGGTCGGCAATGTCAGATTCTATGGACTTGGTAAGATCTTCGGACTCCTCGTCCTTGCTCATTTCATAGAGTTCCGCCAGGTCGTTGCAGGCGGCAGAGACTTCATTCCACTTGTTCAGAAGTTCGCGCAGATTGCCGATTTTCTTCATCATGGACTGAGCCTTATCTTGGTCATTCCACAGGTTCGGGTCGTTGGAATCTTTCTCCAACACATATAACTCTTCGGTCTTAGCCTCTAAGTCAAAGATACCCCCAGAGCTTATCGATGCGAGCACGCAAGTCGATCAGCCCAGTGTGTGTAGTCTGAAATGCCATTCGATTCTCCATTTAAGGTTCGAGGTCCCAGGTTCGAGACTCGAGGTAAACATGTAACGAAAAAAGCAACGGCTTTCATTCGCCGCTGCTCTTTATTCAAATATTCGTGAATTACTTGGAAGCGCCGATAGCCTGAGGCGGAGTGTACTTGGCATCAAGATACTGAACCTTGTAAGTCTTGCCCAAGCTGTCCAGATATTCCTTAAGCTTCATCTGGCGTTCCTGCTCGTACTGCATCTTCAAACCATTTTCAATCTGGTTCTTGTAGCTTTCGTACTTGCCATCATTACGACCGGTAAGCATAAAGATGCAGATACCATCTTTTTCAGTGTAGACATCGGAAATGTCACCCACTTTAAGCTTTGCAATGGCCTTTTCAAAAGCAGCACCGTGAGCCTTGGTGGTGGTAAGCATCATACCGCCGGTCTTCTTTGCTTCAGCATCATCGCTGCTCTGAACAACCTGCTGGGCAAATGCCTGCACCGCATAGTTGAAGGGCATCTTCTTAGTGCGGATCTGGGTACGAATCTGGGCGGCCATACCCTTCAGCATATCCTTGGTGTCGGAAATATCCTGGGCACTCTTGCCCTTGGTGCTGATGAACAGGCGGATACCGCTAATAGAGTCGTTCACGCTGACCTTGTGCTTATTAAGTTCCCAGTAAGCCTGCATCTGCTTTTCAGTAGGATCTGCAGGATAAGGAACCTTCTTTTCCAAAAGCATTTCACTCTTCAGCTGGTCTTCAAGCTTACCCTTGAATTGAGCCATAGTGGTATTGGACTTCTTCAATTCGTTCTGAAAAGCCTCTTCGCTGGGGAACTGCTTCTTGAAGAGCGTAGTCAAGCTATCCAGACGACCGGCGGGAACCTTGAGTCCCATCTTCTTGGCTTCAAGCTTCACCAGTTCCTGACCAACCAGGTTATCAATGACTGCATAACGCAGCTGGGTCATCATCTGGTCGTCAATCTTCTTACCGCGGAACTGCTGTTCACCCAGCATCTTGGCCAAGCTATCTACCTTACCAGCAGAAATACCGGTCTTTTCCACACGAATAACATCCATACTCTTAGTATTCATCAACTGGGCGGAAGCAATACCGGCAGTCAGCAACACAGCGGCAACACCACGAGAAATAAGTTTCAGAGACATTTTATTTCCTTGTTTAAAATTTTCCACGCATAATATAGAAAAACTCATAGTTTAAATATTACAAAAACAAAGCTTTTGAGTACCTTTTTATGCATAAATCTAAAGGGTTAGGGCAAAACCTAAGCTATTTTACCACGAACGTCTGTAGAAGGCCACTCGCCTTCACAATGTAGATACCAGGATTTAACCGGAGAGGAATTTCAGAACTTTTCTCTAAATTTGTCTGACGGAACAATCTTTGACCGCGAGTGTTAAAAATCTCTACCTGGGCAGCATTAAAGACCCGCAGTAAACCTGAGGCATACTGAATAGAAACTGATTTCAGACTCTGAGATTTGTTGTCACACCCCTTAGGTCCACAATAGCCAATAGATTCGGGATTTTCCAGTTTTTCCACCAGCTGGAATTTTCCGATGTAATTGGAGCCAGTCTCCCCATCATAATAGGAAGAGTCATTTGCAAACTGAATCACATGAAAGTTGTTGTCCGTCTTGAAATCTCCATAGTGAGAAAAACGCAAGTAGGCTTTGTATTCGCCTAATGTCAAGTCGGCGGGCAATGTGGCAACTTCGCTAATTTCATTGACGCCATCGAACTCCGGCTTTTCTGTATCGTACAAATCGGAAAAATTCTTTCCCGTCCAAAGCCCTGTTGGATTTTTAGATTCCTTCATTTTCAGCTTGCGGGAATTCAAATGGCGTGGGTCAAAGGAAAGAGGAATCTCCACAACATCGTCTGCTACTTCGGACAAGGCTGGCTTTAAAATCAAGGTTGCCTTCCCTGCTGTTAGGTTATTTGCAAAACCGACATTCTGAATGTTAAGCTTCAACTGCAATTTTCCACCCACAGCTGATGAATCTGACAGCGCAGATTTTCGCAACACAAAACGATATCCAAGATGGTCTCGGACATATTCACGCCCCTTTACCTTGCCGCCATACTCAGGATCAATACCTGTAAAAGTGGTAGTATCCATAAAGTTGTAGCACTTGCCCGCCATGGACCCGCCAATGTAGGAAGTATGCGTTCGGAAACCTTCGTAGGAAAGGTACTCCGCCGTATTCAAGGGCGGTCGCGTCTCCGGATTGTAATTACAGACAAAGTCTCCGCCATAGGGAACCGCCACGCCAAACTCTTCCATCCAGGAAATCACGTTCTCACGGGAAATCGGGTAAGGCTCTCCCGCCCCGAAAGTTCCAAGGTCATTGTCGCTCCCCAGGTAGCCGTCATTGTAAAGCCCTACACGGTCCATGTACCTGGCGTAACGCTCCGAGCGGGTGCTGTCCTGAAAGCGCTCCGAGTCCGCCCGGAAATCAGGGAAAACATGCCAGGTGCTGTAAGGATCCTTCAAGCCCATCCACAACGCCACCACCTGCGGGCTGCGGACACCCACCTTGATGCCATCGCTGGAGTTTTCAAGAAACGTCTGCAAAGCCTTTGCGTGATTGTCCTGGCCGCCCGTAGTCATCTCGCCGCAGGTGCCGAACATTCCCAGCTCCACAAAGTGAATCACGTCCTCGTAGTCGCTGTAAAGTTCCGCCAGCTGCTTCGTATGAATTAAAGTGGTCTCCACATCCGGATCCTGGGAACCGCGGCAGTCGATATCGTAGGAAGCGCGAATGGTACAGGCTCCCCCACGGCGACGCAGGGAATCCAAGGCCGCCCGCACATTGTTCAGCGAAACCTCATCCAGCGGCTGCGACACTCCGCGAGACACCTTGTTGCCATCGGCATCCTTCTCCCAGGCATTGCTAGAGAATCCGCCCAGGTCTATGAGGAACCGCATAAAGTCGTTATAGACCGTGCCGTTGGATTTCAGGTCCAAAGCCTTTCCTGGGCGTAAGTAAAAGCCTTTGTGATGGGTGGTTCCACGAGCAGGATTATGCAGTTCCTGCAAATGGTCACTGTAATCAAGTTTCTGCTCAACAAGGCCTGCGGCATTCACCGTCGCAGCCCCAAAACTCATCAGGCAAACCGAAACCAAACTAGCCAAAACGCCCTTAAACATAAAGCACTCCTTATCAGGGAATATAAGTAAAAAGCATTTTCATAGAATCAAAAAAATGTATTTTTCAAATCAAGGAAGAAGTCGACCACATGATCAACCAGGTAAATCTTAAAGACGAAAAGTACCTGCAGGAGTACGAAGCGCAAGTTAGCAAGCTTCCTCTTGAGGAACTTTACGAAATCCTGGACATGATCCAGAAAGACCCATCCCCGGAGCGCATCCACATCGTAGAAACACGCATCCGGTACCTCGAAGAACATCCTAGCGAAAAACCTGAGGGTCTGTTCCCCGACTTGGAAGAAAATGCAGAAGATTCCATAAAAACTTCAGACTGCATCACTTGCCCAAAATGCCTCGGTCAAAAAAAGAGACTTGAATGGCTGTTCGGCAAATGCAAGAAATGCGACGGAAAGGGGTTCATTCAAATGGCAATCTGCCCCGACTGTCTTGGGGAAGGCAGAGCATCCGACCAAACCATCTGTAAAACCTGCAAAGGCAAAAAGATCATTCGCGCAAACGAAGCGAAGCAGATTAAATGGTATCAAAGAATGTGCTCTAAATTTGTCGCCAAGCCCGAGACTCTAGTTCTTTCCAGCCTAGCGACCATTGGAGCCTTGGCGTTCTGCGCTCGAGCCATAAGCGGGCTGTATTTTTTAGACTGGCATTTTTTGGAGTCTAGCGAAAGTTTTTGGATTTTAGTACTTCTCGTTATATCCCTCATCTGTTTCGGGGTTATCGCAGATATACTACGTGTCGGGTCAAGACAATTTCCTCAAAAAAATTTTCTAACAAAAATCTACATTCTTTTAATCATCGCAGCATTAGGTATCATGGTCATTGCAGGGCCCGTCACGGGAAGTACATGCGTTCTTGAATACAAGGCAAAGAAAATCCTGAACCTCAAAAAGATGAATTGTACACAAGTTACAATCCATAAAGATCAAGTCGTTTCAGACAAGGAACGAGAACTTCTCAAGGACAGCCTGAGTTTGCACACGCCGTCCTTCTACAAGGGTATCGCCTATTTCAAGAATGGCGATTCAACGGAAGTCTCTGTAATATACGACCGAACATCCCTCACCAAGCATTCGTCACATGGTCGTTTTCCTATTCCATATTACAAAATTACATATCGAATATACGCCATTCCGGGTAAGTAGGTATTCTACTCCAGCACCAGGTGGTACGTTCTTCGTTTGGCGGTTTCATCGTCGCACTCGATGAGGCCCTTTAGGCATAGGTCCTGCAGGTCGCAGTTGGCGGTATCCGAGGAGCATTTGCCAAAGTTCGCCCAGTTCTTGGAGTTCATCTTGCCTTCGTAACCGTTCAGGTAGATGTTCAGGATTTCCTTCTCTCGCTCCGTCACGGCAACGTCTGCAAAGCGGTTCCAGAACAAGGTCTTTTTCATCACCAGGATGACGCATATTTTGCGGCATTATTAGAGAAAAAAAGACGCAAATAGACTGCAACAAAAAACAAGTTTATCTGCGCAACATCCCCCTAAAGGGGGCCATGAATCACATAAGTGCTAAAGCACTAAGTGATCAAAGGTCACCATCGCTTTAGTCCTTGAGACAACGAACCGACCTCGCGTAGTACTTGTTGTTCCAGCTGAGGTACGCGTACTCGCCGTCGTAGTACAGGTTCAAGTCGAAGGCGTAGTTACCATTGTACTCGCCCGATGACCAGAAGTAAGCGTAGTTGCCCTCGTTGCTGAAGCCACGATTGCTGTACCTGTAGCCACCGGGGAGCGCGGAGAAACCGTAGGCATCCGTCCCGTTACCACTAGAGTTCCAGCCGGAATTGGACTTCAGGTACTTGCCTGCAATAAATGAACTAGCAGGATCAGTATGGTTATATCCGAAAGACGGGTCAATGTAATTGATCAAGGTTTCAAATTCCCTATGGCTTGGTAAATGCCACCCCTGGGGACAAACGCCGCGGAATGGAGTTGTTGGATTAAGAGATGCATTACACTTATTACCATAAGCACAGCTTGCGTCATTCATGGCGACTTCCCAGGTATACAGGCGACCATACTTGGTACAATTACTAGACTCATTGTCATAGCAGCCGCTCCATGCGTAGCTGCCCATGTCAGAAACATCGCCCGGATTGTAGTTCAAGTTCTCTGCCATCCAGGTCTGGGAGCCGATGGTAACCGTTTTGTACACCTGGCCATCGCGGGCATCGGTAAACTCGCCGTAATCAAAGTCATGGTCATTTGTCGGTCCGTTTGAAGAACCGTCTTCGCCACATGCAGCAAGGCCCAAAGCCAGCGCAAACGCTCCGACCTTAGCAGCACCGATTCCAAGTGCAAAGAAATTCTTTTTCATGAACAACCTCAATCCAGCATTTCAAATTTATTCTATAGACAAATCTATAAAAAACACGGTTTTTCATGAATATACATAGCATCAGCGTCATTAAATGCTCAATAATGACGCAAAACAGGAAAAACGCGCTAAAAGAGAGGTTAAATAACGCTAGGATTCCAGCCAGCGGGATAAAAAGACATTGTACACGCTATAGGAGCGGCCTTTTTCGGAAACTTCTTCTAGCAAAAGTTCCTTATCTACAAGGGATTCGAATATCCGTTTTACGCTGGCAGCATTCCCCAGACGATGTCTCATCAAGAAATCGGCAGAGGTTGGCTGAGTAACCACGCCATCTCTGGCTACGGCCTTCAACACAAGCCACTGCGAATCAGTTATCAGGTTCCGACGTTCCAGAAATCCGTTGACGTTTTCGTACAAAATCTGGGAACAAGCAATTTTCACTTCGGCAAGGTTAATTTTCTTGTTACCGTTCAAAAAAATTCTACGACACAAATACTGGGTATAGTAGGTATGACGCTTTGTCCATTCCAGAATAAACTCCACAGATTCGTCATCAATTTTTCGTCCACCCTTAGCAAACATCCTCTTGATAAAGTCTGCATAAGGGGCAGGATCAATCTTGTCTAAATATACGGGCGTGGTACTTTCGTAAAAGGGGCGCTTTTCTCCAAGAAACATGTCCACCATTACATGCTTTTTACTTCCGCAAAAGACAAAAGAGACATTCTTCAGAGGTTGGATATAGGTTCGTAACAAAGCCTCCATTTTTACATTCGGGAAAGCCCTTATCTGCTGGAATTCATCTATGGCAACGATAACCTTATTTTTTTGACTTTCTAGGAAATCAAAAATGGACTTAAGGGTTGCAACCTTCTGGTTTTCATTTTGATAGGCTATACTCACTTGCGGCGACCCCGTTATGGAATCAAAGCTTAGCAGGGGGCGAACTCCACCCATAGCCGAAAAAAACTTTTTCACCAGGGAACTTTCCTGGACGCTGGCCACAACCGCTTCAGAAAAGAGTTTTACAAAATCATCTAAATTATTTGCCGAATAGATATCCACATAACAGGTGACAATCTTACGATGCTTTGATTTTATCTCATCAAAGACTCGACAGATTAAACCCGTTTTACCATACCTGCGGGGAGAAATCAAGGTCACGTTGTCTCCCGACAGCAATAGACTAGATACATGAGCGGTTTCGCTCACTCGGTCACAGAACAATTCACTAGACTTATAAGGTTTTACTACAAACGGGTTTTCCATAGAGTCACCACTTTACAAAATGCATTTTACAAAATGTAAAATACAAAATGTTTAATATAAAGTCAACTTTTCGGGGACAATCATCATACAAAAAAAAGAAAGAAGTCCCTTTCGGAACTTCTTTCTTCAAATCGATCTGATTTTGAGAATCTGAATAGTTTGAATTAGAACAAAAAATTTCCAGATTCAAAGATTTGTTTCTGGAATTAACCCAGAACAACCTCAACCTTATGAACGCCAGAAGTAAACACCGGTGCGACGTTGGAATCGATTTCCTTGCCGTCAACAACCATCTTGGCAACGCCCTTGCAGACGTGCTTCGGGTTCTTCACGGAGATTTCGTAGGTAGCGCCACGGAACTTACGGGTCACCTTGAATTCGCC
>JAZRXW010000067.1:0-40230 GCA_045600425.1 Fibrobacter sp.
ATTTTTGACATAATGTCAAGTGCCCTACGTTGATCGCCAGGGGCCCACCTCCCCATAGGGTTCCTGTTGCCAGATTGTATGTTAAGGCAACGACGTCAAGCAGAGAGTTTTACTTGCCCCACGCATGGGGATTACTCATTCATTTGAAAATATACCAAAAGGTTTTTGCCAGTGCAAGAGGGTGCTGCAAGTTTGTCAACAGTTGTTTGCAAAATGAATAGTCCCTGATTGCAAACCTTGACAGTAAGCATTCATGCGCGTATATTTGTAACGAAAAGAATTAATCCTCCCGTCAGTGTTGCTGGCAGCGGACTGGGAATCTGCTGTTGACCTGTAAAGCGGGCATCGCACAACGAGGAGGCCAAAAACTCTTAAGGAATCAGCTGGAGTGAGGGGATACAACCGTCAGCATGCCCTTAGGAACAACGCCCAAAAATTTCTCAAAACGTTAATTCGCCCCTTGTTTTTTAAGGGGTTATCTTCGTGTATTGATTGGGGTATTCGTGAATTATCTTTGGAAACCCAGGCAAAGCTTTTTGTTCAAGGGCAAATTCGAGACGGTTGCTTGGATATGGTTTCTTCATATATCCTTGACTATGAAAACAGCTGTAATCCGTTCGTAAACAGAAGAACCTCGATATCCAGCTTTCTGACATTGGCGAAGACGTTTGTTGGGGCGGATCATGCCCCGCAAATTCAGGAACATGCGGCTCAAATAATGGAGACTGGCGTAAAAGAGAAGGACAGTCTCCATGTGGCATGTGCAATTTATGCAAAAAGCGATTATTTTATAACCACTGATTATCGGTTGCTAAAGTACAAGTCGGATGACGTCAGGATCATAGATCCTATACGATTTGTCTTGGAATATGAGTTGAGGGATTCACTATGACTTCTGCAGAACTTTTGGACAAGGGTATGCGTTGCTTGCGCGAACACTTGGGCGTCGTCGATGCGGAACAATTTATCGCGACTGTGTTGCGTGAACGTTTTGACTACACGAAGTGGCAACGCGAACATTTTGACGGAATGTCCTTAAATGAATTGAACTCCGCTGCAATAGATTACGCCAAGAAAATAGGGAAAATCTAAAACTTCCCGGCAATCGTACCCACCACGCGCCTTCACCACAACAGTGGACCGCGGCGGGGATTTTTCTCTCATCACTGTCGAGAGTTTTTTGACACTTTACTGTCAAAATTTTTAATTATATTTA
The DNA here is from genome assembly GCA_045600425.1 of Fibrobacter sp. Classification (GTDB taxonomy): domain Bacteria; phylum Fibrobacterota; class Fibrobacteria; order Fibrobacterales; family Fibrobacteraceae; genus Fibrobacter. The sequence goes on from JAZRXW010000067.1 coordinate 1,217, forward strand.
TCCCATAATTTATCACTCCTTGCGACAGTCGACATAGACTTGCAAAAGTCCGTACGAGCATTCGCGGCAAGGTTCATTAACCATCTGGTTAATGTTGCTGGAACATCTTTATAATTAAAAGAATGCCATCCATCATTTTCCCGGCGAGAGAAAATGATGGTTTATACGTACGGAGAATATTATGACTAAAAAAATTGTTTTGCAGGTAGAATCTGAATATGGTGAAATTCTGCAACAGGCTGTTGCAGTAATTAAACGGGCTCGTGTAAACGTTGCTCGTCAACTAAATATTGGCGAAAACGCCGCTTATTGGGAAATCGGGAAAATGTTGCATGAACGAAAACTCGATAGTAAGCATGGAAGTTCTGTTGTTCGTCGGAATATGAAAAATATTATGTACGATATTGCAACTCCGATGAAAAAGTGCTACGGAGCGTAGCACTTTTGACATGGGGGCAAAATCTTTATCTTTTAAGCCAAAATTTTGACGACAACCAAATCCTTTTTTACGCCTCGGAGTGCGTTGCCAAGGGATGGACGCGTGATTTGCTGATGAACGCCGTGAAAATGCAAATGTACGAACATGCTGCTCTTAACCGCCCTCAAAACAACTTCAAGGACACATTGCCCGAAGGTCAGGTGGAATTTGCGAACGAAGCATTTCGCAGCACTTATAACCTGGGTTTCCTTGGAATTACAGAACCGGTAATGGAGTTGGAACTGGAACGAAAACTTGTTGAAAAGGTTAGACAGTTCCTTTTGGAACTTGGAAAAGGCTTTGCCTTTATTGGAAACCAGCATGAACTGGAATTCAATGGGAAAACAAGCAGGGTGGATATGCTTTTCTTCCATAGGCAACTGAAATGTTTGGTGGCAATTGATTTGAAAGTGGGTGAATTTAAGCCGGAATATGTAGGCAAGATGAACTATTATCTTTCATTGCTTGACCGTTTGGAGCGCGGGGAGGGCGAAAATCGTTCGGTCGGTATTATTCTTTGTGCAACAAAAGATAATGTTGAAGTTGAACTTTCGCTCGATGGTGTTGGCAAGCCAATTGGAGTTGCTGATTATCAATTGCTGTTGCCAAAGGAAGAACTGCAGAAAGTTCTGGCTGACGAAATCAAGTCTTTCAAAGAAGTTAAACATTTAACGCATTAAGACCTTAGTTTTTTGATAGAGGATAGATTCCCGGCAATCGTACCTACCATGCGATCTTGGCTGACAATCATGGCGAATATGTGGCGAGTATTGACCCTTACAAGGTATCTCCACCTTGTCGGTATGATCATCGTGCCTTGGTTGCGTATGCAGAACAGATCGGCAAATCGATAAACGACCTCTCATTAGAAGAAAAAGCTCAATTCATCGAAAGATAGAGCAGGAGTCACTGTATTAATTCATCAGTTGAAAGCCCTCGCCAACAACATTGCTGGAACATTTTTATATCGCCTAGACAGCAGTCCACACTATTGAAGTGCCTTCGCGGATAATCTCGGCTCTATCGTTTCTACTGTGTGCTAAAATTCAGCAACCAATGGTTGCTAAATTGAACGACGAGAGGATTTTTGCGCAAATCCGAATTAATCATTTACACCACTTGGCATCCTTAACCCGCTTAACGGTGTTCATTCCGCTTTTGTCGTAGCAGTAGTAGCTGCCGTCGCTGTTTTTCTCCCAAAGCAGGGTTCCGTCCTTACGCCAGCCCTGTTCCTTTTTGGCAAAGCCCATGAATTCCACGAGAGCGTCAAAAAAGTCGTTACCTTCATCGTTATCGCCGGAGGATGCTTTTGTGGCTTTTGCAGCCTTGGCGGCTTCTTTGGCTTCCATCTTTGCGGCATCCCTTTCGCAGATGGACTTGTCGTCGTACTCCGTGTAGTTGGCTTTTTCTCGGGTCCCGATTTTAACGATGAAGTAGGATTCTCTACTGGAAATGTTGTACAGGTCCTTGCATTCGTAGGTTTCCAGAGCAAAGCTGCTCACAGCCATCATAAGAGCGGTAATCCACAGAAATTTCATATCGTGTCTCCTTGTTTTGTATACTCTATAATCTACCTAATCCAAATGTCAAATCCTGACATACGGAAAATCTATTTTTAGAGTTTTACCACTCACAAGTCATTGTACCTGCTAATTTTTCCCATGAATTCGCAAAAAAAAACGCAAAAACAATTGACAAAACAGCTCTAACAAGCGATAACCTATGGAAAAGGAGGCCCCATGTTCAAATATTTCAAGATTGTACCGCTAATCTTCTTGAATTTTTTCGCCATGTTGAGCTATGGCTACTACGCTGTTCATGTAGTCTTTCGCATATTCTGGCACGCAACGGACGGAAACACAATGGTCGGCGTGTTAACGTCGCTTTTACTGGGTGTTTCCGCGACCTTCATTGTGGCGGCAATCCGGCAGTTCTTCGCTAAAGATCGCTACATTCTGGGAGCCTCCATGGTGTATGCGGGAACCTTCATCTGCTGCTGGCTATACCGTTTCGGAGTTCCCTTCCTAAGGCACACCCCTAGTCACCTATCCATAAACAGCAACTACTCCATACTACTCATAACCTCGTTGTCGCTTTTGGCGTTCCACTTTGCAATCGAGTATATCAAAAAACTGCGGAACAAAAAGAAAAATCAATCCCTCTAGGGCTTGCTAGAACGAACCCAAACTTTTTTACAAAAAAAATCCAGCCTTTCGGCTGGACTTTTTCTTGTAGGACTTTTAAGGTTTCAAAACAGTTATTGTCTCTGTCTTGGGTCACCGTCTTAGTAAACCAGGGGTACCAAAACGACCTTCTTCTCGCCCTTCTTGACGGGCACGGACATCTTGTAGGACTTCATGACACGGCCGCTGTTATCCTTGCCACGGATTTCAACCTGGTAGTCGCCAGCCTGAACGGGGATTCGGGTCATGGCAATCTGGCGGGGGTTGAAGGAGCCGATTCGAGTATCGGACTGGGCAAGTGCCCTGAGGGCAGCATCGCCAGCTACTCGGGATGCAAAGCCGCCGAGTACGCCAGCAGCCTCAGTGGCCTTCTTGTTGGCAAGTACGAGGGGTGCAGCCTTAATCAAAGTCTGGGAGACGGTACGGACCATGTCGGCGGATCTTTCGTCGGCGATGTTCTGTTCCAGTTCGGCGGTGGCGTCATACACCATTTCCGGGAAATGAACCTCGCCGTCCCCGAGTTCAATTTCAACGCTCTTGATGCCAATGTCCCTGTAGTTGCCAGCATCAACCGTAGTGACACCCACCGGATAGGGTACGGCAATGAAAATGGTGGGAATCATGTTGGTCGTCACACCCAACGGAGAAAGAAGAGCATTCAAGGCGCCTGTCGGGAACGGAACGCGGAAGCCTTCCAGGCCCTTCATGGTTTCGTCATCCACGGCGAAAATGAATTCACCACCGGCAAAGCCACCGGCGTAAACAACGTTCTTCAGAATCGGGGCACGGCCTCTGTAGGCAATCACCACCAGTTCCTCGTTTTCGCGAGTGCTCTTGGCGACTTCGCTCGGGGCGGGTTCCATTCCCAGTTCATTGAAGTCGGATTCACGTTCATTGTCCAGCAGGCGGTCGCTCACGAAGCCGTACACTTCCTTGGGAAGGGCGGTGGAGCTAGCATTGTAGGCCTTGACGGTTTCGTAATAGGCGATGGAGGCATCGTCCTTGTCGCCCTGCATTTCGTACACGAGGGCGGTCAGGTAGCGCAAGAAGCCGTTGTCGTTAACCTTCTCGTTGTCCTTCTGGTAGAGCTGTTCGGCGACAATCTGAGCCTGCTTCACTTCCACAAGGGCGGCATCCACATCGCCCTTGCCCAATTGGTTCAGAATCTGGAATTCGCAGAGCAGAAGGATTTCAAAAGGTCTTGCACGGTAGGGACGGGTGTTGTCGTTGGTCACCATGGCACCCACTTCGTTGGTGACGGAGCGAGCGTACAGGTCTTCGTAAATCTGTCTTGCCTGGTTGAAGGCTTCGATACTGCTATCGAAATTGCGGTTATAGTGGTGCAACACGCCAAGGTCGTAGTAGTAGAGGAACATGGACTTTTCACCGTACAGTTCCTCCTTGTTGGTCTGGACTTCGTTGATAGCTGCGTCAAAGCCATTTTCCATGTAGGCCTTGTTCAGCATATCAAATCGTTGCATGCTCTTGGAACAAGAGCACAGTAATAGCGCCGAAAAAAGCACTAGCAATAGCTTTTTCATGAACACTCCTTTTACTTTGTGATTTATACACGTCAAAACGCAATCGTTTTGTATCTAGAATTTAGTAAAAAAATTACTCTTTTTCTTTAAAAATAAAATACTTTGTTTTATCTCCCTTTGAAGATACATCGGGCTTAGGTTTTCAAGACAAAAAAACACGGGAGACATCCCGCAAGGTTCGTCTCCCGCTTAACCATGAATAAAGTTTTTCCTCGAAAGGATTCACCTAGTCCGCCTTAGCCTTCTTGGAAGGTTTCGCTTCCCGCTTGATGTAGACGAACTTCGTCATGAACTCGTGATATTCAATGTTCTTATGGTCTTCTCGATTGCGTATTCCGTCAAAGATTTCGCAAAGGACCATGTCCGTATAGCGGGCCAGGTATTCCTTCGTCTTGTAGAAGGCCGGTTCGCCAGAGAACTTCTCGAACTTCTGGGCGCGAGCTTGGTAGTCGCTACTGCGTTCGCTCACAAAGGCCACCTTGTCGCCAGCGGTATAAAAGTGCATGTAAAGGTCCGGATTGGCAAAGTGCAGCATCGCATTGCGGATAGAGGCGGAAGCGCATTTCTTGTCCACGGCAGCCTTCAGGGCGCTGCGTTCCAGCTTTTCCTTGACCACCTGCAGGTCCGTTACGCCATGGCAGAGCTGGCAATTGTTGCGCAGAATCCAGGCAAGGAGAGTCATGTCGTTTTTCTTGAAGGCGGCACTCATGCCGGTAGCCCAAAGGCCAGTCTTCTTTGTGGCAAAGGCGGTCCCCTTTTCGTCCAGGTCCAGAGCCTTGCCGGCGGCACCACAAGATGTATTTGCGTTGCAGGTTCCCAAAGTCCAAATCCAGTTGAGCACGCATTCCACCAGGAGCAAATCCTTATCCCCTGCAGATTCCCCATCACCTTGATCCTTGGAAGCCTTCTTCTTGTCGGCAGTAACCATGGTGCGGACATACTTTTCCATCAAGGGTTCAAAGTCCTCTTCGCGGGCAACAAAGGAAACAGAACCATCTTCTGCCACCACCAAATCCTTGCTAAAGTCCGGGAGCTTACCCTCAATAAAAGCCACCTTCAAAAATGCGTCGAAGGCGTTGTAAATTGCGTCTTGACCCGGCTGCTTAAAGCGGGGAGCGTTCATTTCCATCAGTTCTGCCATTGTTGCCATATATTATTCCTCTTAAAAAAAACTATTCTACATAATATATCGTTTTTTTATGGAAAAACGTCAACAAAAAAAATGGACGGTCACAAATACCGTCAAGTAAACAAAGAAAATTCTCAGTCGCTATTGCAGTTGAGATTGTCCAAACCCTACACCAGCAGGCTGCGGGCGAAACTCTGAAAAGGCCCTGTGGAGGAATCGCAAAACAGCAGCGGGTCCATAGAAATCTGACCATAGACGTATTGGCAAATGGTATCGTAGGTCGCTTCGCCCGGTTTCACCCGGGGAACAAGCTTTTCCGTTACAAACCGCCATACCGTATCCAGCTCTTCTATATCCCGGGTCATCTGCTGTTTCAGACGCTTCACCCGCTGGTCATTCATAAAATCCTCATATCGGATTCTCAGGTGAACTACAGCGTCCATGTGAGTCTCCTTGACCGTCTTCAACTGCTTCGTCATGGAGCACCATTTGGGATGGTCCACTTTCAGTAAAGTCGCCATTTCTTCTTCAATACTTTCAATCTGCTGTAAGCATTTCCGCAAAGCGATGCTATCGTTCTTCGCCTGTTCCGCAAAGTCCTTCAGGGAGGTTTCACTGCGGCGGCGCATCAACCCGTAAGTGGTACCGGGAACATTGCCAAAATATCCAAAAGATCCCCTATTGGAGAAAAATCCCCTGTAATCAGAATCGTCGTCAGCCGCCTTAGAGTAACCAAAAACTTTCGCCAGGCGAAACAGCGGCTTTACGTCCATAATCAGGTGGGGATAATGTTCCAAAAACAGTTTGCGTCTTGCAACAACACTGTCGGCAGATTTTTGGATGACAAAGAAATCGCAGTCCGCTTCTTCTCGGGTCAGGCCGAACTCGGTGTAATTTCCGTAAATCTGCTTGCGGCAAAAATCAAGGCTGTCCGGAGCCTCGGTCAACACCTTCAACACGCGAAAGAAGCGGTCATTCTTGTTGCTGTAGAAAAAGCCCCGCTTAAGTTCTTCCGCGGGTATACCCGAAAACGGTTCCAGTAATGTAACCTCCGTGTTAAAACAGACCTTTACAGTCCTTCCGTCATCGAAGACGCTTACTGATTTCGGGTCTACAGCAATATGGATTTTAAGGCCGTTAACCTCTGTGGGCAGGGCAAACAGGATTTGACCGCCATTCCCGATTCCAAAAGCCACTTCGACCATCCGATTCTTCTCTTCTGCGTCATCGGCCATGAACTTCGGCACTTCAATGATCAACGAGTTATCGTCCACCAGCATGGGCTTTCCACTGAGGAACAACCCCAGATGTTCAAGGTTTTCCTTGCTGGCGCGAGACCTCCAGTAGCCCATATCCCTAGGAAAGGCTGAAATCCAGATGCTCTTGCTCTGAAATTCCATGGCGTAGTCGGTAGACCCGATACAGATATATTCGTCAATTCTTAAAGGCTTCTTTTCCATAACGCGCATCCCTTCGGTATCCCGAAAAGGCAAACACCCCCTGTAGCATTATCGTCAATCTAAATCTTTTAGTAAAATAGACCCGCATTTTCCAAACAAAAAAACACCATACAGAGTATGGTGCTTTTTGTTTTCAAAGTCAAGAACAGGTTTTACTTGATGTGCAGCCCCATAAAGTCGATTTTCTTCAGGGCAGACATGATAGCCACATCTTCGTTCTTGCCGCTTCCCTGCTTTGTATTCTCGTAGGTAATGGAGCCGGACAGAACCACCTTTACATCGTAAGTAGAGATAAAGCCGCCGCCAGAGGTGACCCGAGTCACAATGTCGCACTTGACCGGCTTGGAACCATCCTTGTGGAAGTTCAAGCCCTGACGCATAAGCTTGCTCTGGATAGAAGTGCAAGCCTTGATAGGGCCGTTGCAGCTAAACTTGTAAGCCTTCTTCAGGCGTTCGTCCACAACATTTGCCTGGACACCTTTACGCCTGTACTGGGGCTTCAGCTGGAATTCCACAGCCTTGCCATGGTCAAGACCGGAAGCCTTCAACAGCTTGGTATGAATGCCGCCAACCATCACGGTCAGCTTACACAAGTCGTCGCCATCGCCAACAAGACCGCTGGGTTTCAGTTCAGTGAAACCGCCCGAACCGGTTCTACGTTCATAGATGACCTTGCCTTCGTGAACCACCTGGATTGGCAAATCTTCGACTCCGCCCTGAGCGCCCTTGGCCAAAACAACAATTTCGGCCTCGTTACCGGGCAGCTTATGGTTTTCGACACGGAGCTTCAGCTCAACAGTGCTCAATGCGGAGATAATCTTGTTTTCCAGGTCTGCGATTCTATGCTTGATAGTAAAGGACTGGTCCAGTTTGAAAAACTTCTTGTATTCGTCAAGCTTGGAGTAGTATTCCACCAAAGCCCGGGCAGCGTCTGTCCAAGCTTCGCTAGCCACATAGTATTTACCAGACTCAACAGCTTCCCAGCCACGATTTTCGCTGTTGTTCATTCGTTTTTTCAGTTCGTTCAAGTCGAACTGCATATTCTTGGTCATTTCATCAATGTCTACGCGGGCCTCGGATCTAAAGTTACGGCCTTCGCGGGACAAGGGCTTGATGTTCACCCCTTCCAACTTTGTTCTAGAATTTACCTGGTTGGAGGAAGTGTAGGAACTAGCGGCCTGAGTTTGGTTCCCGCGGGTCACTTCCACATCCAACATGGTCTGTTCGACCTTCACGTCGGCAGAAATCTGTTTGGCAATACCCGCATAGGCGGCGTTATCCGCATCTTCCTGAGACACATCGGAAATACCGACGTACGTGATAACCTTTCCAGCCCAAGAAAAACTTGAAGCACAGACCAGCGCTAGAAACAATGACAAAGCCTTATTCATACAAAACTTCCTCAAACACAAATTAAAATAAGGAGAGGCTCCAGGAGAATACCTCCCTAGCCTCTCCTAATTTAGCTTAACGTAACAAACAGGAGGAAATTAGATGCCGTTTGCGCTGTTCTTCATAGCATCGTATGCTGCGAAATCTTCGTCAGCAGAAGTGTAAGCAGCGTCGGCACGGGCACGAATCTGTTCGTTCACAGCTTCGGAGCTCTTCAGAGCGTTTGCGAAAGCTTCGAAAACCTTCGGGTCCATAGCCATCATGACAGCAACCTTATAGCGGCCATCAGCCTGCTTTTCGGTGAGCATCTTGACGGTGGTAGCACCGGCAACGCGTTCGGAAATGATTTCCTTGTTGACCTGTTCCTGATGAGAGTTGGATTCGAACTGTTCGGTGTTGCCCACTTCTTCGTTCCAAGCCTTGGTGAGCTGCTGAGACTTAACACCGAGGATAGAAGCGATTTCTGCACGAGCATACATCTGAGCCTGGTTCATAGCATTCTGTTCCTTAACAGCAACACCTTCGCCAACTGCAACGATAACGCCCTTTGCAGCGTATTCTTCGGCAACCATTCTCAACTTAGCGAGGTTGGATTCAACAGCGGTGCCACCGGTAGAAGTGGTGTTGGAAGATGCACAAGCTGCAAAGAACATAGCCACGGAGGCAACGAGAACAGCGAGAACTTTTTTCATGAGATAACTCCTTTTTAAGGTAACATTTTTGTAGTATAACTTTAAAATATAAAAAACTAAGGACATCAGCAAGCCATTATGCAGTTTTCGGTCACCAAATGTAAACTTTCTCACACTTTGGCCATGATTTCCTTACTTATGGTATCGTAACACCTATTAAAAACGTCAAAACTTATTTCTTTTTTTTGAGTTTTCATTTTAAACCACCCTACGTTTCAATTACGAAACACCTTACGTCTCTATTTGAAATCAAGAGGCCGCCTTGCAACAGCAAAAGGGACGATTTAAAAAAAATCCGCTGCTTTTTTACAATTGGCACGGGGTTTGCGATAAGGATTGCGAAGACAAAACAATGGGTCAACGGCGAACGCCGAACCCGCTCAAAAACGAGGTAAAATATTATGATGAACGCAAACGCAATCCCCACCGCCTTCTTTGGACTCCAGGACCTGTTCAACAGCCTGAGCAACATGGGCAGCAACAACAAGAACGAGACCGAATGCCTCAAGCGCGAGTACACCTACAGTCCCAAGGCCGAATTCTACGAAGTAGAGAACGGCTTTACGCTGGAAGTGGAACTGCCGGGCGTCAAGAAGGAAGCCCTGGACATCCAGGTCGAAAAGAACATTCTGACAGTGAAGGCAAGCCGTACCCGCAGGGACAACACGGTAAACTACGAAAGAAGTTTCCGCCTGGCAGACGAAATCGATGCCGACAACATCCAGGTTTCCCTGGCAGATGGCATCTTGACGTTCAACCTGGTCAAGAAACAGCAGGCCGCCGCACGTAAGCTGAACGTGATGTAACGCTGCAAGGGGCTAAGCCCCGTCTAGATTTTTTCATATACGTACTCCTTGATTAGAACAAGGCTCCCGCGGTTACCTGCGGGAGCTTTTCCGTTAGGTTTTGTGTTTATGAGATTCTTCGCCCGCAAGTTCTTACAACATTTAACAACGGCTTTTGTATACAGGATGGTGTTCCGGGCCATTTTGGAGGTAAATTTAGATAGGGGCATTGGGTCCAGTGACGTGTGGATTTCTTATCCACGGAAAAGGAACGGCACTGCAACAATCCACCCCCATTTTGAGCTATATATATGTTGGGATTGTTTGGGTCAAAAAAAAGGAAAAAAATATGAATACAAAGGGTGTGCTTAAATTTGGGTTAGCAGTAGCACTTTCTGCTACAGTCGCAAATGCATTCATTCTAACGGGGACCGTCTCTGATTCCAATGGTGCCGCCATCAAGGCCGCCGCAGTCGACCTAGTCGGCACGGAATACTCGACCACAACTGACGGCGTTGGATCATTCACTCTCCGTGACACGCAAATCCAGGGCATCCATCAGATGACCCAGCCGGGCTTTGTCGGCGTGAACAACGGTGTTCTCTCCTACAGCCAGTCCTCTGCAAATCCGGTCCAGATCCAGATTTTTGACGCTATGGGCTTTTGCATTCTGGAACAGAAGCTGTACGGCACAGGTTCTGTGGACCTGCGTAGTTTCGTCAAGAGCGAAGGTTCTTACTTCGCCCGCGTCAAGATGGGTTCTGCCCAACAGAGCTTAAAGTTCACCGCCCGCGGTTCCTACGGTGCAGCCCTGAGCTCTACCGTAAAGACCCTAAAGAAGGAAGGCGCCGGAAACGACCTGCGCGTGATCGCCGACGGCTTTGATACGCTTGTGGTAACCCTCGCCAACCTGGATACTAACGTAGACTTGACCTTGACCAAGACTGTTGCAGCAGGCGGCAACGGAGGAAACGGAGGTCAGACACCCGCCTTAAATATCAAGGGCGTTTACGATTACGTCAAGGGTAACGCACCCGCTCCTAGTAAGGGCTGCGGCAAGAATTCTTCTCTCGTCAAGACCAAGAGCGTTGAAAACGGCGACCGCTTTGAAATGAGCGTTGCAGGCCTGACTCGCGAATACTTCATCACCCTGCCAAAGAACTACGACAACACCAAGCCACACAAGCTCCTGTTCGCCATGCACTGCATGGGCAGTAACGCAGAAGATTTCGTCCACCATGCTCCGGACCAGGACCATCCTACTCCTTACTATGGCCAGCAGAAGCTTGACACCGAGGGCAACTACATCTTTGTAGCTCCCCGCGGAGATACCGACGGTATGCCTTGGCGCGGTGGCGACGATAAGGACCATCAGTTCTTTGACAAGCTGCTAACCACCATGGAAGAAAACTACTGCATCGATACATCCCGCGTGTTCGTTACCGGCTTTAGCTTTGGCTCCATGTTCACCAACTCCTTGGCACAGGTCTTCCAGCATCGCGTCCGCGCCGCTGTAACCTACGCCGTGGCCGACTGGAACATTTACATTCCCACCAATGCAGGCAAACCCATCGCTTGGATGGATGTTCACGGTACCGATGACGGACTTTGTGATTACAAGCGTTTGAATAGCGCCATCACCCGTATTCTTAAGAACAACGGGCCTGGCGGCACCGACGTAAGTGACGAAGTGAATGTCATGAAGAAGCACTCCGGCAACAACGGCGAACCTCACGTCTGCTATGACTTCCAGAAGGTGGACCCCAACCATCCTGTACGCGTATGTACCTGGAAGGGCGGACACCAGTGGACAGCCAACGACTACGGTGGATGGCAGAACACCTGGGTGCCCGAGGACGTCCATAAGTTCCTAGAACAGTTCTAATAAAGACCGTTCGCGCAGTACGTATGGCGACGAACCTACGACTTGCGCTCACTCTCGCTGACACGGCTCATTTGGATGAGCCGCTTTCAGCTCACGGAAAGTCTGGTCGCGGATTTTACTCTAGATAGAGGACTTCACCCATCTGGGGCATTAAAACGGGTTTGCCGGATTCTGCGGCAGCCCGTTTTGCATTTTCCAACGGTTCGCGGTAATCATGCTTGGAGAGAGCGAAGCGGGAATGATGAACGGTCAAATAGCGGTTGGCGTTCAGTTCCTGCATTTCCTTGCCCAAGTATTCCGGTAAGGTGTGGATGAGAGACCAGTCCTGATTGTACTGCCCGTTTTCTAGGACGGCCAAGTCAATATCATTGAACTTTTCCCCGATGGTAGCGAAATGGGACCCGTAGCCAGAATCACCGCTCATCCAGACGGTGCGTTTAGGCGTTTTTAAAATGAATGAGGACCAGAGGGTCTTATTCTGGTGGAGGTCACGACCCGAAAAATGGCGGGCCGGCGTAGAAACAACCTCGAATATATTTTTTGTACCGGCGGAGTTTTCCTGCGTGGAGTCAAGAACAGAATTTTCCCACCAGTCCAATTCCACCAGTTTCTCCTTGGGATAGCCCCAGTATTCAAAATGCTCGCCCACGCCAAGTCCAACAATAACCTTGCCCACCCGTGGTTCCAATTCCGTAACCGCTTCATAGTCCAGATGGTCCCAATGGTCGTGGCTAATCACCAGATAGTCTATGTCCGGAAAATCCTTGGGCTTGTAAACGTCGGTCCCCTTGAACATCTTGTTTACGAAACTGACAGGAGAACCGGCATAGAGAATGGGGTCCACCAGCACTTTTTTGCCCGACAAGTTCATGAGGTAGCTGGAGTGGCCAAACCAGACCAGCCAATCCTTGTCGTCGGGCAGGGCCTTCAAATCGGTGCGGATCACCGTCATGGAATCTTCGGGAGTCAGCTGCACACCGGAGTTGTCAAAGAGGAACTCCTTCCAGACTTGCAACTTGCTTTTTTTGTACACCATGGTGACAGTGTTATCGAGATTGACAAACTCGTCCCCATTGTAGTTAGGAGACTGCTTGATGCGGGCCAGGCGCTCTCCCTGCGGCAAGCGACCAAAGCACTTTTGGCTAAGGAACAAAACTCCAGCATCCCCCAGAAGGAACAAAATCGAAAGGACAATTGCGGTAACCATATATCTCTTTTTCTTGAACAAGTTCATTATACAAAATATAAGACCTAGAGACATCTCTAGGTCAAGATACCTTTTAAATGGGACACGCCGAAACCATAAATGCCGGGAACCAAGGGATGAAACCCTTGCAACCAGATTCTAGGGATGGGTTGGAGGGATGCCCCCTCCACACCAGAAACTTACGAAGTAATGTTTCTGTCGGGGTTCCAAGGGGTGGAACCCCTTGCGTCTAAGTAAATCAATAAGACAACGCGAGTCTCGAAACCATAGATTAAACTCTGAGGAGCGAGTTTACTCGCCCTCAGACACGAGAAAAAGTCCGGGCACCATTGCACGGACTTTTGTGAGTGGGGATTCCAAAGGGGTGGCAACCCCTTTGCGTCTAAATAATTTTTTCAACCTTACTGCAAAGAGCTTCCGCCTCCTCTGCAGTGGGAGCTTCGGCAATTACGCGGATCACAGGTTCGGTGTTACTTGCACGGACGTGAACCCAAGACTTCTCGGAACCCATCCAGAGGCCATCACGTTCGTCCATCTTCCAGCCGGCGAAAATTTCCTTCACCTTGGGGAGAATGTCCGCCACCTTCTTGTCGCCCAGTTCGAACTTCTTCTTGGGCATGACGTAGGCAGGATTTTCGGCGACGAACTTTTCGGGGCCCCCATCGTGATGGGCCATCCAGCTAAGAACGAGGGCAGCAGCCACCAGAGAGTCGCGACCGTAGTGGAGAGCCGGCAAAATTACGCCGCCGTTACCTTCACCGCCGATGACGCAACCGTTATCAATCATCTGGAGGCTGACGTTAATTTCACCCACCTTGGCACGGCTGAATTCACAACCGTACTTGGCAGCCACATCTTCGTTCATGCGGCTGGTGGAAAGGTTCACGCAAACGGAGCCCTTCTTCTGGGAAAGAACTTCTTCGGTTGCGATAGCGAGAGTGTACTCTTCGCCGATGCTACGGCCAAGACCATCCACCAGAGCGCAACGGTCTGCATCAGGATCCACGGCAAAGCCCACAGCGCAGCCATTTGCCTTTACAGCTTCACGAAGGTCACCCAGGTTTTCGGGCAGAGGTTCTGCACCGCGGGGGAATGTTCCATCGGGTTCGCAATGAACGCGGACCACTTCGCAGCCCAGCTGTTCCAGCAGGCGGGGCACAATGTAGGAGCCAGCACCGTTAACGGCGTCCACGGCAACCTTGAACTTCTTTGCCTTGATGGCATCTACGTCCACAAAAGGAATGCCGAGGGTGCCATCGATATGAACGCCGTCTGCATCGGGAGCCACTTCGTACTTACCCATAGTGCGGTAGTCAGGATAGCTGAACTGGTTGGCATCTGCCAATTCGAAGAGTTTCTTCACATCGTCGGGACCCAGGAAGAGGCCCTTGTTGTTCAGGAACTTCAGGGCGTTCCATTCCAGAGGGTTGTGGCTTGCAGTAATGATAATGCCTGCGTCAGCCTTATTTTCGGTGGTGAGAATTTCCACAGAGGGAGTGGTCGAGAGGCCCACATCTACAACGTCTACGCCGGAGAGACGGCAAATACCGGAAACATACTGCACGATGGCATCACCGGTGGGGCGGCTATCACGACCGATGACCACCTTCTTGGCCTTGGTGATTTCCAGAAAGGCTCGAACGTGAGACTGCAAAACCTGAGGGGTGAGGGTGTCGCCCACGATACCGCGGATACCCGAAATAGAACGCATTAACTTAGACATAAGATCTCCATTTTTTACGGTTTGTGACAAGACGCACTTGGGTATATATGCGATTCTCCAATCCGTAATATATTTTTCCGAAATATAATTTTTCGCAGTAAAAAAAGCGTTGTTGAAATGAATCCAAATAATCTTTTTTATATAGATTATTTTTTGGGTATTGTGGGATAAAGGAGCTGTTATGGGTTCGGGTGTAGACATTCGCATGGCGATTGGTTCAAATACCATCGGTTTGCTTTTAGTTTTCGTCATGATTGTAGGTAATCTCTGGCGGCTTCGGCTGAAGACGTTCGAGAGCAAGCTGCTCATCGCTATGCTGGCCAGCTGTTTTTCCTGTTGCCTTTCGGACATCGTGGCGTTTGCGGTGGACGGAGGTTCATCGCGGTTTTCTTGGCTGTTTGTCATGTGGTCCAACACCTGGCTTTACGCCTCTAATCTGCTGTGCGCGGTGACCTGGTTCGAATTTCTAAAGGAACACCTGAAAATTGAATTGACCCGCGCCCAAAAAAGAAGCTTCATGATTACGGCGATTACCGCCAGCAGCCTCCTGGTCGTCAACGTTTTCTACCCCTTCGTCTTTAGCATTGACGAACATAACGTCTACTCCCGAGAAGTGGGCTACTGGATTTTCCTGGGGTTGAACTACTGCATTTTGGCAAACTCCCTGATACTTTATGTGAAATACTACCGGAAGGACCGCTTCATCCGATTCTTCCCCATTTGGCTTTACGTAATTCCCATTGTGGCATCCACTGTCATCCAGTCCATATTCTACGGAGTCTCCCTGATGGCACCAAGTTTTGCGGTAGCTATTGCGGGAGCTTTTACCAGCCTGCAGAACGAGCAAGTCTTCAGAGACCACCTGACGGGGCTTTTCAACAGGTCCTTCTTGAATTACGTCCTGAATCTTTACTCTGCAAAGGGCGGTAAGGCCACCGGCATTATCGTGAAGTTGTTCGCCTTCGACAACATTGTCCAGCAGTTCGGGCAAGGTGAAGGCGATAACGCCCTGAAAAGCACCGCACTGATTATCAACCGGTCGGTGGGACAGTGGGGGTCCATCCTGCGTTACTCAGACGACGAATTCATCATTATGGTGGATTCCCAATTCGACATGCATATTTCCAACTGCTTTGAAAAGCTGAAAATGAACTTCGACATATACAACAGGGAAGGAAGAAAACCTTACCAGCTGATTCCATCCATCGGTTTCAAAAAATTCAATGCCGAAGAAGAGGATATTTACGATTTCATCAACGGGCTGAAAAAATCACTGGAAATTTAAAAAAGCCCTCAATTATACACATTCAAAAACACCTATCCACCACGTTACAAACAAATTTGCTATTCTTTAAATGGATTGGGTTTTACCCATAGGTGTTTTCGATATGATAGAGAAAATGAAGAATGCCATGCTGTATGCAGGGCTAACCAAGAGCGAATGGCAAAACATCCGCATCCCCTTCCGCAGGGGAAACAGAAAAATGTTGCAGGTGACATCGACCCTGATGGGCGGCCTAATGGCGTTACTCACCTGCTACACCAGCATCTTTGACAGACTCTATCCCCAAAACGCAAAGGTCTATGCCATCTGGCTCTTGTCCCAGATTTTCATTCTCCTTGCCACACGTTTCCTGATCGAAAAGCATCCCCTCATCAAGACGGTCCTTGTCTACGCGTTCATCATCAGCTGCTACAGTTTCGGTATCATGATCGGTACGGTCACGGACCCCAACAACTATGCGTTGGCCTATATCATCATGACCATCGTGCTGCCCCTCCTATTCTTTGGGGCTCCCATCCACAATTTTATCCTGGTGATCTTTTTTGACATCGTCATGTTGATTTGCTCCTACTACACCAAGAGCGTCGAAGTCTTTGAAGTAGATGTCATGAACGTTATCATCTGGACTGCCGTCGGTACTTATTTGAACATCGTCGGTAGCGCCATCAAGTCAAATAACTGCAAGGTACTTCTTGAGATGAGCAGGACACAGAAAAGCTTGCGGAAATCCTACGACCAGCTGCGATCCCAAATGGATATTTTCAGTGCTCTGGGAAACATCTACTCGGCAATCTACTTTATCTCGCCCCAAAAGAATACCTTCCTCCAATTGGCGGCCCACCAAATTGTCAACTACCACTTTAAGGATTCCGGTGACGATGCCCGACGTGAACTCCAGATTTTCTGCGACAACGTGGTAGCCCCTGAATTCAAAAAAGTCATGACCGATTTCGTGAACCTGGACACCATAGAAGCAAGGTTAAAGGACAAGGGCATCGTGACCCAGCAGTTCCTGAACACGTTGGTAAACAACACCCTAAACGAAAGCGAATGGTGCGATGCCCACATGGTGGCGGTAAACCAGGAAAACGTTGAGGGAATTTCCGGAGTCATTTTTGCAGTCCGCAAGAAGCACGAAGAAAAGTTGAAGGAACTGTTGCAAATGGACCATCTGTACAAGGCCTTCAACGTGGCGGAACAAGCTTATAAATCTCGGTCTACCCTGATGGAAGCCATGAGCCAGAATGTGGAGGAACCTCTGAAGGAGCTGGTTCGGTTAGCGAAAGCTGTGCAGGACCATCTAGATGATCGAGGCCAGCTGGAAGAAGCCCTCCAGAAAATTTCGGAAACTAGCCAGCAGCTGCTTAACAATTACAGCAACATTGTGGAAAAGAACAAGAATTAATTGCAATCAAATGCGTCTGGAATTTGCCCGGACGCATCATTCATTTTCTGTAAAACTCAGGATATCCGCCTGAAGAGTGACGTCGTCGGGATAATACTTTTGTGCAAGACGCAAAAGCCTGAGAGTTTCGTCTTCGCGTTTTTGGGCATGAGCGTCATACGCCATATTCTTGAATCCAAAGATAGCTTCGGCGTTGCCGTTCTTTGCCGCTAGTTCATAGGCAAACTCCGCACGTTCCAAGAACTTGGCATCATAAGCCAAGTTCCCCAGGAAGATGGCGGCATCCGTAAAGTCTGGCTTGATCTGGACGATATTGTTTAGAATATCCATAGCCACAAACGGCTTGTTATCCTCTACGAGAACATCGGCCAGCTTGTACATGGTGGCGGTATCGTCAGGCCTAATGGAGAGGGCTTCACGATAGGCGCCAGCACTCTGTTCGTAATCCTTATGGAGGCGGTAAACATCTCCGAGATAAACCAGGAAGTCCACTTCTTCCGGATTCTCGGCGTAACCTTCACGAATCACGACGACAGAACGGTCGTAATCATCCAATGCGATGTTGGCTTCGGAAAGCTGGTACACAATGCTAATGTCGGACTTGTCCAATGCGTAAGCTTTCTCGACTGCACGGAGGGCACCCACCTTATCACCAGTCTTACTGTAGGCTTCGCCCAGGTACAGCCACCCGCTGATGTTATCCGGTTCCAACTTTAACGCCCTGTGGTAGGCGGCAATACATTCCGGATACTGCTTCAGCCTAAAGTAGACGGAGGCCATATTGAAAAGGGCCGGAGCGAATTTACCGCCGGAATAGTCCACTGCCTTGCGGTAACTGGCGGCAGCCTCCGGATATTTTTCCATCTGATAGTAGGAGTTGGCAATGTTGAAACTGATTGCAGTGGGATCGGCCCCGCGGTCAGCAGCCTTACGGTAGAGAGTAATGGCCTGCTTGAAGCGACCATCGCGATAAAGAGTGTTGGCTCGATCCACCAGTTCTGCGGCAGACTGAGCCGCAAAGGCAGGAAATGCCAAAGCAAACGTTGCAAAAAACACACAGCCGATACTGAAATCTTTCAGTGCGACGTAAAGAGAATTTAAAGTCAAGCCAAAGCACCTCAAAGCGAAGCGACCTCGCACCTCATAGGACCGAAGGTCCGGCCTCATACCTGAATTAATCATGGAACTTTACCTCGAACGGTTGCTCCATCCCGCAGAAAGGCACCGACTTGCCGTCTTTTTCTGCAGGTTCAAAAGTCATTCGCCCCAGAGCGTCGCGGCCAGCCTGCGCCAAGCCAGAGCCTGCGGGACTTTCCTCGATAATGCGGATATCATAGGCACGTCCTGTAACATCTACGCAGAAACTTAAACGGAGGGTAGCGTCAATTTCGCGGTCACGAATCTGAGGGGGCACTTGAAAATTGGGCATGGCACGACTGGTAGGTTTCTTGTCCACGTCGCCATTTGCATTGGACATGGCTCCCCCGCGGAAATCTGCCACAAGATTTTCGTTGATGGCAGCACCACCCCCTGCACTTGCAGTTCCCAAGTTCATCGCCATGCGAGGACCTGCCTTGGGACTTCTAGAATTGGACTTCTGATGGTTGGGCTTACGGGAAGGCTTTTTCTGTTCCTGCTTCTTCTGGACTTCCTCGGGCTTTTTCACAGCAACTTCCGTCTTCACATACTTTTTCTGTTGGGTCATCTTTCCCGAAATGAACAGGTTTGCAACCGTCACGGAAAACACCAGCAAGAGACTGCTGAGGATCGCAACGATCAAGATGGAAAAACGTTTAATAAGCTTTTTAATCATCTCAAATACTTCATTTTTAGGGGCTAGGGAATTTTAGGGGCAAGGGGGTTTTTAGGGGCTAGGGTCTAGGGCTGCGGGATGCAAGTGTTTGCGATTTCAGGTAGTTACATCTTTAATTTCCCCACAAAGTATTCCCAACATCCTTAGTCTCTAATCTCTAGTTTCTAGTTTCTAGTTTCTAGTTTCCAGCCTCTAGCTTCTTCGCTTCGCTCAGAATGACACCAAAAAAAACTCTTCACTGTTAATTGTTCACTGTTCATTGTTAATTGTTAATTCTTCATCCTTCATTTTTCATTGTTAATTGTCAATCACTCCGCCTGTGCTGCAATAGAGACTTTCTTCACCCCGCTCAAGTTACAAGCATCAATTACTTGTACCAGCACTCCTGTTTCTGCGCCCTTGTCAGCAATAACTACAGCTTCACGATCCGGAGTTTTCGTCAAGGACTGTTTTAAAATATCCTGAAGGCTGGCCAAGTCCACCTGGCGCTCGTTAATGTGGATTGTACCCTCGCGGGTAATGGCAATCAGCAGATTTTCCTTTTCCAGCTGGGAAGCACTTTGCGCCTGGGGCTTGGTAACATCAACGCCGGTTTCGCGGGTGAAGCTAGAAGTTACCACAAAGAAAATCAGCAAGATAAACACGATGTCCATCAGGGGGCCCATATCGATACCCATGTCCTTTTGCTTTCGTTGCGGGAGATTAAAATTCATATTACACCTCACTCTGGTTCAATGCAGAGTTTGCAGAATTTATTCGTTGGTGCAGACTTTCTTCAGCTTGAACTGCAGACGTTTTAACGTTCAAATAATTTTCAATGACCGTTGCCCCCAGCTGTAACTGCTGGGACAAAATATCGATGCGCTCATCCAGACGCTGCTTAAGCAAAGTCAAAGGGAACGCAATGAGAAGACCACTCTGGGTAGAAATCAATGCCTCGGAAATACCGTCCGCCATAAGGACCGGATTCTGGTTACCGTACAAGGTGATGACTTCGAAGGTGGAGACCATGCCGGTCACCGTTCCCAGTAGGCCGAGCAATGGAGCGGCCGCCGCCATGACAGAGACAATGTGGTTGCCCTGCTGCATGTAGCGCAAAGTCTTGATCATGCGGACCTGCATGTAATCTTCGTATTCCTTAGGAGTCTCGATTGCAACTTTCAAGGCCAAGTGCAACTCACGGGCGAGAATTCCCCCACGTTTTTTCAGGCGGCCTCGGGCGGTTTTCGCCTCGCCGCTTTCGCTATTCTTCAGGTCTTCTCGCAAGCGTTCCACCACCTTATGGGAATCCTTGCGGAAGTAATCGCGACCGATACGGAACCACGCCGAATACAGATAATAGAAGCCGATTGCTCCGCATATAAGGATGGGAAGCATCACGATGCCGCCGGCACCGCAAGTCTTCTGCAAAGCTTCTATGAAAATGTATAAGTTGTTACTCATGGTTTTTAGGGGACAGGGGCTAGGGGATAGGGACGCGGGATGCAAATGCTAGCGATTTCAAGGAAGTTACATCTTTTTTCCTCAGAGTATTCCCAACATCCCTAATCTCTAGATTCTTCGCTTCGCTCAGAATGACAATCCAACCATCATCCTTCATCTTTCACTATTCATCCTTCATCCTTCACTAATCACTAACCACTTATCTCTACTCTTCCTTGGGGAAAATCTTGTTCAATAGGCTTGTGCTCTGGACGTAAAGTTCGCTGGTCACCTTCTCGATTTTTTCACTGAGAAGACCGTGAAGAATCATCACAGGAATAGCGATGATCAAGCCCGTTTCCGTAGTGACTAGAGCTTCGGAAATGCCGCCAGCCAGAACGCGCGCATCATTGGTACCCACTTCGGTAATGACGTTGAACAACGTAATGATACCGGTCACCGTACCCAACAAGCCCAGCAAGGGAGCGATGGATCCCATGGCGGCCAACAAGCCCATGCGGCGTTCCAGTTTAGGCTGTTCACGAAGGAGTGCTTCCTGCAGGGACTTTTCTGCAGCATCACGAGTTTCCTTGGCCTTATTCAACACGGCGAACATCACCATCGACAAGCTGCTTTCCTTTTTCAGGCAAAGGTCAGCGGCGGCATCATAACGTTTTTCAGCAACCATGGTTTCAACTTTCTTCACAAAGCGTTTGCCGATGCGGCCACGAATGGTCAGCACGACGAAACGTTCCAGACATAGAAGCAACGCAAAGAGAGCCACAAGCATAAGCGGATACATCACGATTCCACCCTTCTTGAAGAAGGACTGCAGTTCTTCTTGCCAGGTCAATTCCTTCGTATCTGAAATAGAATTCTTTACGGCCTTATTCTGGAGGACATCCAGAGGGATAACAATCTGCGTTCCACTCATTGCGATTTTCCCGGATGCATCGCCAGAAAGCGTACCGCCGGAATTAGACTGAGCGTCTTTTACCGCGGTGCGGATAGTCGCGGACATTTCCTGAGGAAGCGTGTTGTTCCATTCGAAAATCTTACCCTGCAGGGCACCGGAGCGTAGCAGGGCCTGTACTTCACCGAGACCACCGGCGGAACCGTCCGTAGCCACTTCGCCCAGGAAGACGGTACCTAAACGCAGGCGGTTCACGTTCACGTCGGGGCGGCTGCCTACCTGAGAGTTGGTAGCACCAAAGGACTGTGTGTACGTCAGTTCATGACGTTTCAGCAAATCACCCAGATAAAGACGTGCGGCAGAAAGTGTGTTCGGCGTTTTGGCATCCACATCGTTCTGAGCTTTCTTCAAGTTTACCAGACGGTCATTCATTCCAACAGGATAATCGCCAGTCACTTCACCTAAGGACTTGTCCACAGAAAGCTTAATCTGCGTATTCAAAGCATCGTAGGCAGATTCGTCGGACTTTGCCTTTTCTTCGGCATCCGTCGTCACGTCTTTGCTTGCCAAGACCTCTTCGTTGACGCGGCCCAAGTCCGTCGAAAGCTTGGAGTAACGGCCATCCAGTTCGCGGGTTTCCGTCTGATGTTCTTCCGTCAATTGAGTTTCGTTATAACGTTTGCGCCAGTGTTCCGCTTCCAGCTTTTCCAGAGAATCAGCCTTCTGCAAACGAATGCGGGTCAATGCATCTACTTCACGTTGCAGCTCCTTGTATTCCACCAACTTCAGGGAATCGCGGACCTTGGCACTATCAATTTTAGGTTCTTCCTTAGACCAGGGCCAGGCAAAAGCAGAGGAACAAAGTGAAACAACAAGGAAACTGACGCAGAATATCCAAGACCTAAAAACGAAACAATTATTCGCTTTCAAAGGTTCTCTATTCACTGGAGAATATTCATTGTTCATTGTTAATTCTTCATTCTTCATTATTTACCCTCCCTTACCACAGAGAGACTTACAGGTAAGTTCACCATCTGGGGCGGCTTCTTGGCCTGCTTCACATCCAGAGCAAAACGGATGGCGTCACGTTCTGCCAGGTTCAAATCTTCCACCCATTCATAAGCGATGGTAGAACGTTCTCCTTCTGACACAGATTTGCGAACCAAGGCGCCATACACCGTGCCGTTTTCATCGCTATAGACCATCCACTGATTGCCGATACGCAAAATTTGTGCGTTGATCAGTTCACCGTTCTTGCGGGTCAGCGGAGAATTGATGATAGCCACTTCATCACCGAACTTAGTTTCTTCGGCAATGAGAGCCTTCAAGCGGGAGAAGGCTTCTTCTTCGCTAGCGTTGCCACCTTCAATATCCCGAGTGAGGGACTTGGCTCGGTCCAGACGAGTTTCGCGATCCCAAGGCAAAGTCTGGGAAATCTGGAACTCCAGTTGCTTGCTAATAGTAGCCAATGCGGTGGCCAAAGCCTTGCGCTTGGACTTCACGCTCTCGCTACGATTCTTGGCATGAGCCTGTTTGTTTCGTTCCTGCTGGAGCTGGGAAGCCACGTCCTTGATCTTGATATTCAGGGAATCAATTTCGGACTTGCGACGTTCCATATCATTTTTATAACGGTCCTGCAAAGTCTTGTAGCGGACATCGTCAGCCTTCAGCATGGAATCGGTAGCTGCAATCTGGGAGTTCAGTTTTGCGATTTCGCTGTTCAATTTTTCCTTTTCCAGCTGCATGTCGCGAATATCCGAATCCACGTCTGCAAAAGCACTACCTGCAAACGCCGCAGTAAACAAAAGAACTGTTAGTAGTTTCATCTTCATTTTTAACACTTCACTTTTCATTCTCTTCAACACCTTAACATACAAATTCTGTTACCGTTTGCATTGCTTATCCTCCGGATGTTCTTCGCACCAAAGGTCCACCACACGTTTCAGGACGGGCGATTCCAATTCTTCCAGATAGTAACGGCTGACCAAGGCCGTACCGCACTGTTCATTTTCCTTGATATTCCAATCCCGATCGGAACACCACTGCCACAGGGAATCCATGCAAGCCGTCTTTTCCAAGGATTCCAGGCACTGCTTACGCAAAGCATCGCAAGAGGCAACGCTGTTGTTTTCAAAGTTGTATTCCATGCAATAGTTCAACAAAGCTTCGGCATTGAGGGAGTCCTTATTCTTTACCATGTAATCCCTAGCAGAAATATTGTCTTCCCACCACTCATCACTATACTTTGCCAACCGGTCTATTTCATCTTCCCACAATTCAACCTCAGGTTCATACCATATCAAACGAGCAACATAGGCAGCAACGCACCTTGGAGTTGCATTGTTCAAGTGTAAATTGGACCACCCGTAATCATCCATGCAAACATCTTTCTTGTTCAGACGACACCATTTTGTTTCAAAAGGCTTATGTTCACTCATGCCACCTTCACGGAAGCAGTTTTCACGAACCATGTAATTAAAGGGTACGAACTCATCTGTAGTCACTTCCAGTAACAAGGAATCCTTTAGCATACCAGCGAATACACCCATGCCGTTTTCCACGTTGCTTTTGGGAACCACGCGCGCATCTTCCAAAGCATCAAGCACCGTGTTCTGGTAGTCCACATAGGCCTGGTCCGTAGCGTAGAACCGAATGACAGACTTTCCAATGGGAACTGTCATGCCAGGATATTCCATAGTATCCAAGGTATTGCGACCAGCAAACATCATACGGGTAGTAAAGCCCATGCTTGCCGTATTTTCTTCAGGACGTTTTGTGGACATGTAGGCATAGCCCATGGAGTCCGGTTCCGTAAAGGCAGACAGCATGTTCATCATGGTGGTATTCATGGACTCGCCGCCGTTAGCAGTATCATATTCCATAATCATCTGGATACCGCGAACGCTTTCGTCATATTCCATGGGTACCTTGTAGGTTTTCACATCGTTGGGAAATCCAAGAAATTCAAAGGACAGATGTTCGTACTTATTTTCTACAAAATTGGCATCGTCTTTTTCACTGGGAGGAATAATCCCCTTGGCGTGAATCTTTGTGGGAATCGTTGCTACAGCCTTCATTTCGGTAGTGACCTTGTGGCCTGCGCTGTCCCATTTGAATAAGGCTTTCAGCGTGTAGTTTTTTCCTGCGATGCCTCTGCGCATTTCATCTGGCGGAACCGTTTCACGACAGCCGAACATACTGTCACAAGTTATCGCCCACAAACGGTTCCCCGGCATAAAGCAATTCGGCTTGGATTCCATAGGCTTCATGGTTACAAGGGAATCAGCGACAGCATTTCCATCCCCATCCACAAACGATCCAGACACCGTCACGTAAGCGCTGTCGTAGAAGGCAAAATTTTCAGCAGAACTTTCCGTCAATTCATAAACTTTGGAGAAGCACACATAAGGCGATTCATCTGCAACAATGTAACCGAAGGTATAAATCCCTTGGTAAACCTCAGTCTCCTCCGGATAATAACTCCACGGACCCTGAAAATCACAGGCGGTAAATAGTAGGAAGTAGGAAGTAGGAAGTAGGAAGTAGATCGCGGATGGTTGCCGGAAGGAAGTAGGAAGTAGGAAGTAAATAGCGGACAGTAGAGAACGGGCTAGGTTCCCGAGCCACTTCGAAGGACTACAACGCCTTACGCATCGGCTACGCTCAGCGTCCTTGACTGGACCGCAGGCGCGACCTCGCACCTCGTACCTATTAGAAGTAATACTCATAGTTCAGCATAATGGGCAAATAGGGGAACTGAGAAACGGAATTATACTCTGGCGGGTTCTTTCTCGTATCGTAGTAGGTATAGAACATGTTCTCGTGATCCGTCTGGTTAATAATCGTCCAGCTAAAGCTCCAGCGGTTTTCCACCCCCACATCCACCAGCTTTATATCCATACGGAAATAATCCGTCTGGCGGCCCGCATTGCGGGAACCGGGAATCACCTGGATGTTCTCGCGGAACGTCTGGTCTTCCATCTTCTGCTGGTAGAAATATCCCAGATATTCGCTGATGGGCATACCCGCGGAATACTTCACCACCATAGAGGACCTGAGGTAGAAATCCCCCTTCGCGTCATTGCTCAAGCCATCCTTGCCTATCCAGTTGACTCCAGCATCCAACTTGATGGCGTAAGGCTGATGCCAGCTGGGGAAATAGGGCTTGGTACCGTCATTGCTCTTCAGGACGCTCAGGCTTTGGCTCCAGCTAACCCCTCCAAAGACAGACCCCACTTCCCTACGCAGGCTCAGTTCGTATCCCAGGGAATAGCCTTCTGCCGTCCCGAAGTTATCCGCCAGCAAAAAATCCGCAGCAGCGGTTTCGTCGGTAGAATCCTGAGCCATCATGAAGGTATTCAAGTTGTTCTGGGTCTTGAAATAGGCTCCTGCAGTAAAATCGAACTCATCAGCAATTCGAGCCTGCTTGTATTCCACAGCAAACAAATTAGAGCGGGCAGGTTCCAGGTGGGTTCCCTTGGATGTCGTAACCGAGGGATAGTAGAATTCATTGAGGGATTCACCATCACCGAACATGATGGAGTTCATATACTGCAAGTAGTGACCCACATAAAATTCCATGGTCCTCTTTTCGTCAACATTCCAAATCAAGGAAACGCGAGGTTCAATTCCAAAGTCTTCAGAAAGATCTTGATAGTTCAGGCGCACACCATAAGTCAAAAGCCATTCATCGCTAAGGCGCCAAGCATCCTGACCGTAGAGCACATGATGAAACGGTTTTTGAAGATCCGTCACCTTCATGCTGGATATGTACTCGTAGAACTTATCCCAATCGTACTCCAATTCATAGCCCACTGTAAATACATGGTTGTCTACGCCGCGATAGTTAAGCCACTGCTTTGCAGACCAGGTGTAAAGATCCTGACCGATGTTAATCAAGTCCGTCAACTCCATGGTCTGGTAAAAACGGCTAAAGGAGAGAGTGGCATTATAGTCCCAGTCCCCAAAGCGGTGAGAGAAGTTAATGGGAATAGCCACGTTGCCCCAGTCCACATAGAGGGGGTCAAAAGCAAGAACATCTTGACCCACATAGAAACTAAATTTCAGGCGAGTATCTTTGTCAAAATCGTAGATAAAATCTCCCTGCAAGTCCGTAAACTCGTAGTCAATGTCCAGATCCAAGATGCCAACGGCGTTACAAAAATCAAGAATGTACCCGATGTAGGTTGTACGTCCCGCAAGAATCCAGCGGGCGTTACCCTTATGGCCCTCCGTATGGAGCTGGGCCGCAAAGGTACTGATCTTAATGCTACTCTTGCTGAACCATTCTTCCGTAGAATCGTTACCGCCGGCACGTCCATCCATCTTCAGTACGGAACTGAGGCGGTTACCGTACTGCGCCGGAAACCCGCTCTTGTAGAATTCCACACCGTCAATAGTTTCCACCAGGAAGGTACTGAACAACCCGAAGAAATGGGTTGGAGAGTACACCACCGCATTATCAAACAGGAAAAGATTCTGGTCGGCCGCACCGCCGCGAACGTAAATCTTCGTGCTAAAATCAGAACTTGCCACTACGCCGGGCAACTGCTGGATGCTTCGAATCACGTCCGCTTCCCCAAGGCCCGGCATACGCTTGATGGACTTGGCGCTGACCACGGATTCGCCCGCCTTACGCTTGGGACGGCGACGCAACTGCACCACCACCTTTTTCATTTCCGTCACCTTGCCGTTACTGTTTCCTGCGGCCAGCAAGGCGTCCACATCCACATCATCGTTATCCCGTTCCTGCTCGGAAGCATTTTTGGAAATTTCCTTCTCGTCACCCTGATTTTGTTTCAGTGCCTGCGGTTCCGCCGCGGTATCAGAAGCAACCGCCACAGGAATCATAGCATTATCCAAAGGCATTCCGGACGAATCCGTCACCCCGGCATCTCCCAGCACATGACTAAAAACGGAATCCTGCCCCAAATAAACCAGCTCGTAGCATTTTTCCTTCTCGGCGCCACTGGTATCGGAGTTGGTGACGCACACGTTCCATAGAGTATCCTCAGGAAGATTCACCTGAAAGGGAACGCCAACTGAAGTTTGCAAGGCTTCTCCTGTCTCCAGAATTTCCACATTCAGCTTTTCGCCTGCAGCAAAGGAGGAGTCCTGAACCACGCCCTGAAAGAGAATCGTCTTCGCCGAAGATACATCTGGCGTTGCCTCCGAAGCACCGAAAGCAATAACCGCCATCAGCATCCAGAAAACAAAAATATGTTTGACGTTCAAAACCAAAAAATACTCTCTTTCGACGGAACAATTTAGAAATTTCACATCTTAAACACTAGAACAAAGTAAAAGTGTTACCGCCCTCCACAAAAGATTTTTTGAAACGAAAACAAGTCCAAATTATCAAAACAAAAAAATCCCCCATATTTGGGGGATAACGAGGAAAAAATTACAACTTTACATTATTTTACCATCACACGTCTCGTCTGGCGATCCACGCGGACCAGATACGTTCCGGGATGGGGTACCGCCACATTCAGGCTCGAGCCTTCTATGCGGCCGCCAAACAAGACTCGTCCCTGCAGGTCCAGAACCGCAACGGTCGCCCCCGCAGGCACACCTGCAATCTGCACGTCGCGTCCATAAACGTTCACAGCGAATAGGGGCGCGAAGGCTCCCGCAATAATTGCGTCTTCGTCCTTGGAGCTGCTGGATTCATCCTGCTTGCCGCTAGAAGAAGACTCAACATCCGTAGAGGAACTGCTTTCTACTGCAGGTTCACTGCTGGAGGATTCCTCCTTCGTCACAGAGGAACTTGATGCCACAACGCTACTGGAGGATTTCGCCTGGCTGCTGGACGAAACAATGGCGGAACTGCAGGAGGATTCTGCCGCGACACTGCTGGAGGAAACCTCCTGCGATGAAGACGAAACCTCTTCGCTAGACGAACTGGAAACTATACTTGAGGAACTTTCCACACCGTCATCATTCACATTGAATGTCACGTAAGAGTAATCGGAAGCCTCAGAAATCTTCGTCAGGGAAACGCCCAGGTCGGCACCGTTCTTGGTCACAAAATTCTTGAAGCTGGTGTATTTCTTGGTCCAGGAAGTTCCCGGGAAAACGTCATAGGGCATGGAGTAATAATCAGCCTTACCATCAGCCTCCACAATGTCTACATGAAGGCCGTTTTCCGTATTGATCAGGGCATTGAACCAGATGGAATCGCTATAGTCAATATGCCAAATCAGCATTCCGTGGTTAGGTAGACCCACATCCCAGCCAGCCAACTGGCGGTGCTCCAACACATAGAATTCGTCCTTGTTCTTGGGATTAGATACCCGCAGTGCCTGGTTTTCTGCGATAGAAGAAAGCTTTACCCCCTTGCCGGAAGCGACCTCGGGAATAGAGCCCATCCAGCCTAGGTAAAATCTCTCGAACGCAGAATAGTAAGGCGGTGCGCAACTGATCGGATATTGCTGGTAAGGGCAGTTATAGGCGCCCAGGTCCATTACGTCCCAGTAGCCCAGCGTGTAAATGTCCCTATCGACTCCGGTGGCATAGTGGTCGCCCAATCCAAGCAAGTGGCTAAACTCATGTATAAAGGTTCCCACCCCCACCTTGGTGTTGGAGCTACTGTCCTTCGACCAGGAAACTCCATCCAGTTCATTGGAACAGGCGTAACCATCCACATAGTAAGTTTTCTTCGCAAAACCCGAGCCCGAAGAAGCCACGGCCTTGCGGACCCCTTGGGTGGTTTCGCCCGGCACAGACATGTACCACATGTGAGGCCACAATGCAGAATCCTGGGGAGAATCGTTGGAGCCCACTCCAGCAAAAATCATGTGGACAAAATCCAGGTAGTAGTCCCCGTTATTATCAAACTTCTTAAAGTCTAAGGTTCCCCTAGCTTTCAACGTGTCCAGAGCTTCCGCCAAGGCGACGCGGGCGCCATCATTGCCATACTTGGACTTAGGGCCATAATCCCGATAAGCACTGCCCTTCAAGGTCACAGGTCCAACTACCGTAAAATTGGGAATAAACTTTCCAGAAGAATTTTCCTTGAAATAGTCCCGCACAGAACCTACGGAGTGGTTCTCGTTATAGCCTTCCATGTTCAGGTATGCTTCGTACTCCGCTTGAGGATCTTCATAGGAGAACTTAAGATCAGCGAACTGCACCAAGACCACCAGGGCGTTTTTCTCGCCGCTGTTCAGATTCTTATCGATAGACGGCATCGAGCGCATTGCCGGACTGGCGGTGGCAAGCGATTCTGCCTGGCGGTTCATGACATGGCTGGGATACTTGCGGGTTTTCTGACGGTCCTCCACAAACTTACGAATCAACGCCTGATTTTGCGAGGCAAGAAAATCTTCTTCGGCAAAAGATCTGCTGGACACGTCGTGAGCATGAATTTCGGAAACGGAACCATCCTCGTTCAGGTAGCAGAAATAGCCAGAGGCATTGCGGACCACAGCATGACCATCTTCGGTCACTTTGTAGCTGTAGACTTCGTTACCCATGTTACGAACTTTCAGCTTGTTTCCGTCGGGCTGGATTTCTTCAAAAAAACGTGTCGACGCAGGTACCGCCCAAGCAATACCACAAGAAATCGAAAGCACCGTAAAAAATTTGAACACGCCCATGCCTCTAAAGATAATCAAAAAAACACCTTTGAGGGCAAAATCTCAAAGGAACTTTAGGTAAAACCTTTTTCACGGACAGTTCTAAAAGACCTTTTGAGACAAAAGGTCTCTAAAATACCTGCAGGCTAAAAATGCAGCCCACTACAAACCGTCAATAGAAGACAAATCGTCAGGAACTTCCGGACGCACCACCAACAAAACCGCATTCTGGGAAATGATGATGTAGCGTTCGCCGCTGACCTCCAGTTCCGTGCCGTTGGCGTGAAGATACAGAGCCTCGTCACCTTCCTTCACCTGGAGAGGAACGTAGTTTACCGTCGGCTCGCCGTCACCGCGAAATACGGCATCGGGATCTTGATTGGCAGGAATCGGATAACCCGGCCCCACCTTCACCACTAGGCCCGTATGAACCTGGTCATGTTCCTTGACACTAGGCGGCAGGTACAAACCGCTGCTGGTCTTGTTGGCGGATTCCAAAGGCTTGATCAAAATACGATCGCCAATAACAACGATATTCTTCAGGGGATTTATCATACCACAAAGATAGATATTCTTTTTATATTGAGTTTGTGATCTTCATCGTTTTGTGGACAGTCATTTTCGCGATACTAGCAGTTTACCTGCTGCAAAAGCCCAAGGTCAGGGGCTGGCTCCGAGTCATACTCCGCACAAAAACTCCTTGGCGAATCCTTGCCGTCATACTGATTTCCATCGCCGGACTTTATGCCGCTTACCGGTTCCACCCTCGGGAAACGAAACCCGCCACAGACACGACCGCGCTTTTTGAAAAGTATTCCGAAAAACTTATCCGTAAAATTGCCGACGGGACCGTCGTAAAACTGGATTCCACCTGCGACATGAATCATGTGCGGCCAGAAATCGCCTACATATTTCCCACCATTCTCAACAGCTATGTAGAAATCGTGGAACGCCCCACCAAGCCCATCATCACTCGGCTAGACGACACCCTTCATTTTACGATGGTCGGATACAAACAGTTCAAGAACAGAGGAATTCTGTTGAACAAGCTCCTGCGAAAAAAACTTGGTAACCGCTATAGCTTTGGAATCACGTCGGAAGAATCTACCCACACCCTATGGGTCACCTACGTCGGAACGCCTTGGGACATTGAACAGCTCTGCGCCCTACCCATTATAGAAATCGCCCGAGAAAACCAACTAGATCCCGCCTTACTCATGAGTCTAATTCGTCACGTCTCCAACTTTGACTTTGACTATAGCGGCAAACAGGATGCCAAGGGAATCCTCGCCCTCCAGGAAGGCGATGGCCTGGAGCAAGTCCACCTCGGTGCACAAAGGCTGAGCAAACTTCTGCAAATGGGGTTCAGTACAGAAAACGCCATCGCCACCTTCTATCCAGAGCCTAGCCTAGACACAAAACCAGACAACTGGCATAAATCGCCCCTCATCAAGAGCTGGGTAGACCAGGTTCTAGAAGACGTTCAATTCTATCGAGAAAACGGACTCGCCATCTTTAAGTAAAATCCCCATTTTTCTAAATTGCGTCTCGTGATTCAAGTACAGAACGTTTCCAAGTCTTTTGGCATGCAAGTCCTTCTGGACCAGGCAAGCTTTCTCGTAGCAGACCATGAACGCGTTGGTCTCGTAGGTCGCAATGGCTGCGGCAAATCCACCCTCTTCAAGATGATTCTCGGCCAGGAATGCCTGGACGGCGGAACCATCGATATCCCGAAGAAATACACCATCGGGTATCTGCAGCAGCACATTAACTTCACTCACAAAACGGTTCATGAAGAAGCCTGCAGTGTGCTGAAGCCTAACGAAGATGGCTGGCTGGAAGAGCACAAGGTAGAAGCAATCCTTTTCGGTCTTGGCTTTGATGAAGAATCCATGAGCAAGGACCCCATGCTCCTTTCCGGCGGTTTCCAGATTCGCCTGAATTTGGCCAAGGTCCTGGCCTCTGAACCGGACATGCTTTTGCTGGATGAACCCACCAACTATCTGGACATCGTGTCCATGCGTTGGCTCAGCCGTTTTCTTCGTAACTGGAAAGGCGAGGTTCTCCTCATTACCCATGACCATCACTTTATGGACGAAGTCTGCACACACACCGTAGGCATTCACCGTCATAAAATTCGCAAGGTCAAGGGCACTGTAGAAAAACTGCGGGAAACCATTGCCGAAGAAGAAGAAGTGGCTATGCGTACCCAGGAAAACGAGGCCAAGAAAAAGGCTCAGCTGGACCAGCTCATTGAACGCTTCCGCTACAAGGCAGCCAAGGCAGCCATGGTGCAATCCAAAATCAAGGCAGCAGCAAAGCTCGCTACCGGCGAACGCCTGACTCACGAACGCAACCTGGAATTCAGCTTTACAGAAGCACCCTTCCCCGGCAAACGTATGCTCCAGATTCACAATCTGGCATTCAAGTACGGCGACGGTCCGGAACTTTTCAGCGATCTGGAATTTGAAGTTTTCAAGGGAGACCGCATTGCAATTATCGGCCCCAACGGTCGCGGCAAAACCACATTGCTGAACCTGATTGCAAAAGAACTTGAGCCTACCACAGGTGAAATCTGCCACAATCCCAACTTGCAGATTAACTACTTCGGCCAGACAAATATCAACCGTCTCAATCTCGATAACAACGTCGAAGAAGAAATCGCAAGCGCTATCGCGGAAGTCTCCCAAAAGAGCCGTGCCCGCGGACTTGCTGGCCTCATGATGTTCAGCGGGGATAACGCCCTCAAGAAAATCAAGGTACTTTCCGGTGGTGAACGCAGCCGAGTGCTGCTGGGTAAAATTCTTGCCAGCCAGTGCAACATGCTCCTGCTGGACGAACCCACCAACCATCTGGATATGGAATCCATCGAAAGTCTCATCGACGCCCTCGACGATTACGAAGGAACAGCCATGGTGGTGACTCATGACGAAGAACTGCTTCATGCCTTCGCAAACCGCCTTGTAGTTTTTGATGGAGGCAAGTGCAGAATCTTCGAAGGATCTTACGCCGACTTCCTGGAAAAGGTTGGCTGGGCCGCCGAAAAGAAACCCGGCGGAATGGATGCCGCCAACGCCAAAGTTTCTAACATTGATGTCACGACAGACGCAGGCAAATCCAAGTCCAGTGCCCCCGATCCCAAGATGGACCGCAAGGCCCGTGCCGACTACATTGCAGAACGATCCAAGGTCATAAAGCCTTTGGAAAAGGCCGTTGCAAAAATTGAGGAAGACATCGCCAAGGCCGAAGAACTTTCCGGAGCCCTGGAAGCAAAACTGGTTGCAGCCTCCGAATCCGGCGACGGTAACGCCATTACTGCCATCGCTAAGGAAATGGACGACAACAAGAAAAAGATTGACGACCTCTACACTCAATACGAAGTAAAGAGCGCCGAGCTGGAAGCCGCCAAGGACAAATACCCTATATAGACCGGCTCCTCGACAACAGATTAGTACATACCAACCCTCGGTGCCTCTCGCCTTCGCGGCAGTTTAACAACTGCCGTTACGGCTCACGAGATAGACCGGCTCCTCGACAGCAGATCAGTACATACCAACCCTCGGTGCCTCTCGCCTTCGCGGCAGTTTGATAACTGCCGTTACGGCTCACGGTAGACCGGCTCCTCGACAGCAGATCAGTACATACCAACCCTCGGTGCCTCTCGCCTTCGCGGCAGTTTAATAACTGCCGTTACGGCTCACGAGATAGACCGGAGTCTCGACAGCAGGATGGTACTTACCATGCCTCGACTCCTATCGCCTTAATTTTCCAAAGTTCGCAAAAGGGACTAGCAAAAAAAGACACGGTTCACACCGTGTCTTTTTCATGGTATGCCTGCGGGTTATTTCCCGCGCTTTATTCCAAGGACATAAGTATCGTCCGTGCTTCCCACTTTTTCCTTTCCAGAATAAATCCGCACCTTTGTCTTGGCGATGTAGGCACCCGTTCCCACCAGGCGGCCTTCGTCACTTCTGCCGTTCCATTCAAAGAATATATTGCCGGGATTATCGTAACAATTGGACTGTTCCGGATTAGCCGCATTGTAGAAAACAGTCTTGTCGTTACACTTAATCTCGCCCTTGCTTGCGTTCACATAGTTTCCCAGATGGCTATAATAGCTGGACTCCCAATTAATACGCACTTCCCCGAGGGCAGAATCCCTATCGGCCCCGCTGGGCAAGTTCATCAGGGCGCTGATAGCCAGTTCGCCAATGTCAAATCCCATCAGGAGACCAGGCACACCAAGGCTATCGGAAACCTCCTTCGCGGTCTTGTTCGTCGGCACCGCCACCGGAACAATATCGTCTTCGTAAGGCCATGGCATCTCCGCAGAACCGATGGTCACTACACCGGGTCCCGAAACTTCCGTACGCTGCTCGCCCACCACGCGCACCTTTGGATTTGAAACGTGGGCAAAGTTTCCACTCAGGTCCTTGATTACGCCGGGTGCAATCCTAATGGAATCGCCCACCGCAGGAAGGCAACCTCCCGACCTCGTGAAATAAACCTTCATCACGTTCCCTTTCATATTCACGTTGGTGCTGCTGACCGTCAGGGAATCCAAGAAGTTGACACCATCGCGGTAATACTCGAAAGCCAAAGCCCCATCCACATCGCGGCTGTCCGTACCTTCGCTCAAGTTCACCGTAATGACGCTCATATTCTCGTTGACCGTCTCAATGACTGCACTCAAGATAACCGGGCCCACA
Organism: Fibrobacter sp.; assembly: GCA_045600425.1. Classification (GTDB taxonomy): domain Bacteria; phylum Fibrobacterota; class Fibrobacteria; order Fibrobacterales; family Fibrobacteraceae; genus Fibrobacter. The sequence goes on from JAZRXW010000067.1 coordinate 35,818, forward strand.
TGATCCTCGATAGAAGTGCTCATCCCAAGTTTCACGGAGTCACCCGTATCCTTGTCCAGGTAGGTGTAATGGTACAGCAAGGCCCCCCTGTAAACCTCATCGTTCGCACCCGTAAAGACATCCTTCTTCAGACCATCGGGATCGTTTAACACAATGACAGAATCCATGACCACCAACGGCCAAATGTTCTCCACATCCGCAGTCGTATGGAAAGTGGCATCCCCAAACGCCCAAGAAAGCGTATCCGGAACCGCATCTTCAAAAGGCTTGCTAAAGGGAATCACCAGACTATCCGCCACACCGTCGCCGTTAGCATCAAACATCATGCCGCGAGAAGCAAAAGGAACCGGCGGCTCCTTAAAGTGAATATTCTCCCAAGTCAGGGAGTTGCTGACCTGCAGGCTACCCACGCTAAAGGACGCGTTCACCATGGCAGCCTCGCCCACCACATAGAAGTACGCATATCCCGTGGAATCCGTCTTTACGGAGGACACCTGCTGGCCACTTACGTCAAGAAAACTAATGGAATCCTTAGAGGACAAGTCAAGAGTGACAAAGCAATCATTGCAAGGCAAGCCCATATAGAGCACCGCGACCGCCAAGGGCTTTCCGTCAGGATAAGTCACATGGGCAAGTAGCGTATCGTTCTTGGGATCTTCCCCCAGCAACTCTCCTCGCAAGTTCAGACCGGCAGGATCCAGCACGGCAAAAGAATCTGCCGCACTAAACACATCTACAAAGGCAATGTCCGGCAAAGGATACTCGGGCACCGTAAAGCCAATCATCTCATATTGAGACAAGTCACTAGCCAAATAGCAAATCAGAGCGTAATTTCCGGAAGCCAACGAACGAGACCGCACAATGGCAGTCGTATCAATGGAGAAACCCGCCATATTCTCGCTGATCATGATTCCGCCATAGTTCAAGCCGGGTTCCAGCACAATGCCATCAGCAGGAAGCGCCCCACCCGCAAGAACAAAAATCGACTGCGCATAGCTGGTATCCACCTTCGTCACGCTGGATACATCGCAACTGAGGGACTCGTCAATCAAAAGTTGCTTCAATTCGTATTGAATGGTCCCGTCAACCGTAGGAACTTCCTCCGAGTAGAACGTCTTCTGCGTCTGGAGATTGATGGATGTACGCATCTTGAAATTGGAACCGGTGGCGTTACGTTCCGAGAAGAAAATATGGAAGGGATATTCCTTCCCCTCTTCCAGCTTAAAGCGGGGATTATTCTGCCCAATGGTATCCAGATTTACAAAGCCCTCTTCCGGATTATGACATCCGCCGATGTCCACCACCAGACGGTTGTTGATAAACACCCACACATCATCGTCACCGCGGAATTCAAAATACTGTCCCTTGATGTACTTGAACTGAGCAGAAATCTTCATGGCAAAACTAAAGTTATGCTTGCAGTTGGCACGCACGTCCCAGTCAAACTTAGGATTGCGAACCGTCTTTGCAGAATCCAGAAACTCCAAATCATCAATGGGGAAAAACCCAAAGTCCGTCTCCGCATCGCAACCATTCTTGTTGGTAATATCTGCAAGCCAGAAACCTTCATCATCCATATGCAAGTCAATATCGCGGCAAACCGCATTGGTGTACTCCTTGCCGGCTGCATCCGTCGCCACCACCTGAGGCACAAACCATCCCTCGATATTGCGAGCCGCAGAACACTTCCCCCAAGGATAAAGGGACGAATCTACTCGGGCAGGCAAGCCATTTACAAGAGTATCCTGGACCATTCCCTGCACAAGACCGTTACAGACCTTATTCGTGGCCAGCGTTCCGGTAGAATCCAAGTACGTCACCGTCGTATAGTCGTTACCGCCGTAAATATCGCCAAAATCCGGATCCTGGCTAGGGTCGAAACTTTCACCCGCCCAGTCTACCACCATGGCGGAAATCTTCATGGCAGGACAAATGCCAAGACGTTCCGGGTATTTTTCAGAAAATCTCGGCCCGCTCTTGGACAAAGGATAAGGATACACCCAAACCATGTCATGACGTGCAACCATGGAATCCAAGGAAATGTCAGAACCCATGCCACCGTCTTCGCCCATCAGACCTTCAAGACTATAAAATTCATAGCCAATCGTCTGCTTGAACTGCACATTCCATTCATCCACATGCTTGTAGACAATCCCCTGGTACCAGCCGCAAGTATCACTCTGCGTTGAATCCAGCCTGTTGCGAGGCAGGCCGCCCATGGGAATCGTATCACCATCCACAATCAGTGAAGGAGTCATGTTGTCCCAGGGACTCAACAGACGAATCGTCTTGGGTTCCAGCGGACTAAACAAGAACTCGTAGGATCCCGAAGTTTTAGTGTATAACCACGTCTCGTATACACCCGTGGGGAACAACTGCGAAGCCTGGGGACGCTGGTCCTTAAAGAACGTCACCTGCGGCCATTCATTCTGACGGCGGTAAATGTTGAACGTCGCCATACTGGAAGCCCAGTTGGAAGAAGCCACCGTAGATGCATCAAAGTCGTACTTGTACCAGTAACGGAAATCCGCCTCCGGCTCGGTAGCCACCGGATTATTCAGGATATTGTTACCCACCGAAATAAAGACAAGACTATCCCTAAAAGTGGAGTTGGTTCGCCACGGATGGTAAATATGCAAAGTCCTCGTGGAATCAAAACACTCTCCCAAATCCCCCATCGTAGAAGACACCTCAAGTACAGATCCAGTACCATCAATAAAAATGGAATCAGACGCGGCCAACCCCTCGGAAAGATCCACTACACCTTCCGCAGGCAACACCATATAGGAAGTTCTGTAACGGATAAAATGAGCCGTCTGCAGCGGGTTCGCATTCATCACCGCCGGGGAAACCGCACCATAGAACCAACCGCACCTGGACTTGTCATCCTGAGCAAAACGCATCAAGATGGAATCAGCACCAAAAATCATTTGTGGCAAAGCCTTGTTCCCCCAGGGACTCTTGAACCAGACCATCTTGGAACCCGGAGCCACGAAGGATTTTTCATAAGTCATATCCGCCGTGTTAGTGTAAAGCCACACCTCCACATCCGTACCAAAAACGTCGGCGATTTTCATATCGCCCGCCACCTTCCAGGAGACACCGTTATTGTTATTGAAATTATTGTCAGCGGTGTTGGGGTAAATACCGATATTGAAGGACTCCCAACTCTGGAAATCCGAGGCGTTCTTGTTCCATGTGTAGCTAAACCAACCGTTCCCTTCGTCCACCATGCGGGTGGAAGACGTCTCGCCAAAGCTTGGGTTGTAACCGCCACCCGCACCGCCCAACATGTGCAGAAAATACCCGCTCTTAGACGGATCATCGCGCCAAGGAGACTGAATATGAATAATCAGCTTTGCCTGTGCAAAAACTGCAAAAATCAAAAGATAAAATACAACCCAAGCATTGTGTCGCATAAACACAACTCCTTTCTCAAACACTCCATAAGGGAAAATACTTTCTTTATTCCAAAGCGGAATAAAAAAACGCATATATAATGAAGTTGCGTTGAGAGAATTACACCCCGAGAGAAGTGTCCATTGTCAGGAATCCTAAATCTAGGGATCAGACCTACGTACGCAACGTACAGAAAAGCCATATTCCTTATGACCATCAAATCCATCCGCAAATGCTTTCGTAAAACGATTGAGATTATACCCCAAATGCCAAACATTTGCAGAGGAAGAATCCATCTCAGAAGCACTCCAGAAATAGGCAAAACTCTTCAAATCCTTATAGGTTCCATCGAAGTTTCGCATTCCTGCAGGCAATGCAGAAAAGCCTAGTTCATCTCTCCCCTTAAATTCATCATAATAACCAGACTTCCAACCTTTTTTGGTTTTCAATCTTATGCCGTCAAGTGGACCTCTATATCCGCGAACCACATGTTCCATTCCGGCAATCTTTTTCCCTTCATGGCTTGCATAATAATCTTTAAGTTCGCTTGAATCAACGGCAGCATTCTTCTGCAGATTCTTCCAGTCTTCATCTGCAGGGAGTCTCCATCCCTCAGGACAAGCCTTCATAGCATCTCCCCAGCTATAAAGGCGACCATACATATTGCAATGTTTGACGCTATCGCGGTAGCACCAGCTATTCTCCGTCTGAAAATCAAGATTTTCAGCCATCCATTCCCGATCTCCTACGGAAACGATACGGTAAGCCTTACCATCACGGGCATCATAAGTCGTCCTAAAATCCACAGAAAGTGCGGCCAGCTCAGTTTCTCGGGTATGAGAATATTCCTCAGGAGAATCCTTGCACCCCAAAAGCACAAGTAAACCTGCAAAGAACATAACAAATGCAAAATAACGATTCATCGTTCCAACCCCGACCGTCTAACGAAAGATATATAAAAAACGAACCAAGGGATGCGAAGCGTGCACCGAGACCGTAAGGATATTTCCTGCG
>JAZRXW010000068.1:0-8836 GCA_045600425.1 Fibrobacter sp.
CTGGATTACGGCACCCACCAGTTCATCGGCGCATCTCCCGAAAGCCTGGTCCGCGTCCGTGACGGTATTGCCACCATCCACCCCATCGCAGGTACCCGCCGCCGCGGCAAGAACGACCTGGAAGATGAAGAATTGATGAAGGAACTGAAGGCCGACCCCAAGGAACGCGCAGAACACCTGATGCTGGTTGACCTGGCTCGTAACGACCTAGGCCGCGTCTGCTCTGCCGGCACCGTCGACACCGTGAAGTACATGGAATGCGAAAAGTACAGCCATGTGATTCACCTGGTTTCCGACGTCCAAGGCAAGGTCAGCCCCCTCAAGAAGTCTATCGAAGTGCTCCGTTCCAGCTTCCCCGCAGGTACGGTGAGCGGCGCTCCCAAGATCAGCGCCACCGAAATCCTTTCTGGCCTGGAAAAGGTCAAGCGCCGTTTCTACGCTGGCGCCGTGGGCTACATCGAATCCGATGGCGACCTGGACTTCTGCATTTCTATCCGTTGCTGCCTCAAGCAGGGCAAGAAGATTAGCCTGCAGGCTGGCGGTGGCATTGTGGCCGCCTCCAACGCAGAACGCGAATTTGAAGAAACTAACGAAAAGCTGGGCGCTGTCCGTGCTGTCCTGGAAGGAACTAAATAGTAGATAGTAGACAGTGGTTAGTTTTTTCTTTAGCAAGGCGAGCTGGTGCTCGCAAAATAAAATGCGCGACACCAGTCGCGCCTAACCAAAACTTCCTACTTCCTACTAATTACTAAAAACAAGGTTTAAATCATGATCGTTTTAATTGACAACTACGATTCTTTCACCTACAATGTGTATCAGGCTCTGGCCAAGATCACTAACGAAGAAATCCGCGTGCTCCGCAGCAAGGAATGCACCATCGCTGACATCGAAGCACTGAACCCCAGCCGCCTCATTGTGAGCCCGGGCCCGGGTCGCCCCGAAGACGCAGGCATTTCCGTTGAAGCCATCAAGCACTTCGCAGGCAAGCTCCCCATTCTCGGCGTTTGCCTTGGCCACCAGGCCATCGGTTATGCCTTCGGCGCAAAGATCGTGGGCGCAAAGTTCATCAAGCATGGCATCGTCGAAGAAATCAACACCGACGGCCGCGGCCTCTTCCGCACCATCGGCAAGAAGAACCCCTTCACCCGTTACCACAGCCTGGTTATCGACGAATCCACCCTCCCGCCGGAATTCGAAGTGACCGCCCGTGCCGACGACGGCGACATCATGGGTATCCGTCACAAGACCATGGACATCGAAGGCGTACAGTTCCACCCGGAATCCATCGCCAGCGGCAAGGAAGCAGAATTCTTCAAGGCATTCCTCAACTACCGTCGCGATCCTCTGGACGTTCGCGGCATCCTGAACACCCTCATGGTTGGCAAAGACCTTTCCCGGGTCACTGCAGAACGTTTCATGGACGACCTGACCGACGGCATCATGGACGAACGCCAGATGGCCGCCATCCTTACAGGCCTTTCCTGCAAGGGTCCCGTGGCCGACGAAATCGCAGGCTGCGCCGCAGTACTCAGCCGCAAGAAGCGCAAGTTCCCCGTTGCTGGCGACGAGCTGACCGACATTGTGGGTACCGGTGGCGACGGCAAGGGCAGCTTCAATGTAAGCTCCATGTCTGGCCTTATCGCAGCTACCTGCGGTTGTAAAATTGCAAAGCACGGCAACCGCGCCGTTTCCAGCAAGTCCGGTGCAGCAAACTTCTACACCGCTGCAGGCTTCAAGCTGGACATGACTCCGGAAAAGGCAGCCGAAGTTCTGGAAAAGACCGGCTTCGTATTCCTCATGGCTCCCGTCTATCACAGCGCCATGCGTTTCGCAGGTCCTGTCCGCCAGTGCCTTGGCATCAAGACCATCATGAACCTCATCGGACCTCTCACCAACCCTGCAGAAGCCAAGTACCTCTGCCTAGGTGTGTACAACGAAGCTGTGCTGGAACCCTTCACCAAGGCTGCACATGCCCTGGGTGCAAAGCGCGTCATGGTTGCCTTGAGCGACGACGGCTACGATGAAATTTCTCCTTGCGTTCCCACCACCATCGCAGAAATCCTGGAAGATGGCGAATACAAGACTTACCGCATCGACCCCAAGGACTTCGGCGTTCCCGCTGTGGACGAAGACGACTTGGCTGGTGGAACCGGCGAAGAAAACTTCAAGCTGGCAATGGACCTGCTCAACGGCAAGGGCCGCCCGGGCATCAAGTACGCTTGTGCCCTGAACGCTGGCGCCGCCCTCTACATCAGCAAGAAGGCCGCCACCATCAAGGAAGGCTTCGACATGGCTATGAAGGCAATCGAAGACGGCTCCGTGCTGAAGACCATCGAAGCTGTGAAGGCAGCATCTAATAGCTAATTAATCGGAAAATAAACCGCGCGGAATTCGGTTGGATCCCGCGCAGCATTTTCAAACCGTCCCGGTTTTGGAACATTATGAGCGAAGATATTTTAAAGAAGATTGTTGACCGCAGACGTGCAGACATTGAACGTCTTGGTCTCACCTTTGGCTTTGACATTCCCGAAAAGCGTACCGTTGGCCGTTGCGAATTCCTCGGCCGTCCGGGTCCGATTTTAGAAGTCAAGCGAGCTTCGCCCTCCAAGGGGGACATCGCCCCGGACTTGGTTCCTGCGGATTTGGCCTGCACTTACGCCGCCGCCGGCGCACAGGCAATTTCTGTGCTTACGGAAACCAACTACTTCAAGGGAACTTTGGCAGACCTGATTACGGTGGCCAAGGCTGTGGATAATGGCGATGGAACCAAGAAGTGCGCCGTGCTCCGTAAGGACTTTTTGCTGTTCGAAGACGAAATCGATATCGCCTACCGCTGCGGTGCCGACGCGGTTCTTTTGATTGCCCGCATCCTGGATGATGAACAGCTGATCAAGATGGCCAAACGCGCCCAGAGTTTCGAGATGCAGGCTTTTGTGGAAGTCCGTGAACCGGACGACCTGAGAAAACTGAATCTTGTTTTGGAAACGTTGGACAAGGAAGCCGCTGGGGACGCAGCGAAAAGTGCCGAACGCACCATCGTCGCAGGTGTAAATTCCCGCGACCTTGCAACCTTCCACATCGACCCCATGGTACCTGCAGCTATCCGCAACAAGTTGCCGGCAAAGGCTGTTTTTGAAAGTGGAGTACACACTCCTGCCGACGCCGCATTCGCCCGCAGCCTGGGCTTCAAGGGAATTCTCGTTGGCGAAGCCGTGGCAAAGAATCCGCCCCTGGCCGCAAAGCTGGTTGAAGCATTCGCTGCAGCCGAAGATAACCGCCGCGGTGACTTCTGGAAAACCTTCGCAGAACGCCGTGACATGAAGCGCGCCGCCTACGCCGCACAGATCCCCATGGTAAAGATTTGCGGTATCACCCGCGAAGAAGACGGCTTTGCCGCCGCCGAAATGGGCGCCGACATGCTGGGCTTCGTTTTCAGCAACACCAAGCGTCTGACTAACGAAAAGTTCGTCCGCGACTTCACCCAGCTGCTCCGTAGCGAATACGAAGCGGAAGGTAAGCTTTGCCCCCTGTTTATTGGCGTCATTACCGAGACCACCACAGAAGAAGGCAAGACAGCCATTAAGCTTGCGGCCGAAGGCGTTCTGGACGCAGTGCAGTTCCATGGCACACCCGCCCCCGCATTTGACGCAGCCCCTTCCGCAGACTCCGCAGAAGAAGCAAGTGCCGCCCAATCTCCAGCCCTCCCCTGCTACAACGCCCTTCGCATCGGTTCCGCAGAAGACTTCGAGAACTTCGCCGCCATCCGCAAGCACGGCGAGCCCCGCGTTCTTCTAGACGCCAAGGTAGAAGGCATCCCCGGCGGATCCGGAAAACGTATTCCCGAAGAACTGCTCCGCGAAAAAGCAGGCGAAACACCCTTCTGGCTCGCCGGCGGCATCACTCCCGAGAACGTTTCTGACATCATCGCAAAATTCAACCCAGAACTTATCGATGTGTCCAGCGGCGTTGAAGACGCCCCCGGCATCAAGAACGTCGAAAAGATGATGCAGCTGTTCGAAGCCATAAATAGCTTGTAAGAAACCGTCGTTAACATTCAAAATTTTAAACTCCAGAGATCACAACTCTGGAGTTTTCTCATTTTTCTAACGCAAGTTAATCCGCACTGCCGTATTCTGAAAAACTAGCGGTTTCTTTTCCGTCTCCGTTCTTCATGCATCAACTTGATTTCGGCTTCAATTTCTTCTTCGCTCATGCCTGCGGTTCCATTTCGACGCGCATTCTCATTTGCAACCTGGAACGCCGCAAGAAGCCCTGTTGGATCTTCAATTTCATTTGACGGAGTGGTCTTAACATCAAAGGGCAATCCTTTTTCAACAAGGACTCGCTTGAAAAATACACGAATTCATCTAATCTTATAAAACTCAAACTTTCTCGTCTCTTTGTCTGCCATAATCATAATTTACCAGCCGTTCTCATAAGGAGTTTCAACCCCGACTAAAATTCCATTCTCGGTTTACCGCCACCTCCACCCATCATCAAACCATTCCAATTCTACGGTAGTGTCATCAAATATGAATAAAGGTTCAAAATCAATCAACACCCTCATCATAGAATGTTCAGTAAAACGGTGATAATCTATCTTTTCATGCCAAAATTTCGCATACTCCATTCTTTCATCAAGTCTCTGCGAAAAGGCAACATATTCCATTTGAGAAGAAATTTTTCCGAGCACTTGATTTTCTTCAACAACGATGTGTTGCCAAACAAAGTATTCTCTACAAGTGACCCATTTCTTTTCAGGAAAATTTATGTTAATGACATCTGTTTCCTGGGTAACACCAACTAAAGTATATATTTTTTCGCCAAGCAATGATTTCGGATTTGTGACGCCATTCTTACTTACTCTCACTTCATAAAAGCCAAAGTAGCGTTCCCCCTTATCCATTGGCCAAGGCCAGAAATGATAGTCCTTGAATGCGTTTGCATCATGGCAATGAAAATAAATCTTTCCCATATTACCCTCTAATGTATTCGAACTTTACAAATCCAGGTAAAATAAAATCAGCCAGTTTTATCTTTTGTGATACGCGGCTTTAAAAACCTTAGCCAAAGAAATTCGATAAAGCCCAAAAGAAAGCCGAAAAGCCAAGCTAACGGCAATATTAAAACAAAAAGGAACGCGCAGATAACCAGAACATCCATAAGACCTCCACATTGCTTTTACAATCCATCAAATCCATGCAAAAAAAACAACATTTTTAAACGCCCCAAAATTTTTTCCAATAAGGATTCTCTTTATCGAACGAAATTGCCAACCGACCAATTTCATCCAAAAATCCAACCCACCAAATTTTATCGTTTTTTCTTTCTTTGTAAAAAAATTGCCTTTCTTTTACTTCAGCACCGACATCATACATAATCTACCGTTCCTTCTCATATGATTTTTTGCTCAGGAGAAAAGATATTTTTCATTAGAAGATTGTTTTTTTACAATCTATAAAAAACTGGCTAGAAGGTCCGTAAAAGATCATTCAACAATCCAACCTTCTTTGGCTTTTTCATCGCGTTCTTTAAAGTATTTATTGATTTCTTTATTTACAGCTTTGAAAAAGATTTGTGCGTCAACATCAAAATGCAGTAACATTCCAGCTAAATTTTTCATCCACAGGAATCTAACCAATCTATCAGCTTTGTCAAAAAAATCTCTGGTGATTTCGTCTCTTGTTGATTTTTCCAGTCTCAAAAGTTCATCAATGGTTTCGTCGCTACCGAAGTCGTATATAGTTTTTTTCTCCAAATTCGAAAAATCCACGCTAATAAGTTTCATAACGAAAACCACTCTCTACAAAACACCATTCTCCGTCTCATAGCAATTTTTGTTTAAGCACAATTAAAATCAAACCATTTTTAACCGCCAAGTAATTTCGCCGCCTTGTCAAACGAAATCATAAGCAGCCTCTCTGCGTTAAATATACTTTCCATCAAATGTCAAAAGATGTCAGCCACAAAAAAAAGTTCCAGGAAATAGTGAAGTTTCTCCAGAAAAGAATTATTCAAGATTTCTGCAGAAAAATTCAATTTTCAGGAGCGATTTCCGCCTTGAAAAATCCTTTTTTCATTGAAAAATATTGATTTTACTAATCAGTCGCTTTTACGCAAAATACTTCAGAAAACAGTATTCCGGCATTTTCATGTTAAAAACCACGCAAAGTTCGGGTGTTTTTATGTATATTTCAACACATGAAGCGAAAAATCCTTGAAAAAATGAACCAATGGAAACATTCCGACAACCGAAAGCCTTTAATTTTGGACGGAGCCAGGCAGGTCGGAAAGACCTGGATTCTCCAGGAATTCGGGAAAAGCGAGTTTTCAAGTGTAGCCTATTTCAACTGCGACAGAAACACGCAGCTTGAAGAAATTTTCAAGAAAAATTTTGAAAAAGACATCGTCCTAAGGAATCTCGAGGCATTGGCCGGCAAGCAGATAACCGGCGACACCCTTATCGTCTTTGATGAAATTCAAGAGACCCCAGCAGTCCTTACCGCCTTAAAGTACTTTCAAGAACAGTTGCCAGAACTTTATATTGCGTGCGCAGGTTCGCTGCTGGGCCTATCGCTACACACGGGCACAGGATTCCCAGTGGGGAAAGTTGACATTCTAAAAATTTTTCCCATGGATTTTGCCGAATTTGTTTTGGCAGTTAAAGGCGACAAGTTCTATGACATTATAACCAAAGACCCCTTGGATCAGTTGGAAACATTTCACGAGACCTTTGTTGAACTTTTGCGCCAGTACTATTTTGTGGGAGGCATGCCCGAAGCGGTACAAGCCTTCGCAAACGGCAGAAGCATCTCGGATATTAGAACTATCCAGAATGCAATTCTCTACTCGTACAACAAGGATATTTCTAAGCACGCCGACGCCAAGGACATCCAGCGAATCCACCAGGTCTGGAATTCCATTCCGCAACAGCTCGCCAAGGAAAATAAGAAGTTCGTCTATGGGGCAATAAGGGCCGGCGCGCGAGCCAAGGAGTTTGAATCCGCCATTCAGTGGCTGATGGACGCGGGCATCGTTTACAAGGTGAACCGAATCCGTAAGGCGGGGATTCCACAGAAGTTCTACGAAGATGCGGAAGCATTCAAATTGTTCTTTTTGGACTGCGGCTTGATGGGCGCTTTTTCAGACACCCCGCCAGAAGACTTTCTGATCGGCAGCAAGATTTTCGAGGAATACAAGGGAGCCTTCACTGAGCTGTTCGTTTTGCAACAATTCAAGTCCACACTGGATTCCACGCCATTCTATTTTAGCGCCGACGATTCCAAGCAGGAACTGGACTTTATTTTGCAAATGAACGGCAAACTTGTTCCCATCGAGGTAAAGGCAGAAGAAAATCTGCGGGCAAAGTCTTTGCGACAGTTCGTCCTGGAACACGAAGGAATCAAAGGCATTCGCATATCCATGTCCAAGTATCGCGAACAAGACTGGATGACAAACATTCCCCTCTACGCTGCAGGTAGATTCTGATTAATTTGTAAAGTAAAGAATCAACCACTAAACACAATATAGCAAGCTACAATTACCATGTCAAAACAACCCCTCACCGACAGGCGGGGCACATTTTTAGTATATTGAACTACATGCAGATTGAAGTTTTTCACGGTAGTGATCTTGTCGTAACAAATCCTGAACTTAGGATTTCGTCCAGGGCCCTTGATTTTGGTCCTGGCTTTTACACAACGACGAATCGTGAACAGGCCATAAGTTTCGCAAAAAAAGTTTGTGAACGGAACCAAACAACGTCTGCCGTCGTTTCCGTTTTCAAAATCGACTTGGACAAATTGAAACAATCATTGAAAGGCAAATGGTTTGAGTCTCCAGATGAAGTCTGGTTGGATTTTGTAAGTGACAATCGTTCCGGAAAGTTACAAGACAGCGACCTTGACTGCGTTTACGGCCCCGTTGCAAACGACACCATTTTCAAAACGTTCATCGTCTATCAAAATGGAATCTTGACAAAGCAAGATACCATTGACCGTCTAAAGGTTAGACCACTCTATAATCAGCTTGTTTTCAAGACTGAAGCTGCGTTAAAGTTTTTGGAGTTTGACAGAAGTTTCTCGGTGAAGGTATAAGATGTCTGAAATAGAATTCAAATCTACCTTGCAGATGCTTGTGCCCATGGTCGTGCAGAACATTTGTTCAGAATACGGTTTAAACGAGTATGACGCTCTGATGGCTTTGTACGAATCGAAGCTGTATAGCGATTTGGAACGTGAACCCACAAAGCTATGGCATTTGAGCCCATTGGCATTGGCTGAGCTATGGCATCAAGAAATCGAAACCGGGAAAATTGTATATCCGGAGGAAGCATGAGCATCGAAACAGAATTTGCAGTGTGTTGCCTAGAGGAATACAAGTTCGCACATAAAATGACAGGTGCTGCCGTCATCGAACTTTTCAAAAAATACAATGTGGTCGAATACCTGATCCGCCATTACGAGGCGCTTCACACAACAAGCCTCACCTATTGTGTCGAAGATGTGGACCAGTACCTGGCAAATCGAAAGACACTCCCGCAACCATGAAAAAAAAATATCACAGAAATAATTTACAGCGACCGCATTTCCCTACTGAAAACTTTTTCCAAAATAAGAAAAAGTTTTCAGTAGGAATTTTTACTCGTTAAAAGGACATTCCATTCTAGGGATGTTCTTTTTTGTATTGCAACCACACATTGTAAGCTGCTTGAGCCTCGGCCAAGGTCATTGCTTTGGGCATTACTTCCAGGGATTCCATAACCAAGAAATCCTTAAGCATGATGTGTCTTACTGTACTTGAAGAGTAGTCCACGTCATCATTGGTGATAATGATT
>JAZRXW010000069.1:0-9099 GCA_045600425.1 Fibrobacter sp.
CCTAGAGCGCGAGGCTGAACGGACACGGCAGGGGCGCTTCGGCGAAGCTCAGCGACCTTGCCGTGATAACGCGACAGCCCGACCCCGGCGGCGGTTCCTTTGTACAAGTCCCGGGAGCCGGGGGAACGCCCATACCAAAAATCTTGATGCCGAGCCTTTTTATATATTTCCCGTAAAACAGGAACTTCTATGCGTAAAGATCTTGGTGTCAAGCCTTATTTGTATCCCCAGCCTGTGCTGGTTATCGGCACTTACAACGAAGATGGTTCCGCCAACGCCATGGTGGCCGCCTGGGGCAGCGTCAGCGACATGAACCAGATCGCCATCTACCTCGCTAACAGCCACAAGACCATGGACAACAACAAGGCCCGCAAATTCTTTACCGTCAGCATGGCTACCGAAAAAGACATCAAGGCCATTGACTACCTGGGAATCGCCAGCGGCCACAAGGTTGCAGACAAATTTGCAAAATCCGGCCTCACCGCCGTCAAGAGCGAACATGTGGATGCCCCGCTCATCGCAGAACTACCCCTCCATCTGCTACGACACCGCCAATCACGGCTACTACTCCATCGGAGAGCGCATCGGCAACGCCTTCAGCGATGGGAAAGCGATAAAGTAAGAGCGGATTTCTAAAACATAAAAAGCCATTTTTCCACCACCTGGTTTCCCCAATCAGGTGGTTTTCTTTATTGAATTTGACAATCATTTGCAAATTTACTATATTTCAATTTGCGAATGAAATGCAAATTGTAGTTGTACATCCGTTAAAAGGGTGAATTATGGAATACAAAACTCAGGCTCGTCAGCAGATTCTCGATTTTATGGTTGCAAATCCCGACCAGATTTTCAAGGCTTCAGAAATTGCGAAAAACTTGTCAGAGATTTCGTTGAGCACCATCTACAGAAACCTCTCCAGGCTCGAGAGCATGGGCATGGTGCAGATCGTGGGTGCCGCCGAGAACAACGAACTGCAGTACCGTTACACGGGCCCGGGCCGTTGCGAAAAAAAGATGCACCTTGTCTGCAAGGAATGCGGAAAATTCTTCCACCTGGACGGCCCAGCCCTCAAGATGCTGCAGCTTTCTGTGCTGCGGATCATGGGCTTTGAACTGGACCAGCAGCAGTCCATGCTGTTTGGGCGCTGCGCAAGTTGTTCCGGAAGGTAAAAAAGATTATCCCACATAAGAGGAAAACATGAAAAATAAGAAACCCGTCATCCTCATCACCGGATACCTCGGCTCCGGAAAGACAACGCTCCTAAACAACATCCTCAAGCAGGAAAAAAGAAAAGTCGCCCTCATCGTAAACGACATGGGAAGCATCAATGTGGATGCCGAAATCCTAAAGAAGAACGGCTCGAACGTAACCGAATGCCCGATGTTCGAACTGCAGAACGGCTGCATCTGCTGCACACTCCGCGACGAATTTATCGAGCACGTTGAAAAGATTTCCAAGCTGGATTCCGTCGAAGTCGTATTCGTCGAAGCCTCTGGCATCAGCGACCCCGGCGCAGTCAGCGCAAGCTTCCTCGCCTACGAAGAAGACAACCCCGACACCAATGTTTACCTGACATCCATCGTCACGGTCGTTGACGCAGACCGCATTTATCGCGAATTCCTCGGCGACCTCAAGCAGAAAAAGGAACAGCGCGACCACCTTGCAGACCAGTACGACCTTTCCCAGGAAGAAATCTCGACCTTGATCGTAGACCAGATCGAATTCTGCAACTTCATCGTCATGAACAAGTGCGACCTGCTGAACGAAGAACAGCTAAACGAAGTGGAATCCATCGTGCGAGACTTCCAGCCCCGCGCCCCCATAATCCGCGCCGTCAATAGCGACATCGACATTGACAGCATCATGACCACCGAGCCCTTCAACTACAGCCAGATCGAATCTTCCTCCGCCATCCAGAAAGCGACCGAAAGCCTTCTGCAATCGGACCGCAAGCGCGAAGGCTGCGTCGATGAATACGGGATCTCTTCCTTTGTATTCGAGGCAAGGCAGCCCTTCAACAGGGAACGTTTCACGGATTTCGTCAACAACCGCTATCCTTCGGAACTGATCCGCTCCAAAGGCTACATCTGGTTCTCCGACGCAAGCAACGATGTCCAACTTTTCGAACAGGCCGGCAGAAACTCCTCGGTAATGCCCGTGTCGTACTGGATCGCCGCCATCCGCGAAGACCAGAGGCAGGCCTACCTGGACAACAACCCCGAGGTCCTCGAAAACTGGGACACCCGTTTTGGCGACCGCGAAAATCAAGTCGTCTTCATCGGCAAGGGCTACAACAAGGACGCCATCATCAAGGAACTGGAAAAGTGCCTTGACGAAAAAGCAATAGACTAATCGTGGCCATGGCGTTCCCCCGGCAAGCCGGGGTCGGGCTGTCGCGTTATCGTTATAAGGTCCCTGAGCAACGCCGAAGGGAACCGCAAGGACCCTTATAACGTCCGTTCAGCCTCGCGCTCCATGAGACTGCGCAAATCAAGCGCCGCGCGAGTCCGATTGACCCAGAGCTGAATGCAGCGGCTATGCTTGCATAACCATTGCTGAGGCGAAAAGTCAAGGAGCGAAGCTCCCACCGTGACCGGCTTCCATCCCTAACGCAAAAGCAAAATAAAAAAGTCCTATTGACGCTGACATTTTCAAAATGTACCTTTGACATAAAGGTAAAACTATGGCAGTAGCAATCAGATCCATTCCGACTCTTCAAGGGGAAGATGCAGAGCGTTTTCTCAAGAATGCCGACATTGCCGAAAAGAACGAAAAGAAGCAGGATTTCAGCAAAAAGATTCTGCTCGTCAGAAATTTTCTGCGCGAGCAGCGTTTCTAGAATATGGATCTTGCCGAACTTTTTTAAGACTGTTAAAATCTTCTTGCAAAAATTTCTTTCACGCTACTTATCGTGTCTCCGTTTACGATATACTTTTTGATGTATGGGAAAAAGAGCTTTTTTCGTAAAGAAATTCTCAATAAAATGAAAATGCATTAAAGTGACATTTTTTGGCGTTTGAATTTATGTATATTTACTATGTATGAAAAAAAAATTCAAAAGTAAAAATGTATTGACTGCTATTAGCTTGTTTTCTGGAGCCGGTGGATTGGACGTCGGTTTTGAATTAGCTGGATTTAATTCTGTTTTTGCAAATGAATTTGATCATGATGCGGCGGAGGCATGGCGAGCAAATCGACCTACTCATTCTCATGTTATGATTGAAGGTGATGTAAAAAATTATATCGCAGACCTTTCAAAATTTAAAGATGTGGATGTCCTTTTTGGAGGTCCTCCTTGCCAGGGATTTTCTGTTGCCGGAAAAATGGATCCAAATGACGAACGCTCTAAAATGGTTTGGTATTTTCTGGACGCTGTTGAGAAAACTCATCCGAAAGTTTTTGTTATGGAGAATGTCGCCGCTTTGGGCATTTTGGATAAATGGGAAAATGTTCGTAAAGGAATTCTTGAACGGGGTGAAAAACTTGGGTATGATGTGTCCTTTAAAGTTCATCATACATCGGATTATGGAGTTCCGGAAAAAAGGGATCGTGTAATTTTTATCGGGGTCAAAAAAAATATCGGCAATGTTAATTGTTTCTATGAAAAACTAGAAGCACATAAAAAGAAACCTAAATCTGCACGAACTGTAATTTTATCGGCAGGTTTATACGGCAGTAAAGAAAATCCTCAAACCTGCACTGCGAATATATCTTTGGCAAAACATCCTGTTATGCGGCGTTCACCCTATGCAGGAATGTTGGTCAATGGGGCAGGTCGTCCAATAGATCTTGATGATATTGTGCCAACATTGCCGGCTTCTATGGGGGGGAATAAAACTCCGATTGTTGATGAACTTGCTTTGCACGATCCAAAACACTCTAATTGGTTTGTTGATTACCATGCAGGATTGGTTGATGGTTCGGTGTCACCATTGTCATCGAAAATTCCAACAACAATTCGTCGATTGACGATAAAAGAATGTGCTGCAATTCAGACATTTCCTGTTGGCTATAAGTTTTGTGGAACAAAAACAAAACAGTATAAGCAAATTGGAAATGCAGTTCCTTGCCTTTTTGCAGAAGCTGTTGCAAAATCTGTACGAGACGCCTTTTTGGGAGATTAATCATGGCAATAGATATTGATAAATCTACGGCGACGCGATTGCTTCACGAATCCTATAAAAAATGTTTGAATTCCCCTGTAAGAACATGTTTGATTAAGGATACGATAGATTTTGTTTTGAATAGTGATAATTGCTTGACTTATCGTTATATTTTGTTGACGAACTTGCTGGCAAAAGCCATTGATTCAAGGATTGATATTTTATCGTTGCAAGCAGGAGATTCTTCTAATGGAGCCTTCGATGCAAGATCCCTTGCCTCAAAAGTGGTCTATCCATTTCAAAAATCGATTTTAGGAAATGTTCTGGATGGAGCGAATAACGACCCTTTAGTGAATAAGCCGGGTAGATATTTACGTTTGGATAAATCAAATGCTGCTGCTAAGGGGAAACCGACGGAAGCTCTTCACTTGTTATGCGATAACTTGGTTAGAGTTGAAAGCGAGGATACCGCTCGCAATTGTATAGACTACATCATCTCAGCATTGATAGATAAAAAAGTTGTTCTGGATGCTCAACAAGTTATTTTGGAGCAGGCCTCAAATAAACTGAGCGTATTTCAGATTCGACATTTTCTAAACGATCTTCTTAATCAAGGCTTTGGTGGAGCATCGCTTGTTTTAACTGCAACAGCGCTTTATCATTTATTGTATATTGGTGATGAATTTCGCATAGTGCCTCACCCTGTAAATCAGTCAGGAACCTCAAAACGTCAGTTTAGTGATTTGGATGTTATTTGCAATGATTTACCTTTTATTGGAACGGAACTAAAAGACAAGCCGTTTTCTGATTCAGATGTTGATCGAGCCGCCAGTACGGCACATAAAGCTGGAGCGAAATCATTAATCTTTGTTGCGGGACGACAATCTACTTTTGCTTCACAACCTCCAACCTACTTTGACAAAGCTCGCGAAGAATATGAGAAAAAAGGAATGTATGTCGGGGTTGTTTCAATAGACTCTCTTATGGACATAGCGTTATCCAAAAATATTGAGTTAAATGCGGGGCATATTGTAGGCGTTGTTCGCGAAACGGCTGAAAAAATTGGTGCGCTTGAAGCTCAAATGTGGGTGTATCAGTATATGTCAAAGTATATGGATGAATTATTTTAGCAATTCGCGTTAGGTGCCGCCGCCCGTATGGGGTCGGACTCGCGCGGAGCTTGCCTTGTGCAGTTGCAGAGAGCGCGAGGCTGAACGAACGACTCGCTTCGCGAGTCGATAGCGCAAGGCACCGACCCCGGCCCATCATGAACATGCATGTTGCTGGATTGCCACGCGACCCTCACAATGACACGGAGGGCCGGGGGAACGCCCTTTTAAAATTCCACTCGTAACAGGCCGCTGAAATTGCGGCCTTTTTCGGGCATTACGTCTTTCAGCCTAGACAGGTGATTTCGCACATCGGCATCGAAAAGGTTGTCGCATTTAAACACCAGGCTGTACCTTGAAAAGTTCCAGGCCCAATTCATTTCGAGCAGTAGGCCCATCGTAGCGTAGCCGGGCGTTTTCTTTTCGTACTTGTCCACAAAATTTTGCGGGGCCACAAAATCTCCGTAAATTCCTGGCCGAATATTTTTCCAGATGTACGCGATTTCGGCGTGGGTCTTGAACGGCGGAATCTGAGACATGTGTCCCCAGGTTTTATCTTCGTACCAGCCCTTTACATAGCTCAGGCTCAAGAGCCCGTAAAGTCCCTGTTCCACATTGCGCTCGATGGACGCATTCATGCCGAGCATGAGTCCATTGCCTCCCTGCACCTGGTAAATCGGCAAAATCTGGGACCAGTTCGTGTCGCCTGTGGCTCGTGGCACAAGGTAGTTCACAAACCAGGTTCCGTGACCTGCGGCGCGCAAGGTGAACTCGTCTTCGTACATTCTGTATTCCAGTTCCGCACCGTAACCGCTTTCGGCATCCAGCTTGCGGTTTCCCCGTTCATAGGTGTAGGCGGCAAGATGAGGCCCCTGGTTATACAGTTCCTCGATAGAGGGCGCGCGGCTCGTGCGATATACATCAAGCGTCAAAAACTTTCCGACGCCAACCCGCTGCGAAAATTCCGCATCCAAAGAGAGCAAGCCGAATATTCTGTTTTCTATAACGCTCTTGTCTGCAACAACGCTTTCTTTCGGTATCATGTACACGAGTCCTGTTCTTGCAGCGAGGGTGATTTCCATGCCGCTCCAGCCGTTCAACGAACCCAGCGCAAACAGGGATCCTCCGTAGGAATGTGTCGGAGGCGTAAAGACATAGCCACCCATTTCAATGGATTTCATGTCCAGTTCCGCGCCAAAGCGCAATCCGAAAAACTCGCCCCAGTTCCCCAGGGCTTTTTCAACCAGGAGGTTTTCCTCGTTCACGGCAAATTCGGCACCAAGAATATCCTTGCCTTCGAATTCCTTATGATGATACCGGTTTATGCGAAGAACTACATTCAAGGTGTCCTGCGGTTTCGCCTGCGGCAAGTACATTCCCTGGAGTGTCATGTTCCGCTTGGTTAGGGAAATATCGACGCCATTTGGGTGGCCTCCAATAAAGCCGCCGGGAATTCCATAATCGGAATTGTAGGAACTGTAGGATCCGCCGATTCTAAAATTTCCAAGGGAATAAGCCGCCCCAATGGAACCGCTTATATTATCGATTTCTGTATTTTTAAGAACGCCCTTGGAAGTCCTCATGTCCTCCATGTTTCTTCTAGCCAAATTTCCACGAATGGCTCCATTCATGACAGGAATGTTGACACCCACGGCGGTGGCGTATCCCGGAGCGGACGATTCCGCATAGTTTGTTACAAATCCATTGAACAGTGTATCACCAAAGGGAATATCCTGATGGTCCATCTGGATAACACCTCCAGCCACCGAGAAGGAATTTCTCAAGATGTTCGGTCCGCGAACCACGCGCAGGCTTCGCACCGTAAGAACTTCGGAAGCTACCGCATGGTCTGGGGATGTGGCGCTCAAGTCTCCCGAAATGGAACCGTCTTCTGTAACTTCCACATGGTTTCCGGAAAGTCCCTTGAGTACAGGCCTTGCAGCGGCAGGCCCCATGGAACGCAAAGCCACATCGGGTTCATTCTTGATGGTCTCAGCCATCGTCGTGGACATGTTACGACGGAGCTTTTCGCCGTTCATGTCTTCTTCGGAACGCAGCCCCTCTAAAATGGACTGGCTAGAAATTTCGGCCTGAACAGTAGAGCTTCCCAAATCCTGAACAAATTCCTGGGCCAAAGAAAAATGAAGGAAGCCCCCCAGAAGGAGGCTTCCCGTAGCCCGCAAAAGGCTAGTCTTCATCTTCGTCTTCCTGGAACGGGCAATCCTTTTCGTCGAGGGCAGTGTCAACGACTACGCGGATTTCAGGCGTTCTGGCATCGGCGTGATCGTGATGGTTCACCTTAAGGATCAAGGTAGTTTCACCTTCTTTGACGCCCTTCAGGTGGAAGCCCCAACCGCCTTCCCATTCAATATCCAGGATGGATTCGTCACCGACGCTCCAAGCCAGGGAATGTTCATCATCCTTGGGGCCAGACATTTCCTTTTCGTTTTCATCAAGGAACTTGATGGAAAGATGTTCGCTCAGGCAATTTGCATTGACCTTAAGAGGAGCGATGGAAGTATCGGCCTTGCCGCGGAACACGGAATAGGCAGGGGTAAAGTCGTGCCAGTAAAGGTTCCAGCCTTCCACTTCGAAATGGGCGTGCTGGTCAGAAGATGCGCTGTTGCTATCACCGCAGGCAGCAAGAAGAGAAAGGGCAGAAGCCGCAACCAGGAACTTGATTGTTTTCATTTTAAACCTTTTCGCACTAAAGTGCTTAAAATTTGAGATAGACAAAAACCTCCCGCGTACATGCGAGAACAATTTATTTTGTCTGTAATTTGTTAAAGTATTTATTAAACGCGTACGAGCAAGGAGGGCGGCCCTCTGGATTTCGGACGGTCTATATGAAGAGGCAGAATAAAGAATGCAAATACTCCCTGTAGTACAAAAAGTACCACAAAGGAAATTTCTGTACAGGGAGTAAAATCAACAAAATCAACCCCATCGTGAATCAGCATGCAAATGGCGCAGTCATCATGACATTCACCGTCATCATGATGGTGCTCGCCAATGGCAAGCAGACTAAACGCCAGCAAGAATGCGACGATAGTCATCAGAATTTTTTTGATGGTGGCTGATTTCATCAAGAACTTTTACCAGTGAAGTTTATCCGTCACGATGCGAATGTAGGTCATGCCGTTTTCTTCATAGGTGGTGAACTTTCCGGTCAAGGAAATTTTACTCCCTACCTTTGGAAAGTCCTTTGGGTACTTGTGTCCGGTCCACTCGAATTCCAGACCCTGCTGGCAACAGGCCGCAGCATCGGCAATTAGAACAGCCGTGTAATAAGTTCCGGTTTCTTCATCTTGCGCAATGGCAAGGACACCTTTAACCTTTACGATTTTACCCACATAATCTTCGGGCTTTGAAACCATGTGATAGACTTCCGCATAAACCATGGTCTTGCTCAACTTTGTCAAATCCACGTCAATTTTTGAGACTGCATAAGAAGGCGTCGCCAAAAACGGCATCGCTAAAAACGAGGCCACAAACAGAGCCGTAGAAAGACCGAGCGTCAAGCCGACTTTTTTAGGCCAATGAGCCAGAAGATGCCAAAGGCTATCATGTCGATGGCTACGATGGTCGCCCCCACAGGAGTTCCTGCGAGAATGGAAATGATAATTCCAGAAGCTGCGCAAACTACGGAGAATATTGCTGAGCATATTGTTACCGCCTTGAAGTTTTTAAAGATTCGCATTGCCGACAGCGCCGGGAAAATCACCAGCGCAGAAATCAGAAGGGAGCCCACCAGATTCATGGCAAGGACAATGATTACCGCAATGATTATGGCAATGAGCAGGTTGTATTTTTTCACCTTGATGCCAATTGCTTCTGCAAAGTTTTCATCGAAGGTGACTGCAAAAATTTTATTGTAGAAGAAAAGA
>JAZRXW010000070.1:0-20891 GCA_045600425.1 Fibrobacter sp.
GCGCTGCTGCATGGTCAGCGGCTTGGTGGGGCGAAGACGTTCTTCGAAAGCCTTGATAGGCATCTTCACCGGCCAGGTCTGGACCATCTTGATTTCAATCTTTTCGCCCTTTTCGTTCTTGACGACGGCCACAACGTCTTCTACAACGTGTTCGCCAGCGGCAACCACGGATTCGACGGTTACCTTGCCCAGAACCTTGAAAGGCACCATGATGCGGTGGGTGAACACGCCTTCGGGTACGGTACCGATGGTGTCACCAGCGACCAAAACATCACCAACCTTTGCAACCGGGGTAAAAGCCCACTTCTTGTCGCGGGGCAGAGCCGGCAGGTACTTACCGCGCTGCAGGAAGAAGCCGCACTGTTCGGCAAGTTCGGGCAGGGGGTTCTGAAGACCATCGAACACCTGAGTCAGAAGACCAGGTCCAAGTTCCACAGAAAGCAGTTCGCCAGTGAACTCGACTTCGTCGCCAGCCTTGAGGCCAGTGGTATCTTCGAACACCTGAAGTTCTGCATAGTCGCCGCGGATACGAATCACTTCGCTCTTCAGCGGGATAATTTCGGACTTGCCATCCTTATTCTTGGAGGGCAACTTGGCATAAGCCACTTCGTTCTGAGACACGGCGCTTTCGAACTTGACGCGAATCAAGTTACCGTTGACGCCGATGATTTTTCCGATACTAGCCATTGAAAATGGACCTCCGGTCATTCCTGAACAAAGTCAGGATCGTTTGCATTAATAACGTTGAGTACAACAGCGTCGCCGGCCTTTTCGGAAAGGCGGGCCCAACGGGTACAAATTTGAAGCTTGATAGCGTATGCATACACATGTTTGACGGTTTCCTCCCCTACACCGGCGAGGCAATCTACCAGCCAAAAACGAGCTTTGTCCAGATCCTGCTCTTTTTCCATAGGATTGGACTTGGCAAATGCATCCTGAATCATCTTGGCGAAATAGACGTCGTAACCGGCAAAACTACGTTCGCTGAAACGAACATCGGGGCCCCATGCCTGAGCGCGGAGCCTGCCGGAAACGTTCTTCATCTGAATTTCGTGAGCCTGGTAGGACTTCACGAACTCATCGTCAGAGGGTTCATCGTTAAGCAAGGCATTCAAAGCCTCCAGTTCAGCCTGGTCCAGAGCGCCCTCGCAACGGCTACGGAAATCATCCATAGTCACGGGCGGAACGTCACCCAGGTTGATCATGGGCAAAGAAGCCATTAAATAAGAAGGAGAACTCATTGATTCGCCTTAATTACTTAGCCTGTGCTGCAGCGTTAACAACCTTGGCCAGCTGCGGGCGGAGCAATGCAGAAAGAGCGTCTGCCATTGCCTTTTCGGTAAATTCGTGGGTGACCTTGCCACCGTCCAGCTTGACGCGGAAGCCATACTTGACACCCTTATCGCTGGAAACATCAACACCGTTGGAGAGCTGCTTTGCAAATTCGCCAGTGACGAAGGAAGCAAGCTTCTTGGCGTCGGCTTCGCTGAAGTCCACTTCAACGTGGGCGCTGTAGCCCTTAGCCAGAGAAAGGAGCATTTCCTTGACGGTAGATTCGTCCAGGGACTTTTCCACCTGGAGGGAGAGCAGGTTAAGAATCATATCCTGAAGATTCTTGCCTACAGAGAGAAGAAGATCGCGTGCGGACTGTTCCAGAGTGCGTTCGCTACGTTCGGTAAATGCTTCTGCGTCCTTATCGGCCTTGGCAAGCTTTGCCTGGGCTTCGGCTTCGGCGGCCTTTACGATTTCGGCTGCCTTTTCCTTAGCTTTAGCAATAATTGCCGCTGCATCATTTTCGGCCTTGTCAACAGCATCTTTCTGGATGCGTTCCATAAGGTATTGCAAATCTTCTGCCATATTTTGTCTCCAAATATAATCCACTTGTAAATCAGTCCTATAAAGTCTTGTTTTCACAACAAAAAACGCCCTTTATGGACCTTTTACGAAAAAGTTCGGTATGAATATACAAGTAATTTTAATAAAAAGAGTAGTTTTTTTATAAAAAAACAAAAAAAAATTGGGATAAACCCCCAAAACAGACGACGAAAAGCCTGAAGCAAACACAAGTTGGTTCAAGTTTCAAATAAGGTAAAAAATTCTTTTCCTTTACTTATAAGAAAATACTTTCAAATCCATAAGTATTATTGATGAATTTATAGTATACCAGAGATTCTTCCTTATCCATCCCTTTATTTGGCTTGCTCTTTTTTGCCTTGCGCAATGGCTTTTTTTGCCAATTCATCGACCAACTCGTTCCATTTGACCCCCGTATGGGCCGCCACCTTTTCGAACTTGACTCGGTGAAGATAAGGTTGAACGGCGGAAACATAGCGCTTGGCAATATTGCTTTTGGCTTGCCACTCCCCCTTGGCCCAACGAGCAATTCCTTCGTAGTCGTGGCAGATAACGCCATTCTTGTCGTGGGCATCCAGCCAGCGCATAGCCTGATAGGAGGCCATCACCTCACCATCAATGTTACGACTTTCGGCCTCAAAAGCTGTAAGCCCCGCCCCACGAGCAATTTCTTCGTCATTTTCCGTCACAACAAAGGCCCAACCTGAATAGGGGAAGCCGGGTGAAAAAGAACCATCCACAAAAACACGGATTCCTCCGGGAGCCGGGGCTGCCATACCGGTAATCCACGCCAGCGCTTCGTCCTTCGTGCCAAAGGACTTGAAGAGAACGCCCTTGACTCCGTGAGTCAATTTTTCACATTCATCCCAGGTGTTTACGATTTTACTTTCCGTTGGGGTCTTGATTGCGTAGAACTTCGGTTTGGCCATAGGTCTAATTTAGTTAAAGTCAGGTAATACATGAATAATTTAGTATATTTTTGGCGTGAAACCATCGCCTTATTTTACAGACCGATTCCGCTACTTTTTTAAGCGTTTCAGCAAGCCTGAAGCGTTATTCAACTGGTTCGTCCAACGCAGCGGAAACGACTCTCAGGCTTTTTCTTTTCCTGAAATTCTAAAGGGAAATCCCAAGACACTGATTTTCCTCCCTAAGGATATAAAGCAGACTACGGTGTTTTTAAAGGAACTGCCCCAGGCATTCCTACAAAACGTAAAGTTCTTTGCCCACGAGTCCCTGCAATCTACCGTAACCTCCCACAGAGCCCACGCATTCTACTACAGTGACCTGGAGTGCCGTTACGGAGAGAGGACGTTCGGTGAACTGGAGGCAAAAATCAAGGAATACGCCCCCAAGGTCTGCATTTACCTTGAAGAACCTTTCCTGCCAAGACTCTACCTGGCGAAAGTCTGCGGGGCTGCCTGCCGGATTGGGTTCCACTGCGAAAAAAGCTATCCCTTCTTGAACCTGAGCCTGCATCCGGAAAAGTCAACGGAAGCATCTCTTCTCTGTCAGTATTACGGTGTAAAATGAACCACAAGACTTTTTCCACCATCATTACAGAGAACGGCGGTTATGCAGACCTTCACCTGCATACCAAGCTCTCTGACGGAAGCCTGGATGTCGAAGAGCTGCTAACGCTGAGCAAACGAAAGGGACTTCGCTGTATTTCCATTACAGACCACGACAACCTGGACAGCTATAACCTTGCTATCGAGCCCGCAAAAAACATTGGATTAGAGATTATTCCGGGCATCGAAATTTCTGCGGTTTGGCAAGGCAAGGACATTCATATCCTGGGATACTACTGTGACCCCACCAACCTGGCCTTGAACATGGAGCTGCAGGACTTTGCAAAACAGAGAATTACCCGCGTCAAGGCGATTATCAAGAAGCTGAACAATCTTGGTATAGACATCACCTACGAAAAGGTGCTGAGCTATTGTAAGGGCAAGGTCATTGGACGCCCCCATATAGCCATGTCCTTAGTGGACGAGGAATACATAGGCAGCTTCTCGGAGGCATTTACCAAGTACTTGGGCGACGGTTGCGTAGCCTTTGTAGAAAAAAAGGGGCTGAACCCGCAGCAGACCATCAGGCTTATTGAAAATGCCGGCGGTATTGCGGTCCTTGCCCATCCCTACAAATCCGGAGTCAGTGACGAATTCATTGAACAGATGGTGGAATGGGGTGTTCAGGGTATGGAAGTTTACTGCCCCTCCCAGAAGGGAGCCGTGGGACGAAAGTACAAGGATATGGCCCAACATTACGGACTAGTCGGAACAGGAGGCTCAGACTTCCATACGGAAAGCGGCACCTACCCGCCCAACTGCACCAAGATGCCTTATACCGTAGTGCAAGCACTCCGTGAACGTCGCGAAAAGTCCCGTGCGGAATGGTACTAGCTTGAAGATGAACGTCTATCGGCTAAATGTACTTCTGTTTTTATGCGTTCTTGTCGGGACGGTTCTTTTGGGAACCGCCAACGCGGAACGTCTATACCAGGGAAAGGAAACCGTACCCGTCCCTCAGGATTCCGTCTTCAGGACACCTTGGGGGCCAGATCCTGCGGCAAGAGAAACGGACGCCGGCAGATGGGTTATTCCTCTTCGGGAGGTGATGCAGCAAACCTACGACGTATCGGGGCAAAAGTCCAAATGGATTTTAGGAACTTCCATTTTAGGAAATCCTGAGCTGGACGCTGCCGCTATGGGAATAAGTTCAATTTCTCAGCGTTACCCCAGTAAGCTTGCGGGGCTTTTCACCACGCGATTGGGATATGATGGATCTGCCCTCAGCTTAAATGGCGATAACGGCATTCTCTTTGAAGAACGAAAGGGCATTGCAGTCGATACCCCTGTTACAGATTTAAACTGGGAACGTCCGGCTTTTAGCGGAAACGCTTTGCGACTGGATTTTCGCAGGTTGATTACGGACTCTGTCACCCTTGACTTGGGCATCGCCAGCCACTCCAATGTGGACTCCAAGGAGTACAGCTACACCAACGTGACTCACTCCCCGTACTTTGCCCTCGGTAGAGACTCCACTCAAATTCCTTTTGGCGGAAGAAACATCGCCATGAACAGCATGCATATCCAACCCACCCTAACATGGCGGTTTGGATTGGGCAAGGCGTTCGTCAAGATGAACTATTTAAGCCTGGAGAACGCAGATAACACCAACCATAAGGTGTTGTTGGATTCCCTGGATAAGTCCATCCGCACCTTCCAGAGAGACCCCTACACCATTGACATCAAGACCACCACCTATGGAGCCGGCGTTGAATTCTACCCCATAAAGGGCTTGACGGTTTCCACGGACCTTACCTACGGCGACCACGAAATAGAGGAAGATTCCCTAGCACCGGTTTATATGAAGTCCAAGGAATACACAGATTCCCTCGGTATCCAAAGACAGGACTCCATTTTTTACGACACAACAAAAACAGTAAACTACCAGAGCATCCTGGGAAATTTTGGAGTGTCCTACGGAATGATTTTAAACCCCACGTTTAGATTCAGCTACGAGTTCTTAAACGCCTATAGCGAAGGAAGCGAAACTAAAACCAAGACCTACAAGCAGGATAGAGAAGTCACCTACCTTGAATTATCGGACACATTGGGCAGGGTTTTATTCCGTACGCAGACGGGCCTACAGAGAAACAGTTCTGTGCTAAACGAAGTCGAATTTGCCAAGGCCTATTCCATTGATATACTTGCTCTGCTCCCCCGCAATCTACGTATTAGCGGCAGTTACCGACACGACAATAAATTCCCCGATGTAGCCCAGTTGGAATTTCCTGAAACCGGTCGCCTCGCCTTCCCCAACGAAGAATTGAAGTACGAAGAAAGAGACCGAGCCACGGTTAATGTGGGATACCAAAAAAGAGACGTCTTTTATGGGCTTGGCTTAAGGTTTGAAAATGCAGATAATTTAATTAAGCCAGCTTGGGTAAGAGACGGGGTCGAGGATTCTACCAGTAACTTGCAAGATGTTTACCGCTGGACCAACATTCCAAATATAAAGACCTTCGATTGGATGATGCAGGTAGGCTTTAGGCTTGGCAACTGGAATTTCTATTTGGAGCGAGGTCAAGTCATTGAACGGAACCATAAGCTGATGGACACTCCGGAACTATACTACAAGGGTAGTATCCACTGGCAAAACCGATTTGTATTTGACCGAATGGGCGTAAGCGTTCGCGTGGACTGGCAATGGTTTGACAACCGCTACGACTGCACTATTGCAGAAGGCGGATTTGCCGAACTGCAGGAAATGAAGCACTATCTGGCTTTGGACTTTGAAGCCCGTATGCAAATCCAGTCCTTTGAACTTTACACCCGAATTGAAAACTTCAACCACAGCATTTATATGCCTGAAGCGGGCTATACCCCCGAAGGCATTCGCTTTGCTTACGGGATTGTATGGAGTTTCTTGAATTAGGAATGAGCGTTAGGGTGCTTATAACAAAGAAGTTTAAAGCAACCGCCATGGCAGTTGCCTTGTTTACCTTGGCTTTGGGAACCTGTACACAGGCCGTTGCAGACGCTCCCTATATCTACCCTACTGTCACAGATTCCATAGCCCACCCCCAGGACCATTTTACTCAGGGTTTATTCTTTGACGGCAAGGAACTGATTGAAACCACGGGACTTTACGGGAACTCCGGGATGTACCGCTGGACAATGGACGGAAAAATTCTGGATTCGGTCCGGCTGGACAAGTCCTACTTTGGAGAAGGTTCCGTTTCCCTCGGAGAAGACATTTTCTACTTGACATGGCGAGAGGGAAAGGCTTTCATCTACAACCGCAAGCCGTTTAAGCCCAAGGGAGAGTTTTCCATAACAACAGAAGGATGGGGACTGACCTTGTACCGCGATAACCTGCTCATGAGCAACGGCAGTAGCGAGCTCATCTTGATTTCGCCCCGAGGGTTTTACGCCACACGAGTTATACCTGTAAGAGATGGCAAGAGAGCGGTCAATATGCTGAACGAGCTAGAGATGGTGGACAACGTCCTGTACGCCAACATCTGGCAGACAGATTTAATTGCGGTTATCGACCTGCCAAGCGGAAAGGTCCTGAAATATTTAGACTTTTCCAAGAAGGTAGCGGAGCTCCGCAAGAAATATCCCAATATGGATGTGTTGAACGGTATTGCCTATGATGGCAAAGACCTCTGGATTACAGGCAAGAATTGGCCCTGGATCTACAAAATGAAGGATTTCAAATAATGGGTGCGATTAAGGAACCTGCAAAGGTAAAGCTTATTGTCGGAATTCTCGCCAAAAACAGTGAAGCAGTTGAAAGCGTTCGCCAAACCCTGCGGGAAAAATTCGGCGAAGAGGACTTGAATCAGGCCCCCTTCCCCTTTACGTTCACCAACTACTATATAGATGAAATCGGTTCTTCTCCTGTTAGAGCGTTCTTTAGCTACGAGACTTTAATCGACCGTACTGAGATTGTAGATATCAAGCTCTGGACCAATGACGTTGAGTTGGAGATTGCGGAAAAGGCAGGAACGCCGGGACTTCGTCCTGTAAATCTTGATCCTGGCTATATGACCCTAGGGCAGTTCTTTTTAGCGACCACCAAAGACCAACGCCAGCGAGTCTATATGCAGCGAGGTATCTTTGTGGAACCCACCCTCTATTTTCAAGACGGCCACTTCCACGCCTTTGATTGGACTTATCGAGATTACCAAAGCGAAACCTACATCAAGTATCTAGAGCAAGTCCGAGCTCGTCTTGCCTACCAGCATAGCACGGGCCGCCCCTACGGGAAGAGATTAGAGGCTAGGGGTTAGAGGCTAGGGGTTAGGGTTTAGTGGTTAGCGATTAGTGATTAGTGGTTAGGGCAGTAGGAGGCAAGAGCTAGCAATTTCAAGACAAATACTTTTCTAATTTCTAATCCCAACTTCACTATTCACCTTTCATTCTTCATCCTTCACCCTTCATTGTTAATCGTTCACTGTTAATTGTTAATTACTATGCGTGCCGGAATTTTTACAATCCTTCTCCTTTGCTGCTCTAATGTATTCATGACCTTTGCATGGTACGGTAATCTTAAGTTAAAAGAAATGCACATTAGCACGGACTGGCCCCTGATCCTTGTGATTCTCGCCAGCTGGGGCTTGGCACTCCTGGAATATTGCTTTATGATTCCAGCCAATTCCATCGGCAGTCGTATAAACGGCGGTCCCTTTAGCTTAATGCAGTTGAAAATTATCCAAGAAGCAATTTCTCTTACTATTTTTACTGTTATCGCCGTCACAGTATTTCATACAGAAACCTTACAATGGAATCATATTGTGGCTTTTATTTGTATAATTGCGGCAGTATTTTTTGCATTTCTAAAATAAAGCTATTGTTGGATTAATGAAAATTATTTCTGTCATAGGTCTATGTTCGGTTCTGCTGGTACCAGGTTCTTTTGCTAATGAAGAATCTGCTATTGAAGATCCTGCTAACGATCCTGCTGCAATTGACACTGCGATGACAGACAAGGATGACGTTTACGATTCCAATCCCGACGAAATCCAAATCATTGATCTCAAAACCATTCAAAAAGAGGACACCAGCTATTTTGATTTTTCCAAGATGCTGATTCCAATAACCCACGAGGCGCGGCTGGGATCGCCCTATGGAATCCGAGATCACCGTCTTCACCGAGGCGTAGACGTTCAAGTGTTAATGCATGAACCAGTCCTTGCGGCTTATCCGGGTACAGTCATCATGGCCAAGTACAATGAAGGTGGCTACGGACACTACGTTCTAGTGGAACATGATAACGGAATCCAGACTCTGTACGGGCATCTATCCAAACGATTGGTTCGGATTGGCGACAAGGTGTTTCCAGGAGACGTAGTTGGGTTGGCAGGAAATACGGGACGTTCATTCGGAGCACATTTACATTTTGAAATCCGTTACGGAAACGTAAACATCGACCCTGTTACAGTTATTGATTTTCCCCATTGGTCCTTGGCAAAAGGGGCCCATCATCTTGACAAGAAAAAAGTGATTCAGGCTCATAACAAAATGCAGTGGAAACTGAGAAGCCAAAACGTCTATGTTGTGAAAGCCGGCGACACATTGGAAAGTATTGCCAAATGGTTTAATATTTCTGTAAAAGCTCTCTGCAGAATCAACAAGATTTCACGAGAAAAAGGCGTTCAAGTCGGACAACGACTTCGCGGGTGCCAATAATTCATGTATACAGAAAAGTTCCCTAGCAATAGCTTGGGAACTTTTTTCATAATTTCATTTACTTCATCGCCAGGAAGGCGGACTTCAATTCGCGTGCGGCTGCTTCGGGATCGGCGGCTTTTTGGATAGCGGAAACAGCGCAGATGCCTGCAATTCCAGAACCCTTCAGCACATCAATATTATCCTTGTTCAGGCCACCGATGGCATTTACCGGAATGGGCACAGCCTTTACGATTTCCTTCAAGGTGTCTACGCTTGTGAGAATGGTGACCACCTTGGTGGTAGTGGGATAGATTGCACCAACGCCGCAGTAGTCTGCGCCCTGTTCGTAAGCTTCGAGAGCCTGGGGCACAGTCTTGGTGGTAGCACCTACGATTTTGCCAGGTCCCATGAGCTTTCGGGCGGTTGCCACAGGCATATCGGTCTGGCCCACATGAACACCTTCGGCACCGATGGCGAGAGCGACGTCTACGCGGTCATCGATAATCAGGGGCACGTTGTAACGGCTAGTGATTTCGTGGACAGCAGCAGCCAACTCCATGTATTCGCGAGTGGACTTGTTTTTTTCGCGAAGCTGGATGATGGTTGCGCCTCCCTTGCAGGCAGCCTCTACAGAAGGTAGAAACTTTTCGGCAGGAACTGTAGAACTATCGGTGATGAAGTAAAGTGTGGTATCAAGCATAATCAGGTATGAGGTCGCAGCTTCGCTGCTTTCAGGTGTGAGGGCGGCCTACGGCCTTCGAGGTTAAATTTCATGGCTAAAGCCGCCTTGTTTTGTGCTCAAAGTGAGCATCCATAGGATGCGAACGACCTCAAAGCGAAGCGACCTCAAACCTTTAAACATACAAGTAATCGTTGAGGACTGGCTGGAGGCCTTCCCCGCTGATGTCCTTGTACATGGCGTTAAAGCTACGGTTGTCGTTGATTTCGAACTGTTCGTCGCCTTCCACGTCGGAAGTTTCCTTGCCGGCATTTACATCGGCGGTCTTGGTTTTGACTTCGTCGTCGCTGTCCTTGTACTTTTCTTCGTGGTCGCCTACGCCGGTGGAGACACCTGCGGAAACCTTGGTGGCGGCAATCTTTACGATGCCGTTGCGGAACTCCTTGGATTCGCGGCTGGAGACGGTAATGCCCACGAAAGGCATAAAGATACGGTAGGCACACAGCACCTGGCAAAGTTCCTTTTCGTGAACATCAAGAGGATTGATTTTGTCGTTGTTCACGATGGGACGAAGGCGTGGGCAGGACAGGCTCATTTCTGCATGAGGATACTTCTTCTGCAGATAGAACACATGGAGGGCGCTGGCCAGGGCATCCTTGCGGAAGTCAGAAAGGCCAAGCAGTGCGGAGAAACCGCAGCCGCGCATGCCCCCCATAAGGGCGCGTTCCTGAGAGTCAAAGCGGTAAGGGTAGATTCTCTTGTGACCCAGCAGGTGGAGCTGTTCGTAGCGAACCTTGTCGTAAGTTTCCTGGAAAACCGTCACGTAGTCCACACCACATTCGTGGAGGTACTTGTACTCGTCGGTGTTCATGGGATAAACTTCCACGCCCACCATACGGAAGTACTTGTGGGCAATCTTGCAGGCTTCGCCGATGTATTCCACACTGCTCTTGGCGCGGCTTTCGCCGGTGAGGATCAGCACTTCTTCCATGCCGCTGTCGGCGATGATTTTCATTTCGCGTTCAATCTGCTCCATGGAAAGCTGCATGCGCTTGATTTTGTTGTAGCAGTTGAAGCCGCAATAGACGCAGTAATTTTCGCAGTAGTTGGCGATGTAGAGCGGAGTAAAGAAATAGACCGTATTGCCAAAGTGCTTGCTGGTTTCCAGCTTTGCCTTCTGGGCCATCTTTTCCAGGAAAGGTGCGGCGGCAGGAGAAAGGAGCGCCTTGAATCCTTCTACGGTGCAAGTGTGATGGTCCAGTGCAGCCAGCACATCGCGGGCAGTGTACTTGCTAAAGTCTACAGAATCCACATGACCCATGACCTTGTCGTGGATGTCGGACTTGATGACTTCCATACCCTTCATGTATTCCATGTGGTTGGATCGGGCACTAGGATCGTTTTCAATGCGGTGCTTGCGTTCCAAAGCCTCCGGCGACAAAGTGTCGGAATCAATAAAATATCGTTCGTCGTGATAGGTGGTCATAGGAGTAGTAGGAAGTAGGTAGTAGGTAGTAGGTAGTAGGTAGTAGGAAGTTGGTAGTAGGAAGTAGGAAGTTGGTAGTAGGAAGTTGGAAGTTGGTTGTCTAAAATTCTGCGCACACCAGTGCGCCTTACTAAAGAAAAACTATCTACTTCCTACTATCTACTAAAAACTAATCTCTCAAGAAACCTGTCAGCGGATCGCTGGCGGCGGCACCACGAACCAGCACGCGGCCCATACCGGAGAGGTAAGCGTTGCGGCCTGCTTCGATGGCGGACTTGAAGGCGGCAGCCATGCGGGGCAAGTCACCGGCCGTTGCAAGAGCGGTATTTGCCATCACTGCGGCGGCACCCATTTCCATAGCTTCGCAAGCCTGGGACGGCTTACCGATGCCTGCGTCCACGATAATGGGAAGCTCGATTTCATCAATGAGAATCTGGATGAAATCCTTGGCAGAGAGACCGCGGTTAGAGCCTATTGGAGCAGCCAGAGGCATCACTGCTGCGGCACCGGCATTCACCAGGTCGCGGGCCACGTTCAAGTCGGCATGCATGTAAGGCAGCACCACAAAGCCTTCCTTGGCAAGAATTTCAGTAGCCTTGATGGTTTCGTAGTTGTCCGGCAGCAGGTACTTGGAATCGCGCATGATTTCGATCTTCACGAAATCGCCGCAGCCCAGTTCGCGGGCAAGGCGAGCAATGCGAACCGCTTCGTCGGCATTACGGGCGCCAGAAGTATTGGGCAAAAGGGTCGCACTCTTGGGAATGTAATCCAGAATGTTTTCGTGTTCCTTGGTATTGGCACGGCGAACAGCGCAGGTAATAATTTCTGCACCGGCATACTGCACGGCAGCTTCAATCAGCTTCAGGGAGTACTTTCCAGAACCAAGAATAAAGCGGGAGTTGAACTCATGACCGCCAAGAACAAGTTTATCGTTTTCCATATATTGGGGGCTAGGGTTTAGGGGCTAGATTGCAGACGCTTTGAAGCAGACAATACTTCAATTTCATTTAATAAAAAAATAAAAAAAGTGGGACTACTTTGGCTCAAGGCCGCAAATGATGCGCACGATTGTTTGTGCCTGATGGGCGGCACAAGCCATGACTCGGGGCGCCACCAAACCTACCCCGTCGTTTACGTCGGTAACACCGTCACCGCAGAGGTAAAAATTCTTGGAAACCTTGCGGGTCTGGATGCTGTTGGCGTCGCCAAAGCCAGCCATTCCAGAAGCCGCCACTAGGAACTTTTGATCCGCTGCGCAGTCCTTACCTGCAGAAGGATTCGCGCAGTCCTCGCCTGCGGCCACCGTCGATGCAACTTCTGCGTTATGTTCCAGAACACCGTTCACCAGCATGGCCTTGCATTCCGCATTGTCAAAAGCCTCGCAAACTATGTCGGCCTTCCCCACCAGTTCCATCAGGTTTTCTTCCGTAACGCGAACCTGATGGGATTCCAGTTCAATATACGGTGCAATTTCTCGCAAGTTTTCGGGCAGGGCAACAGCCTTCGCCACACCAACCTGGCTTGCCTTGTACTGCTGTCGGTGCAAGTTCGCAACGTCAACGCAATCAAAATCAATAAGGATCAGCTTGCCTACGCCGGCACGGGCCAAGGCTATAGCCACATTGGAACCAAGACCGCCAAGGCCACAGACAGCAACCGTTGCCGACTGCAGTTTCGCCACATTCTCTGCCCCCTGACGTTCTACCAGAGCAGCGAGCATCTCCTCACGAGAAGGCGTGCGCGGCGCACCTGCCAAAAAATCTGCTCCCGCGGACTTTTCACAACAAGCAGACATTAGCCGCCTCCCACAAAACTGACCACTTCCAGGGAATCCCCATCAGCAAGCAGCGTCTCGACGTACTTGGCCTTGGGAACAATATCGCCGTTACGTTCTACGGCGATTCGCTTGCAGTCAAAATTTGTGGTAGAAAGGTATTCGGCAACAGACTTACCGACAAAGGACTTGCCGTCCGCTTCAATATCAATGCCATTGACTTTAATCATTTTACCTCCGTTGGCATTATCCAAATCAGGTGCGGTCGAAGTTTTAAACTTCCTCTCAGCCAGTGCAACCAGCTCCCGTATGACTTAAAGTTAAAAAATCTGCCTTTCCTCGGCAACAGAACAAAAAAAGACCCGACCTTTTGGGCCGAGTCTTTTAAGTTTGCGCTGATGCAGAGACTTTGCTTACGCGAGACATGGCTCACGTACGAGATTGCTGATGTTGAGACAAGCTCAGCATGACGTAAAGAGGAGTCGCGTTTTACTTCACCTTGACGATGTAGTTACCCTTGGGCAAGTTCGTGAACATCACTTCGGTGCCAGCGCGATCGCTGCGGACAACCTTGCGGCCCATGATCTGTCCCATGGAGTTCAGCAAGTATACCTGATGGTTGCCTGCGGTATTCAGGCGAACCTGATAATCGCCTCCAACACGTTTTACGGTATAGCGAGCAAACGTTGGCGCGACAGCCGCAATAGCAGACGGGTCTTCGCAGTTTTCATCTGTCACTCCTTCCCCACATACGCTAGAGGAAGACACTATCGTCTCTTCGCTAGAGCTAGATACCACTTCTTCGCTAGAGCTGGACTGCGGTTCCACGGGCTTGGGAGCCACAAACATGATGTTGCCTACAGCCACTTCGCCAGAGACGCCAGATGCGGTAAGGAAGAAGTCCTGAACACCCTTCTGAGCCTTCATTTCGGAACAAGTTACTTCGGACCAGCCATTAGCCGCAGCCGTACCCTTACTCAGGTCACATTCAGAAAGCACCGTACCGGACTTGGAGCCTGCACGCAGAGAAAGTTTACCGGAGCCGTTCTTCACCTGGATAGAAACGTTGGTGCTCTTGATGGAGTCGGTCACCACGTTTTCAAACAAGGCGTAGCCGCCATCCTTCATGGCCAACTCGTCCTTTTCATTCAGACGAATACGGATTCCGTTATCAAAGCCATTACCCGGAATGGTATCGCGGATAATGCGCAAAAAGTCGATGCGGTCCAGCTCAGCAAAGTTTTCGCCATTGGGAACCGGGCTTACGTCGATGAAGTTTCCGCCACGCTTCAGCTTTGCAGGAATCATGGCCACGGAAGTTTCAGGGAACTCGCCCCATGCACCCGTCGATGGAAGCTTAACTTCCTGAGCCTTGCCGTTGATGGTCACGCTATGAGTTGCAACACCGGTACCGCCATTAGCGTAACGGTAACGGAGCAGGTAATCACCAGCCTGCATAATGTTCATAGGCAAGTGAATCTTGGAACCCTTAGTATTGATGTAGCCAAGATATTCATTGCCAGAGGCCTTGGTACCGCGAGTCACAGCCAAATCGCCAGAAACCGCACGGGTCAACACACCATGTTCCGCTTCGGCACTCAGATAACGACCCAAGAAGGGCTGGCCCATTTCAGCCCAGTTATCATCGGTAAACACAACATCACGGATGTGAATATGGTTGAACTTGTCGCCAGCATTGTCATAGTAATGATGGACAAAACGAATGCGGTTCAAATCCTGGAAGGGTTCACCACCACCCGGACCAACGTAACGGCCATAACGTTCAAGAACTATGGTACCACCGCCAGTTGCCATATTATAACCCGCACGGTCCTTGTAGGGGCCAGTAATCTGGTCGGCACGACCATAAGCGGTTTTATAAGTGGTCTGTTCAATTTCTGCACCCTGATGGCAGCAGTAATCCCAGGCAGTAAACAAAAAGTACTGGCCGTTATGTTCAATAAGGCTGGGGCCTTCTTCGGCACCACCGCTAGCGGAACTTGTACGGCGGGCTATGTTATAGACCGTCTTGTCGTCGCTAGCCTGCAGGCCGGTAGTGGGATCAAGCTTGATCAGTTGAATGCCAAGACCAAAGGATCCAAAGGCCATCCAGAACTCACCCTTGGATGTCT
Organism: Fibrobacter sp.; assembly: GCA_045600425.1. Classification (GTDB taxonomy): domain Bacteria; phylum Fibrobacterota; class Fibrobacteria; order Fibrobacterales; family Fibrobacteraceae; genus Fibrobacter. Next base: position 15,113 of record JAZRXW010000070.1, read on the forward strand.
TGATCACATCGGGGTCGATGGCGTTATACTTGTCGGTAGCAACCGTATGGAATACAAGACCATGATCGGTCCAGCCGTAGCCTTCAGTTCCCGGAACGATGGACTTGGAAGCCGTGTAGCCGATGGCCGAAGTTCGCTTGCCAAAAACAGAACCGCAATAATAGGCTCGGAATTCACCGTTCATTACGTAAAGGTCCGGAGCCCACACGTCTTCCATGGTGGGAGCATAAGTGTAAATCCACTTGGGGAACGAGGTCATAGTCTTTCCATGAGATTTCCAGCTGTAGGCATCCTCGGAAGTCCACAGGGACAGCTGATTGTTGGTCGTCATAAGGGCGTAACCGTCCTCATAACGAATCATAGTAGGATCATGACCAGGCTGCAGATTATCCTTTGCGTACCAATCGGCAGCAAATGCAGACGCGGCACCCAAAGCCACCATACTTGCAAAAACAGCAAAATTATTTTTCTTCATACACATTCCCATAAAACGTTATTTTGACGTTCCAACTATTCCAATATAAATATAAAAGCTTGCAAAACAAAAAGACATTTTCAAGTCTTCGTTATTATGGATAAAAAGTCCACAGTTAAAAGCCCCTTAAAATTTGTTTAAAAGCAAACTTTTCTTTCAATTTACACACAAAAAAAGATGCCGACAAATTTTTCGGCACCATTCTCTATTAGAAAAATAAATATTTCCGGTCTACACTTGCGGCATCTTTGAAGTCCCATCCACAACATGCAGGACCCGCTGCGGATAAGGAATTTCGATACCCTTTTCATCAAACAGACGCTTTATGGCCTCTGTATATTCACGTTTTAGAATACCAAATTCTGCAGAGTGAACCCACACATAAACAGAGACACTGACGGAGCTGTCATCCAGACCCGACACAAAGAAGGCCGGTGCTGGATCTCGCAAAAAACGGTTCTCCCCGGCAACCATGTTTCTTAAACATTCCATCACATGATCTAGGGAAGTATTGTAGGAAATGCCCACGGTAATCTCCAGCCGACGTAAAGGATTCTTGCTGAAGTTCACAATGGGAGCACCCCAAAGAGCACTATTGGGAGCAGAAACGTACAGACCATCTAAAGTTTCCAAGGTCGTGTTAAACAAACCTATACCCAAAATCTTTCCCTTGATGGGTCCACATTCAATCAAATCCCCCGCCTTAAAGGGATTCAAGAACAAGAGAACAATGCCTGCGGCAATATTGGACAAGGTGTCCTTCAGGGCAAATCCGATGGCAAGGCTTGCGGCACTAATCATGGCCACGATACCTGTGGTATTCACCCCGAAGATATTCAAGCAGATGACCAGACCAGAAATGTACACCACATATTTGACAAGGTCGGTAATCAGAGGAATAGCAGCCGGATCCATGCCTTTCTTGGACATACGGACAAGAAATTTTCTGAAAGACCAGACGAAAAACTTTACCGCCAAAAAGACGACAATAACAAGAAGCACTTGCTTCACAATGGGATAATCAATTAATAACTGCTGTATCTTTTCCACAGGTAGTAATTTAGAAAATAACAAAAACAATGTCAGCCAAAAAAATCTCGGAGGAAAGCAATCCACCGAGACTCGTAAATTACATCTTTTATTGTTCTAGAAGAACACCTTCACAATCAGGCTTCCCACAATGGTGGAAACGATGACGGAGGTGAGACCCGGTAGCATAAAGCTGTGATTCAGCAAATACTTACCGATCACCGTTGTGCCGGAGCGGTCGAAGTTCACTGTGGCAATGTCGGAAGGATAGTTGGGAATAAAGAAGTAGCCGTAGACACTGGGAAGCACACCCAGAAGTACAGCACCCTCGATGCCCAGGCTGTAAGCCAGCGGAAGCATGGCCACCACCACAGCGCCCTGGGAGTTGATCAGCACAGAAACCGCAAAGAAGGCAAAGGCAATAGCCCAAGGATAATGCTGGACAATATCCTTCAAGCCACCCTGCATCACATCCATGTAGTTGGCGAAGTAAGTGTCAGCAAGCCATGCGATACCGTAAATTGCAACCACTGCCACCATGCCAGACTGCCAAACAGCACCAGCCACAGCCTTCTTGGGCTGAGCCTTGCAGAAAATAATCATGAAGGCAGCAGCAGAAATCATCACAATCTGGATGATAATGTTCATACCGATGGGCTTCACCTGGGCTACCCCATCCACAATCTTTCCTGTAGGAACAGTGGGACGAATGTCGTGGCCCGCAATCTGGAACACAGAGAACATCACAATCACAGCAAGAGCTGCAAGGAAAATGTACACGGAACGGCGGGCTTCCTTGGAGACTTCCTTGTCCAAGAGGGAGGCGGTGTTACCGTACATGTATTCCTTCATCTGAGGGTCTTTCAAGCGGGCCTGGAAAGCAGGGTCCTTATCCAAATCGAGACCGCGCTTGTAGCTGACGGCGGCGGCAGCGGCCAAACCGCAAAGGCAAGCGGGAATGGTCACTGCAATCACCTGCAGGTTATTGATTTCAAAACCGTTGGCGTTGGAAATCACCACGAAGGATGCCACCGCAGCGGCAATGGGAGAGCAGGTAATACCCACCTGGGATGCCACAGAGGCCACAGCACAGGGGCGCTCCGGACGAATGCCCTTTTTCAGGGAAATGTCGCAGATAATGGGCATCAAGGTGTAAACCACATGGCCTGTGCCCACAAGAACCGTAAGGAAGAAAGTGCAAAGAGGAGCAAGGAAAATCACCTGGTTCGGGTGTTTTCGCAAAAGTTTTTCCGCCAGCTGGATTAACCAATCCATACCGCCGGCAGCCTGCATAATGCCAGCGCAAGTCACCGCCGCAATAATGATGTAGATAACATCGGTAGGCGGTTTACCCGGCGCCATGCCAAAGCCAAGCACCAGAATGGCAAGGCCAATACCCGAAATCGCACCCAAGGCTAGGCTACCATAACGTGAACCCACGTAAAGAGCAGCCAAAACAATCAACAGCTGAAGAATCATCACAGCAGTCATAAGAACTCCTTTTTCTAGAAATCTATCTCAAGATTCTTAAAAAAGGAGAATGCCATAAAAAAATATGATGAATTTTTCAACTTTATGAGCCATAAAAACAGAATAAGCGAGACACCGAAGAGTCCCGCCTAATCTCATCCATAAAGAGTGTTTGTTAAAACTACTTAATCTTTTCCTTCAATTCCTGGACAGTGTTATTCAACTTAACCACCGTTCTAAGAATTGCAAACAGAGCAAAGATAAAGGCTAGAATAATGATTGCCCCTATTCCAATGCCTACAGATGCTCCGCCAAAGCCAACAGCACTCCACTTGAAGGCCTTACGAGCAATTGCATCGGCTTCAGCTGCTGCAAGAGCACTTTCGTACTCACTTTGAGCCTTTGCCACCATTGCCTCATATTCAGCAACAGCATTTGCATTCAAGGCATCTCTGTTATCCTTTTCAGACTTAACAAGATCATAGAAGCAGTCAAGAGCATATTTAAGCATTTTGGGCTGCTGAACAGACTTCATCGCCATGAAACGATCTGTAGAGGAAGCCCACCATTCATAGTTCACATCAAGAGTTCTATAACCAGCACGCATTGCACGGAAAACTTCAAGACGATTAGTACTATCAGCCATTGCTACAATAGGCATTGCCTTATGGACAAAAGGCTTACCCATCCTTGTATTCTTTTGAACAAAATCCTTGATTTCATCAAATACATAAGGAGCGTTAACCGTATTGGCGGCAATAGCACCATCCATAGCAACCCACAGGCTGAACAAGGACTTCACATCGGATTCATCGGCAATCCATCTACGAGACTTATAGAGGATAGTATTCTTCTGGCTTGCCGGATACTTAGCCATATGTTCTGCCAAAGCATCTACGACATACTGCTGAGAAGCACTGTCATAAGGGAAAGAGCGCTGCATGTCGCGACGAAGCTGAGTACCTTCATAGGTGTCGGCATGAACCTCTTCATAGCAGTTAGTCTTCTTGTCATCTGCAGTCCATTCTTCAGTAACCATCTTCTCCTTCATTTCCGGAGTATTGCAGATATACTTCTTGGAAACGGTGAAGAAACGAGTGGTGGGAACCGCAGCCTGGAGTTTTTCAAGAGCAATCTTAGGCCAAGGTTGTTCTGGTTCCTTGGAAGCCGGCTGATAAGAATAGTTCGAAGACACAGATGTTTTACGCTGCTGGGGCTGGCGAGGCATTCTATTCTTCGCACACATAGCCACATCACTTTCAGAAACAGGCTGCTCCTGAACCAATTCAGGTTTAGCAATTGGATCCGGCTCATCCACGGAATGTTTGAAAACCGGAGTCAAGCCATAAAGAACAACCAAAATACCCACAGCAATGGCCAAAATCGCTAGAGCATTGACAATATGCCAAAACGCATGGGAAATGGGGAAATTAACAGAATTTTCAATCTTAGAAAGAAAATCTGACATGGCATCCTTGCGAGATACCCAAAACTTGAAGAAATTTACACTAAGGGTTTTCAACTTCTTCAAGAATTTTACAACAACCTTGAGAATAGCTTTTAACTGTTCCACATTTTTCTCCTTTCAAATTTTAAGTAAATTTAAAATTCACATAGATTAAAAAAAACAATTCTCTCAAAAACATAAAAACAAGTGTTGCAATATTAACAACAAACTCTCTTAAAAAAGCTACCATATAATGTTGCGGAATTTGCCTAAACGAAAAGACTCTGCCGTTCAGCAGAGTCTTTGAACGCCTACGGCGTTAGCACTGCGGCTCAATCATAGAAAATGCAAGCATTTTCTGCGACACTCACCTTCGGTGCTTTTCTCAGGGTTCTAAGGGGCAACGCCCCTTACAACTAACTGTGAGCAAAAAGGACCTGTCCATAAGACAGGTCCTTTTTAGCGAGAGGGAGTAACGTCATAGGTTTTTTACCCGACGAATGTTACGACCGGTCTCAATTAAGTGTTAGCGTAAGCCATCATAGCGAAAAAGACCAGTCTTGCGACAGGTCTTTTTCTAAGGAGAGTTTTTGGGAGGGCGTAGCCCTTCCTAATCTGATTAGGTGTTAGCGTCAACCCATTCGGCGTTCTTCTTGCAAGCTTCGATAGACTTTTCGAAAGCTGCCATTTCGGAGTCGTTCATCTTCACTTCGAAGATTTTTTCCACACCGTTTGCGCCAATCACGCAGGGAACGCCACAGTAGAGGCCCTTGCCCTTACCCTGGTATTCGTCGTTCAGCTTAACAGCGCAGGTAAGAACGCTCTTCTTGTCCAGGAGGTAAGCTTCAGCCATCTTGATAGCGGAAGTTGCCGGGCTGTAGAATGCAGAGCCGCGAACCAGGAGAGAAACGATTTCGCCACCAGCGTTAGCAGTACGAGCAGCTAGTTCGTCGAACTTTTCCTTGCTCATGAGCTGCGGCAGAGGAATGCCACCGACGGAGACGCAGTCATAGAGGCTGACCATGGTGTCACCGTGACCGCCCATAACGATAGCCTTAACGTCTTCAGCAGAAACGCCCAGTTCCATTGCAACGAAGCAAGCGAGACGAGAGGAGACGAGAACGCCAGCCATACCGATCACGTTGGAGGAATCGAAGCCGGTAACCTTCTGCATGTTGTACACCATTGCGTCCAGCGGGTTGGTGATAACGATAACAAATGCGTTGGGAGCCTTTTCCTTGATCTTGAGGCCCACGTCCTTGATGACGCCGCAGTTGATGCCAAGAAGGTCGTCACGGCTCATGCCCGGCTTACGGGGAACGCCAGCGGTAACGATAACCACGTCTGCACCAGCCATG
>JAZRXW010000071.1:0-27124 GCA_045600425.1 Fibrobacter sp.
TTTGCAGCAGCCAGGCCCTTTGCGGCGAGGGTGGTGCAGATTGCAGCGGTCAGGGTAGTCTTACCGTGGTCAACGTGGCCGATGGTGCCGATGTTGCAGTGCGGCTTACTTCTGTCAAAATGTTCTTTTGCCATTTTATTCTATCTCCAATTTAGTGAGAGCCCAGATCGGGAGTCGGACCCGAGACCTCTTCCTTACCAAGGAAGTGCTCTACCACTGAGCTACCTGGGCATAAGCCACGAAAAATGCTCTCAGATTTCTCGTGGCCGTTTCGTCGTGGGCCGTCGTGGTTTCGAACCACGGTAGGCGTAAGCCAACGGATTTACAGTCCGTCCCCTTTAACCACTCGGGCAACGACCCATTATGTCAAGCCAAAGATAGGAATCGAACCTACGACCGGCTGATTACAAATCAGCTGCTCAACCAGCTGAGCTACTTTGGCATAACTCCTAATTCATATCGAATGTTAGAGTGAGCCAAAATTAACAAGATAATTCGATTCTGTCAATGGAAATCGCCGTTTTTTTTGAAAAAAAAGTGATTTTTCAAAGAATTTGGTACAATCACAGGTTAAACAGTGTTAACAAGTTGTGAATAAGAAAATTTTACTTAACAAACAGCCATTTTTTCTCATTGATTTACAAGAAGTTAAAACCATCTACCTTGAAAACCCGAATTGTTAACAAAGCATTCCCTCCCCTTTTTCTTGTTTTTTTCATTTGCAGGTATAGTTACAACCGCCAACCGCATCCGAAGACACCCGTAGCCAGCAGTACACCGCAATCTGTTGATTTTTTGCTTGACACAGCCTACGGACGTAGTTACATTTTGTGCAGTAAAATTTACACGGCACGGCAACAAAGCTCACCCAAAGGATTCTTATGGAAACGTCCAGCTACAAAAACACAAGCCGCATCGAGGTAAGGTACGCAGAGACCGACCAGATGGGAATTGTTCATCACTCCGTGTATGCGGTCTGGTTCGAACAAGCTCGCACCCATTTCTTCAGGGAAGCTGGAGCCGACTACGCCGAAATGGAAAAACAAGGTTACGTGTGCCCCGTGCTAGAACTTGGAGTCCAGTACAAGAATCCCACGCACTATGGGGAATTTGTGGACATCGAAACAACTGCGACCCAAATTGACAGACTGCGTTTCCGCGTCGATTACAAGCTGTTCGTGAACAACAAGCTTTGCACCACCGGCTTTACCGTCCACTGCCTATTAAAGGACGGTCGCCCCACTAGAGACATGCCCGAAAAATTCGCCGCGTTCTTCACCGCCGACGCAAAGTAGCCACCGCAACCTAGCAATAATCATTCACTATTAATTGTTAATTGATATGGATCAGCCCCTAGCCGAACGTTTACGCCCCCAGAACCTGGATGAATTTCTTGGTCAGAACAAGATTCTGGGCGAGCAAAGTCTGCTTCGCAAGAGTTTGGAAAATGATAAAATTCCCAGCATGATTTTTTGGGGACCTCCGGGCTGCGGAAAGACAAGCCTCGCCCACGTGATTCGGCAAAGCACCTCCAAAAGTTTCGTGGCGCTTTCCGCTGTGGCCAGCGGCGTCAAGGAAGTGAAGGAAGTCCTTGCGGAAGCTCGCAAAATGAAATGCATCTTCCGCGACACCATTCTGTTTATTGACGAAATCCACCGCTTTAACAAGGGCCAGCAGGACGCATTGCTGGGCGCCGTGGAAGACGGCACCGTAACGCTTATCGGCGCCACAACCGAGAATCCGGGCTTCGAGGTGAACGGAGCTTTGCTCAGCCGATGCCAGCTGATTTTATTTGCGCCCCTGAGCAAGGAAGATTTGCGCACTCTGATTTTTAGCGCCTTGAAGGAACACCCCCGCGGCCTGAAACTGAAGGACGTGGAAGTGGAAGAAGCCGTGGTCGATAAACTGATCGCACAGTCCGAAGGGGACGCACGATTCCTGCTGAATCAGCTGGAATGGATCGGCGGTAACCTAGGCGATAGAAAAGTCATCGACGAAAAACTTCTGGAAGAATTCCAGTACAAGAAGCCTCTGCGTTACGACAAGAGCGGCGAAGAACATTACAACCTGATTTCCGCCTTGCACAAGTCCGTTCGCGGTTCTGACCCGGACGCCGCCATCTACTGGTTGCACCGCATGCTGCAGGGAGGCGAAGACCCCCGCTACCTGCTACGTCGCATGATCCGCATGAGCATGGAAGACGTTGGCCTTGCAGACCCGAACGCACTGCTGCTGGCGACTTCCGCCCGTGAAGCTTACGACTTTCTGGGAAATCCCGAAGGCCTTATTGCGCTGGACGAGCTAGCCGTATATCTGGCTCTCGCCCCCAAGAGCAACAGCCTTGAAGTTGCAGGATTTGCCGCAGACGATGTAATTCGCCAGACGGGAACGTTACCCGTGCCCCGCGCCTTCCGCAACTCCGTGACCCGTGTGGGTAAACAGCTTGGCTACGGCAACGGCTACCAGTACGATCACGACTCCCCCGGCGGCTATTCCGCACAAGAACATTTACCTAAGCAGCTTGAAGGTTTGGAGCTTTACAAGCCCAAGCAGATCGGCAAGGAAAAATTGTTCGCCGAACGCCTAGAGCAGTTAAAGGCCATTCGCAACGAAAAGCTTGGCAAGAAAGAAGAATCCTAATCCGCCGCCGGCTGGTCCCAAGGGAAGGGAACAAGAGCGTTTTCAGACGGACCTACCGGAATCGTCATATTCGCCGGAAGTTTACCGATATCATCAGGCATCGCGGCCATAATAATGGTTACTGGTAGCACGACAACTCCGGCTGCCATAAAGAGGAACACCCCGAACGGAGTACTGACCATTCCGGACATGTCCTTCAACAATTTAAAGCCTCCGTTTATGGTCCTCAGCGAATGGTTATCACTGTGCCCGCGTTTACTATTCTCTCTAGCCACAAGCAGGTGACCATATACAACGTCACCTTTGCGGGCTTCCAGAACCATCTCGTCGCCGGAGGAACTTTCAATCAAGCAACTCTGCGTGGACTCGCAAACGCGCTCGCCATTGCGGTAAAATTCGTAATCCTGACTATCGGAAACCGTTACCCATGAGGTACTAGAGCATCCAACCAGAAGAATCGTCAGCAGTATTGCAATCATCTTCTTCTTCATCACCACCATACCTGAGCACTAACGTTCCACCCGTAGGCACGGCAAAGTTTACCGTCACGAGCATTTTCAAAATCAATGTAGTTGTACAAATAGCGCACATCCAGGGCATAAATAACCCTAGTCGCAGCGGGCTTGTAGAAAGCCCCCATTCTCAATAAGAACGCCAATCCCCCATCTGAGATTTCGTACTTATCAGAATTGTAATATACCATGGAAAAACCGATTCCAGGCCCCACATAGGGGAACAGGGAGTGGCCTCCAAGCACGTAAGCGCCAGACAGGAAAGTGCCAATGCTCCCAAAGTCCCGGGAGTCCAAGCCTACATCAAACGTCCAGGCAAAATCCCAGGAGATAAGGAAATCCTTGTACAAGTAGTTCGCCGATAAATCTACGGTCGGAGAAATATCAACTTCCGGGGACAATAGTCCCGTGGCTCCAAGGCCAAGACCCCACCGAAGCCCGTTCCACTGGCCAAATTTCAGGGACACAACATCCACAATAGGATTCAAGTCATCAGGCGTATAGGCCATGTGCTTGTATGTCCAAACCGTTGCCTTGTCGCTAGAATTCAGCAGCGAGTACACCACCAGAATCCCATCATCCTGACGTAGCATTTTTATTTGCAATAGAAAATCGCTGGCGTAGGCAGACTCCGCCACAGACACGTCACCGTTTGTTCTGAGTACGCTTTCGGTTTGACGTACCACCTTTTCTGCGTAATCCTTATGGACACCATCCAGTTCCACCGCGGTGTCGACGAACACCTTGGGCCTAGCCCAAAGAGCAGTGCAAAGTACCAATAGAATAAATAAAACGCGCTTCAACATACCCCCAAAATAAAACGGTATAGATCATGCCCTAGTCTTTTAGGCAACGAAGGCTAGCTCCACCCGCTTTCGCTTCAAACATCGAAGTAACTGAGTCTACGTCTGCAAAAACTTGTGTATAAGAAGCATTAATCCCATACTCCGCTACAGACCACATAGAAACAACCTCTTCCAAGAGCATGTATGAACCATTTATGTAGCGATATCCAGAAGGAATCGCGTTAAACCCAATTGCATCCATTCCATTTGCATTCTCAGTCCACCCGCTAGTTGACTTGAGCTTGGATCCTGCGACTTTTACACCGCCCACCTTCTTGAACAGGGCACCAAACTCAGACTGCGTAGGTACATGCCAGCCTTCAGGGCATATTCCTCGATGAGGTTTATTGGGTTTACATTTCTTGCCCAAACCACAAGCTACAACACCATTGGCTTCCGATACAAGGCCAGCACTATCCATGGCAGCAGACCAAGTGTATAAGCGGCCATGAGCGTCACAATTGCTTTTCATCCCTTCGTAACACCAGCTAGTAGAATCAGAAATAAATGCAGGAGTAGAATAAGTAACGCCCGTATAAGCATAATTCAGGTTCTCAGCCATCCAGGTTTGCGAACCAATCATAACCGTCTTATAAGTCTGTCCGTCTCGGCTATCAGTCATTGTGCCCAAGGTGAACTCAATCTCACCATCCGACACTTCCGAAGGAGAATCTTCGGAACAGGCCATGAAAACAAAACTCAAAGCTGTAATCAAAAGTAAAACGTATTTCACAGCATCTCTCACTTAGATTCCTTTCTCCAGTTTTCATTATCGCTAATTGCGCTTGACAATATACCCGCGACAGAAACAACATCAAAGAAAAAACACCATTCGAAAACTTTTCAACGATTCTCCTCCCGCGCTTTCAAGGGTTTAGAACTGTTCCAGAATCTTGATGCGGTCAGGAGTGTCCGGGTGGGTCCAGAAAATGGAATCCACCTTTTTCACTAGACCATGAAGCATGCCGTTATCGTCTTCCTCGTCGGGGTGAACCACGTAAAGCTGGGCCACGTCATTTCGGTTAACGGAGGAAAGTCCCGGTTCCGTCGAAATTTTCCGCAGGGCGCTAGCCAGGGCCAGAGGGTCGCCGCACAGTTCCGCACCGCCGGCATCCGCCACAAATTCCCGCTTTCTAGAAATCGCCAGACGGTTGATGTAGCTGAAGAAATAGGCGATGGAACTGACGACAAGGCCCACCACCCCAATCAGCAGCAAGATAAGTATGCCCGCAGCGCCATTATTCTTGCCGCTACGGCTACGGCGAGGCCGACTATAGAGAGCCGCCTTTATAACCTGCAAAAAGATGCTCTGCAAAAGCGAGATCAGCCCCACAAAGACAATGCATACCACCATGAGGCGGGTATCCCGATTCTTGATGTGGGTCAGCTCGTGAGCCACCACCGCGGATAGCTCATCGTCGTTCAGCTTTTCAATAATGCCCGTGGTCAGGGTAATCGTAAAAGTCTTGATGTCGATACCGCTGGCGAATGCGTTCAGGCCCGGATCCTCCACAATGTTAATCTGTGGCATCTCGATGCCGCCTGCAATGCAGAGGTTCTCCACGATGTTATAGACCCGGACATTCTCCCTACGTTCCAGAGGGCGCGCCTTTGTCACATGCCGAATGATCTGGACATTGAAACAGTAGGACGCCAGGAACCAGATAACAACCACAATAAGCGTCGGTATCAAGGTCTTAAAAAAGCAGAACCAGATTACAGGCCAGTGCGCGCCATAGGGCCTTCCGTCCGCGGCGCAGACCTCCCTGATGGTAGCGCCCCCGCTCACATGGGAGTCCGGGAACATGGCACAAAGAAAGCCAAAGTAGTCCATCAGAAAAACAAAAACCCAGACCGTAGCCAGAATGATGACCGGGTACATCAAAAGCAGAATAGCAGTGTTCCTGTTATTCCGCCAGATCTGGGTTTGCATTCCAACGTATTTCATGATACAGTTGTTAGTGGCTAGTGGTTAGTAGACAGGAATTCGGGAACGCTCCGATAGCCCTAATCACAGCTTTCTCTTTAGAACTTAACTTCGGGGGCCTTGTTCAGCTGCTCGCGGCTTTCAGTAGCCTCGTATATGGGGGCCCGCCTAAAGCCGAACATACCGGCAATGATGTTGCTGGGGAAAACTTCGCAGGCGTTGTTGAATTCCTTGGTAGCGGAATTGAAGAAACGGCGGGTCGCGGCCAGCTTGTTCTCGATGTCGGACAGTTCATTCTGCAGCTGCAAAAAGTTCTGGTTAGCCTTCAGTTCCGGGTAGGCTTCCAGGGAAACTCGAAGACCGGAAAGGGCGCCGGACAGAGCCTTGTCCGCAGCCACCTTCTCATCGACGGTTGCAGCGCCCATACCGGCGGCACGGGCGGCGGTCACCTTTTCCAGAAGTTCCCGTTCGTGAGTCGCATAGCCCTTCACGGTGGAAACCAGCTGGGGCACCAGATCGAAGCGCTGCTTCAGCTGCACATCAATATTGGCAAAGGCATTTTCGCGATTGTTGCGAAGCTTCACCAGCTTGTTGTAAGTGGTGATCAGCAAGAGGACCAGGACGACGATAACGGCAATAATAATTCCGGCTACCATAATATTTCTCCTATGTTGTTTTTACTTTGTAAATGTACTATAAAAAAGGAGATCCACGGTCGGGCCGGGGATGACATGCTGGGTTTAAAGTAAAAACGCCCCGTTCAAGAGGCGTTTTTACTCATGCTACCTAACAGTCGCTCTACTAATAGATTTATTGATACGTATCAAGTACGTTCCTGCACGAGGAACTTCAATGGAGAAGTTTGCATCGGCGGTACCCTGCTTGAGCAGGCGACCCTGCATATCCATCAAGCTATAGACGGCGCCGCTCTTGGCTCCCGCGATTTGCAGAGTACGGCCCTGCACTTCCACACTGAACTGAGGGGCAGCCTTTACAATGGTCAAGGCATCCTTATCACCGCTGGAGCTGCTGCCCTTATTCGAACTGGAGCTTTCGCCCTTGCCAGAGGAGCTACTGGAGCTTGGAACAGAAGAGGAACTTGCCGGCTTTGCGATCTTAGTGGAGTCGAATACTGCCGTGTAGGTTTGGGCACCTGTTACGGACTTGATTTCGGGAGTCCAGCCGGCAAATTCGTAAGTGTAGTTTTCTGATTTCGTCTTTGCAGGCTCGTCACCGGTATAAACCGGAGTGGAGCCGTAGAACACAGACTTGGACTGAACGGTTTCACCCCCAACCTTGAAGGTCACCTTGTAGGCACGCAAAGTGCTATCAAAAACTGCGGTATAAGTTTTAGCTACAGTTACAGAAGTAATTTCCGGGTCCCAGCCAGCAAAAGAGTATTCATACTGAGCGGTAGAATTCTTTGCAGGGGCTTCTCCAGTGTAGACCGGAGTGGCTCCGTAGCCCACGGACTTCGTCTGCAAAATACCTTCTGCACTCATAAATACGATGATAAACTTGTTCAAGGTGCTGTCAAAGACGGCGTTGTATACCTGATCCTTTGTTGTGGCAGAAACCACCGGAGACCAGCCAGCAAATGTATAAGTATATGCAGCAGTCTTTTCACGGCTGGGTTCTACACCGTCGTATGTGGGCATCTTGTTGTATTCCACCTGACTGCTCTGCAACTTTGTGGAACCGAACATGAAGGTAATGGTGTACTTGTTGATTTCGTACTTTGCAGTAATGGTGATATCGTCAACGATGGTAATCTTGTCACCGGCATCACCCAGCTTGTTACCCTCAGCATCGTACCAGCCAAGGAAGGTGTGACCGTTCTTGTCGGCTGCCGGCGGCAATGTGTATTCGGAACCCTCGGCAGGAGCAGTTTCGATAACGACTTCGCCATCTACATAGACAATGAGCTGGTGCGTAGGAGCCAAATCAAAGAGCGCGTTCACCACCAGGTTCGTTGTAACCTTGCTGAAGGACTTGTCCCAACCGCTAAAGAGGTAACCTTCGCGAGTCGGAGATGCGGGAGCTGTAGCGGCCTTGCCATATTCCACCTGCTGCGTACTCAAAACCACGGAACCATTCTTGAATACAACTTCGTAAGTAATTGCAGTACTGTCGTAAACGGCCTTGTAAGTTGCATTGGCGGTAACATTGCTTACCGCCTTATCCCAGCTCTTGAATGTGTAGGAATAGGCGACCGTGGTTTCACGCGTAGGAATGACACCGCCAAAAACTACGGATGAGCCATAGGGCTGTACATTGGACCAAATTTCGGAATCATCAAAATCTACAAAGGAAATCGTGTAGCTATTGATTGTTGCGTTGTAGGTTGCCGTATAAACCACATCATCCGTTGCCGGAACAATAGCGGCATCCCAGGCAGCGAAGGTATAGCTGTACTGGGCAGTAGCTTCAAGGGCTGGGGCTACGCCGGTGTATTCAGGTATGGAGCCATGTTTAACTGTTTTTGTCTGCAAAACCGTGCCGTCGGCATTCTTGAACGTGATGGTGTAGCTGACATCGCTGAGTTCGCCATAGAGCGCCTTCAAAGTAGCATTTGCCTTGAAGACCGTGGTTTCGTTTACGCGAATAAAATCTTCAGTGAACCAACCCTTGAAATAGTAACCTTCGGCAGGAGCAGGCGCTTCTGGGAGGGAGGATAGCTTGCCGGATTCGTCTGTTACATACGCAAAAAGTTCTTCGTCATTTTCATCAAGGAAGGTTACAACATTTGTCAATGTACTTGCAGACTTATATACAGCATTTACGGTGACATCTTGGGAGAAAACAGAGCTTGACTTGACAGCGCGATTGCTCTTATCAACCCAGGCAACAAAAACCATACCTTCTTCCGGTTCCGGATCAGGAGCCTCAGGGAGGGAGGAAAGTTTGCCGGATTCGTCAGTTACATACACAAAAAGTTCTTCGTCGTTTTCATCAAGGAAGGTTACAACATTTGTCAATGTACTTGCAGACTTATATACAGCATTTACGGTGACATCTTTCGTAAAGATGGTTCCCATTCGCACGGCACGCCCTGCAGCATCGACCCAGGCAACAAAGACCATACCTTCTTCCGGTTTCGGCTCAGAAGGTATTACGACTGTACCAGAATAATCGGTATAGCGAATAGTTCTTGCACCGTCATCATTAAACACCACCTTCACAATAGGAGCATAATTAGTAGAATCTGTAATCAACATCGGAAAACCGTTATACATTTCTTCAACTACAGTCCATATACCAGAATTTTCTTCTGTACCATTTGTGGTATTTAGAGACCAAGCCATCTCAGTATAATTTGCGCCATCAACATTTGTTTGCGTATTGATAAGCGATTCTGGTCCCGCAACTTTTTGTGTAGAAGTTGTCAAATAAAAATTGTTTTTAACTGTTCCTTTATTTTGAAAAACAATGCCTCTCCGATCGGATCCTCCCGTGGTATTTCCTAAATTGAGGTTGTTAGAAAGAATTGCACCTTCTTTATTTTCATAGACAAATACAGCTTTGTCATACCCCCCAGTTCTATCTACATTAATTATACCAGTATTGATATTTCGTTCCATAATTCCAGCATTTCCACCTACAAAGCGCGTTCCATTCCAGGAACCCGATATACGACCCGAATTCATACAAAGTCTTATAACACCAGTTGAAGCGTTATCGTGCGCTAAACCTGAAGCCCCATTACCAGCAGTTACATTTCCTGCATTTTCTGATTTTTCAATTAGACCATAATTAAATGAAACCATCCCACTTGCCACATCTGCTATTATATTTGATTCATTTCTTACAAAACGCAACGATCCTTTAGCTTGATTTATGTATCCTAAAGCATCAAAGTGTGTACCCAAACAGCCTGCGCATCTTTCACTTAAAGCCTTAATAATCACATCTCTTTTTATTGTCACATGTTCTACCAAGCCCGCATTAGAATAGAACAAAACACCACTACTACTTTCATTCCTTAAATTTGCATAAATGTAAGAGTTGACTATTGAAAAATTCTTAACCTGGGCACCTTCTGATATAAATTGAAAAATCACGCCAAAAGGCTTAGTTCCTTCATAAAACAGTCCGCCAATTGAAAAACCATTTCCGTCAAAAATACCTTTAAAAGCATTCACCTCAGAAGAACCTATTGTTGGGAAATTTTTTTCACAATGTGCAGAAGAAGACACAGTCCCGTCATAAAACGAAATATCGTTTACTAATATTGCATTGATTTCTGTATTTCCTGAATTAACTTGATTTGAAAACCAAGCAAGTTCATTTGCATTTGATATTGCGTAAAACACCTTTCCAGAAACTTTACGCGTATCAGGTTCACTTGTCGAACCTGTCCAGCTAGCAGCATTGGTCACCACAGCAGCCATTAGGCATACCATCAGGAATATTGATTTTTTGAGATTAAGCATTTTCTTCTTTCTCCTTGTTTTCATCTAAATCCAAATAAACAAATCCATCATAACGTTTCTTCAAAAATTCTTCTTCAAAGATTTTTTCATTTTCAGCATACTTTACGATATTCGCATAAGGGAAAACCTTTTTTCGGCTATCAGTGGTTGGATTTTGCTTGCCAATTCCATCAATTTCCGCCATATCTTTCTGCAAATCCCAATACAAATCACTGAAATAGTTACGAATAGCCTTACACTCACACACAGAGCGAACAAGGTAAATCACAGAAGAAAATTCTTTGTTATTCACTACATGATTATTCTTCAGGCCACATAGCATGTCAATATATGCTAGATAAGCGTCTACACCATGCGAACTAAAAATGCTTCGCGACTCCGCACTATAAGTAATGCGGTTATGTTCGATGGTATAAAGGGTTTCTCTCATTTCGTTATTTTCATAAAAGAAGTCAACAAATGTTTTTAGAAATTTTGCCCTTTCTACCTGTCGTTGTTTGCGCCATGTGTGTATTCCCCACAAAGCTGATAGCAAGGCCAATAGAATTGAGTATTTAGAGAGTTGTTCTAAAACGCAAAGAACACACTGCATTGCTTACCTCCAACAACGACAAAAGCCCTTGGGCAATACTGCACAAGGGTCTGCGATAGACAATTTAAAATGGATTAGAGCAAATACTGCACTATTGTGCAGTACCCCCCCCCTGCAAAGACTATACCAAAGCAACTAGCAAAAGAAAAGTCTTTTGCATCCAGGAAAACTCTATATGCGGTATAGGAGGAAAGCATAACAAAAATTTAATTTTATTTACAAAAAAGTCAAGCCTCGCCATCCAGATACGCCCGACCAATTTACCCTAATTCGTCCTTCAGGAATTTTTCCAACGTATCCTTTTGGGGTAAGGCCAGCATGTAAGTGGAAACGAACAGCTTGTTGTCCATTCCCGCCAAGGCGTACTCCACCATCTTCTTGCCCTTCTTAGTGCAAAGGAGAATCCCCACGGGAGGATTGTCGCCCTTATTCATCTCGTTTTCCTTGTAGTAGGAGACGTATGCATTCAGCTGCCCCAAGTCGCCATGGTTAAAGGAATCGTCCTTAAGTTCGACAATCACATTGCAGTGCAAAACCCTATTGTAAAAACGAGATCTACAAAGTAATATTCATCATCAATGACGATTCGCTTTTGACGGGCCTCAAAGCAGAAACCCTTGCCCATCTCCAAAAGGAATTCCTGCAGGTGATCCATGATGGCACCTTCCAAGTCGCTTTCGTTGAACGGCCTTGCGGGCAAGTTCAAGAATTCAAAAGTGAAGGGCTCCTTGATACCATAGCCTAGGGGAGTTTCACTCACTGTCTGCTGGAGCAGTTTTTTAGGGTTCTGGCTGATACCCGCCCTAAAGAACAAGTTTGTCGCAATCTGCCTACGAAGTTCCTTGACGCTCCAGCAGCACTTGATACATTCCGTTTCGTAGAAAAAGCGCGCAAAGGAATCCTCGACCGTCATGATTTCACGAATGTGCGAGAAGGAAAGGTTTTCAATGATTCGATTCGCGGGAGTTTCAAATTCGTGCGACGGCGTCGCACTTTTTCCAGCAAGATAATCCTTAATTTTGGGATATTTTAAATAGAAAGCTCTCGAAATTTTAAACAGAGTCTCGTTCATCCCTCTTGTATTCAACCGAGCTTCAATATTTTTCAGCAATTTTTCGCCGTACTTCGCACGATCAAGCCCCTTTTGCTCATATTCAACGATATAATATCCAATCAGATAGTTGCGGATAGTAGCAAGTCTGTTGACTGCCTTAACAGAAGAGGTGTAGGCGTTCTTGTGAATCTGCTCTAAAGAGCTTGCCAAACCCTCGAAAGTTTGTGGATTGGAATTTTGCCACCCGTTGGGCAACTTGAAGTCTTGAACTTGACTGGACATAGTATCTCCTTAAAAAAAAGAAAAAAAAACATCTGTTTTCAGATGCCTTGGAGATACCATTCCGAACCTCGGGCAGAATTATAGTTAATACATAAATACTGGCAAGGTCAGAAATGTAATTTGTTTGTAAAAGGAGATCCTCGGTCGGACCGGGGATGACATGCGGGATTAAACAGGATCGTTCACGGGCTTGCTGTAGTCACGTTCGCCGAAGAGGGCGGTGCCTACGCGGATCATGGTGGAGCCTTCTTCGATGGCAACTTCCAGGTCGCCGGTCATGCCCATGGAAAGCTGGTCGAAATTTGCGAACACGCCGCCCTTGGCCAAGTACTTCTGCTGGAGATTGCGGAGGAAGGCGAAGCATTCGCGGGAGTCTTCTGCGACGCCAGTGTTCTTGCCGATGGTCATGAGGCCGCGGAATTTTAAATGAGGGAATTTTTCGCTCTTACCGTCAGGGCCACAGGCGCCCGCGATGCGTTCCAGTTCTGCAAGGAAGGCATCCGCATTGGCAACGTCCAAACCGCTCTTGGTCTCTTCTTCGCCGGCGTTCACCTGGAAGAGAATTTCCAAGGTCTTGCCGCTGGCCGCGCCGTTTTCGCCTGGATGAACCGCGCCGTTTTCGCCGGGCAGTGCTGCGCAGACCTTTTCCAGTTTTTCAACAGCTTCCATGCTTGCAATGGAATGGATGCAATCTGCAACGATGGCAGCCTTCTTCAGTTTGTTGCTCTGCACCGGGCCAATGACATGGCACTGCACCGGGCTTCCGTCAAGAGCCATGCGACGTTCGCTGAACTTGGATTCCGCTTCCTGCACGCGATTTTCGCCAAAGACTTTTGCACCCAGGGCAATTGCGTTTTCCACTGCTTCTGCCGGGTGGAACTTGCTGACCCAAACCAAAAGCACAGATTCACGGGAACGGCCAGCCTTTGCACAAGCGGCAGAGATTCTCGTTTCCAATTTAGCCAGCTGGCCACGCATTTCTTCAAGAGTAATTTCCATGACCGAAATATAACTTTTTATATATTGTTCCAAGAAAGGCATAAAATTTTGAAGAAAATTCTACTGGTCATATTTGCGATTGTATTCCTATGTGGGGGTGTTCTCCCCGCAGTGGAAGACTATCTGGATGAAGTCGCAAACAGTAAGGAAGTCCTCACCTTTTTTGGCAAGAAGGATTCCCCCGAAAAACTGAAGAAGTTCATTGCCTCGGTGAATCAGAAATTAAGCGATGCAGACGTGAGCCGTTTTGCTACCTATATCCTGACTTATTCAAAACAGTACGATGTGGATTACAAATTGGTGGCTGCGGTCATCGCCCAGGAAAGCAAATTCAAGGTCAATGCAAAAAGTCGCGTGGGAGCATTGGGACTCATGCAGATCATGCCCGCCACAGGAAAGAGCGTCGCCAAAAAACTGAAACTACCCAACTACAACCTGACGGACCCGAAAGACAATATCCAGATTGGCGTGAAGTTCATCTCCATGCTTCACAAGGAATATAAGGGCGACATCAACTTGATGCTGGCCCACTATAACGGCGGTTACAGACAGGCGGAGCTGTACAAGACCTTCAAGTATTTTGAACTTTTACGTTTGATAACAATGAAATATGAAACTTTTGACTACGTCAAAAAAGTCAAGGCCAATTACCGGAAAATCAACCGGGAATTTTAAAAGGACCCGCGGTTTTTATTCCGCGGGCCCTAATATAATTAACGCACTAGATCCTTCGACTCCGCAACGCTTCGCTCAGAGCTTGCCCTGAGCTCGCCGAAGGGATGACACGCTACTTTTTCCTAGCAGGTTTTGCCGGAGCCTTTTTCACGGGTTTCTTCGCTGTAACCTTCTCGGACTTTTCGGATTCTTCGTCCTCATCGTCTTCCTTTATACTAGCGCTTGAGCCTGCGCTAGCAGGCGTCACCTTCACACCTTTAAACAAGATCTTGATGATTTCGTCGATGTGCTTGTGGGTGAAGATCTTCAGGCCCTTCTTTGCAGGTGCCGGGAGTTCGTCCACATCCTTCTGGTTCTGGGCCGGAAGGCGCAAGGTCTTTACGCCAGCCTGGAGAGCAGCCAGAGCCTTTTCGTTGAGGCCACCGATTGCCAGGCAGTTGCCCGTAAGGCTTACTTCGCCAGTGAAGGCGATGTCCGTGGGAATGGAATGACGGGTGAATGCAGAAAGCAAGCACAGCGTGAGAGCGATACCAGCGGAGGGGCCGTCCTTGGGCACAGCGCCTTCAGGAACGTGAATGTGGATGTCGGTCTTCTTCACGATGGCAGGATCGATGCCAAAGCGCTGCAGACGTTCGCGAACGAGGGAGAGGGCAATCTGTGCAGATTCCTTCATCACATCGCCCAGCTTACCGGTCATGATGAGAGCGCCCTTGCCGCTAAGGAGCATCACTTCGATGGGAAGGATTTCCCCACCGACGCTTGTCCAGGCAAGGCCCGTCACGATACCCGGGCGGCCGGATTCAGGAAGGGTGTTCCCGATAAAGCGGGGTGCGCCCAGGTATTCCTGCAAAGTCTTTTCGGTAAGATCCTTCTTAAACTTCTTGCCCATGACCATGTCTTTCGCACGGTGGCGAACCACGTTTTCCAGGGTGCGTTCCAGTTCGCGGACGCCGGCTTCACGGGTCCAGTCACGGATGACCTTACGGACAATTTCGTCGGAGAAGGCAATGTCTTCACCAAGCTTCACGCCGGTACGTTCGCAAATGCGGGGCACCAGGTAGTTGGACGCAATCTTTTCCTTTTCGTGAGGATAGTAACCCGGCAGGCGCACCATTTCAAGGCGGTCGTGGAGAGCTTCGGGAATCTGGTTCTCGTTATTGGCGGTTGCAATGAACAGCACACGGGACAAGTCCAGCCCCACTTCCATAAAGTGGTCCGTAAAGTCGTGATTCTGTTCCGGGTCCAAGACCTCCAGCATGGCGCTGGCGGGATCTCCGCGGAAGTCGCTTGCCATCTTGTCGATTTCATCCAGAAGGATAATGGGGTTCATGCACTTGGCGCGCTTCAGGGCATGAATGAAACGGCCCGGCATGGCGCCAATGTATGTACGGCGGTGACCGCGAATTTCAGCTTCGTCACGAACGCCACCCAAGGTGATGCGGACGAAATTGCGCTGCATGGCCTTGGCGATGGATTCCACCAGAGTGGTCTTGCCGACGCCCGGAGGGCCAACCAGGCAAAGGATCGGAGCGCGACGTTCCGTGCCCGTAAGCTTCAGAACGGCAATGTATTCCATGATGCGTTCCTTCACCTTGTCCAGACCGAAATGCTTTGCATCCAGTTCCGCCTTCACCTTCTTCATGCTGAGAACGGTGTCGGTGTACACATTGTACGGAAGAGTGAGGAACCAATCCAGATAGTTGCGGCTCACGGCGTATTCCGGGGACGTGGGCTGCATCATGCGCATGCGGGAAATTTCTTCTTCCAGCTTTTCCTGGATATCTGGGGCAAACTTCTTTTCCTTCAGCTTCTTCAACAGCTGATCCGGTTCGGACTGGCCGTTGTCTCCGTCCAGTTCATCCTGCAGCTGGCGGATCTGCTCGGAAATGAACCATTCCTTCTGCTGCTGGGCCATCTTCTGGCGAACATTCTGCTGGACCTTCACCATGATGTTATCGTTGGCGGAGGCCATCTGCATAATTTGCAGGAGGCGATCCGCAAGAGCATCGATATTGCCGATTTCCAAAAGGGTCTGACGTTCATCTAGGGAAACCTGGAGGAACGGAACCATGCCATAGAAAGCGTTCAGGTGACTGTCCATGGTAAACAGGGCATCCACCATGCCTTCCGCAATATTGCGGTGCATGGAGTAATCCTTAAACTGGTTCAAGACCAGTTCAAAACTGTCGCAGCGGTCGGACAGCTGAATCTTGGGATTGCGTTCAGAAACAGTGACCTGCAGGAAACCCTTATTCTGAGCAATAGAGCGCAAGTCCACCACAGTCTCCCCTTCCAAAACAACCTTTACACAACCATTTGGGAAAGGGGTAACATTGCTAATGCGAGCAAGAACGCCTACGGAATAAAGATCCAGCATAGGGTTTGCAATTTCCTCCTGCTCGATATTTTTTTGAGCAGAAAGAATAATTTCGTTACCGTGGGCTTCGGCATATTCCAGGGCCTTCAGGGAAATCTCCCTGCCCACCAGAATGCGGCGGGTGGTCAACGGAAATACAATGGCATCCCTCAAAGGGAGCAGCGGAAAAACTTTCGAAAAGTCAGTAGCCAAAATTCATCTCCAGCGTGCTAAATGCACGGGGGTTCAATTTCATTTTTTCGCGATAAACCTAATTATCAAATTCACAGACAAAAATAAAAAAAGGATGAACAATCCATTTGGATTTTCATCCCTTTGATATGCTTTAGCCAATCTTCCCAGCCTGCAAGAACAGCGAGAACACTAAACTCGGCAAAATAAAAACGGAAATAACTAGACCATCTTCTTGCGAGGTTTCTTCGTCACAGCTTCAGCACCCTCGGAAGGTTCCGCAACATCAACCGTTTCCAACTGGAGAGGAACGGAAGCATTAGCGGGATCCAAAGCCGTCTTTACCATATCGGCCGTCAGAACAAGCTTCTTGATTCCAGAACCAGGCAGTTCAAACATGTAACGCTGCAGGGACTTTTCCATCACAGAACGCAACCCGCGGGCCCCCGTCTTTCGGACCATGGTCTCTCGGACAATTTCTCTCAGGGCGTCGTCGGAAAATTCCAGCTCCACGCCATCCATAGCAAACAGGCTCTTGAACTGCTTGACAAGAGCGTTCTTTGGCTGGGTCAGGATATTCAGGAGAGCCGCTTCGTCCAATTCTTCCAAGGCTACCGCAATGGGCAAACGACCAACAATTTCGGGAATCAAGCCAAACT
The DNA here is from genome assembly GCA_045600425.1 of Fibrobacter sp. Lineage (GTDB taxonomy): Bacteria > Fibrobacterota > Fibrobacteria > Fibrobacterales > Fibrobacteraceae > Fibrobacter. The sequence goes on from JAZRXW010000071.1 coordinate 17,167, forward strand.
GGATAAGATCATCGGGCTCCATCACCTTGAACAATTCACTCAGGGTGTTTTCTTCGGAGCTACGGATGTCAGCACCAAAACCCATACCGCCCTTGTTTACACGGCGGGCAATAATCTTGTCCAAAGTTTCAAAGGCGCCACCGCAGATAAACAGGATGTTACGGGTGTTCACCTGCACCAGAGCCTGTTCAGGATGCTTACGTCCACCCTTGGGAGGTACAGCGGCAACCGTACCTTCAAGAATCTTCAAGAGACCTTGCTGAACACCTTCACCGCTGACATCTCGGGTAATGGAGGGATTGGCGGTCTTACGAGCAATCTTATCGATTTCGTCTACAAAGATAATGCCACGTTCTGCACGGGCCACGTCATAATCGGCAGCCTGCAACAGACGGACAATAATGTTTTCGACGTCTTCGCCCACATAACCAGCTTCCGTAAGGACAGTCGCATCGGCAATGGTAAAGGGCACATCCAGGAAACGTGCCATGGTCTGGGCAAGCAAGGTCTTGCCGGAACCAGTGGGACCCACCAACAGCAGGTTGGACTTGTCAACTTCTACGTCATCCTTGGAATTGTGAGTTTGTCTATAACGAAGACGCTTGTAATGGTTATAAACCGCAACAGAAAGAGCCATCTTGGCCTGGTCCTGACCGATAACGAACTCGTCCAGGTGGGCCTTGATCTGGCTAGGGAGCGGCAAAGGCTTTGACGCAATTTCAGCGGCAGCCTCAGCCTGTACACGGCGGGAACGGTCCTCTTCGATAATGCGATGACACATAGACACGCAGTCGCTGCAAATATGCACTCCTGCACCAGTAATCATCTTCTCGACTTGCTCAGCCGGCTTGCCACAAAAACTGCAAGTCACGGTGGGGTGGTTCTTCCCGCTACGATACATTAAATTCCCTCTTTACGCGGCACAAAAATTTCATCAATAACGCCAAAGGCCTTGGCTTCTTCAGGACCCATATAAAAGTCGCGATCTGTCTTTTCACGAACTTCGTCAATGGCCTTGCCAGTGTGCTTGGCAACGATTTCAGCCAGGGTGTCCTTTGTACGGACAATTTCCTTGGCGGTAATCTGAATGTCGGTGGACTGACCGGTAGCTGCGCCCGAAGGCTGGTGCAACATAATGCGGGAATGAGGCAAGGCATAACGCTTACCCTTGGTTCCAGCTGCGAGAAGCACTGCAGCCATGGACGCACAGCTTCCGATACAGATGGTAGCAATGTTCGGACGAACATGCTGCATGGTATCGTAAATGGCCAAACCTGCCGACACGTAACCGCCCGGGCTGTTGATATACAGCGTGATATCCTTTTCCGGATTCTCGTATTCCAGGAAAATCAGCTGGGCCATGACATTGTTGGCCACTTCATCGTTAATGGGAGTTCCCAGAAAGATGATGCGTTCCTTGAGAAGGCGGGAATAGATATCGTAGGCGCGTTCACCGCGTCCGGTGGTCTCGATGACGGTAGGAATGATCATTATGAGTTTACCTCTTACTTGGATTCTTCAGCAGCAGGACGGATACCGACGATGAAGTCTGCGGCCATCTGGACGCGGAGTTCGTCACGGAGACCGTTAATGCGGCCGGACTGACGGAAGTGGGCCTTCAGGGATTCGAAGTCCACATGATATGCGTTTGCCATAGCCTGGAGACGTTCGTCAACCATAGCCTGGGTCGGCTTAATCTTTTCAGCAGTTGCAACGAAGTCAAGAATACGATGCTTCTTGATTTCCTTGATTGCTTCAGGAGCGAGAGCCTTAACCTGTTCTTCGGTGGGTTCCACCATGTCCTTTTCGTTCTGGACGTTGCGGTTCATGGACCAGCGGATCAGGTCGATAACGCGAGCCTGGGGAACTTCAAAGGGATTAGCTTCGATCAGCTTTTCAATAGCTTCGTTCACGGCCTTGTTCTTGGCAGCGTCAGCCTTCTGGTTGGCAATGCCTTCGGACAGGTTCTTCTTCAGGTCTTCTACGTCCTTAACACCGATCTGTTCAAAGAAAGCTTCGTCCATAGTGGGAGGAACGATAGCACGGATGTCGGTGACTTCCACCTTGAACTGGGCGGTCTTGCCGCGATAGCGTTCGTCCTTGTGGTCTTCCGGGTACTGGAAGTTAATTTCCTTGGTTTCGCCAGCGGAGGCGCCAATGAGACCGGCATCAAATCCCGGAGAAGCGGATTCACCGAGGAGAGAACGGAATTCCTTGTTTTCGGGGAGCTCCTGAGCTTCACCGTCGATAATGACTTCGATGTAGTTACCGACCACAACGTCACCCTTTGCAGCTGCACGGTCGACATGTTCGTCCTTGCTCCACATCTGGACCAGGCGGTTGTATTCTGCATCGACATCTTCTTCGCTCACTGCAGTAGCAGGAACAGTGATACCGGTGTCAGCGTAGCCCTTGATATCAATTTCCGGATCCACTTCAACTTCAACCTTAAGAGCGATGTCGGAAGCCTTGTCATCCTTGAAATCAACAACCTTCATCTGACCAACGGGCAGGATATTTGCCTTCTTCAGCTCGTCCTGAACAACCTTATTGATGGTTTCGTCCACAACTTCGTGACGGATAGATTCGCCAAACTGCTTCAAGATCATGGCCTTGGGAACCATGCCCTGGCGGAAACCCTTCAGGGTCACCTGCTTCTTGTACTGATTCACCTTCTTTTCGAAGGGAGCGGTCAGGTCGGCCTGCGGAATGGTAATTTCGAGGGTGCGCACGGTTGCGCTAGTTTCTTTGATTTCAACGGTCATTATTTACTCCGAAAATCAGTTTTAGTTTAGATGATTAAAAACATGCGAGGGGTGGGAGTCGAACCCACACACCGAGGTACCAGATCCTAAGTCTGGCGCGTCTGCCAATTCCGCCACTCTCGCGATTTTGCCCCCAAAGATACAAAAAGCCGAAGACATTTGGAATTTAATCATCTAATTTTACCCATCGTTGCAAGCACTTAAGAATATCAAGATTGGCGTATTTATCTCCCTGGTGAACATTCTCATCCAGGGGGTGTCCGTCCTTGTACAGAATATTATCGCTTCTAATCTCGGAATTGTCAAATTCGGATACTTCGGAATTTTGCAAAGCGATTACACCATCTTCTGTTCTCTGGCAGACTTTGGTATGGCCACCCTGATTCTAGCCTATTTCGGGAAACGAGCTACGGAAGGAAGACTCTTTACCAATGTTCTACGTTTGAGACTTTCCATGACAATCCTTTCTGCCATGGCCATGACAGTTTTTGCCTGTACTGTCCGACGAAACAGCCCCGTATTTCTCGGGGAGCTTGTACTCTCCCTAGGGTTACTGTTCCAGCACGCCTTCTTCGACTGGTACTTTATCTGCGGAAATTTCTGGAAGAAACTGCTCATCTCCAAGGTACTTCACACAATCTCCTACACCACCATCATGGGAATCGCCCTATGGCATTTCCACTTTGATTCCATTCCCCTCATTGCAGGCGCCATGGTGGTTGCCGCTCTTCCCGCCTTTGGATTCGGTGTCGGTCAGGCATTCAGCCTCAAGGTGCTAAAAATCGGTCGCCACACCTTACGCTTCTTCAAGCTAATGTTCAAGTCGGCAACACCCTATGCCGTCTCAAGTCTGGCAAGTTTCGCCTACCTGCCCGTAGGCCTATATACGGTGGCAAGCTTTACCAGCGAATCTTTTCTCGGGGCCTACAATTTTGCACACAAACTAATTATTCTTGCATCCGGACTCATGGTCCACTTCATATCCAGCAGTCTTATTACCCTCCACCAGACGGACAGTAAAATCCTGCATCTCAGGGACCAGGCCGTATTCACCCTGTTCATCGCGGCGGTATCCTCCCCCTTCTGGCTCTTTCCAGAAATTACATTGAAACTCATCTTCTTTGCCGCCCCCTGGACAGACTCCGTGCTAAGTACCAGCAGCTTCTGTCTAAGAATCCTTTCCATCTCCCTAGTACTGCAGGCCACCCGCATGGGAATGATTTCCACCATGCTAAAGGAAAAACGGACCTGGACCTACGGCATCATGATTACCGCCGGCGGCATCCTGAATATCGGCGTATGTATGGCCGGAGCAAATCTTATGCATACCCCGGAGAACACCCTTCCCCTCTTGACCCTTACAGGTGACTTCCTATTGAGCCTGCAGCTGCTGGTCTACTTCATCAAGAACAGGCGCCTGCGCTGGTAAACGCTTGGGACGGCCCGCACAGATTGTGGAAGCCACACAGACGTAAGCACACCAAATACAGTAAATCCCCTGCTTGTAGCCCGAAGTAAAGAACCACCATCCGACAAAATAAATGAAGAAAGTGTAAAGCAAAATCTGCCTTGGGGTAAAGGGGCCGCAAAGCCTAAGATGCAAAATGGTAAGCCCAATTCCACATAGGAACGGGAACAGGAAAACACCAAACATGTACAAATCCTTATACACATCCCACAGGTAGTTAACCGTATTGAAACCATACACCTTCTGAATCTTCTCGTTAAAGGCGTCGTCCCATCTGAAACTGTTCCTAAAACTACCGCTCACCCTAGCGTATTCAAAAACACCGGCAAAGAAGTCAATGCCGTAAGTGTGAGGGTGAATCTCTCGATCGTTTGGCGGACTTACCGCATAGTCAAAATTCCAGTAGTTGTTAGCCACATACATGTAAGGCAGTTTCATCACCACGTCCATGGCCTTGCCCTTCACGTCGCTTCCGCCATACTGGTCTCGAACACTACTGATGGCCACAAAACCGCCAATCGCAATTCCCAACGCCAACGTGATAAGTACGGGCGAAATCCGCTTGTACAGGAAATTCGCCATAATGATTAAAAAGCCGATATTGCAGAAAAGAGACGTTCTGTTGGGATAAGCCATCAAGTTCATCAAAATGGTAAAGACCACCATAAACTTGGAAATCAGACAAACCCGCACATTATCGTTAAACTTCTTGAAGGCAGCCACACCGAACATCAGGACCACCAGAGGACCACTACTCAAAAGCAGGGCATAGTATCCGTAGTTCACATCCTTGGACATCCAATCGGAGGGACTCGGGGTGAAGATAATCAAGTTGCCCGCCTTTTGTACAACGCCCCAGACCCCCACCATAAATAGGAGAAACGCCAAGAAAGAAAAGGCCAGATGTATATTCCAGTTGTAGTCCCGAGGCGGCGTCGGAGCGTGAAGTTCACAGCTAATCCTCTTGGTTCTCGCATACTGCGTCACCAAAAAACATCCCCCGCAAAAGGACAACAGCCCAAGAATCCAGATCATCCACGTCTTGGCGTGAAAATCCGTCATGGCAGGGTCTAGCCGCAAAAACGAAATGCCCAACGTCAAGAACTGGGTAAAGCAATAAATCGATATGGGGCTAAAAAAGTCACGCTTCAGCACCATCACACGAACGAGGCAGAACAGCGTAACGACAAGGGATACAGCAGTTTCCGGATATGACATTATCCAGGAAAACATGGGCTATGCCTTCTTTTTAAAGAAAAATCCCTTAAAGGCGAGCCACTGCTTTGCCACAGCGGAACCCTTAGCCACTTCCTCATCCAGGAATCCCAGAATATTGCAGAGGATGGTCGCAAAGATAAAGGCCACCATGCAAGTAAACATCAAGGTCACACCGCGAAGAGGATAAATCTTCTTGTTATTTTCCCAAGGCGGTTCCAGCACGTGGAGATTGGTCATCAGCTTGGCTTCCTCCATACGCATCTGTTCGCTCTGCTGACGGAGCAGCTTGTACATCGCCTCCTGGACCCGTATTTCCGTTTCGCGACGGAGATACTCGGCGGCAAGCTCGGGAGACTTCTTCAAGGAAACCAAGCCTACATTCTTGTTCTTGCCGTTCAAGGCACCGTTCAAGGCAGAATTTACACCCTGGTAGCGCTTATTCAGTTCATCATAGCGTTTGCTACCCTCACCGCGGTCAGCCTTTTCAAAGGCAAGTTCCATGGAAACCTCCTCACGACGGCTCTGGAGGGAGGACAAATATTTCAAGGTAGATTCCAGCTGGATTTCAGGATCATAGAAGTTATTTTCTACCTGGAAATCAACGAAGGACTTCATCAAGGAGTCTAGAGTGCGAATACAGGAATCCAGCCGGGATTCAAAATAGAGCCTAGACTGCCTAGCCTGGGCGGTCTTAAACGCATTGAAAGCCGAGTCCGCCTTTACCAGGATAAACTGCACCATTTGCGCAGCCAACTTATAATCCTCGTCCTCCATGGAAACAGCGAACATATCCTCCTTGTTCATTTCCACGCCAAAATGCTTGCGGAATTTCTTCAGCAGGTCCGCATGGAAATCCCCGTCAAATTCATAGTGGTCAGCCAAGTGAAATTCCTCGATGACCTGATTATGCAGTTCCCAGGAATTCATGATGGTCCAAACCGCATTGGCATCTTCGTCAGCGGAAGCAAGCCCCAGCAAGCTTCCCACACCCGACGCACCGCCAATCATGCTGCTAAGCCCACTCAGACTATTCTGGGAGGCTGCAGGAGGTGTCACTACTGCAGTAGCCGCATACATGGGCTTAATCACCCACATCACCAGCACAAAGGCCACAAGCGTAGGCAAAATCAAAAGGAACAGCCACAACTTGAAACGCTTCAAGCAGTTATTGGCAAGATGGAGAATAATCTCAATAAAACCGGCAGAGTTCTGCTTTTCCATATAGCACTACTTGTAGTTGACGTAAATGATGAATGCAGACGAAATCACCGTCAAAAGCGACGCAAGGAACAAAGTAAAGTCCTTGAAGGATTCATAATGGCTCTTGGGAATTTCAATATAGTCCCCAGGCATAATAGGATCAGAAACCACATTAACAGATATAGGCTCGGGTCCTTCGCCACGCCATACCTTCACCTGGTTCCAGGAACCGGAAATTGTATTCATGCCCGCTGCAGCCACATAGTCCAAGGCATGCCAGCTAGGGTCATAAGGATAACGTCCAAGGAAGTTTACAGCGCCACCCACATAGACAAGCATTTCCTGTACAGTAAATTCAACCTCTGTATTAGGGTCGACAGTCGTTGTCTTCATATCGCCAATGGCGATCCAGCGGGGAGTCTTGTCCGGTTCACGAACGCACACCGCCTTATAGCCAAAACTATGCAAGCGGTCTCCGCCGGCCAATTCAAAATACTCCTGCAGGGTCCGGTTTTCCTTATAAGCCACGCTAGTTCTAAATCCCGGGAAAATCAAGGAAACGCTGGCCACCAAACCTACATAGGGAACATAAATGCGGTCCCCCTGCTGAAGCATAATATCATCTTCAAAATTTCCATTAGAAGACATGGCAGTATAATTCACATGGATGGTATCCTTTCCTCGAAGGACCCAAATATCCTCGTTGTTAGCCCGGGAAACAGTACCGCCGGCCTGACGAATAAAATAGCTCAGTCGCGTCTGAGGATCCACCATATGTTGACCAACTTGACCGATGGCCCCCATGGCATTTACCTTGAACTTTTTAAGGGCGGCCAACTGAACAAAGCAGAATTCCCGCTTGAAACGCTTAGCAGCAAGTTCAAGAATCATCTCCCGAGCTTCGGACAAAGTCTTGCCGCCAACATTGACAATACCGCATTCTTCAATCGCGACGGTTCCGTCGGGAGCTACCTGAATAGTCAAGTAGTTCTGCTCCAACATAACATCCAGAAAATCACCAGGACCAAGTACATAAGCGGAGTCCACAGCTTCTTCGGCTGCGGCAGGGGTCATGGAGACATTGCTACGGGTCATCGGCGTAGAACCCTTGGTTGTCGCCAGAGACCCAAAAACAGACTCCGACGCAAAAAGTCCCGCGCATAAAAACAAAACAGCTGCGACAATACGTTGCATCAAAAAACCATATATCCAGTCTAAATCAACTCTTCAAAAAAATACAAAAAAAGAGGAGCAAGTTTCCACACCATCAACAACTCAAACCCATATAACAGCGTTCGTATAAAACAAAAAGCCCGGCCTTGCGACCGGACTTTTTAAATCAAACTTCCGTTGATTAGGTAGCGGACTTGCCTTCGCCTTCGACCATGTCGACAGCTTCGGGCTTTGCAGCGTCAGCAGTCTTCTTGGCCTTCACAACGATTTCGTCTTCGACGAGACCGATGAGAGCCATTTCGGCAGCGTCACCAGCGCGGTTCGGGCCGAGCTTCAGGATACGGGTATAACCACCGTTACGAGAAGCATAGCGCGGGCCGATAGTGTTGAACAAATCCTGGAGAACCTTCGGGTCCATCACGAAGCGAGCAGCTTCACGACGTGCAGAAAGGTCACCCTTCTTTGCGTAAGTGATCATGCGTTCCACATAGCTACGAACGAGCTTAGCCTTGTGGAGAGTGGTGCGCACATAGCGGTTGCCCTGTTCGGCTTCCATGCCCTTACCAAGAATAGAGGTAGTGAGGGCGCGGAGGATGGCACGCTTGTGCTGGGCGTTAACGCCGAGTTTCTTGTTTTTTACACCGTGTCTCATTTTTAATCCTTCAAGTAGTCATCGACGTCCATGCCAAAGCTTAAGCCCATGGAGGTCAATACTTCGTTAAGTTCAACCAAGGACTTACGACCGAAGTTCTTGTATTTGAGCATATCGTTTTCCTTGTTGCGCACAAGTTCGCCAACGGTATGGATGTTTGCCATACGGAGGCAGTTGCTGGAGCGAACGGAAAGTTCCAGGTCGTCCACGCGAGTGCGCAGGAGACTTGCAATACGCTGACGTTCTTCATCCAGTTCCAATTCTTCAGGAGATTCCAGATCACCTTCGAAGTTGATGAAGATTTCCAAGTGATCAACGAGAAGCTTTGCAGCATAAGCCAAAGCATCTTCAGGATCAATGGAGCCATCAGTAGTTATTTCAAGTTCCAGACGGTTATAATCCGTCTTCTGGCCAACGCGGGTATCGCTGATGTGCATAGCCACTTTCTGCACCGGGTTGAAGTTGGCGTCCATAGCAATTACACCGATAGGAGCGTCCTTATCCTTCAATTCGTCAGCAGTGACATAGCCGCGGCCGCTGGAAATCTTGACTTCCAAGGACAGCGAAGCGTTACCGTTCAATGTTGCGATATGAACATCCGGAGTGAGCACTGCAACATTCGGATTGTCCATGAAGTGCTTAGCCGTGACTTCACCATCACCGGACATGTCCAGGCGGAGGGTTTCGTCGTGGTCAGACAGGAGCTTGACGCGGATGCTCTTAAGATTAAGGATGATATCGGTGACATCTTCCTTAACACCCGGAATCGTCGAAAATTCCTTGTCAACGCCTTCGATTTTCACGGAGACAATAGCCGCACCCTGCAGAGAGGAAAGGAGCGTACGACGGAGAGCGTTACCGAGGGTGATACCCCAGCCACGTTCCAAAGCTTCTACTACGAACTTTGCATAGCGTCCGTCTTCGCCAGTTTCCACTTTCTGGAAGCTGCGCGGCATCTGAAGTGATTTCCACATCATTGGCGATACCTCTTTAAATTAGACTCTTCTCTTCTTTTTAGGACGGCAACCGTTGTGAGGAACGCCCGTCACGTCTCGAATAGAGAGAACTTCGAGGCCCGCATTCTTGATAGCACGGACAGCGGATTCACGACCACCACCAGCGCCCTTCACGCGGACATCAACCTTACGCATACCGAGGTCGAAAGCCTTATGGGCAGCGACTTCTGCAGCGAGCTGAGCAGCGAACGGAGTGCTCTTACGAGAGCCCTTGAAACCGGAGTTACCGGGAGAGCCCCAAGCTACAACGTTACCGCGAGCATCGGTGATAGAAACGATTGTATTATTGAAGGAAGCGAAAACGCAGGCAATGCCCTGAACGTCAATACGCTTCTTGCCCTTCTTAACCTTGACTTCTTCAGCTGCAGGTGCTTCAACAGCGGCAGCAGTTTCATTAATTACTTCTTCAGCCACGATGAGACTCCTTACTTCTTCTTGTTAGCCACAGTTTTCTTCGGGCCCTTAC
>JAZRXW010000072.1:0-41269 GCA_045600425.1 Fibrobacter sp.
CGGTCAAAAAGAAGGTCTGGTAGCCCAGAATCTTGTGGAAGCGAGTCAAAATGTCTGCAAGGACGGTGGTGTAGGAATGGCCGATATGAGGGGCGTCATTCACATAGTAAATCGGGGTAGTAACGTAAAAGTTCTTCATATATTTCAAATATAGTTTTTTTGCTTTACTTCTGTAACTTAACCTTTCTTTCTATAACTTCTCTAAATGCGGCGATGTCAAGAGGTATGTTGAAAGTGTCGGTTACTCCGAAGTGTTTTGCTGTGTCAAGATAATCTTCTGCAGGGGTTCGCCCGCCTCCGGACCATGCAATCATCCTATCGACGATTCCCATTCTGCGGGCTTCCAGAATAACCTCGTAACCATCCCCATTGGACATGATGATATCCGTTCCTATAACCTTATAGTTGTTCTTGCGGATTAGGGCTATGCCTTCGGCTCCTCCCGAAGCTGTGTCCACGGAAAATCCCTTTAATTCAAGAAGGGACTTTGCCATTCTAACGAAATAGTCATCATCGTCGATGATGAGAATGTCCACATCTCGCTCATAGTCCTTATTGCTGTTATTCATGGTACAAAAATACTTATATTTCAGCCAACTAAGGGAAACTTATGCAAAAACTTTGGCTTACCACATGCCCGGATGACTTTGCCGGCGAATATGACGATATCGAAGAAATGTTCAGGCGTGGCCTTACCCGCCTGATTCTCAAGAAACGTCGTGGCACTGCCGACGATTATGAACGCTGGCTTTTGTCCCTGCCCATGGAATACCGGGACCGGATCTGGGTTTGGGGGACTCCCGATACGGCAGAACAGCTGGATGTCCGAGGCTGTGTGGCGGAGGCCGGTTCCTTTATGGGGGCGGTTCCCGAATCCTGGAAGCGTGTGAACTGCATTGCCTTTTGTCGTTCCCTGGAACAAGTGAAAACCTTGCCCGACTGGGTGGCTGGAGCCCTTGTTGGCCCTGTATACCAGCCCTTTTCTGCCTTGGAACCTATGAATGCGCTGGCTGACACCGCAAATAAAATGGAGGCGTTCTCCAAGAAACTATCGGAAATAGGAAATCGCATTCCGTTGATTATTTACGGCGGTTTCGACCAGGACAACATTTCCGAGGCAAAAAAACTCCCCGTGCAGGGAGTTTCCGTTCTGGGTGGCATCTGGAATTACGCCGATTCCATCAACGCTTTTATTAAGACATTGCGCGCTATTTAGGTGATCACTTTCAGACTTTTGTTTTACCGGTGGTAGTAAAGAAATCTATCAGTCCATAGCTTTGCGCGGCCTTTAAGAATCTTTGCCTGAAATAATGGCGTAGGCTTGCAGGAGAAAGTATTTCTGCAGTCTCTAGAAATTGAGGAAAATAAACTTTTGCTAGTTCCGGGGAGCATTCCATGGTATAGGTTCCTGGAATTTCATTTTCTAATGCAGACTTAATGTTCTCGGCTGATTTCTTGCGGGTGTCTCCTGGAACCTTAAGAACTTTTGGCCTGTTGGTTGTGGCTCTCTTGTAAAGTTGAACTCCTTCTCGTGTCAAGTTGACCCGTAATTCTTGACCGTAACATAGGAAGGGGTCAAAATGTTCTCGTAAATCTTCGGCACGCTTAAAAAGAGCGTTTGTTCTAGTGTGGAAAGTTTCTTCGTTATCTTCGATGGAGACGTTTTCAATGTGGCAAATACGTAAAGCCTTGAAGGGAGATTCCTTTGTTCCTTCTGCAGAAATACAATCTTTAGGATTCTTGCAAATGACAAGATAAGCCCTAACCTGCGATGGTGAAAAAGCGACGAAGCAAGGAGAAACTTTTTGAGGTTTTCCGCTGTAAGAGAGTGTTATGTTTTTTTGATTTTCAATGGCCTTTCTAATTTTTATAAGTTCCACTTTTTTTAGGAACAATTCACGTTGTCCACGAGGAAGTGAAATGTATTGCTCTATGTAGTGCCTACAGAGCGAGGCTAATTTTGCTCCTTTTGTAGAGGCTGTCGTTATAAAATCAGAATTTCGCTTATGCAAAGAAATTTGAATCGGAGGGCAGTTCTTGAAAAGTTCGTTGTTTTCTCTTGAAAATGCCTTATTTTCAGTGGATTTTGGAAGATTTTCTCTAAGTTCAATGATGGAATTGCATAATTCTCCTAAACCTCTAAGTCTGTAGTCGTCAATATCCAACTCAAGCTGGTTTCGCATTGTTGTAGGAATGGCAATTTTAATTTTAATCGTTTCACTCATAAAGACAAATATAGATTTTGAAATTGCGAAAAAACACCTTAAAGAAATAAAATATAAGTTCCAGTTTTTCACGACGTTTGTGAAGTGCTTTCCATAAGTCCTTTTTTGAAGGTATCTTTGGTTTTACAACAAACAAATAACCCTATTCAAAAAGAGGTTCTTTATGGAAAATCAAGTAAATGTCCAAGCAGACGAAATGGTTCACTTCACTTTGGCAGATGTTCTCGGTAGCTATGTGGAAGAAACTCCTGAAGTATTGGAACTTCGGGAAAAATTGAGCGGAGTTGAGTGTGTCTACGATTACAACATGGCCGAGGACGAGGACAATTTCTTTGAAAAGGAATCGGAACGTCTGGCAAATGCTTACGGGTTGTCAGAAAAGGCGACCATTTGTCTTTCCATTGACATGAGCTTTTTTGCTGTTAAGAAGACCGGTGATAATCTAATGTGCGAGATGAATAAACTCTGCATGGGTATGGAAAAGTTTAAGAATGCAGTGGAATCGGGTCTTGATGTGGACAAGGTGGTAGAAGAAATAAAGCAGGAATGCGGCCTAAAAAATCTTTAGACAGTGGATGAAATAATGGGCTTAAGCTGGTGTAAAATTTGGAATAAGATGAAGAATGGCTTTCTTTATGCCTTTGGGTATGATCATGAGGATCGTGTGATGTGTGAAACTGTTGAAACTCAATATAATCCTGAAAATCCCCGAGAGGATATTCCCTCAAGCATCGCTATGATTTACAGAAGCGAGCTAGATTACATCTCCCGTTGTATTCTGGATTATAAGAATATTGAAACCGGAGGTCAGCTTTTTGGCTACTGGACATCAACAGGAATTCCCGTTGTTTTATATGCTCTTGGTCCTGGAAAATACGCCAATCATCGGGAAACATTCTTTAACCAAGATTTGAAATACCTGGAAACAGTGGGAAACTATCTCCTTGAAAAATATGGATTACAACATATTGGGGAGTGGCATTCTCATCACCAGTTAGGCCTTGCTCAGCCCAGTGGTCACGATGCATCGACGATGGTCAATAACATTTCTCGACTTCATTTGCGTCGATTCTTGCTTTGCATTGGGAACTGTACAGAGCAATACTCTACATTGAATGCATTTAGTTTTCATGAAGATCATGGATACCATTATATCCAATCTCGTTGGAGTATTAAGGAATGTACAAGCCCCTTTAGACCTCTGGTCGATAGGGAATTGCTCGATACATTGGTTCATCCTGAAACTAGAATGGCGTCCCATGGGAAAATGTACTCTCTGCAATCCCGAGGGACCTCACGGAAGGTAGATGAATATGAAGATGGTTACTGGCTTTGCAATGTGAAAAACCGTAAAGTTCTCGCAGATATATATGCTTTTTTGAAAGAAAACGAGACCGCACCTTTGTCCATTGCTCTGAATGAAAAAAAGCAAGTACAGATGATGGTGGGGAATCGATTGCTGTTTTTCCCGAAGGGCTTTCCCGAAAGACCTGTTGAAATTTATGAGGACGGAGTCACCGCGGGCGATGAAACCCTCTGGAAATTTCAGGGAGATATTCTAGAGGCTTTTTCGCAGTATTATACCGCGGTGACTCGCTTGAAGAAAACCTTAAACCAACAAACTTGAAAAAGGAGAAACGATGCTTGCGGATCTTATAAGGTCGCTCTTGTCGACGCATGATGACGATGATGACGAATATTCTGGTCCGACTCCTGAACGGGTCCAACAGGAAATTGCTGTGCTTCAAAAGAAGAACGTTCCTGAGAATGTGTACCATTTTTTCATGGATGTTGCAAAGCCCTACGTGGTGTTTGCTGCCCGCACAAAAAAGAATGTTTATACGCTACGAGTAGAATTATCTCGATTTCCCAATAGTGTTCCGAAGGTTTTTGTGATGAAGATGCTAAAGAATCAAGATGGGGAAAAATTGGACACCTGTGATGGTTCTATGCATGTGCTTGATTCGGAACACGGGTGGACACGAATTTGCCATTATGGGGAAGGCTCCTGGACACCCAATGTCTCGCTCTATAAAATCTATGTGAAATGTTGCCTTTGGCTGAACATGTATGAACTGCATTTAGAAACTGGCAAAGACATTGATTATTACTTGAACCATCAAAATTAACACTCAAATATTCAGAGGTTCTTTATGAAGAATGAAATCGTATTGGAATTTTCACAAGCTGGTTTTGCTGGCCGTTCTGAACAGCTGCTTGGTGAAGAAATTCGCAAGCAGGGGGGCCAAGGTCGTGGTAGCTCTATGATAGACTTGGTCTTTGACGAAAAGACTGGTGAATTTCGCCAGGTAGCTAAAGGCGAGACTCCTTCGCAAGGCACCGTGGTAACAGGCATGACTAAGGAAGGTTTTGCATGTTAGCCTTTGTTGAACAACAGGAAATTCTTGACTTTAGGGCTTGTTGTGCCGTTACTGGCAAATCCCCACAAGAAGTTACCGGTGTCGCATGCGAGTGGGAAGGGGAGGGCGTTGTCCATTTTCATCGAAAGCGTCCTCTTCACGGCTATGGCAAGGAGCTCCCTTGCCTTTTTACAGACGATTTTGCGGCGTTGGAAGATCCGATTGATATTGAAAAATACGGCTATGTCGTGGTAGTTACAGAAAACTCTGTTGCCGCCTTTGCGCAGTATCCCAAGGATTCTGCAGAACGTAAGAATTGTGTTTGGCAAAATATCGATTTGCAATATATTCCTTCGCGCGAAAATCTTTATTCCCGCAGCCAGGGAATTTTGGAAGTGGGTACGCTTGCAGCAAAGCGTGTTGCGATTGTTGGGCTTGGCAGCTTTGGTTCCCAGATTGCCATAGAGCTTGCAAAGGCTGGCGTTGGGGAATTTTCGCTGCTCGATTTTGACCGTGTGGAACTGCACAACCTGATGCGCCATACTTGCTGCATAAACGATCTTGGTCGCTTGAAAACCGATGCACTCTGCGATGCCATTTTGGGCAAGAATCCATACGCAAAGGTAGACAAGTTCCCGGTAGATATCAACCAGAGCTTGAAAGTGCTGGAACAGGAAGTTTCGCGAGCAGACTTGGTCATTTGTGCAACCGACAACAACAAGAGCCGTTTCAACCTGAACGAAGCCGTGGTAAAAAATCGCAAGGTCTGCATCTATGGACGCGCAAATACCCGTGCCGCAGGTGGAGACGTGTTCCGCTATGTTCCTGACGGCCCGTGTTACAACTGCCTTCTAGGAAACGCCTGGTATGATGCGGAGGCCGAAGAAATCACGAATGTCGAAAGCGCCCGCCATAATGGGCAAATCGCCGCTTATGTCAGTTCCGAAGACGCTAATGCCATCGTGCAGGTGGGACTTTCTGCCGACATTGCTCCAATTTGCAATATGATGGTGAAAATCGCCCTTGTGGAACTTTCCCGTGGTATAGACTCCGGAATTTCATCTTTGGAGCACGAGCTGGTCTATGATTACTACATGTGGGCCAATCGCCGGGAGAACCGCTTTGAAAACTGGAGCGCAATGCCTGGCGCAGGGGCGAAACCCACGATTTTACGCTGGTACGGTTGCCGAATCCAGAAATTGGAGGGGTGCGCACAATGCGGTAAATCGGGATTCGCGGAGCTAGATGAGGGGGACGATGTGGAGGAAATATTAGAGAAAATAAGTTCTTGTTAAACGCCTAAATTACGCCAAATTAGGCGTTTTTTGTTTGAGAAAAGTTCATGTAATGGAAAAAAACAAGATTGTTTATAGAAAAAAAGATTATATTCGGTGTATATATGTCAAAAGAGCAAGAATCTTCTAAGCTGATGCTAGCTTTGGAAAAAGCCTATGATATGTCTGTGTCCGGGGGAATTCCCGGTACGGATAGTGCTCAGGAATTGGCGGACAGCTATCTGAGTAAGTATGATAATGCATTAGATGCGGCAAAAGCTTTAGTCCGGTGGCAGAATGTCAAATCTGGTACCTCTGGCTTTGTCACTGGTTTAGGTGGTCTTATAACGATTCCTGTGGCACTTCCTGCTAATGTAATGTCTGTTCTTTATGTGCAGATTCGCATGATTGCTGCTTTGGCCATTATCGGTGGGAATGATGTTCGCGACGACCGAGTAAAAACTTTAGTTTTTGTTTGTTTGGCTGGGGATGCCGCAAAAGACGTTTTGAAAAAGGCCGGTGTTGCTGTTGCGACCGCTCTTAGTAAGGGTTTGATTAAGCAAATTCCCAAAACACTGATTTCTCAGATAAACAAGGCTGTGGGTGTGCGCTTGGTTACCAAGTTTGGTACCAAGGGAATCATTAACCTTGGTAAAGCGGTTCCTCTGGTTGGAGGTGTTCTTGGTGCGGCCATGGATGCTGCTGCGACGAATGCTGTCGGTAATGTCGCTATTAGAACTTTTGTAGATGATGAATATTAGCATTTTTGAGTTTGGTGTATGAGTAAAGAAAATTTTCCGTTAAAAGAATTAGACGATGCTACAGAATTGGTTGAACTTTTTCATTCTGTTCAAAATATTGATCGACTACAGAATGATTCGGTTCCTCTTTGCGTCAAGGGTCCAGGATGTAAGGCCTTAGATCTTTCTTCAGAAGTGTGTCTTTTCCATGTGTCTAAATTGTCTTTTGATAAGGAATTTCCTAGGAGGGAAGCCTTCGAGAATGTACTGAATACGTTCAATAACGAGGCTTATAATTTTGTTTACGTTCTTTCGGGTGATGAGCATGGCGTGGAGCTGAGCATTGGCGTGGTCAAAAATCACAAAAAAAATGCTGGAACCCTATCTACTGCAAACTATGGCGATGTTGTTGAAAGTTCCTTTTATGGAAATTTTAGCGGAAGCGCAATGAAAAGGATGAATTTAGAGGAATTGAACAAATTTATTGTCGATGACTCTAGAAAGTTCAGAGATGGCGGAATAGTTTATGGCATTCCATCGATAAATGAGAGTGAATCTGGAGAAACTTTGGATTTCCAGGGAATAGACCGTTTAATTAATACTATGCTTGGGCATACATGGCGCATTGTTGTTGTTTGCGAACCTGTTAATAGTGAAGAAACTTATGCCATAAAGCAGAATGTGTACGATTTGTACAATCGCCTATCGATTTATTCCAAACGCTCTATACAGAATTCAACAAATGAGGGCTCTTCAGTTTCTTTTGGGCGTAATCATTCTGAATCTCATAGTCATGATCGATCAGTTAACGAGGGGTATAACGATTCCAAGGGTAAAGCCAATAGTTCGGGAACTGAGAATTCTAACTATACAAAGGTCTTTTCAAGAAACGAAAGCAAGTCCAAAAGCTATTCTGATGGACAGGACCAATCAGTTTCTATGAATAAGGGGACTTCTCAAGCGATTACCATGGAAATGGCTAATAAATGTGCTCAGGATTTTATGCAGTACATTGATGAGGATTTGCTTCCAAGACTCAAGAAAGGCTTTAGTAAGGGAATGTTTAAGACCTCGCTGTATTACATGGCCGATCGTGTCTCTACTGCAAATAAGTTGAAAGCTTCTGTTTTATCCCTTTTCCAGGGGAATAAAACTGCGATGAGTCCTCTCTCTGGAATAACTTTGGACTTTGATGATGCCTCTAGTCGAAAGATGATGAAGGCTTTCCAGAATAGTTATCATTTTGTGGAAAATACATCTGCAGATGCTGTGACCTTGTTGGGTAGACCGATAGATCCTGTCTATGGACTTGGCGTTTGTTCTTTTTTGACTTCAAGCGAAATCAGTTTGTTGGCTGGTTTGCCTCAGCATGAAGTTCCCGGTATCATTCTTAACGAAACTGTAGATTTCGGCTTGAATCTTCCTGTAGATGATCATTCCAATCTGGTGGATTTGGGTGTTTTGGTCCAAAAAGAACGTAAATTGAATGTTCGCTTTACTTTAAAGAAGGATGCTTTGACGAAGCATGCTTTCGTGGCCGGTGTCACGGGGTCGGGCAAAACCACAACCTGCCACAGGCTTCTTTCTGCTGCTGGAATTCCTTTTTTGGTAATTGAACCTGCCAAGACTGAGTATAGAACTTTGGCTAGTAATAAGAAATTTGGCAAAGTATATGTATTCACTTTGGGTAATGAATCTGTTGCTCCCTTTAGAATCAATCCTTTTGAATTGATTCCTGGGGAAATTATTTCAGCCCATATAGATATGGTGAAGGCCGCTTTTGCGTCGGCTTTTTCTATGGAAGCTTCTATGCCTCAGATTATGGAAGAGGCGATTATTGATTGTTACGTAGAAAAGGGATGGGATCTAGATACCAATAAAAATGATAAGTATGAAGATCCTTTTGGTGCAGATAAGGAAAATGCATTCCCCATTTTATCCGATTTGCTTAGGACAATGGAAGGAGTTGTCAAGAAAAAGAACTTTGGCGATCGAATGCAGGCAGATTATATCGGTTCTCTTGTCAGCCGATTGTCTAACCTGACTGTAGGGGCTAAGGGACGTATGCTAAATTGTCCGTTTTCCCTGGATTTTCGTTTCTTACTCTATAACAATGTTGTTTTGGAAATGGATCAGCTTAAGTCTGCCGAAGACAAAGCTTTGCTCATGGGATTTATCTTGGCAAGATTGTCTGCCGTGATTCGTGAAGAGCATAAGAAAGACCCGCTATTTAGACATTTGACTTTGGTGGAAGAGGCTCATCGACTACTCTCTAAGGTAGAATATGGAGATTCAGGTTCCAAGAAATCGGCTGTAGAAAGCTTTACGGACCTTTTGGCAGAAGTTCGAAAATATGGAGAATCTTTAGTTATTGTAGACCAAATTCCCAATAAGCTTGCTCCCGAAGTTCTCAAGAATACTAACACGAAAATCATTCACAAGATTCTTGCGAAAGATGATAAGGCCGCTGTTGGTGACACTATGCTTATGGATGAGAAGCAACGGGAATATCTTTCGGCTTTGAAGACTGGTTATGCGATTGTCTTTTCTGAAGATATGGAAAAGCCTGTGCATGTATATGTTGAACGTGATACAAATACTAATGAGCCCGATGTTCCAGACGAGTTAGTGGAAGGCTTGTTCCAATCAGATAGAGAACATTTTGGAAAAGCCTATGATAGCCTAGAACTGATGCGAAGCTATAAGATTTTCCTAGAGGTTGCAAAGGATATCGAAAAGGGCGTGATTAACCTTGAACGTCATAAAAAACTTGTAACGGCTGTGAAAGCAGTTATTGACGAAAGAGATTTCGATTTACACTATGTCTGCAACATCCTTTGCAATAGACTGCTTAGATCGAAGCCGGGCTCGTATGATGAAATAAATCGTTTGAGTATGGCTCAGATGCTGGAAAGTATCATGGACGAAAATGTTTGTAGTTACACTAATCTAGATCCAAATGTTTCTGGAATGTTTTTTAATAAATGAAATAGGAGAAAATCTATGCTCGAAATTGGTGCACTTTCTGCAGGAGCTTTAGCTCTTGGTAAATATTTACTGTCTCTTACCTTGCCTTCTGTTGTTGTGAAGGCTATAGGTGTCGCTGCTACATGTTTTGCGAAAGCTCTAGGCCTTGGCATTGATGATGATAAAAACGTGGAAGAAATTGGAAATCGAGCTCTGCAGGCTGAAGAAAAGGAAATTACTCCAGACAAATTTGAAAATAAGGAAGCTTGGCTCAATGAAATTCAAAAGGATGATTGGGGGTACGATCCACAAAAAAATGCGGAACTTGATTCTGTAGAAAAAATGGTGAAAGGTATTGAAGTTGTTGCTGGTTTGTGTGTAGAAAAGCTGCCCCTAGACATCCCTATCATAGTTTTGTTTAATGTACTGTTCAATAACTATAAATTATTTACGCCGGAGTTGATGACTGAACTTGGCAAATTGGCAAATAACAATGTCGATGATTTTAGAAAGATTATGAATTATGTGATTGGAAAAATGGATGGTAGTGTTGAAATAAGGGGTGCAAGGCAGATCCTAGTGGGTATTCAGAAGTCTATTAATCCGTTGATTAGCAATGATGAAGCTATGGATTTTGCCTCAAAAATGTTTAACTTAGAAAAATAAGTCGCTCTCGGATTTTCTAATTTCAATTAAATCTGTAACTTATTCTCAATAAATAAAAAGGAAAATCTTTATGCTTGGACTAGGTGCACTTTTAGCTGGTGCTTTAAGCCTTGGTAAATCTTTGTTGTCTCTAGCCTTGCCTTCTATCATCATGAAGGCTATCGGTATCGCCATATCTTGCTTTGCCAAGGCTTTAGGCATTGGTGTCGATGATGATAAGGACGTGGAGGAAATTGGCGATCGCGCTTTACAGGCGGAAGAAAAGGGCATTACACCCGATAAGTTTGAAAGTGGCGAAGCTTGGCTTAATGAAATCGAAAAGGATGATTGGGGTTATGATCCGCAAAAAAATGCAAATCTCGATCCTAGAGAAAAAATGGCAAAGGGTATTGAAGTTTCTGCAGCCTTGTGTGCAGAAAAACTACCCGATGATATCCCGATTGAAACTTTCTTTAATGTACAATTCAATAACGACAAACTGTTTACGCCGGACTTGATGTCCGAACTTGGTAAACTGGCAAATAATAATATTGACGATTTTAGAAAGATCGCAAATTATGTGGTCGGAAAGATGGACAATGTTGCTGAAATAAGAGAGGCTAGGCAGATGCTTACTGACATTCAGAAGTCTATTAATCCGTCGATGAGTGATGGTGAGGCCATGGAACTTGCTTCTAAAATGTTCAATCTAGAAAAATGAGTTACTCATGGAATTTCTGGTTTCAATTGAAAAAGATAAACTGAGAACCTATGAAAGGGTGAAGGGAACTTTCGAACCATTCTTTATTGAAGGTGGTGAATGTTTCTTTTTTGATGGTGCCTCTATAAAGCAGGAAGTAGAAACTTACTTGTCCTCACTAGCCCGTGAAAAGAACATGGAATCTCCTGATGGAATAGAATTGATTGTTCTCGAAAACTCTGATGAACTTTTGAATATGAAGTTTAGCAGGGCTTGGGGTGAGCATGTAAAGAAGGTGTTCCAGGTAGGCGATATGATGGGCAAAGTTCTTAATGCCTTGCAAGGAAATAAAGAACTTCGTGTATCCGAATATGGTATTAACTACGACGGCTTTTCTTATGTAATTAGAAAAGGAAAGATTGAAAAATCAGATTTTGATCTCTTGGCATATACGATTCATGCTAAGAACTTGATTGATTTGAAATTATTTGAAAACTAGGAACGGAAAGATGTCATTCATCAATTGTGAAAAATGTAATGCTCAAAATGATGACAAAAGCTATTTCTGCAAAAAATGTGGCAGGTTCTTATTGGCATCATCCTTTGAGAATGCTAAGATTTCATCGGATGCCGAATTTAAACTAAGCAGAATTTATTCGAATCTGAAAGAAAATCCCCATGTCAATGTTCTATGGAATGACACGGTGGATGCCTATTCCAAGAAGATTGAACGTATTCAAAGCCTGCTCCGATTGAAGGACTTGGGAGTCTGTGAAAACGATCTTGTACAAAAAATTGATCGTTTTTTAAATCTTAGCCGTAAGGCTGATTTTGAAATTGCATTTGTGGGCACTATCAAGACTGGTAAATCCACACTGATCAATGCATTGCTTGGCCATGAATATGCTTCCATGGATGTTACACCGGAAACGGCTGCCCTAACAAAATTCAGGAGCAGTGAAAAGGATTACATTCATGTTAAATTCTATAATGAAACCGAATGGGAAAAATTGTGGGCTTCCGTTCAAAGCGGAGCCGATAAATTCCTTCAGGAATATAACAATCTGAATGCTGATGCACAGAAGGCTGAATGGATTGGCCAGGCGGATAAGCACATTGAGTTGAGTAACGAGGACATTGAACAAAACTTGTCGATTTGGTCGTCTTCGAAGAGTGCTATTCACTATTTTGTGAAGGAAATTGAAGTAGGTATATCAACCCTGCCCAAAAGTTTCCATAAGCAGGTTGTTTTTGTGGATACTCCAGGCTTGTCTGATCCTGTGGAATATCGTTCTGAAATTTCTAGAGAATATATCCGTAAGGCCAATGCGGTTATTGTGTGTATTGATGCTCAAAAGATGCATCGTCCTGAAATTGAAACTCTTTCTTCAGTCTTTTCGTTCTCAGCTCATAAAAAGGACAAGGTCTTTGTTGTGGCGACTCATTGGGACAAGCTGAATAAACCAGAAGAAGACTGGAAAAAGCAAAAAAATCATTTGGTGTTCCACTTGACAGGTAAGGCTTTTTATGATACCGAAGAAGTCGCCGAAAGGAATATCATGCATGCTGCGGCGTACGTCTATAATCTTTGCGCCAAATACAGTACGATTGATTACAGAGATAAGTTGACACTTTTGTTCCTGTGGGGTATTCTTGGTCATGATATCCAAAATACCTCTGTGGATTTGTCACCATCGTGTATTGATGAACTGAAACAAATCTCCAATATTGAATTGATTAATCGGGTCATTGTTGATGAACTGATGGATCAGTTTACATCCCTCCTTATGAAGGATGTTGAGGTTCTGTATAGGGATATCAAACATTCTGTCAATCGTGTGATTGAAGAACGTCAGGGAACAATTCAAGAACGTATAACATTGTCTAGAGATGAAGTGAAGAAAGTGGAACAAAAAATTGAATCCATCAAGAACAGTCGAGAAAAAATTCTGCAATATCAGAAACAGCTTGACGGAATGCTTTCTTCCGTGGAAAAAAACACGCAAAAGCACTTGAAGTCTATAACGTCGAAGTTCTAAAAATGCTAGCCTCTTACCTTGCACAAGTGCTGAATTACGATTTCGTTGGGGAAGACATTGCTTTCTCCGGTATTTCTTATGCAGTAGATGCAATGGAAGGCGATATCGCTGTTGCAAGAAACGCAAGGGAGGCTGCATTAACGTCTGCAAAAGTGGTTCTGATGAAACCCGCTTTTGTTGATGCTGATAAGACAATCATTTTTTGTCACGATGAACTTGATTACGCTATGGTAAGGGCATGTTCTGCAATGATCCATGTGGGATTGATGAAGGATTATTCCATTCCAACATCGTATGAAAAGCAAGGGACACTCTTTGTTGGTAAGAATGTTCGAATTGGTTGTGATTGTGTGATTCAGCCTGGCGTTTGTCTTGGAGATGATGTTGTTGTCGAGGATTCCTGTATTATTGGTCCTAATGTAGTCATTGAATCTGGCTCGATTTTAAAGAAGGGAACGGTCATTGGCGCTAACACAATAATTGGTTCGGAAAGCTTTTTCCATTACAAAGCCGATGATGGTTTAGTCTATTCTTTTGTTGGAGGAGGAAATGTGGTTGTTGGTTCAAATACCCGAATTGGGTGTAATTCGGTTATTCAACGGGGAACATTGTCTTTGACTCAAATAGGCGCTGAATGTATTATTGGAAATAATGTCATTGTTGGACATGATACGAAAATTGGGCGGAATTGTAAAATTATTTCGCAAACAGGGATTGCCGGGAATGTTGTAATTGGAAATCGCGTTTCCATTTATGGTCAATCATCCGTTAATAATTTTGTTGTTATTGAGGATGATACGATTGTACTGGCAAATACAGTTGTTACAAAATCTTTAAAAAAAGGTGATGTTGTACTTGGTCTATGGGGACGTAATCATCTTGTTGAAAAGAAAATAGTTGCAAATTTAAATAGAATGTTTAAAGAAAAGGGAACATAATTATGGGTGGCTGTTGCGTTGGCGATTTTTGTTGTGTTGGATTCTGTTGTATTATGGATATTTTCGGTGGCGGCGATGGTTGTTGCGTTGGCGACGCTCCGGGACCATCTGAATCTGAAACTCATGCAAAAAAAATTGCAGATGAACTTGCTAGCATGCGGGAAGTTTCAAGTTCTGATTCTAAAGATCAAGAACAGGATTTGATTGATGATATAAATTCTTCAATGAATGAATTTCTGGAAGACATTGAGGAATTGAATAAGAAAAAGTTTGATGGTGAGTCGCTTCGAATTAATGTGGATCTCATCAAGGAAAAAAATGAAAAACTGAAACTTCAGGTAGTTGGTAGCATCAGTAATGAACTTAGTCGTAGACTTGTCATGACCGATAGGGAATTGAGTGCGATTCTTGCTGAAAAAGATGATGCAAAACGTAAGAAAAATTTTGATGCTTTTGTTCAACGTGTCAAGAAGGACTCTCTGAGAAAACTTAAGGAAAATATCGAAAAAACTGTGGCAGAACAGTCTAAGGTTGTTTCTGACGAAATTAACATTAGAAAGAAAGAAGTTGAGCAGCGCTTGAACGAAAATATTAAGGAACTGTCTGAGATTGTAGAAATCAAGAAAAAGAATAGCTCTGAATTGGAAAAGAAACAATTTGAGTATATGTACCAAAGTGCCTTGTGCAGTATATTACTAGACGAAAATAAAGAGTAGGTTTATTATGTGGACTTCTACAAAAGATTTGGTAAAAGAAAATCTAGCCGAGATAGGCCATGTAAAGGATTCTTTGTCTGAACTTGCTACGATGAAAGAACAAATTGTGCAGATAAAGAGTGAAGTGGAATCTTTGCGTGGCTTGGTTGATGAAAATCAGAAAACCATAAAGGATTTGTTAAGGGCTTTGAAAAAAGATCAAGTTAAGTGCTTGGACTTGCTTTGTTCTGATGATATGTTCAGAAGGGTTGAAAAATTGAATGAAGGACAAGGGAAGATGGCTTCCGCAATGCAAGAAGTGCTCCGCAATGTGTCCTTACTTGATGACGGCAATCGTTTGATTTTGGCTAATCTTCTTTTGAAAGAGATGAACGTGTAATTATGGATACTATCATTTCAGCGAATGATCTTGTTGGTCTTGTGAGTGAAGTTGGAAAAGGGTCTTCTCCTGAAGTTTGCGAAAAGAAGGTTGGTGATATGATTGAATCTCAGATTGTAAAGGAAAAAGAGACTCAGAATGCTCAAAAAGTCTAGATTCAATTATGTAGCTAAAGGGGTTGATGGTTATTTGATTTACAATAACCTTTATAATTCCCTTTCAAGAATGTCAGATGATGAGTACGTGCAGTATAAAGCTCTGAATTTCCAATCCGAAGACTTGCAAAGCCAATTTGAACAACAAGGATTTCTTGTTGATGAAGACGTGAATGAAATTGGGGTCTTTAACGCCTATTCCAAACTAAAGTCTCAGCGGATGAATCCTGTTCCTAGCATTACTGTAACTCCGACCATGGAATGCAATGCAAGATGTTTCTATTGTTACGAGGATGGCGTTCGGCATGGTCGAATGAAAAAGGAGTATGCAGAAAGGATTGTTGACTTTATAAAAACTCTTGATGCTAGTAGGGGAGTGTTCATCACCTGGTTTGGGGGAGAACCTTTAATGAATCAAG
Source organism: Fibrobacter sp. (assembly GCA_045600425.1). GTDB lineage: Bacteria > Fibrobacterota > Fibrobacteria > Fibrobacterales > Fibrobacteraceae > Fibrobacter. The sequence continues at coordinate 15,558 of JAZRXW010000072.1, forward strand.
AGTGGATGGATTATTTTGCTGATTTACTTCGGGCCGAAGAAATAAAGTTCTCTGCATTCATGATTTCAAACGGTAGCAAGATTAATGAAAACGTTGTGAAAAAAATGAAGGAAGACTGGAATATTTCAAGCATCCAGATTACTTTTGACGGAGATTGCGATGAGTATGTAAAACGCAAGAATTATATGGATCAAGATGAATCAGTATTCTTGCAGATGATTCAACGAATCAAGATGCTTTCGGATGGAGGCATTTCGGTACAAATTCGACTGAATATAGATAAGAAGAATGTTGAAAGTATTTTAAGTCTTGTTAAACGATTACAACAGCTTTTCTATTCCTCTGAAAAAATTTCCTATTATCCGGCATTCCTGACGGGAAACGCAGATTTCTTAACGGAAAGGGAAAAGGTTGATGTAATCAAGGCTATTATGGCTGTGGATGAAAATAAGTTCCATATCAATAATTATTTGTATAAACCTCCTAAAGTTTCAGCATGCTATTACAATCAGAAAAATGCCTTCTCTATTGATGTCAGTGGAAATGTTTTTATTTGCGAAAGAGCTTTGGGACATAATGAGAAAGCCGTTGGTAATTTGAATCAAAATTTCGATTTTGCCTTTAAGGAAAGGGAATTGTCTGGCCTAAGACCGGAATGCCAAAATTGTCCCTTTTTACCCAAATGTCATGGAGGTTGTAAGGCTTCTTACGAAGGAAATGATATCCCTTGCTATATAGATAAGTATATCATAAAAGCTTATTTGGAATCTATTTAAGGATAATCTGATGAACGAAAAAGAACTATCTGAACGTTTACAAGCTATTGAAGAAGTATTGAAATTGTTAATGGTAAATTCCGTGTTGAATGGGACTGAGATTGACAGGCTTCGTAGAGAAACCTTGGATAAGGCAAGGGAAAGGTTAGCTCCTTTGGGGTATAATTCTTTGCGCTTAAATTACATTGAGGACCAGTATTACATTTTTGCCGATGCGGACTCTTCGGAATCTGCTTCTACAATACGAAAAAAATATTTTTTAGCGTTAGATGCCCTGGGGGATAATAAATTTGTCCTTGTATTTGATAAACTAAATGGCAAAACAAAAAAAGCTATTGAAGATAGTGAAGTATCTTTTTGCTTGGTTGGAAAAATGTTAAAAATTTTCGAGGCAAATAAATAGAACTGGCTCTAAAAGTTTAGGCTGTTTAAAGTTAGGATAAAATTGAGTTATGAATCCGGTAATGCTCCGGGCACATTCCTTTTAGGCGTAAATAAATATTCCGGTACGGCGAAGTCGTCAATCCGGAAAATGGAATCCACCATTTTATAGTTCATTGTTTGGACGAATTCGGTATGTTGTAATACAGAAAGTATCTAGCCATAAGCGAAACGCCTTTTTTGTGAAAAAATCTACACTTTGCTTGAATATAGCCTAAAAATTTCTATTCACCCCTCACTCCACAAAAAAATCATCCAGCGTGATTTCGCTTTGAACGTCGTTTCGTTGTTCGTTCGGGGCGAGTCCGCATGTGGTGGCGAAGGTTAGGTACAGTGCCTTGCGGGTTTTTGTTACCTGCCGAAACAGCTCCCTGCGTGCCTTGACTGTTTCCATGTAATTTGGAGAAATCGAGAAAGGTGCGCTTGCATACTTCATTTCGCAGAGGTTGATAACGCCGTCTCTGCGGTCTATGAGCAGGTCGATTTGCACTCTCTTTTCTCTTTTGCTTTTGTCACCTTTGTGCCGCCAAGAACATACGTCGCTTGAAATCCCCGAAATTCCTAGTTTCTGCTTGATTTGATTGATGTGCTGTAGGCAGACTTGTTCAAAGGCGTATCCGCTCCACGCGTTTTTGCTTCCGGAGTCAATCATGTTGCTCCACCGGTGTTCATCGCGTCCTCGATAGCTTTTGACGTACCGCAGGTAAAAGAGCGAAAACAGGTCAACCATCTGATACATGGTTTCTTTGGTTGTTTTGCTAAATGCTGTGTAACTGCGGATAAAGTCGCAAGATTCCAAATTTTTCAAAATTTCTGTAAGTAAGCCGTTGTCCGTAATTTTGAGAGATTCTACAATTTCTGCACGGGTCATGCCGCATGCCTTGCTTGCCAAAAGTTCAATCACGCGCTTGTAGGCTGTTGAATCGTTGAATAGGGATTGAAATAAAAAATTGTATTCGTCAGCTAGTTTTGCGTTTCGAGAAAAAGAATAGTGTGTCGATATTTTGCGGAACGCTTATATTCCTTCGGTGTGATTTTTCTACATTTACCGCCATGCGGAAAATCTATATGGCAGGCATGAGCCACAAGGTGGCAGAAATCGCGGTTCGCGAGAAGTTTTATATCGATATGGATGTAAAGACGGAGGCTTTGAAGAGCAGTCCTTTTGATGAATTGCTGATTTTAGCCACATGCAACCGCACGGAAGTCTATGTGGCTAGTGAAACGCCGCTGGAGTCTAGCGACCTGGTTCGTTATGTGTGTAACTTGGCAAAGCAGAAATACGAAGATTTTTCCCGATTCTTCTACACGAAGGAAGGCGATGATGTCGCTTTGCATGTAATGAATGTTTGCGCCGGTCTAGACTCAGTCGCCATGGGGGAGGACCAGATTCTTCACCAGATAAATAGAGCCTACGAAACTGCTCATCAGTATAAGGCGACTGGAAATAGCCTGAATAAACTTTTCCAGAGTGCGATTCATACGACCAAGCGGATTAAGACGGAAACCAATCTTAGCAAGCTGAGCTGCAACATTCCGTTTCTTGCCATGAAGCAGGTTCTGAAAACTTTTGATGACCTGGAAAACCGCACGGTTTATATTGTGGGGCTCGGCGAAATGGGCTCCTTGATGTTGAAATACGTTCAAGAAAATACGACCCACATTTATGCCAGCAGCCGCACGTTTGCTAATGCTCAAAAATTTGCTGACGTTTTGACTCCGGTCCCCTTCGAAGAACGCTATGGTGTTATGGGCAAATGTGACGTGGTTATTCTCTGCAGTGCTTGTCATGATCCGATTGTAAAAAAAGATGAATTTGAACGCTCGGTGAAAGAATCGCAGGTAAAGGGTGAGTCCGTAAAGACAAGGCTCGTCATTGACTTAGGAAGTCCTCGCAATGCTGAATTCTCCATTGGAAATCTGGAAGGTGTTCAGTATGTGTGCGTGGATGAATTACAGAAGGTTGTAGACGAAAATCGCCGCCAACGTATAGTGGAAATGGAAACTGCCCGACAGATTTTGCAGGAGGGGTTGGAAGAATTCTTGCAATGGTATCGCATGGATGAAATTGCCAAGCAAATCAATGTGCTTGCCGGGCAGATGATTTCTTCTGCCAATGAGGAATGCGAGAAATTGCTTCGTTCTTTGCCGGAGTTAGACGGTGCTGCATCTGGAAAAATTCAGATGATGTATGAACGGTTTGCCAAGAAGATGGCCAGCGATTTCTTGTTCAAGGTGAAGGACAAGAACTCCGCCGAAGATGTTCAGAAGTATTTGGAATGTCTTGGGAAAGTGAACAATTAACAATTAACAATTAACAATGAACAATGAATTCATAATTCATAATTCATAGCTCGTGCCTCGAACCTCACACCTCGTGCCTCGCACCTCGAACCTAGTAACTATGAAATTAAGAATTGCTACCCGTAAGAGCGCTCTTGCTTTAGCTCAAACCACTATGGCGGCCGATGAAATTGTGGCTGTCAACCGCACTGCTCTTGGAGACTGCGCCGACCTCAGTTACGAACTTGTCTCTATGACTACAGAGGGTGACCGTCGTCTAGACAAGTCTCTCGCCAGCTTTGGCGGTAAGGGTGTTTTCATCAAGGAATTGGAAGTTGCGCTTTTGGAAGGTCGTGCAGATATTGCCATCCATAGCCTGAAGGATATGCCCGCTGAAGTACTTCCTGAATTCAAGCTGGTGGCAGTTCTCAAGCGCGAAGACCCGCGAGATGCGTTTCTTGCCCGCGGGGGAGCCGCAGGCATCCGCTTTATGGACCTGCCTGCTGGAGCGAAGATCGGGACGGGGAGTATTCGTCGGGTAGTGCAGCTTAAAGCCTTGCGTCAGGATTTGGAATATGTGCCGATTCGAGGGAACATTCAGACTCGCATTTCCAAGTTGTCTGAATTGGACGGTGTCGTCCTGGCTGCTGCGGGTCTCAAGCGCATGGGGCTTGCGGATCAGGTGACGGAGTATTTTGATACGGACAAGATGTTGCCTGCTAGCGGTCAGGGAATACTTGCCATTGAAACTCTGACGGATGCCGCGATGAGTCTTTCTGAGGAACGTTGCGACGAAGGAACTCGCCTTTCTGTTGCTCAAATCCTTGCCCGAGTCAATCACAAAGAAACTTTCTGTATTGCCGTTGCAGAAATGGCCTTCTTGAAGGCTCTAGATGCAGGTTGCCAGTTTCCGGTGGCAAGTTTTGGGGAATTTGTTGGCACTACATGTGCCGAAGGATTCCGCGATTTTAGAATTCGTGGAATCTATTGGGATGAAAACACCAAACGGCTGTTGCGTGCAGAAGTTGTTGGTGAATTGAATTCGGAAAATTCTGAAGCACTGTTTTCCGCCAGGGCGTTGGGCGTTTCTCTTGCCGGTAAAATCAAGGAACAGCTGCAAAACTGAGCCGAAAAAAGGAAGGTCCCTGCCGAGGTAGAACTTTTTGTTTGCCCTTTGGGGATTATTCTCTAGGAATGTGATGGATAGAAAAAACGCCCCTTAGGGGTGGTTTTTGATTTTTCTAATTTTACGCATATGAATGGCAAGGTTTATTTGATTGGTGCGGGTCCAGGAGATCCGGGTTTGTTTACTCTGAAGGGCAAGTCTATTTTGGAGAAGGCGGATGTGGTTGTGTACGACCGTCTGGTTTCTCCTGCAATCTTGGCCATGTGCAATGATAAGGCCCAGATGGTGGATGTGGGCAAGATGCCTACCCACCATAAGGTGAAACAGTCCGAAATCAATAAACTGCTTGTGAAGTTCGCTCAGGAAAATCCTGGCGCAACCATCGCCCGATTGAAGGGCGGCGATCCTTTCGTTTTTGGCCGCGGTGGTGAAGAAGCTTTGGAGCTGGTGGAAGCCGGCATTGAATTTGAAGTTGTTCCTGGTGTGACTGCAGGAATTTCTGTTCCTGCCTATGCGGGAATCCCCGTAACTCATCGTGGTGTTGCCACAAGTTTGCATATTATTACGGGGCATGAGAAGGAATCAGGTTCGACACTCGAGAAACAGGAATCGCCTTCGTGTCATCCTGAGCGTAGCACGAAGTGCGGAGTCGAAGGAGCTAGTGTCTCTGGCTTGGATTTCGATGCTCTTGCCAAGTGCCCGGGAACCTTGGTGTTTTACATGGGCATTGCTAATATGGATTTTATTGCTCACCGCCTAATGGAATGCGGTAAAGATCCTAAGACTCCTTTGGCCTTTATTGAAAAGGGTACTACACCTTATCAGCGAACTGTTTCTTGCACTTTGGAAACAGCGGGGGAGACCATCGTACGTGAAAACGTGACTGCTCCAGCCATTACCATTATGGGGGATGTGGTGGAACTGGGCGGCGCTCTCGCCTGGCGAAAGAACTTACCTCTCTCTGGCAAACGCCTGGTGATTACCCGTGCCGCAAAGCAGGCTGGCGGAATCGCATCCCGCCTGACAGCCCTTGGTGCCGAAGTCATCGAAACTCCCATGATTGAGACCCGCTCTGTTAAGCCTTGTGTTGGTTCCTTGGATGGGATTGCGGCTGACTTTGCGGACCTTGCAAACTTTGATGTTCTTGCCTTCACCAGCACCAACGGGGTGGATTCCTTTTTCGACTCCCTCTTCAAGGCTGGCCTGGATATTCGAGTCCTTGCTGGAAAGAAAATCGCTAGCGTCGGAAAGATTACCGAGAAGAAGTTGCTGGAACGTGGAATCCGCTGTGACTATGTTCCCGAGGATCATACCGGTGAAGGCTTAGGTAAGTTGCTTGCTGATGTTGCTCGCACCTCGAACCTGGAGCCTGGAACCTCTGTTCTCCTTCTTCAGGGCAACTTGGCGGACGAAACTATGTTGAAGTTGCTTCCCAAAGCAACTCGGTGGATTGTTTATGAAACTCTTCCCATGAGCGTTTTGCCAGATTGGAAACGAGAAGCCGTTGCCGTTGCCGATGCTGTTGTGTTCGCAAGTTCCAGCGCCGTGGAAGCCTTTGCCAAGGCTACATCTGGAGCCTCGAACCAGGTGCCTCGAACCTCATTCTCCATCGGTCGCCTCACCACAGCCACAGCCAAGAAGTACGGCTTTGAAGTGATAGAAAGTGACGAAACCTCCATGGATTCTTTGGTTAAGAAGATTGCGGAATATTATTCGGCGTGATAAAATCATTTTTTATTGAATCAGGTCTAGAGTACATCTAGGCCTTTTTCTATTTTTGGGGTGTATGAAAGTCGTTTTGATTATCGCTCACAACTGCATCCGGCCGGGAGCCTACAGCGCATTTGAAAATGTGCTGGACCGTTTGCGTCATGATATGCCTGACGCTCGTATTGCAAGCACCAGTCTTCTGGATTTGGACAATGACTTGCGAGCCCTGTTGCGTGAAGATGTGGAGTCGGTGACTTTGCTCCCGTACTTGCTTTTAAGTGGTCAGCATTCCAAGGGCGATATTCCTGCTATTGTGTCCAACGCCCAGAAGGATTTCCCGCAGATTCCCTTGACCTTGTTGCCTCCTTTAGGGGAGTGGAACGGCTTTGCCGATATGGTGGTGGCTGGGGTTAAAGGCGCTCAGAAAACCAGAAAAACTGCCGAGACTTCTACGCATTTCAATTCCAGCATGTTGGCAATTGAGGTTAAGCTGGAAGGTAAGAGCGTCCTGGTTGTGGGCGGTGGCCGTATTGCCTTGCGCAAAGTAAAGACCTTGTTGCCTACGGGGGGCCGCATTACGGTGGTGGCCCCGCAATTCGATCCCGAGTTTGCAAATTTGCAAATTCCCGAAGGTTCTCTTACCATGTTGAATCTTGTGGAACGTCCCTATGAATCTACGGACCTGCGTGGCGTTTCCATGGTGTACATCTGTACGGACCAGCCGGCGGTAAATGCGACCGTCAGCAATGACGCTCGTGCTCGACGCATCATGGTGAACAACGCTTGCGATTATCTGGATGGAGACTTTATCGTTCCTGCCCGAATGGACTTTGGCGAGAACATTACCGTTACCGTGTCAACCCGCGGCCGCGCCCCAAGCCTGGCCAAGAAACTGAAACAGAAGATCCAGACCGACTGGGCCGAAGAACTTGAACAACTTGAAAAGAATTTCCTCGACCCATCCACGACCCCTTAAATACCCCTTTATCTTTATCCTTTAACCTTTAAACTTTACGCTATGATTGTTCGTCCTCGTCGTCTTCGTCAAAATGAAACCATCCGCAATATGATTGCGGAAACCGCAGTGAATCCCGCATCCCTCATTTACCCCATGTTCGTGGTAGAAGGGGAGGGAGTCAAGGAAGAAATCAAGTCCATGCCGGGTCAGTTCCGCTTTAGCGTGGATGAACTCCTCAAAGAAGTGGAAGGCTACGAAGCTCTTGGCCTCAAGTCCGTATTGCTCTTTGGAATTCCCGACCACAAGGATGAAATGGCTTCTGAAGCCTACGGCGAAAACAGCATTGTCCAACGTGCGGTTCGCGCCCTTAAGGCCAAGTTCCCTGGACTCTATATTGTGACTGATGTTTGCCTTTGCGAATACATGAGCCACGGTCATTGCGGAATCATCAAGGACCACGATGTGGATAACGATTCCACTCTGGAACTCTTGGCTAAGACCGCGGTTTCTCAGGCCGCCGCCGGTGCCGACATGGTGGCTCCCAGCGATATGATGGATGGTCACATTACCGCTATCCGCGAAGCTTTGGACGAAGCTGGATTCGCAAATGTTCCCATCATGGGTTACAGCGCCAAGTTTGCCAGCGCTTTCTACGGCCCCTTCCGCGATGCCGCTGATTCCGCACCGCATTTTGGTAACCGTAAGACGTACCAGATGGACGTGCGAAACGCCCGCGAAGCCCTTCACGAAGTGGAATTGGACCTGCAGGAAGGTGCCGATATTGTCATGGTTAAGCCGGGCCTTGCCTTCCTGGATATTCTGCGTGAGACCGCCGAAATGAGCAACGTTCCTGTTGCCGTGTATAATGTCAGCGGCGAATACTCTATGGTAAAGGCTGGCGCACAGAACGGCTGGATTGACGAAGACGCCATCATTCGCGAAACCCTGATTGCCTTCAAGCGTGCCGGTGCTGACATCATCATCACTTACCACGCCAAGGAAGCCTTGGAACGAGGATTGTTGAAATAAATTCTTTGCGTAAGAAGTTGTTTGTAATAAAAGTTTACAAATCTTTAACAAACGAACCCTTGCCGGATTTTGGATAAATTCTATAATTCCTCCCGAGCGTTACAAATAGTCTCCTGAACACCTGATGAAAAATTCAGGTGTTTTTCTTTTTTTTTTCAAAGGAGATGCTATGCCCAAATTGATTCAGGTTCCCATCACTCGTAGTTGCATAAACGATGTGAAGAACATTCTTAAAGAGGCTCAAAAACAAAGTTATCGTAACATAAACTTCATTATGAATCAAGCCTATTGGCTTATTGGTCAAAGGATTGTTCTACAGGAACAGAATGGCAAGAACCGTGCTGGCTACGGAGAAAAATTGATTGAACGCTTGGCTGTGTCTCTCAATCAAAATGTTGGCTCGGGAATGTCTGTTGCTCAACTGTGGAATTGTCGCCAATTTTATATGGCTTTCCCTAATGAAAACATTCTCTACACACTGTGTAGAGAATTGACTTGGTCCCATTTGCGTATGATTATGCGCTTGCCTACCGATGAAGAACGCTTTTATTACATCGACCATTCTAAAAGCGGAAACTGGTCTGTTCGTGAGTTGCAGCGAAATATTCGCACAGATATGTTTCACCGTGTTGTTGGTAATCAATTGCCAAATAAAAATAAGGAAAAGAATGAGGACTTTGTAAAAGACCCCTATATTTTGGAATTTCTCGGCATTAAGCCTAACGAAGAACTTACTGAAAATGACTTGGAACGTTTGATTATTGATCACCTGGAAAAATTTTTGCTTGAAATGGGTCGTGGATTTTCTTTTGTCGAGCGTCAGATGCACATCAAAACCGAAACCAGTGATTTTTACATCGATCTTGTCTTTTATAACTACTTGTTGAAATGTTTTGTTCTTGTGGATTTGAAGTTGGACAAGTTGAAGCACGAAGACATCGGGCAGATGGATATGTATGTCCGAATGTTTGATTGTCTCAAGAAATCTAAGGACGATAATCCTACGGTGGGAATCATATTCTGCGCTGATAAGGATGATAGCATGGTGAAGTATTCGGTATTGCAGGAATCAAAACAGATTTTTGCTTCCAAGTACAAAACCATCTTGCCTACGGAGGCGGAACTCTCGGCTGAATTATCGCGAAAAAGAAATTCAGCAATCGTTGATTGCGGAATATAAACACTTTCACCTTAAAAATAGGAGAAAAAATGGCAGAATCTGCTGTATTGTGTCAAAATAGCTTGCAAAATGCAAGCGAATGTATTACATTGTCGGAAAATGGAGGTATGGCTATGGCTCTTTCTACAATTTCCGCACGAATCGAAACCAAGGATAAGGAACGTTTCGACAAGTTCTGTAAAGAAGTAGGGCTGTCCACATCCTCTGCCCTCAACTTGTTCGTCAAGGCGGTCCTGAGAGAGAACCGCATTCCTTTCGACGTCGCTGCCCAGGACCCCTTCTACAGCGAAAGCAACATGAAGTTCCTGGAAGAAGGTGCTGCCGCCATCAAGGCTGGGAAAGGTGTTGTGCATGAACTGATTGAAGTGGGGGGAGACGATGAAGAAGAACTGGTTTGATAAGGCCTGGGAAGATTATCTCTACTGGCAGTCCCAAGACAAAAAGACTCTCAAGCGCATCAATCAGCTTCTGAAAGATGTGGAGCGAAACGCCGAAGATGGCATCGGTAAGCCCGAGCCTTTGAAAGGGAATCTCACGGGATTCTGGAGTCGTCGAATCGACGATACCAACCGCCTGGTCTATCGGGTCAACGGAGACGTTATCGACGTGATTTCCTGCAAGGGCCATTACGAAGGTTAGCGGATGGAAAAGAACACCTGATATATGTCAGGTGTTTTTTGCTAGTGAAAAATCTCTGACGTAATCTAATTATGCAATTATAGTTGGTTGCATGGAACGACTAAAAAATCGGTTTATGGCTTTTATGTATATTAAAAAAATTACGTTGATATCGGAGTTTTTATGAAACGCGCGATTCGAAAGTTTGGCTTATCTTTGGTGCCAGCAATGGCGTTTGCCGCCCTGTTCTCCGCCTGTGGTGACGATAGCGGAAGCAACTCTTCCAGACGCGAGGAGTCCTCTCCCGAAGTGGCTGAACTTGAACTGGCCAACGGCAAGGCAGTGGTCTGCGACGACGACATGGAAGGTGTCGTTGCCATAACTGCCGACGATGGCTACCGCAAGTGCGTCGATGGCGAATGGATCAAGATCAAGAAGTTTGAAGCCATGAAGGCCGACAAAATCATCGGCCAGCTCGAAGACGACGATGATGATATTTCTGACACTGATCCGGAATCCAGTTCCTCTCAGAAACAGTCAAGTTCTTCTAAAAAGCCATCCATTCTTGATGAAGACAACGATGACGTTATCCCGAATTCCTCCAACAGTGTCATCCTGAGTTCCAACAGTGTCATCCCGAGCGAAGTCGAGGGATCTAGCAGCAGCAAGGGTGGCTCCAGCGTCATTTACGAATGCCCTGACGGAACGGTTGTAGCCAACCTGGAAAATTGCAAGACCCTTTCCAGTTCCTCCAGTGACACCCCGAATACATCCGCTAGCGAAACCCCAGGCACTTCCGCCAGCGAAACCCCTGGCACCTCCTCTGGCGTCATTCCGGGCACTGACCCGGAATCTTCATCCGACGAAGCCGTTGATCTTTCTTACGCTACAAAATGCCCTGCGGGCCATACATGCACTTACGCACCTACCGAATACTTGAATCCGAAGGTCACCTATGGTGAACTTCTGGATGAACGCGACTACCAGATGTACAAGACGGTAGAAATCTGCGACAAGAACGATAAAAACTGCCAGACCTGGATGGCCCAGAACCTGAACTACGACCCGGGTAATGTTTCCAGTATGGGCAGCTATGCATGGAGCGGCTGCTACGGCGATGAAAGTGAAAACTGTTCCAAGTACGGTCGCCTGTACACCTGGGAAGTGGCCATGAACAAGGCTGAATGCGGTTATGGAACCTATTGCAATAACAGCTATGAAGGTACCCAGGGGGTTTGCCCCGCTGGCTGGCACCTGCCAAGCAACGGAGAATGGAGCGCCCTGTACGACAACATTGGTGGTACTAGCAATGCTGGTTCGTTGCTGAAATCTACCAGCGGCTGGAACTATGGTGGCAACGGTACCGACAAGTACGGTTTCTCGGTTCTCCCCGCCGGTTACCGCTACGACCGCGGTTATTTCACTAGTAGTGGCAACAACGCCTACTTCTGGAGTTCTTCGGAGAACGACCGCAGCATCGCGTGGCGCCAGCACTTCGACTACCGCGCCGGCTACGTGGACCAGTACGACAGCTACGAGGACGTCGCCTTCTCTATCCGTTGCCTCAAGGACTCTCCCGACCAGGGTGGCGAAGCCTCCAACTCCTCCTCGTCGGGATCCTCCGCCAGCGAAACCCCGAATACATCTGCCAGCGAAACCCCTGACACTGACCCGGAATCACCCAGTGAAGTCAAAGATGACGGCTATTACAAGACTAACTGCCCCGCAGGCCTCGACTGCAAGTACGCCACAACAACGGATTACCTGAACTCTACCAAGACCTACGGCGAAGTTCTCGACACCCGCGACGGCCAGGTTTACAAGACCATCGTAATCTGCGACAAGGACAACAAAAACTGCCAGACCTGGATGGCCCAGAACCTGAACTATGCCTACACGGGTGTGAAGTATAACTACAGCGGTTACACCTCCGACTCCACAAGCTGGTGCTATCACGGTGTTCCAAGTAACTGCGCAACCTTCGGTCGCCTGTACACCTGGGCTGCAGCCGTTGACTCTGTGGCTATTTATAAGAATTACGGTGAGGAATGTGGCTATGGCAAGTCTTGTTCGCGTTTCAGTGCTACAGTATTGGCTACAGCGCCAGTCCGTGGCGTTTGCCCCAGCGGTTGGCATTTGCCTACAAGGGAAGATTGGCAGAAGCTGGTAAAGCCGATGGCCAACAGTGTTGATGACCACACTACCTACTGGTATTACAACGGTGCCGGAATTGAACTGAAGACCGTAGATGCTTGGTATTCAAGTTCAGATAAGGGTACGAATGCTTCTGGTTTTTCTGCGCTCCCTGCTGGCTACAGGTACAGCAGTGGCAGTTTCGACGGTGCCGGCAACGAAGCTAACTTCTGGTCTGCTAGCGAGTACAGAGACAACATCGCCTACGACCTGAGCTTGTACTACATCAGCGGCAACGCCAGCTTGGGCGGCTACAGTAAGGGCTACGGGTTCTCTGTTCGTTGCCTAAAGGACTAAAGCTTTTACCAAACATTTACATTACGGCCCTTTACAAAAATTCCATATAAACTAAATGGACGCTTTCGGCGTCCGTGGCTGCACTCGGTCATAAAGTTAAGTGAACTTAACTTTGCGACACTCGTTTTGCACGCTATTTATCCCGAGCGTTACGAATAGTCTCCAGAACACCTGATGAAAAATTCAGGTGTTTTTTTTAGAAAAAACTTTGGTTCGGCCATGCCAGAACGCAAGCGTTCTGTCGCGGCTCTCACCTTGTGTGTTTTTTGTTTTTTAATCGAATTATAAACAAATTAAACTGGAGGTGAAAATGAACCGTAAACGTGAAATTCCAGAAATATTCGAGAGCAAGACGTTTTTGGACCCGACTTACGAACCTGGCTTTCGTGAGGTTTTCAAAGATGCCGTCAGCGAGGTCCGTCGTGTTGGATATTCATGCTTGGACAAAGGATCATCGTTGCGTTGATATTGAAATACAACGTTGTAGTCATCCATTCTTTGTTGATCGTGTCTTGCTATATAGCTTCTTCTTGGCAATTAAGGGCAAACAGAAAATGGATAAGTCTCCTGAGTTTCGGTTGCTTCCTGAATATGAACGTAAGCGTCGAAGGTATGAACTTCCTGAAGTAGTTTCTATTTGGATTTGCAATTTTCATCCTCTTGGAGAGGCTCGTGATTACCGTGAAGAATGGAATCGACGTGGCAAGGTCATTAGGTGTTTCCGAAGAAGTCCTTGATCAAGTTAGACAAAAACTTGTTGAAAATAAACAATAGATGTAAGGCGGAGTTATTCCGCCTTTTCTATCTTTGCGGGCATGAATCATTCTGTTAGTGAAAAGCTGTTTGCTGAAGCAAAGTCCCTGATGCCTGGTGGCGTCAATAGTCCTGTTCGTGCGTTTGGTAACGTGGGGGCAACACCTCCGTTCATTGCCCGCGCCAAGGGCAGCCACATCTACGATGTAGATGGCAACGACTATGTGGACTATGTAGGTTCCTGGGGCCCCATGATGTTGGGTCACGCTCATGATTCCGTCATCAAGGCGGTGGCGGAAACGGCACAGAACGGCTTGAGCTTTGGTGCTCCTTGCGGATTGGAATCGGAGCTTGCAAAGCTGGTGATGCAGCTGGTGCCCAGCATCCAGATGATTCGTATGGTAAACTCCGGTACCGAAGCAACCATGAGCGCTATCCGTGCGGCCCGTGGCTTTACCGGTCGCGACAAGATTATCAAGTTTGAGGGTTGCTACCACGGTCATAGCGACAGTCTGCTGATTAAGGCTGGCTCCGGCATGCTGACTACCGGCAAACCTAGCAGCAAGGGCGTTCCCGCTGACCTTGCCAAGTACACCTTGACCTTGCAGTATAACGATGTGGCTCAGGTCCGCGAAACTTTCGACAAGATCGGTGATGAAATCGCCGGCGTCATCGTGGAACCTGTGGCTGGCAACATGGGCGTTGTGCCTGCGACAAAGGAATTTCTCCAGACCCTTTCTGACGAAACCAAAAAGCATGGCGCTCTCCTGATTGTGGATGAAGTCATGACCGGTTTCCGAGTGGGTATTCACTGCGCACAGGGCCTGTACGGCATTACTCCGGACCTTACCACTTTCGGTAAGATTATCGGCGGTGGTATGCCTGTGGGTGCTTACGGTGGCCGCCTGGATGTAATGCAGCAAATCGCTCCCTTGGGCGGAATCTATCAGGCTGGCACCTTGTCTGGAAATCCCGTGGCCATGGCAGCAGGCCTTGCCACCATGCGTGAACTCAGCGGCAATCCCGAATATTATATCCGCGCCGAACGATCCACCACCACCCTCCTCAAGGGCTTGAAGGCAGCCGCAGACGAGACGGGCCTTCCCATGACGACCAACCAGGTGGGCTCCATGGGTTGCGTCTTCTTTACTGAAGGTCCCGTCACTTGCTTTGCCGACGTGCAGAAGTCCGACCTGGAATTGTTCCGCAAGTACTTCCTTGGAATGCTGGACGAGGGCATCTACCTGGCTCCCAGCCAGTTCGAAGCCATCTTTGTGAGCTCCGCCCACACCGACGCCGACATCGAAAAGACCATCGCCGCCGCCCGTAAGGTCTTGAAGAACTTATAAGTATAGTTTGCGACTATTACGCATCTTCAAATAATTATATACCCCTAATAGCCTTGTACTATAGCAAGGCTATTTCTATTTTATGTGTTAAATTTAGAACAAAGTGAACGAGCCCCGCCAAAAGGAGCTTTTATGGATAAAAGAACAAGCATTTTTACTAATGGCATGATCTGGTTTGGCGTTGCCATTTCCGTTTCTGAAATTGTTTGCGGCATTGAAATAGGCGAGGCCGCAAAACTTGAAAACATTTGGGTCCCCCTGATTCTGGGACATGTCCTGGGCGGCATCATGCTGTATTTTGTGGGCCTTATTGGAGCTAAGGTTCGCCTGAACGCCATGGAAACGACAGTGTCCACTTTCGGTAAATACGGCTCTAAGTTCTTTGCCGCATTGAATCTCACTCAGCTTATTGGCTGGATTGCGGTGTTGAATGCTCAGGGTGCCATGGCTCTGGCAGGCCTGAATCTTCCCATTTCGTTCCCCCTGACTTGTGTGCTGTTGGCGGTGTTGATTGCCGCCTGGGTTTTTGTGGGACTTCGTAAGACTGCAAAAATCACCACGGTGGTTATGAGCTTGCTTGCCGTACTTCTGGTGATTTTGACTGCCAAACTTTTCGGTGTGGAACCTGCTTCTGGTGCCGCGCCCCATGCTGTTGCCCATCAGTTCGGCTTCTGGACCATCTTTGAAATCTCCATCGCCATGCCCCTTTCATGGCTGCCGGTCATATCCGACTATACCAAGGATGTGGAAAAGCCGGTGGCAGCTACCGCCACTTCTGCCGTCGCTTATACTCTAGCTAGCCTCTGGATGTACTTTGTCGGCTTGCAGATTGCGGGCTTGGGTTTGGGGGTAGAAAATGGTATTGCCCAGGCAGTTCTTTTGGCGGGCATCGGCGTTCCGGGCATTATTATTGTGGCTCTTTCTACGGTAACCACTAATTTCCTGGCGGCTAATTCTGCAGGTGAATCTGCCAAGGCTATCTTCAATAAGCTGAACCCGAAAATTACAGGCGTTGTGGTTTGCGCCCTCAGTACAATCCTCGCCATCTGGGGCATTGTGGACCATTACATCGGTTTCCTTTACCTCATTGCAGCCGTTTTTGCTCCCATGGCCGCCGTACTTCTCGTATCCTTCTTCTTTGTGAAGGAACACCTGGAACAGAAGGGCTTCTGGATTTGGAACCTGTTTGCATGGGCCGCTGGTTTTGCTGTTTATGAAGTTGCTGTGAATACAGGCTTTGAGGCCGTTGGCCCCACGCTCTTGGCCGTAGCTGTTTCAGCACTCCTTGCCTTTGTTGCAAAGCTGAAGAAGTGACTCAAGTGTATATGAGGCATTTCTTGCCGATATGTCTCCTTTGACATGCTGAAAATATGGAAAGTTGTTGTTATCTTTAGACGGGTAATTCAATCTTTAGGAGTATATATGAAAAAGTTTGCTCTTGCTGTAACCATGCTGGGTTTGACATCTATGTTTGTTGCCTGCAGTGACGATTCTTCCTCTCCAACGAATTCTAACGGTGGCAATGGTGGAAATAAATCCGGCAAGGCATGCCTTAACACTTTTACGGATGGCGAAATCCGCTGCTTCACTCATGAATCTGTAGAGTTCCTTTGCGGAGGCACAAGTTCCACTTTGGAATCTTCTGTACTTGTCGATGCCTGTCCGTCGGGATATACCATGGAATGTCCTGATGTTGTTGGGGATGGTGTAACCTACTTCTATCGTGAAGATATGACGGATTGCCACAAATTCTAAGAGGAAATACCCTTATTGTTTAGAGATCCTGCCTTGCGGGTGGGACCTTTTTTGTATGACGACAAATGTCGTGAACGACTAAATTTCAATAGAGACAAATCTCTTTATTTTTTTTACCTTTCCGTAAAAATTTTTAGATGGGTTAATTATTATGATCGTATCGTGGATGACCACCAACAAGTGCAACCTGACCTGCAAGCATTGTTACCAGAATGCCGGTGACCACAGGGATCGTGAACTGACGACGGAAGAAGGCCATAAGCTCATTGATGAAATTGCCAAGGCCGGTTTCAAGATTATGATCTTTAGCGGTGGCGAACCCATGACTCGCCCGGACATTGTTGAATTTGTAGAACACGCCACTCGCGTGGGACTTCGTCCGGTATTCGGTACCAACGGCACCATGATCACTCTGGAAATGGCTCAGAAGCTAAAGAAGGCTGGTGCTATGGCTATGGGTATCAGCATCGACAGCATTTCTCCGGAACGCCACAACAAGTTCCGCGGATTGGACAACGCTTTTGAACTGACTATGCAGGGCATTGAAAACTGCAAGGCCGCAGGTCTTCCCTTCCAGATTCACACCACCATTATGGACTGGAACCAGAATGAAATTTTTGACATTATGGACTGGGTCAAGGAAATCGGTGCGGTAAACCATCAGATTTTCTTCCTCATTCCGGTGGGTCGCGGTAAAGAAATTGCGGATCACGCCCTTCATGTGGCTGAATACGAAAAGCTGCTTCGTGGCATTATGGAAAAGAGCCGCACTCTGGGCATTCCCGTAAAGCCCACCTGCGCTCCTCAGTTCCTCCGCATTGCGGACCAGCTGGACATCAAGACCCGTTATTCTCGCGGTTGCCTTGCGGGTTTGGATTATTGCATTATCAATCCTGTGGGAGAAGTACGTCCCTGCGCCTACATGATGGAAGTTGCTGGCGATGTTCACGATACACCCTTCGATGAAATCTGGAACAATGCTGAAGTGTTCAAGAAACTTCGCACCAAGGCTTACGAAGGTGCTTGCGGCAAGTGCAAGTTTAATGACCGCTGTGGTGGTTGTCGAGCACGTGCCGCCTACTATCACGATGGCGACTACATGCAGGAAGACAACAACTGCGCCTATGGTCGCGGGGTTAAGTAATTTTACAACTTATAGTTGTTTATGAATATGGGGGAGAACTCCCTCTGGAATAAAAAAGTCGATGGCGCAGGACCATCGACTTTTGCATTCTTATTATGGCGTGGGGTGCCGCTTTGTGAAAACTAATTTTCGCAAATTTTAAAGAAACAGCTGCGGGCTCCCGTGTGGCAAGCCACCTGAGGCCCCTGCATACGAACCTTGAACAGCAGAGCGTCGCTGTCGCAGTCTGTAGCCCATTCCACCACGGTCATAACGTTACCGCTGGTGTCGCCTTTGTGCCAGTATTCCTTGCGGCTACGGCTCCAGAACACCATTTCACCGCATTCTTGAGTACGGCGGAGAGCTTCTTCGTTCATCCATGCCATCATGAGAACGTCGCCCTTGTCTGCATCTTGAACGATAGCGGGGGCTAGCATTACACCGTCCACTTCCACTTCGAACTTCACTTCCTTCATAATATCTTCAAACTTCATAATTAAAAAACCTTGGTTCTTGATTTCAAATTCATTTCTCGCGGTCAAACAATCCTTCGGCTCAGTACAGTGACTTATAATCCCTAATTACCAACTACACAATTATCATCTATTATCTATTAACTATTAACTATTAATTGTTAATTGTTATGTCATCCTCTCACCTGGCCTTCACCGCGAAGAACCCACTTGTAGGTACAGAGACTTTCTACACCCATGGGACCACGGGCGTGGATCTTGTCGGTGGAAATACCCACTTCTGCGCCCAGGCCGTACTCGCCACCGTCGGCAAAGCGGGTACTGGCGTTCACCATGACGCTGCTGGAATCTACGTTTGCAACGAAGTATTCCTGTGCGGCGGTATCTTCGGAAACGATGGCTTCCGTGTGGCGGCTGCTGTACTTTTCGATATGGTCGGCTGCTTCTTCTACGTTTTCCACGAACTTGACGCTGGCCTTCAGAGCCAGATATTCAGTGTGGTAGTTTGCTTCGTCGCCAATGTCTATGACGTTTGCGATACCGTTGAGGCGCTTCTGGGCGTCGGCGTTACCGAACAGTTCCACACCGCGGCTGGTGAGGGCGTTTACCAGACGAGCCACATCCGCGGAGGGCAAAGCTTTGTTGAACAAGACGCATTCCATAGCGTTGCACACGCCGGTACGCTGGGTCTTGGCGTTAATCAAGATGTTCTCTGCCTTGGTAATATCGGCAGCCTTGTCCACATAGACATGGCAGATGCCGTTAAAATGCTTGATCACAGGAATCTTGCTCTGGTCTACTACAGCGCGGATTAAGCGCTCGCCACCGCGGGGGATCACCAGGTCCAGATAGTCATTCATCTGGAGGAGCTTGGTGACTAGAGCATGGTCTGGATTTTCTACCAGCTGGACGGCATCGGCGTCGATACCGCTTTCCGTCAGGGCGCTGCGGAAGATGCCTGCCAGAATCTGGGAGGACTTGAGGGATTCCTTGCCACCGCGGAGAATCACTGCGTTGCCGGACTTAAAACATAGACAGGCACCATCGATAGTTACGTTGGGGCGGCTTTCATAGATAAAGAAGATGGAACCCATGGGCACAGCCACGCGGCTGATCTTGATGCCGTTCTTCAGTTCTCGGGATTCCAGAACCTTGTTCAGAGGATCTGCAAAGGCGGCGATTTCTTCGGCGCCCTTGGCCATGGCCTCGATGCGGGCGTCGTTCAATGTCAGACGATCCATCATGGAGTCGCTGATCTTTCCTGCGCTAGCCTTAAGATCAATCTTGTTTGCTGCGAGAATTTCTGCCTTCTGCTGGCGGAGCTTTGCTGCCACCAATTTCAGGGCTGCGTTACGGCTTTCGGCACTCAGGGTGCGCAGGCTGCGGGATGCCTTGCGGGCGTTCTTTGCCAAACTTTCGGCGTACACTTCAATATCTTCGATATTCATGGTTGCAAATATAGATAATACTTTCAAATATCATTCCAAGTTGGAATATTGTGGCGATTCAAAAAGGAGGACACGACTTGATTTTCGTCACATTTTTGTGTAGATTCAGTATATACAGGTTTGGTGTTATCCTCGACATTAATGGGTAGTCGCGTGGGTATCGGACTTGGGTGTTTAGACTCGGTGCTAGCCTTCTCTCTCAAACGGCACCGAGTCTTTTTTATAACCGCTCGTTCAGTACGTTAGGATGTGAACCTACGAAGTTCACTCGCTCACGTAACGCTTTTATGATGACCGTTCGGTCAGTACGTTGAGTGAAGAACTTCCTGTTTTTCCCTCACTCTCGCCTTTGCATTGCAAAGGCTCACGGATTCCGCTCGTTCGGTTTTATTGTCTGTAGTGGTATTTCAGCTGGGACATTACGTTTTCTTTGGTAAGGCCTTCGTTTTCAGATTCCTCTAGTGTTTCAAAGGCTATTGTGCCTACGCAGCGGATCTTTTCCCCATTTGCTGTGCGGGTGCTTGCGGAATCTGTGCAATCTTTGGGTGTTCCAAAGTTCTTTGTTTTTTCTCGGGTGACCTTGGTTACATTCCCTTTGAATTCGTAGGTTACGACTTCATGAACGTCTTCGAATTCGACGGTCCACAGATCGGAATCCACGTCAATCGAACATTTTGCGCTGATGGGAGGCTCGCCTTGGAAAAATAGTGGCTCGGTGGTGGATTCGTCAGTAGGACATTCTTTCTCCCTACTTTTGTAAAGTCCTTCCTTGATTTTTTGAAATTCTTCTTTGGTGTCGAATTTTAGAGTGTCTTCATAGTGTGCTTTTGCGATGGAACCTTCGCACTGTATGTCTTGCGGCTTTTTGTTCAGTATGGCGATAATAATCAGTTCCTGGCATGATGTCGCTGAACCCACGTCCTCGGATATATCACTGATAATCCTGATTGCGTCTCCATCAAAGAATATTTTCTCGCTGTAATCTTTTTGCACGAAAGTCCATTCATTGGAATCCATGTCTATATCGCAAACGGGCTGCACAGGTTCTTCGGCAACTTTCTGGGTGTTTTTCAGGCTGTCTGCATCATTTAGCTTGATGTTTCTGCAGGTGCTCTTTATTCCGATAGACAAAGCTCTGAAATAACCATCGTTCAAAGACGTTGAAGAAATGGTTATAGAATTGCCCTCGCATGAAACGGTGGTTACGCATGTTTCCTGTTCCTTATGTGCGAATTCAAATATTTGTCGCCCGAACTCTTCATATAAACTAAAAGGACCGTCGGCTGTTACTCCGGCGGTCCTTCCTTGTTCCAGCGCTTGTTAACCGCGTTGGTATATTTTTGCTTGGCTGATTATAGCAGGCTTACGATCTTTGCAAACAGGGCGTCAGCCAGGGCGCTGGTTTCCAGACCTTCGAAGACGTTGAACTGGTTGAACATGATTTTGCCCTTGCCGAAGGGAACCAGCTGCAGGTCTGCTCCGGTCTTTACGGCGCCATCCTTCAAGGTGACGGAGCGTGCAAAGACTTGTGCATTGGGCAGTTCGTTCAGGGAAAGGCTCGGCATCACTGCTGCGGCCTTATGATCCAGTACGGCGGTTTCTCCAAAGACGGATGCCAGTGCAGAGCCCTTGGGCAGGTAGTGCAGGGACGTTTCGTTTGCACCGGTGCTCCAGTGAGGCTGAATTTCGAAATCGAACAGATGGCTCTGGTTCATATAGTCGATATCGTCTTGGGTCATGTCAGAAAGCAACAAAGTCTTGCCGCCATTCTTGGTGACTTCTACAATCTTGTCAAGAATTTCATCAGGCCAAGAGCTGAGGTTAGCCGTAAAGATAATCTGTTCGTTTCCAGTCAGTGCTGCCAAGGCATCGCTGGATTCTTCGCAGTTGTCCAGGAAGCAAACCTTCTTTTCTGCAGCCTTAACGTCCGCCTGTGCAATGACCAGTAAGTCTTCTGTAGAAGAGTGGATCAGCTTGCCGTTGTCCAATAGGGAAATTTCAATCTTGTAGCAGCCTTCGTTGCGGGGAGCCATGAAGGTGCAAATGCCCAATTGGGTCAAGCTGGTCTTACCTGCGGGTTCTTCGGGAGCCATGGTCTGCTTAGAAATTTCCTTGCCCTTATCATCCAACAGCTTGACTTGAACAGAAAGTTCTTCATAACGCTTGTTGTTGAGCAAAGTAATCTGGAAGCTGACTTCACCCTGAGGTGCAACTACGTGATCCAGTTCGCTAACGAGGGCACGGCTGGGAGTTGAGATTTCCTTGGCGAATTCTTCAAAACCCTTAGATGTACGGTTTTCGTCGTTCAGACCGCTAAAATCTGTACTGCAGTCAGCCCACTGGTCCAGGAAGAAACCGGAAATCTGCGGGTTGCTCTGGAATGCTGTAATCTGGTCAAGTTTGCTCTTGATGGCAATGCCATTGGCATCGGAAATAAAATCCTTGTAACTCTTCCAGATGGAGAGGTCGCTATCCACAAAGTTTTCCACTTCCTTGACGAAGGACTTGATGGCTTTCTGATTCTTGGAACTGCGGGGACCGCCGATCGTCGTTGCCGAAGCGGGCAACAGGGTGTGGTTCTTCAGTGTGACCAACATCTTGTTGGAAATGTCGCTTGCAACGTTCTCTTCTTCGTCCTGGAAGACTGCGTCTCCTAGTCCGGCATCTGGAACCATCAGTTCTTCGTTATCGCGGTCGAAGCAATGGGCCAAATAGTGGGTGTAGCTGGCATTGGGACTCATGCGGGGATTGATTCGCAGAGTTGCATACTGAGAAATCCTGTCTACGGTTACAGGCAAGAGCTTGCCGGTGTCCTTGTGGAAATTCCCCTCGTTGTCCAAGTAAATACTGTTCAAATTGCTGATAGCCGGGCGGGTCATGTCCACGGGGCTAATGGCGTTCAACATCTTATTTCCGTTTTGCAGCAAGAAGGTTCCATTTTCAGAACCCAGAACCCATACTCCAATGCAGGGGTGGTTATGCTGGTCTGCCACAATGTCGTTAATAAGCTTCTTGGCGATTTCCAGACCCTGAGGGGTGGAACGCATGGTGTGAATGGGGAATTCCTGGAAGACAATCAGACCCAGCTTGTCGCAGATGTTCAGTGCGTCTTCTGTCAGGGGGGCTCCGCAACCGCGGATAGCGTTGAAACCCGCTGCCTTGACCTTCTTCAAATCTTCTTCCAACTTGGGGTTGTCGCAGGTCCACAGACCGCCTTCGCTCCACTGCTGGTTGTAGCTGATACCCTGGATCTTCAGAATCTGGTCGTTCAGGTAGTAGTCGCCCTTAAGGCAGTCAAACTTACGGAAACCGAAAGTACGTACAACGGGGTAGGCGTATTCAGGACGCTTTACTTCCTTGCCGTCCTTTTCCTTGGCAGCCTTTATTTCCATCTGGAATTCGATGGCGAACATATTGGGATGTTCCGGTGCCCAGAGGAATTTGTCCTTTTTCACATCCTTCACGTCGAAAACGTAGCGCTGGGTGGCGTTTTCCTTGTCCAGCTTGATGTTTTCGATGAAATGTTCAAAGACTTCTCCGTCCGGATTTCTCATCAATACACGAAGGCGAGTCACAAAGCCGCGGGGATTGTTGAAGCTGACTTCGCAGGATATACGTTCCTGGTCCAGATCCGGTTCCACATGAACGTGGTCAATGAATGCTGCTGTACCTTGAATCAGGCTTACATGGCCAAAAATACCGCCGAAGGGGTACTGGTTCCAGGGGAGGCCTACGGGCATTTCGCTTGGATGGGCGAAACGGTCGTCGGCACCTTCCTTGGATTCACGGCCAAAGTCAATACGGCTGTTGGAGGCACCCATATTTGCTACACGGACGCAGAGGATGTTTTCTTCCCCAATTTTCAAGGCCTTCTGAGTTTCCAAAACAAAGGGAGTGTAAGCTCCAAAATGGGTTCCGAGGAGCTTTCCGTTGAGCCAAACCGTTGCGTGAGTGGCGACGCGGTCAAACTGCAGGAAGACTCTTTTGCTTACAACCTTGTCGTCGTTAATGGTGAAACGTTTGAAATAAAAAGCACAATCCTGCGACATCAAAAGCTTGTCAAAGGCTCGTTCCCAAATGTGGGGGACGGATACAAGTTCTGTGTTTTCAGGATAAGTTGCATACCAGCGGTTGGAAATACCTGCATCTTCGGTGTCCCAAATCATCTGCCAGTCGCCATCAAGGCTCAATATTTTGCTCATTAGAGTGTCCTTTATAAAATTCAAACCAAAGATAGAAATTTGATATCTTCAGTGCGGCAGGCAAATGATGATCTGGGGGTGAAAAACGGCCTTTTATGGGGTACCCGATGGAATGAAACGCAAAAACACCTGAAAATCTATCACGATGTAGAATTTTTTGAAGAAAAAAGAGATTTTTTGTTCATTTTCTGTGGATAACCCCCTTTTATTTTTTTGATGAATTAACTAAATTTGGGACTCCAATAGCAACCTAAAAAGGATTACAAAATGTATTCTATTGTTGAAACAGGTGGTTTCCAGTATAAAGTCGAACTCGGCAAGACCTACAAGGTTCCGACTATCGACGCAGCTGTTGGTTCCGAACTGGAGCTCAAGTCCGTTCTTCTTTTCGCAGGAAAAGAAGTGCAAATCGGCACCCCTGTCCTGAATGATGCTTCCGTCAAGGTCGAAATTCTCGACCACGGCAAATACGATACCATTATCGTGTTCAAGAAGAAGCGTCGTACCCGTTACGAACGTCGTAACGGTCATCGTCAGGGCTATACCGAGGTGCTCGTAACGGAAATCCGCTCCGGCGCAGAATCCGCAACTGTTGAACCTCAAGTTATTACCCGCAACCGCGCTCGCGTGGCTGCCCTTGCTAAGCAGAAGGCTCAGAATAAGCCGCTCACTCGCAAGGAAAAGATCGCTCAGGGTCTCCCGAAGCCTGCTAAGGTCAAGAAGAACTCTCTGCGTAAGGCTAAGGAGGCTTAATCCATGGCACATAAGAAAGGTCAAGGTTCTGTTCGTAACGGTCGCGACTCTAACGCCAAGTATCTTGGTGTCAAGAAGTACGCAGGTGAAGTTGTCAAGGCTGGCAACATCATCGTCCGTCAGCGTGGCTCTCACTTCCACAACGGCAAGAACGTCGGTATGGGCAGAGACTTCACTCTGTTCTCCCTCGTTGATGGCGTCGTGAAGTTTGAACGCCTCGATGCAAAGCGTCAGAAGGTCTCTGTTTACGCTGAAGAAAATTAAGAAGTTGCAAGGGAAACCTCATGGTTTCCCCTGGACTCCTTCCTTGAATCAGGTAGACAAGCTTTAAAGCTTTTAGTTAGGTCACTCGCAAGGGTGACCTAATTTTTTATGCAGTTAACATTTGTAATCAATGTCATCCTCGACCCGGTCGGGGATCTTGTTTTTTTCGTAATTATTTTGTGTGAAAAAGTTCTCCTAACATTTCTTTTGTTTTGTGCTACCTTCTATTGCTATGCCGGAGAATTCGTTGACGATCGTGACGGTCAAAAGTAAAAGACCATGTACCTAAATATGGACTGCTACAAAAAAGCCGAACTTGACTACAAAAGTAAGAATGACGGCTACTCTGTTTGTTGCCTAAAGGACTCCGAATAAAGTCTTTGAAATTTGTGTAGATTGCTGCACGAGCGGTCTTACCCGTGAGCAAAACAAAAGACCTAGTGTGAACTAGGTCTTTTGCAGCGAGAGAATGTGCTAACGAGATGTACTTGTTTGGATTTTAGCACAATTGGTCTTCCGTGAAAAAAAAAAGACTAGGTCATAAACCTAGTCTTTTTGAGAGAGAGCTCACATCGTAGGTTCTTCACCTAACGTACTGAGCGAACGGTCTCTTATAGCAACTCAGCGATCTGAACGGCGTTGAGTGCTGCGCCCTTACGGATTTGGTCGCCAGTGAGCCACAGGGTGTTGCCGCAATCGTCTGCCAAGTCCTTACGGATACGGCCAACGTAAACGTCGTCGTGACCAGCGCTTTCCAGCGGCATGGGGTAGACGTAGTTCTGCGGATCGTCCTTCAGGAATACGCCCGGGGCGTTCTTGAGGGCTTCGCGAATCTGTTCAACAGAGACCGGCTTTTCGGTTTCGAACCAGACGGATTCGGAATGAGAACGCAGAGAGCTAACGCGTACGCAAGTTGCACTGGTGCGAACATCGGAGTGCATGATCTTGCGGGTTTCGTTGAACATCTTCATTTCTTCCTTG
>JAZRXW010000073.1:0-79334 GCA_045600425.1 Fibrobacter sp.
ATTTTGTACGTTTAACATATCCGCTGCGAAAGCGGGGTTTATTTACTACATGTCGACTCGTGGCTAGCTCAAATATTTCAAGCAGTCGCGGGCCCACGGAATTCGCCCCAACTAGGCCATTCCCTGATTTTTTACATCCACCATAATTCATAGGTTTACAATGAATTTACCTCACGATCCCTTCTGCAGGGGTGTGTTAGCGGATGTCTCGGCATTTCTGGAGTTGGTCCGCTACCTTACCACAAAGGACGCAGAACTAAACGACTTATTTAACTTGCTGGACCAGGCATCTTTCAGACGCATGCCCGGTGATTACAGCGACACCGAAACCAAGGGATACGCAGACCTAGCGTTCCTTGCCGATGTAAAACAGGAATTTCTGGAAGACTGTTCCGAACCGGTGCAATTTGTCGGTTTTCTTGTGGAGCACAAGTCCGCGAGGGACAACAATGTTCTGGAACAGCTTCGCCGCTATAACTTCCACCTCATGGTGCAGAAGCTGAAGGACAACATTTTCAGGGGCATTCCCTCTATTGCCATCATTCTCTATAATGGCAAGGAGAACTGGGACCCGCTTAAGGAACTGTACGCACAAAGTCCCAAGGAACTGCAGCGACTCATGCTCCCGTTCCAGTGCATCATGCTGGACGTGAACAATGTCTCCGACGAGGAACTGGATGGTTTCAACGCACGCCTCGCAGCATTCATCGGTTCGCTTAAGTACGTTCGTGATCCCGAAAGCAAAAGAGAACTTTTCAAAAGGATTATCGAGCGTGTGCTTGAAGAACTTCCAAAACAGGATGCCCTTGACTTATTGCACCAGATGGATGTATATTTGGGTCATTGGCTTATAGAGAATTTCAAGGAGGCATTCAGAATGGATTTCGTTCGTCCAAACTACAAGACTGTCGGCGACGCCATTTTTGAAGACGGAGAAAAGCGCCAGGCCGAAGAAACCGCCCGCAGGATGCTTGCCGAAAATGAGCCCATGGAAAAAATCGTCTCATACACAGACCTTTCCAAGGAAGAGGTCGAAGCACTCAAGAAATAATTTGTTCGGGCTTAAAGGGAAGGGCATCTGTCTGTGGACAGATGCTTTTTTTACTTTATTTGAACATCAGTTTTTCCCTTTGGCTGCGCCTTAGGGAAGAACTTTGTTGAAGCCCCCGCTGCGCAGGGGGCTTGCTAGTAGCGCTACGCGCCTCTAGTTGGAGGGCGCCTACGCTCATGCTCGGACATATAGACAAACAAGTTTGTCTATGCGTCACTCGCTATCGCTCTAGTGGCACACAGTGCACAACAGTTCGGCTCACCTATACAAAAATGCAAGCATTTCTGTGCAGGATTCGCCTCCTAGTTGTTCTGGAGACAACGCACCGAGTATCCGCTGTCCTTGCCATTGTAGTAGACGCCCGCGCCGTTGCCGCCGATGAGCAGGTAGTAGGCGTCGTTGCTACCGCCCTCCGTAGAAGACCAAACGTTGGTGCGGCTGCCCAAACTGCTGAACTTCTTGTAGCGGCTGCTGTACTCGCCAGCAGGGAGAGCGGAAAAGCCGAAGGCATCATCGCCATTTGTCCAACTGTCGTTACGAATATGTCCGTTAGTGTAGCTTAGCAAGGCGTTAAATTCTTCAGCGCTAGGCAAATGCCAGCCCTCGGGGCATACGCCCTGCTGAACGCCACTCGGACTGCAACCATTGCCGTAAGCACAATCCGCATTGTTCATCGCAACTTCCCAAGTGTACAGGCGACCATAGGTTGCACAATTATTTTCGTCGTTATTATAGCAACCGTGCATTGCATAGGAACTCATACCAGAAACATCGCCCGGGGCATAGTTCAAGTTTTCCGCCATCCAGTTTTGGCCGTTGATCCATACCGTCTTATACAACCTGCCGTCGCGGGCATCGCGCATATAGCCGTCTCGACCTTTCTTGACTACACCGTCAATGCAGTACTGTGTTGAGGGGTCAAAAGTCTTGCCTTCACAGCGGTAGTAGAGAATATCGTTGTAACAAAACTTTTCCTTGCTATACTTCTGCTTACCTTCACACAGAACATAAATGGAATCTTCTTCGCAGAAGTGTGTCGTTATATCATACGACTTGCCTTCGCAAAGTGCCAGCACGCTATCGGCCGCGGCGTAGCAAAACTCGGTTCTCGGGTCGTAGGACTTACGCGTACCGCACATATTGTACACATAGCCGCCTAGGCATATCTGCGTGGAGGCATCGTATTCCTCATCGCAGGTAGGCAATTCGTCAAAAACGCTAGAGCTGCTGGAAGCTTCGCCTTGCCCCTCAGAAGAAAGATTTTCCTGCGAACTTGAGGATGCTCCATCTTGAGAGTCACTAGAAACACCGTCCTGTTCCTTTAAGGAACTTGATGAAATAATTTCTTCGAAGGAGGCTCCCCACAATGTTTGGGTCACGGCTCCGCATGTGATAATCACGCCGGTACGCTTTGCATTATTTGCGTCCGTGGTGTCACGCATCACGCAGCTTTTTCCGTCTTCACCATTCTGGCCGTTGACACCATCCTTACCATTCGCACCTGCGGGGCCTGTAGCACCGACATCGCCCTTATCACCCTTGTCCCCTTTATCGCCTTTTCCTCCATCGGCACCGTTATGCAAATAGCCAACGAGCTTGCCGCCACAGATAACAACGAAGTCAGAACTCAGGTCCATTTTTTCGGTGACACAGCTTTCGCCATCTTTTCCATTTGTACCTGCAGGGCCCACTTCACCCTTCGCACCGTCTAAGCCGTCTTTACCGTCGGCACCATTTTCGCCATTATGCAGATAGCCGACAAAATCATCACCGCAGTAAACAGCAAAACCAGACTCATCGTCCAAGGGAGTAGCCCAACAGCTTTCACCATCAGCACCATCTAAGCCATCGGCGCCGTTCTTACCGTCATCACCGGAGCAGGCAAAGAAGAACGTTGAACAAAGAATTGCAAGAGAGAATTTTTTCATATACAGTCCCTTTTGTTAAACACCAATACCTATCTGGTTTAGAATCATTTCTATTACAATGGTCATTAAAACATTTACAAGACACGAGAGGGATTTCTTCCCTACGGATTTTACACCCTTGGACAGCAACTCCATCTTTTTATTTTGGAGTTCAGTCAAGTTTTTTGCGACCTCGGCATTATCCTTGAACTTTTCAATTCCATTTATAAAAGTGTCATAATCCATTTCGACAGTATCACCACTTCGACGGTTTCTATCCAAACCAAAAATTTGAATCAACTGATTATATTCACCTCGATTCGCGACATTGTCTATTTTAATCCGAAGAACATTCTCTTTTTTACAGAGGATATCTACACCCCAATTCCAATAAAGGCCTCGCTTGTTGCCAAGGTTCTCTATTTCTTCAACATCGTTTCTCTGCAGTCCCAAACTATCAATACTAGCCATTATCGTTTCATCACGATGAAATTCTTTCTTCAAAAGGAAAATCACCGCATTTCGCCACAATTTCTCCTTGTCCTCGTTTTTTTCATCGTTAAGCAAAGTTGCCGCATAACGATTCAAGAATCGTTTATTTTTTTCGTTCAAGAGATTGTAGAGCTCTGCGACCGATGGTTTAGCTAAAAGCATCGTTATATTACTCCCTATGGAATACGGCGAAACACGCCTCCTCTGTCAAAGAGAAGGTCGTTGCGCTTGCTTTTGTTGTTTTGAAAAAGGAAATTACGGCATCAATGCCAAAGCCTGAAAATGCGTCCCCCCCCCGCAAGTTTCGTGCCAAAATTACGCATTTTAAGCAATGCGTGGGGGCAGGCGAAAGCGATTGTTTTGGAGGGGCGTGTTAGCATAGCGAAAATATAAACTAACGAGGGACGTAGGTCAACCAGGATGTGGACAAGGATGACGCCATGCGTCACTTCAAGAACAGGCTCAGCTTTCCGAAATCGAGGATTGTGATGAACACGAAGAAGCTGATGAAGAAAGCTGCAGCGACGTTCTGGATAATGGTCTGGGTCTTGGTGGACAAGGGCTTGCCACGGAGTTTTTCGATACCGAGGAACATGAGGAGCCCGCCATCAGTAATGGCCAAAGGCAACAAATTCATGACACCCAGGTTAATGCTGATGAGAGCCAAGAGCATCAGGAATTCCTGGAAGCCGCTCATCCAAACGTTACCCATAACCGCCACGATGGACACCGGGCCGGAGAATGCGTCAACCTTTACTTGACCTTTGAACATGCGGCCGAAATAGCGGAAAATACTGAGAGCCATTTTTTTACTGGTTTCGCAGGTCTTCAGGAAGGCTTCAACAGGGCCTCGGCGAACCTTATGCATTTCGCGATAGAGAACGTAGCCCAGAGGAATACCAACCATATAGCGTTTGGTTTCTTCGTTGTAAGCCGCCTTCATGGGAAGCGTAAGAGTGTCGCCACTGCGAATGACGGCAACTTTCACTTCTTCGCCCTTGGAGCCATCGATAATGCGAACTACATCCTCGTAGCGACCGATGTGCTGACCATTGATTTCAAAGAGGGTGTCCAAAGCTTTAATGCCGGCTTTTTCTGCGGCAGAACCTGCGAAAGGAGCGTCACGCACCACCACACGATTCTGAGGGAAAATACCAATATCGCCAATTCCCATCTTGGTTTCTGAACCTGCAGAATCCCTTGCGGGGATGACCAATTCCTCGGGGACTACCGTAAGCATCACCGGAGCGCCACCACGATGAATTTCCAGCTCCACATTAGCCCCCAGGCTTACACCCACCTGTTCGCGAAAATCATCCCAACCTTGTGTGGGTTGTCCGTTAATGGCGGTGATGGTATCTCCCGGCACGATTCCTGCGATTTCTGCGGGAGAATTCTTGCCCACAAAACCAATGATGAGTTCCTTATTGACCGGTTCTTGTACGCCAACCATATAAAGGATCATCAACAAGACAAAGGCAAAAACGATGTTAATGAAAGGACCAGCAAAAGCAATGGCGGCTCGGACTCCGACGGATTTGCCCGTAAAATCCCGTTCACCAGGGGTATGACCATCCTTGAAAGAATCCGGATTTTCACCGGCCATGGCCACATAGCCACCAAAAGGTATTGCAGAAATACAATACTCGGTTTCGCCCTTTTTGTACTTGAGGAGTTTCTTCCCGAAGCCCACGCTAAAGGTGTTCACCTTCACGTTATTCCACTTGGCCACCAAGAAATGGCCTAATTCGTGAATGGTCACCAGAAAGCTGAGACCGACAAGGCCCAGCACGAACATTAGGATGTTTTCGAGAATATGTTCCATCAGTGTAAAAGATAGAAAAAGGGAATATGGAAAGCAAAAAGGCGGTCCCCAAGGACCGCCTAAAAACTTGTAATTATTTTGCGCTGTTATGTTTTTGTCGCTGGAACCTTCGTTGTTTCGTCACTGGATCCTTCGGCCTAACGGCCTCAGGATGACGTCAGTATGAAATGCAGGTTGACATCAGAGTGAAATTTACGAATTCACCGTATCCGTTACTTTATCTGCATTCCCTTCAGATCGAAGCGCTTGCCGCCCTTTTCGATGAAGACCTTCTGGTCAACAACACGGAGGCGTGCCCCGGTTTCTGCAGGATTCTGTCGAGAAACCACAGGCTTGATAGCGTCGGTACCGCCCCTAGCAACACCTGCGACAGCGAAGCTTGGTGCCTGACCTGCGTTAAGAGCTTCGATAGCGCCCGCGAGATATGCAAGAGGAGCATTCCAGTTGATAGCCACTTCGTTGGAAGCATAGCTACAGGTGTGGTCAATGTAGGAAGTAGCGGGCTGACCAGTGCGGTAATCCTTGCATTCCCAAGATTCAGAGCCGATGTCTTCACCACCGGGCTGGGGGCCGCCTACCAGCATGCCGGGCACCGGGGCAGAAACGCCATCGGATGTGCTAGGACGGTGGTGCGGTTTCTTGGGAGACTTGGTACCAAATCCGGTCATGAAGGACATGTCCAGGGGATTCTTACCCAATAGGTAGTCCAGAACCTTGCGGGCGGCATCGTAATACTTCTGTTCACCGGTAAGGTAATAGGCATGGAGAAGCCATACACCCTGGTTTGCAGCCACGGCATTGGAGCCCCAGACAAAATCGTCCTTACCCATAACGACACCAAAGCCCTTCTGGGAACGCTTTGCAAATTCATCGGCAAGACCAGTAAGGATACTCTGTGCTGATGCTGCAGAGCCACCCATTTCGGTAGCGTGAGTTGCAATGCCGTAGACAGCAAGGCCTGTCACGTCACCCCAGTTGGGAACGCCAGCCTCGGTAACATTCTGCTTGTAAGAGGCATCTCCTGTGGAGATAAACAGTTCAGTACCTGCGAAGAGTTTTTCATCGCCCAGGTTGCCGTCGCCGTATTCGCCAGTGGAAACATCACTAGGATTTCTGAATCTTACATTAGAATTCTGAGAGCCCCAAGTGTATGCTTTTTTTGCGGCTTCCAGGCACTTGGTGGCGTATGTTGCATCAAAGGGCTTGTAAACGCGGTAGGCTGCGGCCATGACACCGGCAAAATCGAAGGTGGCTGCAGTTCCCTTGCCAATGACATAAATAGGATCCGTATCCTTGGCAGGCATCACATCGCCAGGGAAACCCAGAGAAGTCATCTTGTGGAATACACCGCCGTCGGTATCCTGCATGGTGAGCATCCAGTCCAGATTGTACTTGATTTCGGCAAGGAGATCCGGAAGGGTTCCCTCGGCAGGGATGTTCCACTTGAGGGTCTTGAAGTAATCCGGGAAATGTTCGTACAAGGAAAGGAGCGTATAGGTGGTAATGCCGGAGTTCACGATGTAACGACCGTAGTCACCTGCATCGTACCAGCCCTTGGAGGACTGAATGGATCCCGATCCTGCGGAATTATGCTTTTGGACGGTAGTATTGGTATGGCCAGCAGCTCGCTTCCACTGAAGAGCGTATGTTTCTTCCAGAGCCATGGAGGCGCGCTGATAGTAATACCACTTAAGAGCGGCCTTGGTCACGTCTTCGAAAGTCTTGTCCGAAATCTTCAGGTCCCCGCGAAGAGCCTGTCCACCGACCTTGATGGCATAGGTACCGGGAGCCGTAAGTTCAGAAAAATCAACCAACTGGACCTGCTGATTGTAGGCATCCCAGGAAGTCGCTGCCTTGGGAGTCAATGTCATAACAGTCTGACCAGCGGCATCAAGGATTTCCACAGGGCCATTGCCATCGGCTAGGGCAAATTCCTTTGCATCGTCTGTGCGATAGCCAATCTGGTTGATGTAGGCGGTGGCACCAAAAGCTGTAGAAGCCAGAGCCAAGGCTGAAATAGCCAGAGGCATAAACTGCTTTAGACCAAATTTTGTGAACATAAGAACTCCTAAATAAATTTTTCCGATATTAATATATGCTTTTTTTTGATTTTCTCAAAGAAATCGTCAAATAACTTGTTTACAAGTGTAACAAGTGTTGTTTTTATTGGTTTTCAAATAAAAAAGGGCATCGCGGGTACGATGTCCTCTGGAACAAAGACGATTACAGCTGATGCCGACCTACGTCGGCGTGACTGTGGGAGGGGATTTACTTGATCAAGTCCAAAGTCAGGCGGCGGGCTTCGGCGTCGGCTTCCAGCACCTGGTCCAAGGTCAAGCGACCCGTAAGGTTGGGAGCGCCGTTGATGATGGTTTCCACATGACGGGGAATGTCGGTGAACTTCAGCTTGCCATCCAGGAAACGGTCAACGAGGACTTCGTTGGCAGCATTCATCATGGCAGGCACTACACCACCGCGGCGGCCGGCTTCGAAAGCGAGGGCCAGGCAACGGAACTTGTTGAAGTCCGGTTCGAAGAAGGTGAGCTGGCCGAGAGTGGGCAAATCCAAGCGCTTGGTTTCGAGAGGCAGGCGTTCCGGCCAAGTGAGGGCCACCTGAATAGGAATGCGCATGTCGGGAGCACCCAGCTGAGCCATGAGGGAACCATCACGGAACTGCACCAGGGAATGGACCATGGACTGGGGGTGAACCACCACCTTGATCTGTTCGTAGGGAATATGGAACAGGAAGTGGGCTTCCAGAACTTCAAGGCCCTTGTTCATCATGGAAGCGGAGTCGATGGTGATCTTACGGCCCATGCTCCATACCGGATGGTTGAGGGCGTCTGCCACGGTGATGTTTTCAAAACGTTCAATATCCCAGGTGCGGAAGGGGCCACCGGAAGCGGTGATTTCCAGGCATTCCACTTCCTTGTTGGGGCGGTCTGCCAGGCACTGGAAAATAGCGCTGTGCTCAGAATCAATGGGAGTGATGAAAGCCTTGGGATTTTCTGCCAGTTTGTCCCAGATGACAGGGCCAGCCATAACCATGGTTTCCTTGTTGGCGAGGGCCACATGCTTACCGTGTTCGATGGCGGTAATGGTGGGCAAGCAACCTACGGCACCCATCAAGGCGTTGATGATAATGTCGGCCTTGGGGTCGGCAGCCAGTTCGCAGAGGCCTTCCATACCGGAGAGCACCGGCATGTTGAGCATGGCGCTCAGTTCCTTGGCAGCTTCGGGCTTGAACATGCAGACACGTTCCACCTTGAACTTGCGAACGATTTCAGCAACCTTTTCAACGCTGGAATTTGCAGCCACGGCATAGACCTTAAAGAGGTCAGAATGCTGAAGGCAAACGTCTACAGTAGAAGTTCCGATAGAACCAGTAGCACCGAGAAGAACGACATTTTTCATAATTAAAACCTTTGGATGCAAGTGCTAGGTATGAGGCTTGAGGTCGCTCGCTATGCTCGCTTCGAGGTGCGAGATTTCGCAGGCCTCAAGACTCACCTTTCTCAAAAAAATAATATAATTCCTTTCCCGAATAAAGATACCTCTAAGGCCGAAGGCCGCCCTCAGAGCAAAGCGACCTCATCGCTCTTTAAACTTTATCCTTTCCGCTAATCAGTATCCCTTGGGATTATTCTTCTGGAAGTTCCAGGAGTCGCGGCACATTTCCTCGATGCCGTACTTTGCTTCCCAGCCTAGTTCAGCCTTGGCCTTTGCGGGATTGCAGTAGCAGGTGGCGATATCACCTGCACGACGGGGCTTAATGCTGTAAGGAACCTTCAGGTCGTTAGCCTTTTCAAAAGCGTGAACAACGTCCAGCACAGAGTAGCCGTGACCTGTTCCCAAGTTGTAGATGGCAAGACCGCACTTGCGCTCAATAGCCTGGAGAGCCTTCACGTGACCGTTGGCCAAGTCCACCACATGGATGTAGTCGCGAACTCCTGTACCATCGGGAGTGTCGTAATCGTTACCGAAAACACCCAGCTCCTTACGGAGGCCCACAGCCGTCTGAGTGATGTAAGGCATCAAGTTATTGGGAATGCCATTGGGATTTTCCCCAATGAGACCGCTCTGGTGGGCGCCAATGGGATTGAAGTAGCGCAGCAGCACCACGTTCCATTCCGGATCGGCCTTCTGCAAATCCATGAGGACTTCTTCCAGCATAGACTTGGTCTTGCCGTAGGGATTGGTGCACTGGCCCTTGGGACATTCCTCGGTAATGGGAATGATGGCCGGGTCTCCGTAAACGGTTGCAGAGGAGGAGAAGATGAAATTCTTGCAGTTGTGCTTACGCATCACATCCAACAGAACGAAGGTAGCGTTCATATTGTTTTCGTAATATTCCAGAGGTTTGGCCACAGATTCGCCCACAGCCTTGAGACCTGCAAAATGAATGCAGGCATCGAAGGAATACTTTTCAAACACCTGGTTCATGGCGGCAGCATCACGAACATCCGCTTTCACGAAAGGGACTTCCTTGCCAATAATCTTTGCCACACGGCGAAGGGACTCTTCGCTGGAATTGACCAAGTTATCGACCACCACAACGGAATGGCCTGCCTTGTCCAGCTCGATAATAGTATGACTGCCAATGTAGCCTGCACCACCAGTGAGAAGAATGTTCATCGTAAACCTCAATTATATCTGACAAGAATTTAGAAAATAAAAATCCCCGCGATAGCGGGGACTCTTTTGTATATGCGTTTTGTTTCTGCGACGGGAAAACTAAGCCATTTTTTCCATGCAGTCCAACAAGATGTAAAGCATGGGTGCAGTCAGGTAGAAGGAGTCGCAACGGTCAAGAACACCACCATGACCGACAAAGAGATTGCCGGAATCCTTGGTGCCGCTCCAGCGCTTGAGTGCACTCATCAGCAAGTCCCCAGCCTGACCCGCAACTGCAATGAGCAAGCCCAGGACACAGCCCTTCACCACATCGATCTGGACGTTGAACGCAGACAGTGCGGCAGTTTGGCTAGACCAGTAAGCAACCCAGGCGATTGTAGCGATGGTACCGGCCACAGAGCCTTCCCAGGTCTTCTTGGGGCTGATGCTAGGAGCAAAGAGATGACGACCGAAGGGACCCTTACCAGCAGCGAACTTGCCAAAGAAGTAAGCCACGGTGTCGCAGAGCCACATGGAAGTCATGACCAGAATAAAGGCATAGCAGTTTTCAAGTCCTTGACCATTACCCATCATGAGCACGTTCATACCGCCCCAAAGACCAACGTACAGCGGAGCCGCAATGTGCATCACCAGCCAAGGGAACAGATTTTCGATGTTCACCTTGCCGTAGGCCATGGCAATGTAACCTGCAAGAATGACAACACAGGACATTCCCACTACACAGGGAACCGCCGGCAGACCGAAGAAGCCTCCCTTGGAAAGAGCCCACGCGAGAGTCAAGGCAAAGGTTGCGGTGAAGGAAAAAACACGCATGTCGGGACCCTGGTACATCTTACGGACCATGGAAGCCCATTCCCAGGCGCCAACGCCGCCAAGGAAACACATCAGTGCAATTCGAGAAATGTCATTAAACCACAAAAGCGCAAATACCACCGGAATGGCGATAAAAGCAGTTATCAAACGCTGAGCCAAATTACTCATGGAGAACCTTCCCGAAGCGGCGTTCACGAGTATTGAAGAACTCCACCGCCTTCATAAATTCTTCCTTGGTGAAGTCAGGCCAAAGCGTATCTGTTACATAAAATTCGCTGTAGGCGGCCTGCCAAAGAAGGTAGTTGGAAAGTCTGAACTCGCCACCGGTACGGATAATGAGATCCGGATCGGGAGCGCCCTTCAGATATAAATTTTTAGAGAACAGAGTCTCATCGATGTCATCCAGCTGAATAAAGCCGGATGCCACCTGGGAAGCAATGGACTTGACCGCTTCTACAATTTCCTGGCGGGCTCCGTAAGAGATGGCCAGGTTCAACTGCATACCGGTATTGTTCGCGGTAACATCGATTGCAGACTGTAGACTTGCTCGGGGCTTTTCCGGCAAGCGGTCCATGTTACCGATAACGGTAAGCTTTACGTTCTTTTCCATCAAGTCGGGAATTTCCTTAACGACCATCTCGATGAGAAGGTTCATGAGGTAATTCACTTCCTTGGAGGGACGCCCCCAGTTTTCGGAACTGAACACATAAAGTGTCATGTGCTCCAGTTTGAGGTTCACACCCACTTCTACGGCATCGATGGTAGATTCAGTCCCCTTGCGGTGACCGAAGAAACGTTCCATGCCACGGCTTCTGGCCCAACGGCCATTACCGTCCATAATGATGGCTATATGTCGAAGCTGATTTGCCACGCTTTAACCCTCAAGAATCCCTGTTACCAACAAATTAAGGACTAGACCTTAAGGATGTCGGCTTCCTTTGCTGCAAGAAGAGCGTCAATTTGAGCGATAGCCTTGTCTGTAGCCTTCTGGATTTCGTCCTGCTGCTTCTTGGCTTCGTCTTCGGGCATTTCCTTGTCCTTCTTGATGGCATCGTTTGCATCGCGGCGGATGTTGCGGATGGCAACGCGACCGTCTTCGGCATGCTTGCGGGCAATCTTAGCCAGTTCCTGACGACGTTCGGTAGTGAGGATCGGCAAAGAAACTCGAATGGAGTTGCCATCCTTCATGGGGGTAAGACCAATATTTGCGGCATAGATTGCCTTTTCGATCAAATCCACGATGGATTTTTCCCACGGTGCGACCAAGAGCATACGAGGTTCCGGAACGGAAACCTTAGCCACCTGGGAGATAGGAGTGGGAGTGCCGTAGTAGTCGATACGGATGTCATTCAAAATTGCGGGAGAAGCCTGACCAGCACGGATCTTGGAAAATTCACGTTCAGTAGCTTCAATAGCCTTAGCCATTTTTTCAGAATAATCTGCCATAATAAAACCTTTGATTAGTAGTTAGTAGGAAGTAGAAAGTAGGAAGTAAGAGACAGTTAGTTGGAATAATCCATTTTTGTGCGAGCCACCAGGCTCGCCATTTTTCACTAACTACTTATTACTAGCTACCTTGCTCCAAAATTAACAATGTACCAGTGTACCTAAATTACCTTCAACGGCGGCTTGAGTCAAGCAGCCCTTTTCCATTTTGAACACAAAAATGGGCATATTGTGTTCCATGCACAGAGCAACGGCGGCGGTGTCCATCACCTTAAGTCCGCGGGCGATCACTTCCTGATAGGTAATGTCGTCGAAGCGGGTGGCGGTAGGATCCTTCATGGGGTCGGCAGAATAGATGCCGTCCACCTTAGTCACCTTCATGATGACATCGCATTCGCTTTCGATGGCACGAAGGGCGGCGCAGCTGTCGGTGGTGAAGAAGGGATTGCCGGTACCGGCGGAGAAAATCACCACAGAACCGTTTGCCAGAAGTTCAATAGCGCGACGGCGGTTGAAGAATTCGCAGATAGGTTCCATACGGATGGCGCTCATGACCACAGAGTTTATTCCCTGCTTGTCCAGAGCATCCTGCATGGCGAGGCCATTCATCACGGTACCAAGCATGCCCATGGCATCGCCCTGAGCGCGGTTCATACCACCTGCGCTGGCACTTACGCCACGAATCATATTGCCACCACCAATGACCAAAGCAACACCTACGCCCTTGCGGACAACGTCGGCGATTTCAGAAGCCATTTCACTCAAGATTTCATTGTCGATTCCGTGACCCTTGGCTCCGGCCAAAGCTTCACCACTCAACTTAAGCAAAACACGATTGAACTTTGCCATAATTAAACTCCGTATTTGAACCCAATATAGTAAAGAATTCGCATAAGAAAAAGACCGCTCCCGAGGGAACGGTCCTTTTCTAAAAGTGACCAGCAGTTAAAGCAGGAATAAAGACATCCGACGCAAGCGTCTACTATCTACTTCCTACTACCTACTTCCTACTTATTAGTTACCGCGTTCGAAGCGGATGAAGTTTACAACCTTCAGGCTGGAGAGGCCAAGCTGCTTTGCAACGACTTCCTGGAGGTAGTCCTTAACGGCAAGCTTCTTGGGGTTCTTTTCAGACATGAAGAATTCCTGGTCTTCGAGAACGATTTCCTTGAGGACCTTGGCAACGCGGCCTTCGATCTGACGTTCAACGAATTCCGGCTTGGTAGCCTTGCCAGATGCTTCGATCTGAGCCTTGGCGATTTCGCGTTCCTTTTCGATAGTTTCGGCAGGAACAGCGGCGTCGTTCAGAGCAACCGGAGCAAATGCAGCGGCCTGCATAGCGATGTCCTTAGCAGCAGCCTTAAGAGCAGCTTCGTCGGCAGAGCCTTCGTAAGCCAGTTCGGTGATAACGCCGATCTTGCCCTTCATGTGGCTGTAAACACCGAACACGGAGTTTGCAGACTTCTTGAGTTCAGCATACTTGCGGAAGTCGATATTTTCCTGGATCTTCACGAGAACATCCTGGAGCATATCATTGATCTTCTTGCCATCAACAACAGCGTTCTTCAGGTCATCGACAGAAGAGATTGCCATGGTTTCGACAGCCTTCACTGCAGCGGCAGCGAGAGCGACGAAGTCATCGTTGTTGGAAACCGGTTCGGTTTCGCAAGAAAGTTCGAAAGCAGCAGCCTTGTCAGCGGTTTCGATCAAGTAGATGCGGCCTTCCTTAGCAGCCTTGTCTGCGCGCTTTGCAGCAACAGCAGCACCCTGCTTACGGAGGAGTTCAACAGCCTTGTCCAGATCACCATCGGTTTCGGTCAGGGCCTTCTTGCACTGCATCATGCCAACGCCAGTCTTCTGGCGCAGTTCGTTAACGAGGGAGGCGGTAATAGTTGCCATAATTACTTTTCCTCACCGTTATCAAACTTCTTAGCTTCTTCCTTGGAAACCTTCTTATCAGCGGAACGCTTTGCAACATTTTCTGCAATGTAGTCCACGATGAGCTTCAGGGACTTAACAGCGTCGTCGTTTGCCGGAACGGGGTAGTCCACGAGAGTCGGATCGACGTTAGTATCGCAAATGCCAATGATAGGAATGTGAAGACGACGAGCTTCAGCAACGGCGATCTTTTCGTGAGCGAGGTCGGTCACGACCAGGAGGCCAGGAAGGTTCACCATTTCGCGGATGCCACCGAACACTTCGAGGAGCTTTGCGCGTTCACGAGTCTTGTCCAGAACTTCCTTCTTGGAGAGAGCCTGGAAGGTGCCGTCCTGTTCCATAGCGTCGATCTTGTCAATCTTCTTGATAGACTTACGAACGGTCTGGAAGTTGGTCAACATACCGCCCAACCAACGGTTGGTAACGGAGAACTGGTTGCAAACAGCTGCTGCATCCAGAACGCACTGACGAGCGGTGGGCTTGGTGCCAACGAAAAGAACGGTCTTGCCGGATTCGGAGATCTTCTTTGCAGCGGCAGCGGCAGTTTCGAGGAGGTCGCGGGTCTTGGACAGGTTGAGAACGTAGATGCCGTTCTTTTCAGCCAAGATGTAGGGCTTCATCTTCGGATTCCAACGCTGAGTCTGGTGACCAAAGTGGGAACCTGCAGCAAGCAGGTCTTCAACGGAAGGCAGATTTGCCATAATGTTATTCCTTTTTTCGGTTGTTACTACCCGGAGAGCAACTAAGCCGCAAAGCATGCCCCTCGGTCGAGGATTGTGCCACCGAAGCGACTCTTGCAAACCGGTGATTTGATTTACACCCGGGCGTAATTGCACGAGCGGGGCAAAAGATAGAAAAACGTGGCGACTTTGAAAGGGCACCCCACGAATTCAACACGGTTTATTTGCAAATATCCTGCATGACAAGGCCAGCGATGGTAAATCCGAAAATGGCGACAGCGTGTGCCATGGTACCATTGTAGGCCACCTTACGAAACTCCGCCGGAGCGCCATCGTTTTCGGGAATGCCCCCGAGGTTTTTCAGCAGTTCCTCGCTATAGACGCACTTGATTTTCTTGGCGGGCTTCAGTTGTCGCTTCTTGAACTTGTCCCTGAGGGCCCGGGCCAGCGGACATCCTTTTACATCCCAGAATTCCGCCACACGAATTTTGGTGGGGTCCATCTTGAGGGCCGCCCCCATGCTGGAATACACCCGGGCGCGTGTGCGGGAAGCGTTCATCAACAGCTGCATCTTGCATTCCAGACTGTCGATGGCGTCGATGATATAGTCGTACTCTTCCAGATGAAAACTGCCGCTTGTCTTTTCGCTGTAGAGTTCTGCACGAGCCTCAATCTGTGCGTCGGGATTGATTTCTAACAAACGATCCCGAAGTACATTTACTTTTACCTGGCCCACAGTCTTTGTGGTGGCCATAAGCTGGCGATTCACGTTGGTGACGCTCACGTTATCGGAGTCCACCATAGTCAGATGATGGATTCCAGAACGAATCAGGCTTTCGGCACACCAGCTCCCCACTCCGCCTACACCGAAGATGATGACCCGTTTTTTGACGATTTCATCTATGGTCTCGCTACCCACAAGACGGATGGTACGGTTGAAGATGTCGGTGTTCAGAGGCATAGAACAACGATAGAAAAATTCACCCTTCGGCAAGCTCAGGAACCTTCGGTTGCGCTGAGCTCAGGCCGGTGAGTCCGTCGAACCGCAATCAGAGACATTAACAAAAAAGGTTGTCCCGCAAACGGGACAACCAAAATCTGAGTTCGCCAGACCTTTCGGTAGGCGGACAATCGAATGATCGATTAGCGCTTGGAGAACTGGAAGTTCTTACGAGCCTTCTTACGGCCGAACTTCTTACGTTCAACGGCACGTGCGTCACGAGTCATCAAGCCTTCCTTCTTCAGAGCCGGCTTGTTTTCGGCGTCGTTAGCAACCAGGGCGCGAGCAATGCCAAGACGGACTGCACCCATCTGGCCAGCGATGCCACCGCCACGAGCGGTAACTTCGACGTCCCATTCTTCTGCGTTGCCGAGGATGGCAAACGGCAGGTTGGCGATCATGTTCTGCACTTCAGAGTGGAAGTAATCCTTAAAATCACGACCATTGATAGTGCGCTTGCCGGAACCCGGCTTCAGGATCACAGCAGCAATAGCGTTCTTACGGCGGCCAGTGCCACGGTAGATCTTCTTATTCTTTGCGGTAGCGATAGAGGTATCCTCCGTTCTAAATTACAAGTCTACGACTTCGGGATTCTGTGCTGCGTGCGGATGTTCTGCACCGGCATAGATTTTGAGTTTCTTGATCATCTTGTGACCGAGAGCGCTGTGCGGCAGCATGCCCCAAATGGCAGCTTCCAGCGGAGCGGTCGGGTGCTTAGCAAGAAGGTCTGCGAAGTTGATCCAGCGTTCACCAGAGATCATACCGGTGTGGTGGAAGTATTCCTTCTTCAGGTTCTTGTTGCCAGTCACTGCAACCTTTTC
The DNA here is from genome assembly GCA_045600425.1 of Fibrobacter sp. Taxonomy (GTDB): domain Bacteria; phylum Fibrobacterota; class Fibrobacteria; order Fibrobacterales; family Fibrobacteraceae; genus Fibrobacter. The sequence goes on from JAZRXW010000073.1 coordinate 16,609, forward strand.
AGCATTGATCACAACCACGAAATCGCCAGTATCGACGTTCGGGGAGAAGATGGCCTTATGCTTACCCATCAGGATGCGAGCAACTTCAGTTGCAACACGGCCCATGGGCTTGTTAGCGGCGTCCACAAGCTTCCACTTGCGTTCTACCTTGCTCGGGTTTACTGTAATAGTCTTCATGTAAATCCTTTAAGTTTCACAGTTATCAATCATCAGGAGCGGGGTGCTCCTAGAATTGCGGGACTAAATTTAGCAGAAAAAAGTAGAGGTTTCAAGGGTATAAAAATTCGTTTTTTAAAGAAAAGCTTGTATTTTAAGGAATTAAGACTCTATCAATTATATTAATTATACTAATTATTATACAAATTTGAGACGTTTTGGACTCAGAATGGCGAGGGAAGTCTCCCCGGAATAGCAAAAAAAAGCAAAAAGACCTCAGGGCGGAGTGCTCTGAGGTCTTTTGTTTGGTGTTTTGGATTAGGATCTCTTGGACCTTATGTCCGAAACTTACTTAGCGATGCTAATAACCTGCATATTGCTGCCGTAACGGCTGCGGATGATGTACATACCCTTGGACTTGACCACGTCGCTGTTCTTAACAGTATTCACAGCCTGTTCCATGCTATAGGCGCTAAGACGGCCCACAAATTCACCCTGCATATCGTAAACATCGAAGTCGGATGCGCGAGAGTTGTTAAGCTGGAGGTTCTGAGCGATACCATCGATACCCGGAGTAGTGGGATCCACATTCGGATTGGACGGATCGGTAACGGTCGGGTCATCCTTGATAATCGGATCCGGGTCTGCAGTACCCTTGGTCACGATGTTCATGTAGTCGATATCAAGCCATGCACCGGTAACGGTGAAGCGCAGGATATGCTGACCCTTGGTGAGGTTCACGTCGAATTCAACCTTGTTGTAGTCGTCGTAGTTTTCTTCGCCAGAAGCGGCTGCGGGAACTGCGATAACTTCGGAGATGTCCTTGCCGTCCATGGAGAGCTGGAAGCTGGAGGTGGAACCTGCGGCAGCAACAGCGGCGTAAACAGTGTAGGTGCCGGTTTCAGCAACGTTCACGGTGTATTCCAGCCAGTCGCCTTCATTGTTGTAGCCAACCACGATACGGTTGTTGGACTTCTTGTAAAGGTCAACGCCAGTACCCTTGCGGTAGTCGCTGTCGCCGTGGTTTTCGGAGTCAGCATCATAGTAGGAGTCGTTGCCAGAGCCAATGCCCGGATTGTCAAAGTCTTCCATCTGGATGGTGCCAGGAATTACAATAGCGGTACCCTTGAACGGAGTCTGCGGTTCCGGTTCAATAATGACACCGAACTGGGTGTTGTTCTGGCCCTTCTGCAGATTCTGTGCCATATACTGCTTAAGCCAAGTCATGGACGCGCGGTCAGTCGTTCTGCCATTGCTTTCATTCATGAGGCCCGTATTTTCAACCCAGGTAGCGCCATTGATATAGCCCCAGATAGTAACGCCGGCAACCCATGGAGTTTCCCACATAAAGGGGAACTGGTTCTTGAAGTCGTTGGCCTGCTTGGTATCGTCTGCTTCGCCAATGTCGTATTCGGTAATGAACAGAGGAATGCCTACTGCATCATGAACCTTCTTCATACGGGCTTCGAAGGTGGACTTATCCATACCCTTCAGGTCGTGAGCCTGCTGACCGTAAGCATCCACCGGAGCGCCATTCTTGATGATGGTCTTCACCAGTTCGATACCTTCGTCGATCTGCCAGGAAAGGGTGTTATAGTCGTTATAGATAAGAACAGCCTTGGGCCAGCGTTCACGGGCCATCTTAAAGGCGGTGGTAATGAAATCATACTGGTGCTTGCCGTTAACAATACGGTCACCGCCAAGAGCGTCGATAATGTAGGAGCCGCCGCAGCTGGGGTCGTCGGTACCCACGTGGTCATTGGTGGTAGCCGGCTTTGCATAGCCCGAGTGGTAGTTGTTGCCCGCCCAGATAGCTTCGTTCACCACGTCGATGTATTCCAGGTTGGGGAACTGCTTTGCAACAGCGTCGAACCATTCGGTCAGGTACTTCTTGGTCTTTTCGACAGTAATGCCGGGATTCTTTGCGGTGCAGAGGAAGTCGGGCTTCTGGGAACCCCAAATCAAAGCGTGGAACTTGAAGTGGCGTTCACCCGGCTTTTCCATAGCCCACTTGTAACCGCTTTCGCACTTGTCGTAGTTGTCCCAGGCAAACTTGCTGTTGCCGTTTGCATCTACGGAATGGATGGAACCCCACTTACAGCCGTTTTCGGAGGTAAGCTGATTCCAGTACTGGTTAAAGTCAGAACGGATCTGGCCGCGGGTTGTGATATTGCCAAGGAATTTGGCGCCACCATCAGCGAGTGCTGCATGGCTTACGGTTGCGGCAGCGAGGCCCGCAATTGCAAGAGAGATAAACTTTTTCATAACACACCTTTGGGCTTACGCCCCATACTTTCTTTATTAAATGTACCTCCAAAAAAGAAAAAACGCATTAACAGTGAAATCATTTCTTGTTGACATTTTATCCATGGAACAAGACCTAAGAAAGCTTTTTTGTTAGAAAAGCCCTTTTCCTGCATAAAAAAAACGACACCCCGGTGCATTTGCACCGAGGTGTTGTTTGGTGTTTTGGATTAGGCTCTTTTACTTAGCGATAGTGAAAGTGTGCATCTGCTTGGTGAATCTGTTACGGATGTAGTACATACCGTTAGCAAAGTTCACATCGCTATTCTTCACAGTTTCGATAGCCTGGGCAAAGCTGTAGCCGCCGAGACGACCCATGAACATGCCCTGCATATCGAAGATATCGAAGTCCTGACGAGTTTCGTACTGGAAGTCAAGATTCTGGACAAAGCCCTGCGGACCTTCAACACTGCTGGAAGAGGCAGGAATCTCAGAGCTGCTAGAGGAGACCGGGTCATCCTTGATGATGGGATCCGGGTCTGCAGTACCCTTGGTCACGATGTTCATGTAGTCGATATCCAGCCATGCACCGGTAACGGTGAAGCGCAGGATATGCTGACCCTTGGTGAGGTTCACATCGAAATTGACCTTGTTGTAGTCGTCGTAGTTTTCTTCGCCAGAAGCGGCTGCGGGAACTGCGATAACTTCGGAGATGTTCTTACCGTCCATGGAGAGCTGGAAGCTGGAGGTAGAACCTGCGGCAGCAACAGCGGCGTAAACAGTGTAGGTGCCGGTTTCAGCAACGTTCACGGTGTATTCCAGCCAGTCGCCTTCGTTGTTGTAGCCAACCACGACGCGGTTGTTGGACTTCTTGTAGAGATCAACGCCGGTTCCCTTACGGTAGTCGCTGTCGCCGTGGTTTTCGGAATCAGCATCGTAGTAGGAGTCGTTGCCAGCGCCAATGCCCGGATTGTCAAAGTCTTCCATCTGGATAGTGCCAGGAATTGCGATAGCAGTACCCTTGAACGGAGTCTGCGGTTCCGGATCAGCAACAATGCCTGTGGCGAGACCGGTAGTGTTCACGCCCTTGTTGGAAGCGAGATACTGCTTCATCCAAGTCATTGCAGGACGATCCTGACCGTTTCTAACCAGGCCGGAGCAGCCGCTTGCCTGACCGTTGCAATCGAGCCATGTACGACCATAAATGTACCCCCAAATGGTAATACCTGCGACATGCGGGTCTTCCATCCAGTACTTGAACTGTTCCTGGTAGCACTGCTTCTGAATGCCATCGTCGGTAGAAGGAACATCGTATTCAGAAATCACAACCGGGAAGTTGTTGGTCTGGCTATGGATTTTTTCCATAGTGGACTTGAAAGTGTTGTAGTTAAGGCAGTTACCACCACCACCGGTACCATTGTAGCCACCACCGGTGCTCATCAAGTCATGAGCCTGAAGGCCGTATGCGTCAACGGGAGCGCCATTCTTGCGGATGGTGTTAATCAGGTTGATGCCCTGATCGACATTCCACTGGATGGTGTTATAGTCGTTATAGATCAAGATTGCCTTGGGCCAACGTTCACGAGCCATCTTGAATGCGGTGGTAAGGAAGGCATAGTCGCCGTTGTTATCGCCGCCGAGAGCCGGAATGATCTTGGTCTTGGTGTAGTTGGAATGATACTGGTTAGTACCGGTACGAATAGCTTCGTTAGCCACGTCGATCATTTCCAGATCGGGGTAATGCTGCTTTACAGCGTCAAACCATGCGGTAATGGCCTTCTTGGTGTCATCAACGCTCAGGCTTTCGAGCCAACCGGGATACTGAGAACCCCAGAGAAGAGCGTGGAACTTGAAGTGTCCACCATTTTGCTTAGCCCAGTTGTAGGCGGCGTCGCAGCCAGCCCAGTTGTAGCGACCACGAGTACCTTCGATGGAGCCCCACTTACAGCCGTTTTCGGCAGTGGCCTGGTTCCACAGCTTGGTAAATTCGTCGTTAGGACCGGGAGCGGTATTAGACTGAGTAATGTTACCAACGAACTTAGAAGCACCGTCAGCCAGACCAGGGCCTGCGTGAGAGATAGACACTGCAGCCAAACCGGCAATTGCAAGAGAGAGAATTTTATTCATATCCACATCCTTTTTTTGGGGTTTCCCATTCACCTCTCTTAAACTATCTCTTCCAAACAAGAATATTTCACGGGGAGATAATCTTTCTATGGATAAAATGTCCATAAGAAAAACAACGACGCTTGAAAACCGACGAAATTTTTCAAAAAACGGCATTTTCAGAATTTCAGCCCTTTGACATTTTTTACAACAAAGCAGTTTGTGACCGTCATCACACTAGGTGTACGGTTTGGAAAAATTCCGTAAACATAGGTTTTTAACGAACGTTTTCATGGTTATCTTTGCTGCGTGTGCGGGTTATATGCGGTGTTTGGAACAACGCAAAAAAGGAGATAAATCAATGAGATTACCTCATTTTATGGGCGTGGCAGCTTTTGCCATGCTTTCTTCCGTGGCTTTTGGCTGGAGTATCAGCGGAAACGTCGTGAACGAAATGGGCCAGGGAATCCCCGACGTGACCATCAGTTCATTCAACTACGCAGGAATCGGAACAAAGTCCGATGCGACCGGAGCATTTTCCCTGAGCAACGATGCGGATGCACTACCTGGAATCGTACAAAAAAGTAATCTTTCTGTACAGAAGGTTGGAAATGTTCTGAATATTACGAACCAGAGCGAGAAAGAAATTAAGGTAAACCTATTGAACGCCCTGGGAAAAGTCGCTTATCAACAAGAGTTCAATGGCCAGAACGTGCAAATCGACATGAGCAAGTTCAGCCAGAACTTCATGATTCTCCGCGTAACTTCAGCAAGTACCAGCGAAAATTACGTCATTAGCAAGAAAGGTATTACAAGGAACGCCCTCAAAAAAGAAGGCGACCCCTTGGCAAGCCTGATGTTCAGCAAGACGGGCTACGCAAATACACCTTACCAGATGTCTGCGGAAGTGGAAACGGACGTTGTCATCACCTTGAAAGAAGTTTCCGCCCAGCCGTCGTCCAGTTCCAACGTTCTGCCAGCCAGCAGCTCCAGCATGACATCTAGCTCCAGCGTTACGCCGGTCAGCAGTTCCAGCCAGCAGCTTATTGTGAGTTGCGCTGGCAAGACTTATACCGCCGGCGACCACCGCATGAGCGTGAATGTGGATGGCAAGAACCGCACCTTCATTATGCATGTACCCAGCACCTACAAGGGCGACAAGGCGGTTCCCCTGGTTGTGGACTATCACCCCGTTATGGGTTCCGGCGAAGGTCAGCTGAACGGAACTACTTACAAGGCCTTGACCGATCTAGAAGGCGTAATTTCCTTATACCCCGACGGAACCAAATCCGCAAACCCCTCCAAGATGGGCCCGGGTTGGAACGTGGGGCCCTGCTGCTCCGACGATGACGACGTGAAGTTCTCCCGCGAGATGATCAAGATGGTGGAAGAAAAGGTATGCATAGACACCAAGCGGGTCTACGCCACAGGATTTTCCATGGGCGGTGGCATGAGCAACCACGTCGCCTGTTTTATGTCGGACATCTACGCAGCGGTTGCCCCTGCAGGCATGGATTTGAACACCACCAACAGCGCAATCTGCAGTCCCGAACGTCCTGTACCTATCATCATGTTCCGCGGAACTGCTGATAACGTCTGCCGTTATGGCGGTGGAGACAGCGGTTTCAATGACGGACTGAACTTCCTGGGTGCAGAAAAGAACTTTAAGTTCTGGGCAGAAAAGAACGGCTGTAGCGGCTCCCCCACTACCAACAAGGACGGTTGCCAGGAATACTCCAACTGCAAGGATGGCGCTAAGGTTATTCTCTGCACCAAGCAAGGTGGCGGTCACGAACAGGGTGACGGCAAGGTTGGCTGGCCCTTCCTGAAATCATTTACCATGCCGTAATCAAGTTCTTTACTAGCTACTCACCATAAAGACGGCTCTTGTTCTTGCAAGTGCCGTTTTTTTATTTTTTGTCAGGTTATTTATGAAATACACAAATATCAAGCAGTATCCTTCTCAAATTTCCAGCGCCTTCAAACGATTCCCGGCGGCAATGTTTTTTGCCTTGCTGTGGTTTATTTTAGTCATTATCGACTACCATGTGAAAATTGATTTCTGTGACAGGTTCTTTTGTACCTATCCGTTTCTGGGCCTAGCGCTATCTGTCACTCTGGAACTGGTTCGTGAAAAAAAGGGTTCGCTAAAACTTTTACCCAACATTCTAAGCCACATCATTCTAGCAGGTGTTGTCATTTGGCTGCTCTATAACGAAAAAAATCAAACGAGCAATCAGTTTTTTATCACGTTTACATTGTTGTCGTCAATTATATGTGCAAGTCAATTCCTAGTACCATTTTTCAAGAAAAAGGGCGACCTTTCCCTTTGGAGTTTTGCAGGAAAAGTTACAAAGTCATTTCTCTTTTCAGGAATTATCGCAACGATACTGATGACATCCATGAGTTTGCTGATTCTGGGTATCAGAACTCTGTTTGACTTGCAATCCAATGGCGAGACAATGTTTATTTATGCCGGGGCACTATGCGTTTGCATTGTCGGGCCTATGATTTTTCTCGCCGGATACCCCTACATTCAAGAAGAATCCCAGACTCCCCCTCCCCTAACCAAGCTTGTTTCAGGAACGGTCCATTTTGTATTTATTCCAGTATTCGGATTGTACCTTCTGGTCCTGTATACTTACTTGCTTAAAGTTCTCATTACCTGGAATCTCCCCCATGGGATGGTCTCCTACCTGGTATCCATATCCATGGCGATCGCTTTGGGAATTTGTGGATTTGTGTTTCCCGCGCCTTACCACGAAGAAAAGAAATTCGACAAGTTTTTCCTGAAAATCACGCCCATACTGATGATGCCCCTGCTGACCTTAATGGGCATCGGGATTATTCGCAGATTTAACGACTATGGAATGACGGTTAGCCGAATGCAGCTGCTAGCGTTGTTCATCTGGTTTATCGCAGTCACCATAATTATGCTGGTCAAAAAAATCCAGAAGAAAATCTGGTGGACCATTGCCAGTTTCTGTGGAATATTTGCGCTAGTCACCATCGGGCCGCTTAATGCGTACAGCGTTACAGAATCCTACCTGACAAGCCAGCTGGAGAAGGATCTTGCGCAAATGGGTTACAACAACTACCCTCTAAACAAAGAAACCGCTAAGGAAGCCGAAAGCAAAATGCTGAGCAGGGATACTTCCGTGTACATGCGGTACATCGACAGAAAACGCTATCTCCGCAGAGAATTCGGAGAAAAAGCATTGGTTCCCTACTTCAGCTTTGAAAATCCAGAGGAAAAATTAACGCAAGTCCCTTCTTCTGTGATAGAAAGAAGAAAATCTCCTGCTGTAGTAGAGAGCAGAACGACGCCTACCGTAGAGAAGAGAATTTTTTATATGAAAGCCGCCCGCTATTCCCTGGAGCAGGTGGAAATTCCTAAAGACAGAAGACACCTACAACTTGTATCCTTATCCAGCGAGAATCAGCCCACCTGTAAAGCCAACAGCGATTCCATTTTCGTGACGTATGCAGCCTCCGACTCTATTACCCTAGACATAGCCATTGCAAAGGACGAACTGCAGAACGGAAGCAAAGAGTCGGCCCCAGACCATCTTAAGGAGAATTGGGACAAACCTCTTGTCTCCCACGAATTTAAAAAGGAAAACTACACGTTCATGCTGACAGGCTACCAATTCAGCATCAAGGGTGACGAATTTGGAACTTGCTACATCTACGGAATCTTGTTCCTGGATTAAAACCTTCTGAAAATTTTCACAAAAAAAAACGTCCCGAGCATTGCTGCCCGAGACGCTTTTTGGGATGTGTGTATGTGAAGTTCTTTGAGGAGTGCAGAACACGGATATGCGGGAAACTTCCAGGGAATTCATGTTCCGGACAGCCACAGCAGAACGCTTGCGTTCTGACATGGCTGAGCCGTATTATTTTCTATAAAAATACCCCTTTATTACATGAAATAAAAGCTTTGTCGTGAAAGTCTTATGGACAGATTGTCAAAGAGGCGTTTGCTTCTAGATCCTTCGCTTCGCTCAGGATGACAGCGGGCAGGATGCGGAGGATGACAGCTGATGCCGAAACGTCGCTTTCACGATTTGAGGTTCTGGAGCGAGGCAGCTGATGCCGAAACGAGTTCGGCATGACAGCGGGTATGACTGCGGGAAATCCGCTCTAAATAAAAAACATCCCGGGTGGGTTTCCCGAGATGTCTTTTTTGGGTGTTGAAATTTGTGTATGAATTGTTCAAACTGCAATTTATCTTGTCAGCTTAATCATCTGCTTAATCGCACCGTTGGCACTGCGAATAATGTAGGCGCCCGGTTCCATGCCACGGTCGTGCAGTTGTTTGCGGACCTGGTTCATGTCAACGGCATTCAGCTTGGTAAGCATACGACCCTTGGCTGTAAACACATAGAACTCCTGGGGCTTATCCGTCTGCAAAATCATGTGGTCGCGAATAGGCAGTTCCTCTTCGGTACGGCCAAAACGAATCCAGTCAATGTTGGCGTAAGAACCAGTGAGCTGAACCTTAAGCACATGCTTACCTGAGGTGACCTTGCCAATTTTTCCGTCAACGGTGCCGTAAGTATCCCAGTCTTCTCCCTTGGGAATTTTTACGGTGTCGGTGACAGCCTTACCATCGATGAACAGTTTGAAGCCACTTCCGTCAAGACCACTAGCCACGTTGGCGCGGAACAGATAATCGCCCGATTCCTTCACGTCAATGGTAAACTGCAGCCATTCGCCAGTCTGAGTGTAGCCGATAGCATAGCCCTTGCAGTCCTTATTGTCGGTTCCGTCAAGGCAAACTACATCAACGCCATCTTCGCGGTAGACACCACCTTCGTTGACCATGTCTGCATCGTGATAGCTCAATTCTTCGCCACCCTTATCGTAATTTTCCATTTCGATAGTGCCGGGCAAAACGTTTTCTGCAAATGCTTCGGCCTTCACTTCGCCATATTCAATTTCAGGATACTTGGCGTTCACCAGACTTGTTTCCAGGTTGGGGAAGCCCACGTTTGCAAGTTCGTTAGGATCTTCCATGAGACCGCGGACAGGGGCAATGCGGAACTTGTGGGTGTAGGTCTTCTTGGCCCCAATCATGTAAGAGCTGAGAGGCTTTGCACCCCAGCTGTTGGTGCCGCCGAGGCCCATCTGCTGCAGGTCCACACGAAGGGTGATTTCTTTGTCACGCTTCAAATCCCAGGGGAGCTTCACATCGGTAAGCTGTTCCGGAGTGTAGTGCAGTGCGTTGAATTCCATGCGAGGAGAGCCAACCACCATAAGGCCCTTGCCCTGTGCGTTGGTAAGCATTGCCCACTTGACATCGGAACGCTGGCCGGTCTCGCCTACTTCCATATAAGGCACATAGAAGTCATCCACATTGGCAGTGTAAATACCAGCGTAACTACCTTCGCGGCGACCCACATAGTTTTCGTCGGGACCGCGACCATACCACTGGACCTTTTCAAATCCGCCGGGGATGGTGAAGAGGGTACCAATGTTCGGAATATCGGGTTGGGCAGCATCTGGAGCGAAGCTGTAATCCACCAGAATATCGCCGCTTCCGTAAACGGTGTAGCTGAGGTTCATCTTGGAATAGCCTGCGGAAATACCCAAGTCAAAGTCAACACGAGTTTCATTATCGGAAACCTTGGTGACCTTGGCGCTGTTCACCTTGCGGGTAGCACCTGCCTTGCGCCAAACACCGCTGACTTTTTCCATGTTGTAGCCCTTGTCGTTATCCGTGGGTGCGCGCCAGAAGTTGGGAACGCCTCCTTCCTGAATCAACGTGAGGCCATTCAAGGTGTAATTTTCGATGGTCGCATTGGCCGTATTGATTGTGACGGAGAAATCGTCGCCATCGATCACAGCCTTGCCTGCACTCTCGGAAACCTTCTGCTTGGGAAGGCTAGTCTTATCCAGTTCAGGAATTTTTGCCTGACCCAGCTGAACGGCGAACTGTTCGTGAGCAATGCTAAAGCCCACATCAGCCCAGTCCTGCTTGTTCTTCAACTGGAAATCAATATCCAGCATGTATTCGGAACCGGCCTTCAGTTCGGGCTTCTTGAATCCGACTGTAACTTCCTTCTTGGAGAGAGGGGCAACATCCAAATCGGTGCTGGAAAGCTTTCCCGTAGCAATAACCTTGCCGTCTTCCTTCAGGGACCATTCTGCAGTTGCGTAATCCTTCAGGTTTACAAAGTCAAAACGGTTCTCGATTTCAACAAGGCCCTTTTCCAAAGTCTTGGCGTGAACCACTACGTTGCGGTACTGATGCTTGACTTCCCACATTTCGGGCTGCAGGCTACGATCCGGGAAAACCAGGCCGTTAGCGCAGAAGTTGTCATCGTTGGGCTGGTCGCCCCAGAGACCACCGAAGTTAAAATACTTGGTTCCGTTGCGACGAAGACCCTGGTCAATAAAGTCCCAGATAAAACCGCCGAAGACACGAGGATTGTTATAGAAGGCATTCACGTATTCCTTCAATTCACCTACGGAGTTGCCCATGGCATGTTCGTATTCGCAGAGCATCCAGGGCTTATTATTGTTGTTGTAGGTGGCGGCAGTCCAGTCGCTACAGTACATGCAGCTCTGAACGTCGGCATTATTGTTGTCCCCTTCGTAGTGAACCGGGCGGGAATTATCTGCCTGATGGGCGTATTCCCGCATGGAGGCAAACACATCACCGTAACCCGCTTCGTTACCCAAGGACCAAATCAGAATAGAAGGATGGTTCTTGTCGCGCTGAATCATAGAACTGATGCGTTCCAGGGAGGCAGGGCGCCAGTTGTCATCGCTCTTGGGCACCTTATCGTTTGCACCGTGGGTTTCCAGGTTGGTTTCGTCAATGACGTAAATGCCGTACTTGTCGCAAAGATCGTACATGCGGGGGTCATTGGGATAATGGGACATTCGCAGAGCGTTGATATTGAACTGCTTCATCAGGAAAACGTCCTTTTCCATCAGTTCGTAGCTCATGACACGACCATTATCCGGGTCGATTTCGTGACGGTCCACACCGCGTAAAATCACAGGTTTGCCGTTCACCACAAACTGAGTAATGCCCTGGGCGTTCTTCTTCAGTTCCACCTTTCTGAAACCGATGCGGTTACTTTCCACCTGGACAGTCTTTCCACTAGCATCCTTCAAGGTCAATACAAAAGTATACAAGTTGGGTGTTTCTGAGGCCCAAATCTTTGCAGAAGTAATCGTCTTGCTGAAGGTCACCTTGGTCTCGGCACCTGCAGCAATAGAAGTAATGGATGCCTTATCCGTAACCACAGCGGCGCCAGCGTCATCGTACACACCCATTTCCAAAGTGTATGCGCCAGAAGCCGAAGATCCGGTGTTCTTCACCCAGATGCTAGGATTCAAGGTACCGTCGGTGTAGTTGCTTGCCAGAGAAGCATTCACCTGGAAATCCTGAATATGAGTCTTGGGCGTAGCGTAGATATAGACATCGCGGTAAATACCGGAGAGACGAATGAAGTCCTGGTCTTCCATCCAGGAGCCGTCGCACCAGCGGAACACCTGCACGGAGATGTTGTTGTTGCCGCTGCGGAGTTTGTCTGTAACATCAAATTCGTGGTCCGTAAAGGAGTTTTCGCTATAGCCCACAAACTTGCCATTCATCCAAACGTAATAGGCGGATTCCACACCTTCAAAATGGAGACGGATGCGCTTGCCGTCCCAAGATTTGGGCACGGTAAAATCGCGACGGTAGTGGCCCACCGGATTAAACTTGGTGGGAGCTTCGGGAGGGTTGATCCAATCCCTTGCATTCCACGGGTAAATCACGTTACTGTAAATGGGATGATCATAGCCGTAAATCTGCCAGGAGCTGGGAACTGGAATTTCGTCCCACTTGGAAACATCGTAATTATCGGCGAAAAATTCGTTGTTACGCTGAGCGGGAGCATCCACATGATAGAACTTCCAGGTACCGGACAGAGACTGGTACCATTCAGAACCGCGACGATCCATCTTCAAAGCTTCTTCCAAGGTATTGTACGGCATGGACGTAACGTGGGGCGTCAACGTGTTAATGCCGAAGGCCTTGGGATTACCATTCCATTCATTAAAATTCTGTGCCTGAGCCATAGACGGTACAAGCATTGTCGCAGCGAGGGCTGAGCCCAGAGCAGCATTTAAAACCAAACTACGTTTGTTCATAGTTCCTCTCTTATTACCAACCACACTTAAAAAATACCCCTTTTTACAGGGACTTGAAATAGTTTTTTGAAAAGTCCTATGGACAGTTTATCCAAATATATCCAGCGTGGACAAAATGCATATAAACTAAAAAATGAACTTCTTCTCCATAAAAAAACATCCCCGCGGTTGCAGGGATGTTAAATTCTAATACAGCGGCCTACGCCAGCAAATTACTTGTCCATGTTCACTTTCTGGAACTTGTGGCTATTGGCTCCGCGAACCATATACACGCCCTTGCCAAAACCTGCGGCAGAAAGGCTAGTCTTGATATCGCCACCAACAAGATCCACACGGCCCATGAACTTGCCGGTCAGACCGAATACATCGTAAGAAGAATCCACGATCTTTGCGAAATGAACGTCTCCATTGATGCCATCCGGATTATCACCAGGAGTAGGATCGGTAGCTTCGGGATCGTCTCCGATGGGGGCCTTGTCTTCGGCGTCCTTACCGCTTTCGAAGTTGAAGTAGTCTACGTCAAACCAGTCGCCGGTTGCAGTAAAGCGAAGGATATGCTTGCCCGCCGGGAGAGTGACGTTAGCCTTCACCTTGGCGTATTCGTCGTAACTGTCTTCCACTGCAGCCTTAGGAACTTCAATCTTGTCGGTAATGTCTTCGCCATCGAGAGACATCTTGAAGGTGGAGCCACCTGCAGAAGCAACTGCGGCATACATGGTGTAATCACCAGCCTTGGCAATGTCTACGGTGTATTCCAGCCATTCGCCTTCCTGGATGTAACCTACGACAACGCGCTTGCCATCTGCGCCCTTCTTGTAAAGATCCACTGCGGGAGCGTCGTCCTTACGGAAGTCGCTGTCGCCGTGATTTTCGGCATCCTTGTCACTGAAGGACTGGTTTCCGCGACCAACGCCCGGCTTGTCAAATTCCTCGGCCTGGATCTTGCCAGGAATTGCAGCAGCAACACCATTAAACGGTTCCTGGGGAACAGCCTGCTTTTCGCTTTCAAAATACCAGTAGTCAAAATCGAAGCCACCCTGCTTTACCACAAAATACAGGTCGTTTACGCCATCGGCTCCGCTTACGTCGAAGGAATGTTCTTCCCAGGCAGTGCTTGCAGGGATGTTCATGGTTGCCAAAAGCGTTCCGGTGAGACCACCCATGTGGAGTTCCATCTTGCCGCCCTTACCGCGGGTCACCATGGTAATCTTGTCGGCACCATCGCTCATATCCACGGAACGAACCTTGGTGTAGAAATCGCTACCCATGTTAGTCAGATAGACACAGCCGTTTTCGTTCTTGACATGCTTGATAATGGTGTAACCGTCAGTCTTATCCACATTGATTCCACCGACCCAAGCCTTAGTTTCGGCTTCTACGCGTTCGTAGGGATCTAAATTCTTGATGGGAGTCTTTACGCCATCGTTGGTGGACTTGATTGTCGGAATGGAACCGTCGGCGTTCCAGGTAAATTCCTCAACAGCGGTAGAACGGCTGTAGCCACCACCGGAAACATTCTTCTGATTATGATAGAAGAAAAAGCTACGTCCCTTAAAGTCGATAAGGCCGGAATGGTTTGTAAATGCGGTTCCGTTACCCTGGTCCATAATCACACCACCCCATGTCCAGGGACCTGTGGGAGAATCGCTGGTGGAGTAGGAAATCTTTTCGGGAACGCCATGGGAAGCGTAAATCATATAATATTTCTTGCCGCGCTTGTGAATCCACGGGCCTTCTGTATATTTGGATTCTTCTCCATTGGGGGCAAAACCGCGGCTCATGTCGGTAACCTTGATACCGTCGCGGTCAAAGGAAATCATGTCCTCATTCAGTTTGGCGTAGTAAAGCTTAGGATTACCCCAGTAGAGATAAGCCTGGCCGTCATCGTCAATCCATACGGTAGGGTCGATGTAATCCCAATTGGGACCAGCCAAGTGCTTGCCGTTCAGGGCATCCTTAAAAGGGCCTTCGGGACGGTCAGCCACAGCCACGTTCACAGCGCGGCCACCGCGAGAAGATTCTACCGTTACGTAATAGTAATACTTGCCGTTGCGACGGATGACCTGGGCAGCCCAGTCACCGTTGGCTTTTGCACTTCCGTTAAAGTCGGAGTGCTGCAAAATCAGTTCGCCCATATCCTGCCAGTTCACCATATCGGTGGAGCAGGAAACACGCCAGCCGTGCATGGTAAAGAAGGAACCACCTTCGTCGTTACCGGTATATACGCAAACGGTATCGCCAAACACAACTGGAGCCGGGTCCGGGGAATAGTAAGTCTGGAAAATCGGATTTTCTGCCATGGCGGAAGGTACAAGACCCAGGCCAAACAAGCCAAACGCAGCCGGCGCAATCCACTTCTTAAATTTTTTTTTCATACAAAACCAACCCTTTTGTAATTTTTACAACCTAAAGATATCTTTGCAAGGGCATAAAACATAGAGGACAAAAAGAAATCCCATTGACAAGTTGTCAATGGGATAAACGCTTTTTTCTAGGGAGTTCAGCCGATGCTGACTTTCGGCAAGGTTGGTGAGCTTGCCGAACCAACCCTTCGACGAACACCCTTAACGGAGGTTCACTCTGAAGGCGGTTCCGTTGGGGCTCTTCACCATGTAAACGCCAGCTTCAAGGGTCATGCGCTTAAGGGCTTCTCGGGCACCTTGGGCAGAAACCGAGTTGACACTTCCCAGCAGGCGGCCTTGGGTATTGTAAACCTTATAGACGCCCACTCCGGAAACATCCAGATTGACTCGGTAGTTGCCGATGGCGTCAGGTTCATCCAATTCCGCTTCGGTGAGCGCAAACTGAATCCAGTCCAGATTGCCGTAAGCGCCGGTCATTGCCACACGGAGAACGTGCTCGCCCTTAGCCAGCTTTTCGGTCTTGCCTTCCACAGTAGCATAGGTATCCCAGTCTTCACCCTGGGGAATTTTGATGGTATCAGTAACAGCCTTGCCATCTAAGAACAACTGGAATCCTGCAACGTCCAGACCGCTGGCCACGTTGGCACGGAATACGTATTCGCTTTCCAGAATCACGTTGACGGTGTATTCCATCCATTCGCCAGCATCGGTGTAACCGATGGCATAGCCCTTGCAATCCTGAGTTGCGGCGGAGTCAGCACAGTCAAAGCCAACAACATCCACGCCGTCTTCGCGATAGGCACCGCCCTGGTTTGCAGCATCCTTATCACTATAGGAAACTGCCTGACCGCCTTCATCGTAATCCTCGAATTGCAGGCGACCGGGAATGCTATGGGCGATTCCATTAAACGGAGCCTGAGGAACAATGTTGGAGAAGTCTGCCAGCGGGATTTCCTTGATGTCGCGGATGTACTGGAAATCCTTCTCGATGCCTGCATTATTCACAACGTCGGCGTTATAGTAGTCATTCGTTTGCTGCAGCGTGTTGGTTCCAGCCTGATTTGTACCCACGCCTGCGGGAGAATTCTTGAACACGTTTTCCTTCACGGTAAAGCCGCTGGAGCCTTCGTCCAGATAGATGGGCACGTTCCAGTAGTCAGCCCACTTGGAGGTTCCGTTGTCGTGGATGTAGTTATGCTGGATTTCGCTACCGGTACCCTGGTTGGACAGAGTGTAAATGGGACCGGAGTCACAAAGCAGACGAGCGATGTGATGGATGTTGTTCCAGTTAATATGGTTGTTGGTCATGGCCGTCTCCTTCTTTGTCCAGCCAAAACCAACAGAAATTCCAGAGTAATAGGTGTAGGAAACTTCGTTATGTTCAATCACCACATAACGGGGATAACCTGCGCCAATACCTACAGCACCCTGATGTTCGTTGGTGACGTTTGTAATCAAATTGTTCTTGATGGTATCGCGGGTGCTGATCTCGTCCTTGTCGGAAGGGTTGTAGCCTTCGTGAATTTCGCTGAGGGAGTCGGGAGCAAACTTGCCGATCATGATACCAGCAGCACCGATTTCAAAGAAGGCATTGCCCTGAATCATGTCGTCATTGGTACCAGAGACAAAGTCAAGACCTGTTGCTGCGATCTGGGAGAATACGCAACCCTGCACCTTAAAATGATGGGCGTTTTCTACACGGAATGCAGCATCCGGACGCCACAGCAGGAACTTGTTGCTGTTCAGCTTTTCCCAGTTACCGCGACCCGGATCCGGCAAGACATCCACATTGAAGTTTGCCGCCTGCAGATCCAGGAAGCCTTCTTCACTGGGGCGGGTGTAATTGGAATGGGCAAAGGTCAGGCCTTCGAAAGCCATGTAGCCCACCTTGGTCTTGGTATCCTTACCCAGAACGTTGAACAAGGTGTTAATGCGGGGAGCCACCACATTGGCTGTACCCATGCTTTCGCCTTCGCGAGCCTTGTAGTAAAGTACATGTTCCTTTTCGTCCAGGTACCATTCACCGGCGGCGTCAATCAGGTCGTAGGAATTTTCCAGATAGAAGGCCTGCTGCTTGGGCGGATTGCTCATGAAGGCGGTGCCCAGCATGGGGTAAGCACGATGGAAAAGCTTGGTACGTTCAGGATCCTTGGGAATAAGCTTTGCAGTACCGCCGTTGACCTCGGCCTTTTCAAGACGGAGAATGTTTTCGGACCATGCAATCATCAAGTGGATTTCCACGTCCTCGATGTTCTTGATATTCTTGATGTAATCCGCAGAAACATCGAAGGCGCGACCCGTAGAGTCCACCTTGGTGAGACGCACAAAGTCATGGTCAAAGCCGCCGACACCCTTGTCGTTTGCGGCAATCACATTGGGGAAACAGGCACGAACAGCCTTCCTGTTGTTCACATAAAGCTGGCGGAAACGACCCTCAACGCCCTCGGCTTTCCAGATGTTATTGGCCTCGTCGTGAAGAGTCCAGCCCGTAATGGGCATACCGCCGGTAATCAGCGGGTGTTCACCTTCGGCAGCTTTATAGCGGACATAGTGACCGTTCTTACCGCCATCAGCCTCGGTAAAGTTCACCGTATTCGTCAGCTGGTAGGTGCCTTCGCGAAGAACCACCTCAATATCGCCGGTCATGGTCCCGTTGATGGCGCGCACAGCCTTCTGGGCGGCTGCGATTGTCTTGAAAGGAGCGTCCTTGGTACCCTTAGCGGCATCGCTACCATCGGGAGCCACATAAAACGTTGCCTGAGTTGCGGCCTGGGCAAAACCTGCCAATCCAAAGGCCGCACAAACTACAGCCTTGTGAAAAAAACTAAAAACCATATTTCCTCACTACGAGCGACCCCAAACAAAATTCGCTCTTTAACCAACCTAAAGATATTTTTCGGCAAGCCAAAATGAAATAGCATAAAAAAACATCCCATGGACAAGTTGTCAATGGGATGTTCTTCGAATCAAACTCTCTGGCTTTGCCCGGAGGACCTTAGCTCGGTTTCACACCGCGACTTTGCTCGGCAACCTTGGGGCGGACAGTAAAGCAACTGCTCAAGCCCATTTCCGCCAGGAAATGAAGCAGGATTTTGTATTCGTCGCCGGGAACAAACGATTCAATATTACGGCGGAAAATGTTATGCATGTGTGCAGCGTCATCGACGTACTTCTGGGCCACATCAAAGGCCTGAACCATATCGACACCATAAAGGTTCTTGAACTGTAAGGCGGGCAACACAAACATAGTGCGGAACCAGCTGGTAACGGTTTCAGATTTCTGGGGCTTGGCGTTCTGCTGTTTCACGATGTTGGCGCAGGTGCGTACTTCCTTGCCGATGGCATTGAGCTGCAGCGGGCGAAACTCCTTCATCTGGTAAATCTTGGCGTCAGCAACCATATCCAAAGTTTCGCTGACGAAGAAGTTGGTAAAATCGGAATAGAGAGCCTGGGACATAGAAGCAAGAACTTCCGGCTGGCCGTTGGGAACAATCTTTTCCAGATCGGATTGGAACTTTCCCAAGGCATTCTGGAAGTTCACCTCGGTACAGCAAATTTCATAATCCATGTTGGCAAGAATTGCCTCCCGGGACATTTCAAAGCGGACCACATCCCGCAACTTGCGATAGAGATCGTTTTCGTCTTCGGAGGGTTCCATCTTGACGCCATATTTTTTTTCGGCGGCTTGAGCCTTCTGGCTAATGAGGGCGGCAAAATCCGTTTCACCGCAGATTTTCATAGAGGCAGAAATCATCTGCTTAAAAAGGGTGTTGAATTTCTGTTCCGCATTCTTGTCGGAGTGATCAAAGTTCAGCAAGCCTTCCAGGGCGTTATCAAATTCTTTTTGCATGGTGTTTCCGCTTGTAAAATTTTTCAGGTTAAATATAAAAAAGCACCGAAAATTTTGTTCGAAAACATTGAAAAGCCCAACGAATCCATGAACCTCGTAGTTTTCGAAAAGGACTACTTCAAGGCGCTGTAGAACAAAAGACGCATCAACTACGCCATTTTCCATTCACCCAAGGTGCGTTTTTCTGCATCGAAGGCAACACCGATCTTGAACAACTTTTTCGGAGTGCCGTCTGCGGCCTTGGTCACGGTATAGGGCACCAAGTAGCCCTTGTCGTCGATTTGCTTGAGGGCATCGTCTGCGGAGCCATTTGCATCAAGTTTGAACTCAAAAACATAAACAGCGTCGGCAGTTTCTACGACGGCATCGGCGCGGCCTGCGGCGGTACGTTCCTCACAACGGACAAGATAAGGAGTCGCAATGCGGAAAAACAGATAGAAAATCGTTCTATAATGATGTTCGTTCTGCTTTTCGGCATCGTATGGAATGTTTGCCATGAACGCGCGCATTTCTATAAGCGCAGTTTCAATGTCACGAGCCTTCATCGCCGTCACGAAGTTGTCCAGGAATTCCGAAGTGTCCTGATTATTTTTTGACGAATACGAATATGTCAAAAGTTTCAGCATTCCATCACGAACCTCGTCATTCGGGAATTGCAGCTTGAACGGTCGAACGGCTCCTTTATCAAAACCCTTGATTGTCAAATACCCGCTCTGATAAAGAACCGGAATCGGAGTATCGGCTGTTTCCGTCGGAGTATCAAAAGCATCCTGTTGCACGGAAAAACCACGGTCATATTCTTCGGGGGTCAACTTGTAACGAGCCATGGCTTTTGTCAACATGGTCGGGGTGCCAGAGGAAAACCAGTAGTTTAAGAAATTCTGTTTACCTAAAGAGTTTATCAAGCTGAATGGATTGTAGATATCCGGTGAGTTTTCGCTGAAGTGGTAACCATCATATCGGCGCTGCAAGGTTGCGACAGCCTCGTCGTAGGTCATTCCTTGCTTGTCGGCCAACGCCTGGATTTCTGGTTGCATCTGGGAGAGCAGTTCTTCCTTGGTAATGCCGCAGATTGCTGCATACTCGTCATCCATGGTGATGACATTCAAGTTGTTCAATTCGCTAAAGATGCTGAGCTGGCTAAACTTGCTGATGCCCGTGAGGAACACGAAGCGGAGAATGCCGCCTAAGTCCTTGAGCGGACTGAACAACTTGCGGATTTCGTTCTTGAGAATCAACTGGAGCTCAGGAGAGTCCATGCTGTCAAGAAGCGGTGCGTCATATTCATCTACGAGAACCACAGGCGCAGTATTCGTAGCCTTGTAAGTTGCCTGGAGGATGTTGCCAAATCGAACGCCCCATTCAAACTTTGCCGTATTCTTGATGCCCAATTGATCTTCGAACGCAGCCATCATATTGTCGAGGGCGATTTGCAGAGATTCCAAAGTATCGTACTTGTTGCCTGCGAAGCTGATCTTGAAAACCGGATACTTTTTCCACTCGGCCTCCAGGCGTTCCATGGCAAGGCCAGTGAACAGTTCCTTGCGGCCTTCGAAGTAGCATTGCAAAGTGCTAACTAAAAGGGATTTTCCAAAGCGGCGAGGACGGCTGAGAAAGTAATATTGACTTGTATGGGTCAACTTATAGACAAGGTCTGTCTTGTCAACATAAAAGTAGCCGTTATTGCGGATTTGAGCAAAATCCTGCACACCGATTGGAAAATTCTTTAATGCCATGGTTTTAAATATAACATTTTAACATCCACACAACAATAGGGGGAATTGGGGGCCCGACCCCAATCAATATACCACCCCCCCCCAACAGTAGACAACAAATTCTTGACCGACTGCGGAGTCCCTCCGACAGATTCATACAAAGTATTCCATTCTGATCCACTAGGCAAGCGCCAGCCTTCAGGACAAGCATTCTCCGCAGAATTTAATGTGTAAAAACGTCCATAAACATCGCACTTATCAAAACAGAAACTATCTTCCGTTTCATAATTTAAATTTTCATCCATCCAGACTTGAGAACCTATTGTAGTAGTCCTGTAACCAAGCATTCGTTTGACACTGATAATACGCACTATCATAAACAACAACGGAATCTTGTTTCTGCTCATTGCACGCACCAACATCCCTTACAAAGTCATAAGTATCCTTGCTCACTTGCTTCCAACGATGTACAATGCCTCCAACTCCTAAAGTCCCGAATTCTATTTGCTAATGCAAAATCAAATGACTTTTCCAAAAGCAAAAAAAGACCAGCGATTTCTCGCTGGCCCTTTTGGGATGTGTGTATGAGATTCTTTTATTTCAAGTTCACAATTAGGGCGGCACCCTTTGCAGGTTTTGCAATGAACATGCCGTCGATCTTTACCAGCCGGCGAGTACGGGCAGCAACTTCATAAGCGTTGCTGCGAACCGTCCCCAAAAGTTTTCCGCTCATGGAGAATACGCGATAATTCTGGACTGCGCTTCGGCTGAGCTCTGCACCTCGGCCAGGCTCGGTGAACTTACCTATCGCCGTGCAGTCGTCGCAAGGACCAACGGGAACCGGATCAACTTCTTCCTTTCCTTCGATGGGAGAATCGTCCTTGGTGTCCTTACCCTTCACAAAGTTCATGTAGTCAATGTCCATCCAGTCGCCAGTAACGGTGAAGCGCAGCACATGTTCACCTGCGTCAAGTTTGACATTGGCACTAACCTTGTTGTAGTCATCGTAATTGTCCTCGCCTTCGGCGGCGGCAGGCACCATCAACGTATCGGTAATGTCCTTGCCGTCCATAGAAAGCTTGAAACTGGAGGAATTGTTAGCGGAAGCCACAGCGGCAAACATGGTGTAATCCCCATCTTCAGCGACATTCACTGTGTATTCCAGCCATTCGCCAGCCTGGTTGTAACCGACGATAACGCCAGTTGCCTTTTTGTAAAGGTCAACGCCCAAGCCCTTGTGGTAATCGGAATCGCCGTGATTTTCCTTGTCCTTGTCGTAATAGGAATCGTTATCCTTGCCAACTCCTGGAATATCAAAGTCCTCGGCCTGAATCTTGCCGGGAATCGCCCAGGCATTGCCTGCAATAGTCTTGCCGTCAGCATCTACGCCGCCAAAAGGTTTCTGGGGAACAGGCTCCACCGCCACGGTGTCGGTCCAGGCGTAATGCATGCGATCCACGCCAGACTGATTCACAACAGAAAGTTCAGTACTTGCACCAGAACCGGAGCGGGTTACCATGCTGTACCAGTCGCCGTCACGAAGGCCCACCCAGTAGAAGCTGCCCATCTGCCATTCACGCAGCTGTTCGGACATGCCGCGAATGTATGCCATAAAGTAGTTGGTGGGAGTGGAGTTATAATCCATCTTCTCGTAATGAACACCGGCCTTGTCGCCAGGCCCCATGGCCCCGCCCCATTCGGTACAGACGGTACGATCGGCGTACTTGCCCACCTTATTCTTGAAACTGTTTCTCCAACCCTGTTCGGTGTCGATACTCATGTTCCAGAAGGTGTATTCATGCACCGCAAAAAGGCAGCCGTCAAAGCGGGAATCGTCGGCGATGTCGGGCACGTACTGCGCCATGCCGGTACCGTCCAGCAAAACATGGTCACGAGGCACATTGGGATAGCGGTCTAACCAACTGGCATACAAATCACGAAGCTGAGTCTTGTTATACATGTGAGGTTCGTTAAAAATTTCAAAATAGGCATCGGGATTGTCCCCGTATTCCTTGATAACGGTGTCCCACATTTTCCACCAGTCGTCCATGCTCTTGGGGCCAGAAGGCTGAGAAGGTCCCCAGTAGCCAATAAGCATGCGACCATGGGCAAGGATACCATCGATAATGCCTTTGTAGGAACCCCAGGCCTTTAAAGCAGTGGGTTCGTTAATAGGAATGCGAAGGCTGTTGATGCCCAGCTTTTCCACAAACTGTCCCATGACGCGGTCGGACAGAGCGTAAGCGGACTGATAAGTTTCGTTGGTGGACATGCCCGAAAGAATCAGCACGTCGGACACGAAGTTGTCCCGCTTATCCGCCCAGTTTGTTCCGCGGAACTGATTCGTAATGGCAAGTGAATTGGTTGCAAAGCCTGCAATAAGGGCCGCAACGGCTGCGGCAGAAACCGAGCCTTTAAAACTCTTAAACATTCCCATGTTTTCCTCACACATTGCGTTTACCAGACGCAATATTCCGTAGGGTCAACCACCACAATAAACCCTACATCAATAAAATTACATTCACAGGTACACTGGAGACACATCCACAAATTTATTTTCATTGATGTTTTGTCAATGACGGACTTCTTTAAAAGAAAAAAGCCTTTTCGTCCTGATTTCACGAAAAGGCTTTTCTTTTTTTGTTTAAAAATTACTTCACTTGAACGCTTTCAATCTTACCGCCGTTCACACCACGGATCATGTAAACGCCCTTGGCAAAACCCGCACTCTTGAGGGTTGCAGACAGATTGTTGCCAACCACATCGACGCGGCCCATGAACTTGCCTGTGGGAGCAAATACATTGTACTGCTGAGCACCGGTAGTGTTGAACTGGACGCCAGCATAAATCGCATCGACGTTTCCGATTTGTGTAGAATCAGACGGTTCCACATTCTGGTCTTCCTTGCCTTCTACAGGAGCGTCATCCTTGGCGTTTTCGCCAGCGACAAAGTTCACATAATCGATGTCCATCCAGTCACCGGTGACGGTGAAGCGCATAATGTGTTCACCCTTGGTGAGGTTCACGTTAGCCTTGACCTTGTTGTAGTCATCGTAGTTTTCTTCACCTTCGGCGGCGGCAGGAACCATCAGGGTATCGGTAATGTCCTTGCCGTCCATGGAAAGCTTAAAGCTGGATGTATTACCTGCAGAAGCAACTGCGGCATACATGGTGTAAGTGCCCGTTTCAGCGACGTTCACGGTGTATTCCAGCCATTCGCCAGCCTGGTTGTAACCGACGATGACGCCAGTTGCCTTCTTATAAAGGTCTACACCAGTACCCGGGCGAAGATCGCTATCGCCGTGGTTTTCGGAATCCATTTCGTTGAAGGAGGCGTTACCTGCGCCAGTACCCGGAATGTCGAAGTTTTCCATCTCGATCTTGCCAGGAATCACTGCAGCCTTACCGCCAAAGGGTTCACGGGGAACAGGCTTTACAACAAGGCGGAGCAACACAGAGCCATGAGCAGGAACTTCTGCCGAAACACTAGATCTGGGACCAAGATCCTTCTTCTGCCAGGCATCACGGACTTCCACTTCGCCCTGGACGCCGATGTCAGCAAAGTTGACTTCGATAGTCTGGGTAGAGGTATTGTCATTCAGGAGGGCTACAGCGAGGTCTCCATTGCGCAGGGGCTTGGTCCAAACCTGCTTACCGTTCACATTGGAAATGCGATGGCCCTGAACGCCCAGGGAGTCCTGATTAATGGCAATCATATCCTTGTTCAGGTAAAGATCCTTGACCTGGGTGCTCATCTTGCGGACATCGGAACTGATCATGATGGGAGACGCCATAATGGACCACATAGTCATCTGGGACTTCTGTTCTTCGTAGGTCAGCTTATTGTTATCCACTTCGAGCATATCCGGGTCATTCCAGTGACCGGGTTTTGCAATCTGCCAATACTTATTGTTGGCGTCGATAATTTCGTAAACGCCACGATACCAGGAAGTAGAACGCCATTCGGGGCCAATGTCAAAAGTGGTGCGCCACAAGTTGGCAATTTTCGGCATCCAATCTTTGTATTCCCACATGCAAATACTGAAAACAATATCGCGTCCGGAATTGCGGAGAGCCTTTGACATACGGGTATAATCGTCCTGCTGGTTGGAACCCGGAACAATATCGCAGTTATCGTATTTCCAGTAGTCTACGCCCCATTCGGCCAACTTCTTGGCATCCTGTTCTTCGTGGCCATAGGAGCCGCTTTCGCTCTGCCAATTGGAATTATAATGATGGCAGGTTCGCTTACCATGGTCACCATAAAGACCGAACTTCAAGCCTTTCTTGTGAATGTAATCACCCAGAGCCTTCATGCCGCTAGGGAATGTCTTAGGATGATTCTGAAGGTTACCTTGAGCATCACGCTTCGTATCCATCCAGTTGTCATCCAGATTCAAGTAGATATAGCCTGCGTCGCGAAGACCAGATTCCACCATGGCGTCGGCGATTTCCTTGATCTGGTTTTCGTTAATATTTTCGTGGAACACATTCCAGCTGTTCCAACCCAGAGGCGGCGTAAGCACCAGACTATCTGGGTGGGCATTTGCAGTAGCGGCAAGCCCGATGGTAGCCAAGGCAGCAACACCTAAAGTCTTTTTCAATCCGAACATCTTTAACTCCTTAATAATTTACCTTATCAAAAATACCTGCTTAAACACAAAAAAGGCGTGGTCAAACCACACCTTTCATGGACATTTTGTCAAAGGGTTACTTCTTGACGTGAACCATCTTGATGGTGCTTCCGGTGCGAATCATATAGACTCCAGCCTTCTCAGGAATCTTTGTTCCTAGGAAAGCTCCAGACAAGCTATAAACCTTATAATTTTGGAAACCAACCTGACGCAGGTCTAGGCGGGAAGCAATTGCAGTTGCGTCGCCAGACTCTTCCAAATCGCCAGGCTGATTTTCCGAACCGTCATCCGGTTCAGAAGGCGTTTCAATAGGTTCTGGGTCAGCCTCGCCCTTTGCAACGAAGGTCATGTAGTCTATATCAAACCAGGCGCCCGTCACCGTCAGGCGTAAAACGTGCTGGCCCTTGGTCAGTTTTACGTCAAAATTGACCTTATTGTATTCGTCGTAGTTGTCCTCGCCCGCCTTGGCCGCGGGAACAGAAATCTTTTCGGAAATTTCTTTACCGTCCATGGACAGCTGGAAACTGGAAGTATTGTTGGCAGAAGCCACTGCTGCATAGACAGTGTAATCTCCATCGTCCTTAACATCAACGGTGTATTCGTACCAGTTGCCTTCGCCGTTATACCCGATGACATTGCCGGTAGCCTTCTTGTAAATGCTGACGGGAGTATCCTTGCGGTAGTCGGAATCGCCCTTGTTTTCGGAGGTCCCTACGCTGTAGGACTGGTTGGTAGTACCATCCGCATTGCGACCTACGCCAGGAATATCGAAATCTTCGGCTTCCACCTTACCCGGGATAGCGATTGCGGTACCCTTGAAAGGTTTCTGAGGTTCCGGCTCCACAGCATCTACGGAACCTTCCAGAGAGTAGTTCTTGATAAAGTTCCAGATGGACTTGGTGGTGTGTACCACAGCTTCATCGTTGGAATGCCAGTGGCCCTTGCCACCCAAAGTTACAAGCTTCACACTGACGCCATCGTCACAGGGTCCCCACATTTCAGACTTGGAATTTGCCGGGAAAGTCTTGGTCTCGGAAGGATTGGCGGGACAGTTAAACTGATTCTTGTAAGCGTTAATGTGGGTCATCACGTTGCTGTAGGTAACCACATCGTCGCTGGTACCGTGATGATGAATAATAGGCACGGGGCGTTGGGCTTTGCCGGGACCACCCATCATGTAACCGGAAACCGGGGCAAATGCTGCAATCTTATCGGCGATTTTTCCCATAGCGTAATAGGTGAACATGCCGCCCATGCTAAAGCCAGAAAGGTACACACGAGAAAGGTCAATTTCATAACGTTTAGACATTTCGTCGATGATATTCTTCACCAGGTTAATGTCTTTATCGCCGCCAAGATCCCAAGCCTTGCCTTCGCCATTAGGGTAAACCACCACAAAGCGGGCGGTATCTGCTACGTCTTCCCAGCGGGCCTGGCTGCTCTGGTAGGCAGCATCCTGATTCATGCCGTGGCAGGAAATCAAAAGCGGTTTATTCTTTTCGATATTTGCAGGAGCATAAACATAAATGGAGCGACCATTCAAGGTTTCAGCCTTTGCATTGCCCGCAAAAGATTCCGTTGCGCCAGCCAAAGCCAGCAGTGCAGAAAAAACAAGTTCCTTTTTCATAACATACCCACACTTGTCTGCATTTGACACCATTATCAAACGCACAGACCACACCGCGATATAAATTATATGGAAAGAAGAGGAATGTCACAGAACCAAAAGAGAATTCCATGGACAGTTTGTCCATAAGAAAAAGCACCCCTCGACTATGCTCGGGGTACTTATTGCAAGGTCGCAGAGCTTACCGAAGCGATTACTTCGTCACGGTCACCTTATGCATCAGGCCACCGCGAACAGGCTTTACAATGTAGATGCCGCTCTGCTTCACGAATTCGCGAACTACAGTTGTCAAGTCGGCGGCAACGCTGCTTACAACACCCAGCTGATTGCCATTCAAATCAAACACGCGATAGTCCTGCACACCAGCCACATTCAGGTGGATGTTGCCGATAACGTCCGTGCATTCGTCCTTCGTGGGGTCGCAAGTGACCGCGCCCGGATTTTCGCCACCCTGACTGGGATCATCTTCATCCACAATGGGTTCCGGGTCCGTAGCATCCTTGCCCTTCACGAAAGTGATGTAGTCAATGTCCAGCCATGCGCCTGTTACAGTAAAGCGCAGCACATGTTCGCCAGCAGGCAAAGTGACGTTGGCGGAAACCTTGTTGTAGTCATCGTAATTTTCTTCGCCGGCCTTAGCGGCAGGGACAGCGATATTATCGGTAAGATCCTTACCGTCGAGAGCGAACTTGAAGCTGGAAGTGGAACCTGCGGCGGCAACTGCTGCAAACAGGGTGTAATCGCCAGCATCCTTCACATTGATGGTGTATTCCAGCCATTCGCCTTCGGCGTTGTAACCCACGATTACGCGGTCGTTGGACTTCTTGTACAGATCCACGCCGGTATCCTTGCGGTAGTCGGAGTCACCGTGATTTTCAGAATCAGTATCATAGTAGGAAGCGCCTTCCTTGCCCTTGCCCGGGTCGTCGAAATCTTCCATCTGGATCTTGCCGGGAACAGCCCACGGAGTCTGAGTTGCATTATGAGCGGTCTGAGGAACCGGTTCAACAGCACCTTCCAGGTAAATTTCATCGTTGTAATCGTTACCCACCTTGAACCAGTCAAATGCTGCGGTACCGCCAGCAGTCTTCTTAGCAAAGTTGAACAAGCCGAAGCGATAGCCTACGAACATGCCCAAGGTGTAGGGCAGCTTCAGTTCGTTACCGATTTTTGTCCAGCTCTTTTCATCAAGACTGTAGTAGAAGTTTGCACGGTCTCTAGTAAAGTCGAAGTCAATACGGAAGTAGGCTTCGTCACCGTTGATAGGCACGCTCTTCAGCTTAAATTCACGCTCGTAGTAAACCACTTCAAAGCTGTTGCCGTTCTTTTCGAGAGCGACAAAACCCAGGGAGTCAGCGAGAGCTACGAGACCAGCCACGTCACCATCCTTCATGTCCTTACCACTTACGAGGGTACGGCCAGAGCACTTGGGGCCGTATGTACGCTGGGTCAAGGTGTTCTTTGCATTGTAAAGCTTACCATCCACGCGGCCAGTAGTGATTTTCAGCTTGCCGTCGGAGAGAGCCCACTTGCTGTTATCGGGATTGTGGTTCCACTGCCATTCCAGGGGAAGTTCCGGACCGTCAAAGTCATCGGAAGTGACCATGCCATAGCCAGGATCCACTGCGTTGGGCAAATTCAAGGTCGAAGGAGCCTTGCCACCGACAACGGTAGGCCAGCCATTCTTCCATTCCACTTCCATCAGGTAGGGAATACGGCCGATACCACCGCTATCGCGGAACAGGTAAGCATACCACTTGCCAGCCTCGGTCTGGAAAATACTACCCTGTGCAACGCCGTTGTTCTGCAGGAAAATCTGGCCAGAGTAACCGCCCATCAGGTTCTTGGAGCGGAAAACCAGTTCGGTACGGCAGGGGCCAAACCAGCTAATACCAAACAGATAATATTCCCCGTTGACCTTTTCCATGTGGGCACCTTCCAGAGCCACGATGTAGCTGCTGGTGCCAGAAGTCTGGTTACGCAAGGCTTCGCTTACCAGCACCGTTGCTCCACCATCGGGACCGGAAAGGTCTGCCTTCAGCTTGACAATGCTCAGCTGGCCACCGCCGTAAATCACATAGGCCTTATCGTCGTCATCAAAGAAGATGCTGGGGTCATGGTAGAACGGCAACTGCTTTTCGGTAAAGGGGCCGTTTTCAATATCGTCGGTAATGTAAAGGTGAGTCTTGTTGGTGGTATAGGACGGAGTCAAAATATACCACTTACCCTTGTGATAACGGATGGCCGATGCCCAGGAGCCCTTACCGTAGGCATTCTTGCCGCCGTTCAGGTTCATGTTATCGTTATTGGTCAGGGTCTCGTAAGCGTAATTGACGGTACGCCAGTTAGCAAGATCTGTAGACTTCATGATAGGTACGCCCGGAGCATAGTGCATAGTGGTACTTACCATGTAATAGTTATCGCCTTCGCCCTTGGCAATGCAAAGGTCCGGTACGTCAGAATAAATCCAGGGATTGGAAACGGAAGCCGCAGCCGCAGAACCAGCAAAAACAGATCCGATCAAAGCCGTCGCTGTCAAAACCTTTTTAAATGCACTAAAGCATCCCATAAGAACTCCTCTTTATAGGGCACACCACGCCCCTATTCCTTTCTGCCTTAAAATTACCTCAAAAAAAAGATGACATTCTACCAACGAAATGAGGTTTCATTGATAAAATGTCAATGGATGTGTATTGGGATGTGTATATCTAACTACTTGGAAATGCTCATTTTCAGCGTTTTTCCAGCATTTTTGGACTTCAGCAGGTAAATTCCGGAGCGGTCCACCAAATTCAGGGTCTGACGGCGAAGATCCATCATGCCTATTCCGTAAACCTCGCCCAGCATGTTTCCACGAAGGTCAAAGACGCTATACTTTGCAGGACCTGCCACCTGGAATTGGGGCTGAACAAAGTCCGGAGTGGAATCCTTGGGCGTTTCAGGAATTGTATCCTCGGGCACTTCCGGCAGGGAGGCATCCGTAAACTTAATCCAGTCTAGATTGATGTAGCTCTTGGTAATTTCAACCTTCAGAACGTGTTCACCCTTAGACAAGTTCACAGTTCCCAGGGAAATTTCCTTATAGACATCGAAGGAGGAATCAATCTTTGCCACTTCGATATCTTCCAGAATCTGCTTTTCGTCCACATAGAGCTTGAAACCTGCAGTTTCCATGGCGGTGGCCACATTGGCACTCAGCTTATATTCGCCGTCGCTTTCCACATTGAAGGTGTATTCCATCCACTCGCCGGCGAGGGTATAGCCCAAGGCGTAACCGTCCCCAGCCTTCACCACGTCCACGCCGTCTTCGCGATATTCTTTGCCTTGGTTGTCATAGTCCGTATCATGATAAGACTTGCCTTCGCCACCAACGTCATAGTTTTCGAACTCGATCTTTCCGGGAACTGTAGCGGCGCGTCCCTCGTAGGGAGACTGCGGGATAGAAGGCGTCATGTAAATGCGATAGCCATAATAAACATTCTTGATATTGAGGGGAACCGTAATGGAGCCGTTCACCACCGTGTATTCCTTGCTGGACTCCGGTGTGGTAGAAGGCACTGCCTTGTCCTTGTCTTCCCAAGTGACGTATTCCACATCTACATTCACTTTACTTCCCAGGAATGCAGGAATCTTGTCAATCTTTACGTCCACGGCACCCAGGGTGTTTCCGCCCACCACAATGCTTGCCACCTTCTTCTTGGAGTCAACAGCGGCAAAACCGTCTACACCATCGGACTTGTCATTGGGCGGAGTGACTTTTGCCATGTAGCCCGCCATATCGCCATACCACTTGTACAAATGCCAACCACCACCACGCTGATTCTGTGCGGTCAAGAGGCTTCCCAGACGACCGGGCAGCGGTACGAACCACCAAGAAATCATGGCACTTTCAACACCGTGGCGTTCAAACTTTGCAATGAAGGGAACAGAAACGCCGGGGCATCCTTCCAGTTCATGCTTGCTATGGGAATATTCGTTGATGCTTACCTTACGGGGAGAAATGCCGTATTTCTTTTCCAGACTACGCAGGTTTTCCAAAGCCCCGACAAAGCCCTCAGAGCCCCACTGGTGCCAGCTAATCACATCGGGAAGACAATTGTTCTGGACGCAGTACTTCAAGAAATTTTCCATGCGGGTGGAATTGTAGTAGGAATAAGACGGTCCAATAATCTTTGCACCCGGATCCAGCTGGCGGATCAAATCATAAGTGGGCTTCCACATATCCCTTTCAAAATTATCGGAACCCTTCCAAGTATCGTTAGGTTCATTCCAAATTTCATAGCCGTCAAAATTCTGGACCACAGAAGACTTCTTGTCGTTAATGACAGAAGTCACTTCCTTTTTCCAGTGGTCCCAGCTCTGATACTTGTAAGGCCAGCCCGGCAAAATATCGGCCAGGCGAATCTGAACTTTACCTGTGGTGTTCTTCAAGCGGGGAGAAATCAAGAAGGCGCCGCCAATACCCTGCTGGCGACCAGAACCGCTACGGGCCGGAGCCAGGAACACATTGGGGTTCAAGGGAGCCACATCCGCATCCACATTGCTAGGGAGAGTTTCGGTAAAACCGTAAAGAGAACCAGATGCCACATGGGTCACCGGGCGAATGCTGTCCCCGAGGCTCACGCTCAAGGAAGTTGCAGCAAGAACTGCGCTGGGCAAAGCCAACAAGGCCGCAGCCACCACAGACTTTATGCTAAAGAAACGATCAAACATCCCAAATCCTTTGTTTCGAGCACAAAATTGTACTTGATTTCTAATCTTAAAATTACCTACTGGAAACAGGAAAAAACGGATGCCTTTACAAGTAGTTTTGCAAAAATTACAATGCAAGAAAACAAAAAAAATCCGACCCCGAAAGGTCGGACTTCTTGGACTCTCAAGTCACGAAACTAACCGTAAATCAGTCCCAATGCTACTGCAACGACTAAAAAGAAGGCAATCTGCTTCACAAGAGAAACTTCATGTCGATTCATATCTTAAATCTCCAAGTTATTTTTCGTTGCGGATAATGAAAGTCTTCTCGCCAGGAATACGCACCAGGTAGGCACCCTGCTTCTGAGCGGAGGTCTTGCTTACGCGATTGCCCTGCATATCAAAATACTGAGCGTTTTCCATATTCAAGACGTTCGTAACCTTCAGACTATTTCCAATCGCATAAGGATCTTCAGAACTGCTGGATTCCGGAACTGGTTCCGTGGAAGAGGAGGATTCCACCGGGAGTTCCGCCTTCTTGAATTCCACATAGTCAATGTTCACCCAGTCCACCTCAATCTGAATTTTCAGATCGTAGTCGCCGGCCTTCAAGGTCACCTTGCCGCCACTAATATCTTCGTAGGTATCGTAATCGGGGCCCTTCTTGGAAACCATGGTCTCGCCCAGCTTGGTATCGCCAAGATAAACAGAAATTGCACCGGTGCCGTTATCGCCAGCCAGGCGGCCAATCATTTCGTATTCGCCGTCTTCTTCTACATGGACGGAATACTTCAGCCATTCGCCCTTCTGAGCATAACCCACAGCCATGCCCATGCCGGCCTTGAAAATATCCACGCCATCGCCGCGGTATTCTGCGCCACGGTTTTCGCTATCCATATCGGAATAGGCAACACCGGAACCGCCCTTGTTGTAATCTTCCGCCTGGATCTTACCCGGAATAGGCATCACATCGCCATAGGGGCCGTACTCTTCGGGCTTTTCGCTACCTGCGGAACCACCACCGTAAAGAGGCACGCTTACAGAAGGTGCGCTGGGGTCCACCGTCTTGTCAATAAGCTTCAACATGGCTTCCGCATAACGCTTGCCCATTTCCACGTAACCGTCGTGGTCAAAATGCAGGCGGTCGCTCTGCATGCCTGTTCCCTGGGACTTGGCAACGCCGAACTTCGCAAAATACTTGGAAAGGCCGTTCACGCGGGTGCTCATGCCGTGGCAAGCGCCGTTGTAAACCATTTCGCCAGCGACGAAGGGCAGTTCTTCCTTGATGCCCAGGTCGTTACGCATGTCGTTGTAAGTCTTCTGGACAATTTGTTCCCAGTTGCCCATGCCGCCATCGGTTTCGCCCTGATGGAAAATAAAACCCTTGATGACGCCCACTTCCTGGGCCTTCTTGGCCAAGTTCACAATGGCAGCGTAGTCGTTACCCTGGGAATCGTAATCCTTTGCCCAATTGGCAAGCCAGCTTTCGGAGGAATTCACATAGCTCTGCCACTGAGCTTTGTCAAACAGCTTGATGGAGGCGCCGCCTACAGCCACCGGGATAATACCGATGGTCACGTTGGGCATTTCCTTAGCCATGGTCTTACCGAAGTAGTCTGCTACAGAAAGGCCTTCGTAGCAGTGGAACATAGGAGGAACTGCCTTGGACCACTGACCCTTGGCAAGCTTGATGTTGGTATTCCCCTTACGACCGCTACAGTCAATACCCGAAAGCATGACGAAATTGCTGACAGGATCCTGGTCACCCGTCTGGATGGGACCTGCGCCCGCCATATTGGACTGACCATAGGCAATATAAATGTGGAAGTTCGGATTAGGAGCAGCCTCGGCTGTCGTTGCCAGCATGGAAAGCCCAAACGCACAGCATGCTGCCGCAGTCACCTTTTTAAACAGATTCATAACACACCCTTTTAGAAAAATTCTTTCCTACTTTTCGTTTCGGATAATATAAGTTTTTGCACCCGGAATGCGTACCAGGAAAATGCCCTGCTTTTTAGCAGCAGACGCACTCACACGATTGCCCCGAACGTCAAAGTACTGAGCCTTGGACATATCCAGCGAGCCATTCACCATGAGCTTCTGACCAATGGCATCCGGGCAATCAGCTTCGTCACAAGGAATGCGGTTAAACACTGAATCTATTATTACCACAGGATCCTTAGGATTTTCCGGATCCACGCCGGTCTGTCCAGAAACCTTCTTGAACTCCACGTAGTCAATGTCAATCCAAGAATTGGTGATTTCAAGCTTCAGCTCGTGTTCGCCGGCCTTCAAGGTGGCCTTACCGCCGCTTACCGTGGAAAATTCGGTGAAGCCCTTGCCGTCGTTCACAATTTCTTCGCCAATCTTCTTGTCGTCAATGTAAAGAGCGAAGCTGCCGGTACCATTGTCGCCAGCTACCAAGGCAGAAATTTCGTAGTCACCGTCTTCGGCAACCTTGACGGAATACTTCATCCAGTCGCCCTTTTCGCAGTAGCCCACAACCATGCCCATGTTAGGTTGGTAAATATCTACGTCATCCTTACGGAGGATTCCGCCTTCGTTGCCCTTGTTGTTGTCGTGATAGGCAACTTCGGCACCGCCCTTGTTGTAATTTTCAGCCTGAACCTTGCCCGGAATTTCAATGACATCCACATAGGGACCGTATTCTTCAGGCGGTTCGTCGGGAACCACGGAGTTTTCCGGATTCACAAGGTCCACTGCCGGAGCGTTAGGGTCGATGGTCCTGTCGATAAGCTTCAGCATTTCGGAAGCATAACGCTTGCCCAACTCAATGACACCTTCGCGGCCAAAATGGTAGGGGTCCTTTCCGTTACCCTTCAGGCCCTTGGAGGAAGCCAAACCGAACTTCTTGAAATAATTCTTCAGCTGAGCGATGCCTGGATTCTTGCTGGAGCAGCAGGCACCAGATTCCTGGAGCATTTCACCCGCAACAAAGGGCACTTCGTTTTCGTTCAGGCCAAGAGCGTCAATGACATCCTTGTAAGTCTTGTAAACGGTTCTACGCCAGTTGTCGTCAACCCCATCGCTTTCGCCCTGATGGAAAATGAAACCCTTGATGACGCCCACCTGCTGGGCCTTCTTGGCAAGTTCCACGATACGTCCCGGAGGATTGTTGTCGTAATCCTTGGGCCAGCCCCAGGACATAATGTCCTTGCCGTCGCCCTTGAAGTAAGATTCATACTGGTCCTTATCGAATGCGCGGATACTTACGGCACCAATTGCCACAGGAATAATACCCACAGTCACGCCCGGCAAAGAATCCACCATGGCGCGTCCAAAGTAGTCCGCCGGAGAAAGCTGTTCGAAGGCATGGAACATGGGAGGAATCGCCGGATACCATTCGCCCATCTTGATGGATTGAGTGGTGCTGCCCTTTCGGCTACTTGCATTTGCCGTGTGGGAGGCAAGCATCAGGAAATTCTTGGGATTGGTCGCCTGGTCTATCGAGGGGACGATTTCGCCGTTTCCCGCCATATTGGACTGGCCATAGGCGATATAAATGTGGAAATTCGGGTTGGGAGCAGCACTTGCCGGAGCCGAAAACACGGAAAGGCTAAAAGCGCAACAAACAATTGCACTTGCGACACCTGTGACTTTCTTGA
Source organism: Fibrobacter sp. (assembly GCA_045600425.1). Taxonomy (GTDB): domain Bacteria; phylum Fibrobacterota; class Fibrobacteria; order Fibrobacterales; family Fibrobacteraceae; genus Fibrobacter. The sequence goes on from JAZRXW010000073.1 coordinate 51,773, forward strand.
AAAAATTCATAACACACCTTCTTTACACTATTCCAAACCTAAATTTACCCCCAAAAAAGTCCAAAAACACACATAAAACAGCACATCCCATGGACTTTTTATCCAAAACAACCAGGGGCCTCCCCTCGCACCCGACCACTTGTTTCACAAGTTCCAGGCGGGGGTCCAGGGGGCAGAGCCCCTGTATCATCACAAAATTTTAGAAATCCACCCTACGAAAAATTCCGTATGTTCTAGGGGATAGTAAGGGGGCGATAGCCTCCTTGCCCTAGGAACTTGTTCCTCAAGTTCCAGGCGGGGGTCCAGGGGGCAGAGCCCCATGCATCAAAAAAAGAACGTCCCGAGTTCTCGGGACGCTCCTTGGTATTTGGTGTTTTGGTATTTGGATATTCTTTTACTTGACCGTCACAGTACGCATCAGGCCAGAAGCGCTCTTTACCAGGTAAACTCCAGCGGACTTTACCATAGCGGCAGTCTTCTTTTCAATGTCCACAGGGAATGCGCTCAACTTACCCAGGAACTGGCCCGTCAGACTAAAGACTTCATAATCAGCAAGACCGCTCACCTGGAACTGGACAGAACCGATGGCATCCGTGCAACTGTCGCCTTCGCAAACCGGCGGATCCTCAGGATCGATGGGATTTTCAATTTCTTCTTCCGGCGGTTCAATGGGGTCAGTGTCCTCGCCATCTGCGCCCTCCACAAAGTTGATGTAGTCAATATCCATCCAGTTGCCAGTTACCGTAAAGCGAAGCACATGTTCACCAGCAGGCAGCGTCACATTGGCCTTCACCTTGTTGTAATCGTCATAGTTTTCTTCGCCTGCGGTAGCGGCAGGAACGGCAAGTGTATCGGTAATGGCTTTACCATCCAAGGAAAGCAGGAAGCTGGAAGTGTTATTTGCAGAGGCAACCGCAGCAAACATGGTGTAATCGCCGGCCTTCTTCACGTTCACCGTGTATTCAAGCCATTCGCCAGCCTGGTTGTAACCTACGATAATGCGGTCATTGGACTTCTTGTAAAGATCAACGCCGGTATCCTTGCGGTAGTCGCTATCGCCGTGATTTTCCGCATCCAGATCGTAGTAGGAATCGTTACCCTTGCCAGAACCCGGAACGTCGAAGTCTTCCATCTGAATCTTGCCGGGAATAGCCCATGCAGTACCCTTGAACGGTTCCTGAGGGATAATGATCTGCGGGCCTACGCCCACGAGAGTCACGATACAGTCCTTATTGGTGGCGCCGGATTCCATCTTGATGGTTGCACTGCCATTTATCACAGCCACCTCGCCTTCGTACTTGGCGTTCTTGGCTTCGCTAGTGGTATAGACGTGGAATGCCTCGATATTTGCACCTGTGACATTCACAGTCACTGTCTTTGCGTTCTTAAAATCGCGGTTCAAAAGAACAACAATGGTAGAATCGCCATCGGCACTCTTATAAGCGGAGGCAAACACATTATCTTCGGGCTTCATGGTGGCGCCCACGCGGATTGCACCCGGGCGGATGAAGCGGGCAAACTGGCTCATGATGTAGCCGCGCTTGGAAATCTTGCCGATTTCATTGGAAGGAATCTGCAGTTTGTTGCCGAAATCCTTTTCCATAATCAAGCCGTAGCAGCGGCGGACATACCACCAAGTGTACTGGCTGAAGTTACCCACAGCCAAGGCACGGTGAATATCGTAGGCCACATCCATGGCGCGGACGGTATCCTTCTTGGCGGCGGTAGCCTGGTCGCCGGTCACCATCACAGTACGCCAGTAGTTTGCGCTACCCTGGCTTTCGGTGTAGTGTTCGGTCATCCAGCGTTCCACATTCTTCTGGTCAGCCAAAGAATACTGGAACCAGGAATCCGCGGTATAAGCTTCGCTGGCATAGAAATGGGCACCCAGAATGTCCCAGTTCTTGAGAACAGAAGCGTCGTTCAGGACCTTGTCGTAAAGTTTTTTCTGGTAGGCGAAAGATTCGTTGGAAATCACCTTGGTGCCGTTTTCGCGAAGCTTACCGGCATAACCCTTGGTGTAGTTGTAAATTTCATCAGCAGACCAGCAGGCCCATTCATTACACCAGTCCGGTTCGTTACTGATGGAAATAGCGTACAGAGGAACGCCCTGGTTCTTCATGTACTTTGCAAAATTATTCAGGTGGTCGGTATAAGCCTGATAGTTGCTGGCAGCCACATGCTGGTTTGCACCCGCATACTGGGAAGTCCAGGGAGTCGCATAAAGGATAAAGTCATCGCCAGCATACTTCTTGGCGGACTTTGCTGCTGCCACTTCCTTGCCGAAATCGTTGGTATTTCCATTGACAGGAATACGAAGGGTGTTTAGGCCAATATGACCATCACCTGTACCAAAAGCCAGTGCAGCATCGGCGTCGGAGAGACCGGCGCCACCCTGCCAGGTGTTGTGCACCATGCCACCAAATCCGCGAATAATCTGATGTTCTTCGCCGAGGTTGACATTGACTGTGGAAGCATTAGCAAGGCCGAAAAGACCTGCAACAAGGCTTGCGCCGAATACGACACGACCAAAACCATTTTTTAAAGTATTCATAAAACACTATCCCTTTGCGGTTACCACCACCACAAACCTAAACTTATCCTTTTAAAAACGCATCGGACTACTCCAGGTTGGAATTCCCATGGACAATTTATCAACACAAAGAACCCCTCGGGTTCCCGAGGGGCTCTTTGTTTGGATGTGTTTATGGAGTTCTTTGGGCAATTCTGCCCTACAACAACAAAGATACCCCTTTTTCATAGACAAAAACCATCTTTTTTCACGATTTCCATTGACAAAATATCCATAGCCCTCCCGCACAAGAACACAGCAAGAACACAAAAACACCCTAGAAGAATCTAGGGTGTTTAGAATATTATTTGAGAGAGAGCTAGTACAACAATTATCGATCCATCTGGATGCGGACCATCATGCCAGAAGAGCGGCTGCGAATGTAGTTCACACTCTGGTTCTTAGAAGCAGGAGTGTTCTTCCACATTTCAGTAGCTTCGTTCCAGGACTTAGCCCTGAAGCTAGCCAGCTTAGCGCCCTTCAGGTCGAACACATCATACAGTCCAACAGCAGTAGACTGCAGGTTGACCTTCTGGTTTACAATGCCGTCGGTACCCGGATCCTCAGGATCAACCTCAATTTCAGTTCCCGGAATCGGAGCATCATCCTTACCGTCCTTGCCAGACACGAAGTTGATGTAGTCGATGTCCATCCAGTCGCCAGTTACAGTGAAGCGCAGGATATGCTGACCAGCGGGCAAGGTGACGTTAGCAGAAACCTTGTTGTAGTCATCATAGTTTTCTTCACCTTCCTTAGCGGCAGGAACAGCGATATTTTCGGTAATGTCCTTACCATCCAGAGAAAGCTTGAAGCCAGAAGTTGCATTGGCGGAAGCCACTGCGGCAAACATGGTGTAATCACCAGCCTTAGCAACGTTCACGGTGTATTCCAGCCATTCATCAGTCTGGTTGTAACCTACGACAACGCGGTTGTTGGACTTCTTGTACAGGTCAACACCGGTACCCTTACGGTAGTCGCTGTCGCCGTGATTTTCTGCGTCCTGATCGAAGTAGGAATCGTTACCCGTGCCGTAACCCGGTTCGTCAAAGTCTTCCATCTGGATAGTGCCAGGGATTGCCCAAGCCTTGCCGCCAAACGGAGTCTGCGGTTCAGGCTCGCGCTTGGATCCCTGGAATTCCCATTCCAGAAGGCCCATGGTAGAGTCCTTGGCACCCTTGAACACGAAGAACAGCTGATCTACAATGCCGGTAAGGCCGGACATGGCGCAATCGTTATCGGTGTAGCTCTGCCAACCGCTGGTCTTTGCCAATGTACATGTACCAGCCAAAGTACCAGAGACGCTGCCCTTACGAATTTCAACCTTGTTGCCGTCGGCAACGCTAGCCGCCTTGATGCGGAGGTTTTGAGCACCGTTGCCGAAGTCAACGCCAGTCACACGAATCCAGGATTCCTTGGTTGCAAGCGGAGTAAGCACATGCTTAACAGCCTGGCCCTTGGTCCAGTCGGTACGGCTACGGACGTTACGCTGCTTGGAGCTGGTGAGAGCCTTGTAGGTGTTGAACGGGTCAAACTTGCCCACCTGCTTGGGACCTTCCTTGGTGAACACCAGCTTGTTCATGGTGCCATCGTATGCATAGGTAATTTCGTCGATACTTACGCTGCGGTGGTTACCCGGTTCCGGATCGGCAATGCCCAAAGAAGCAGGATGTTCCTTGGCGCGGACAAGGCGGCGGTCATGATAGACTGCGTAGGTCTTGCCCTTGAAATCAGCAAAGCCCTGATGGTTGTTACCGCCATCGCAAGAATGGGTTTCGCAGTCGTTGATCTGCCAAACGGCGCCAATGGCGATTCCCTTATAGGTGTAAGGACCGGCAGGATTCTTGGACATACCGTAGCCAATTTCCTGGCTGCTGTTGTTAAAGCTAATGTAGTACCAGTCGCCATGCTTATGGATATAAGGAGCCTCAAAGGACTTTTCAGCAGAAATTCTCTTTAGAGAACTCTTGTCCATGGTCACCTTACCATTATTTTCGGTAAACTTGATAATATCAAAGTTGTTGCCGATGGGACGCTTTACGGAAGAGGTAGAACCACCACCGAAAATCACATAGCCGGAGCCATCGTCATCAAAGAAAATGCCCGGGTCAAAGCAGTGGTCAATATCGTCACAGTTACCGAGGAAGCTGGCACCCCAGTTGGCAGCAATGTAGTTCACACCATAAGCTTCCTTGATGGGGTCGGTATAGGGGCCGTCGATGCTAGGTGCGGTAATCATGCCCACGCCACTTGCGCCGTCAGGGTAAACGATGAAGGGGCGGCCATTACGCACGGCAATGCCAGAAGCCCAAGTATTGCCAGGGTAAGTACCAAACTCACGCTTGGACTGGAAAATCATGCCGTGGTCAGTCCAGTTCACCATATCCTTGGAACTGAAAGCATACAGACCGACAATGTTGTAGGCAAACGGATCGGAGCTGACGCACATATCGTCGGTATCCGTCAAGATATAGAAGGTATCGCCATCAGAGGCGGCAGAAGGATCTGCCAGGTAATGATAGCTGGAAATCGGGTTTTCAGCCAAGCCGAAAGTTACGAGACCCGCAGTAAGACAGGCGGAACCTACTTTTTTTAAAATGTTCATATACACATCCCTGTAAGTGAAAATTTATCCCATACATACTTAAATTACATCTTAATAGAAGAAAAGCATATAGACAAGAAAAAAGTCCTATGGACAATATATCCATAGGACCAAGTTCTTTTCATAAGGACCCAACGTTTAGAACTACAACGGTCGGTCGAAGCCCTTTACACCATAGAATTCGATATCATCGATCCAAATCTCGTTGGAACCGCCACCACCAAAGATATTGAAGTTGGTGACATGGTCATTCACGGCAGGCCATCCCAGATTTCCGCCATTCTTGTCGGTAGAATCCTGGAAGGACTTCGGAGTTACCACGTAACGTTTCCATTCGTCATTGATGTACACATGTGCCCAAGCCTTGCCGGACTCGTACTCAGAAGTACTATCGACCAGCACATCCATAGACACGCTAATCCACTGGGCGGAATCCTTGGTCGCAGTTCCGCGAACCCAAAGGACGATAGAATCCAGAGAACTGAAGTCCTGCATCTTAGGGAACGCATAGCCCATCAGTGCCCAATTGTACAGCGAATCGTTGGAATACTTGAAGTGAGCCACCTTGCCCTTACGGCCTTCGCCGGCTTCGGAACTTTCCAGAGTTGCAGACGCGTAGCGAGCCACCGTAGTGTACCAGCTGCTAATGCCATTTTCGAAGGTTTCAAACTGGTATTCCGGAACGTCAACAGTGTCCTTCAACGGGGCGGCCCCGATCATGACACCCTCCACTTCTTCATCGGCAATAATCTTAGCAGAGGAGAAACCCAAAGCTTGATGACTTTCCACCAGTTCAGCGCCATCGCCCATATCCCAGGACTGGATCACATGGACAAAGCCCATGACGTTGAAAGCACCTTCCGGCAGAGACTCGAAGTGGAACTTACCGGTAGTATCGGTCTGAACAAAGTAGTCAACGCCCTGTAAACCGACAGTGGCGGTCCGAACTCCGGAAGGCAGATAGACCTTACCGGAAACAGCACCCGCATTTGCAAGCTTAACCTCGACATCTACGGGAGCCTTCATAGCATCTTCTGTTACGGCAAAGCGGGTAATTGCCTTCTGTTTAGCACTGCGGGCTTCTGCAATATAGTTGGTATGCTTGATAGGATGCTTCTTGGAACCAGTAATGACTACACGGCCAGAATCGTCGGTAACGACATTATAAATACCCCTAAGAGAATCAGTCGCACGGATGGGAGATTCATCTCCCACGGCATAGTCGTCTTCGATGTCAATCTTATCTATACCGGCCACGTAATCCATACGGCGAACCAGCACCCTGGCGTTTGCCGCTGGGGAACCATCTTCATTATACACCGTAAAGGCGATATTTTCCGTTTCAAAGGAGGACCCGGCGGTATTCGTCGGATCGTTAGAACACGCCAATAGGGCCAGTCCCAGCGGGACCAGCGCCATCAAACACTTATTTATCCACACCCGTTTCATCATTTCGTCTCCTTTCCGCTGACCTCCGTTTTGCCAGCAAGGGGCACGCCGCCCTTTCGGGCTACAGGATAGAAGGCCATAGAGAGCTGCATAACGCGATCTGTATTCTTGGCGCTGTCAACTCTTTTCTGAACCAGACGTCTAAATTCACGGAGCATATCTCCTAGATCATCAAAACACGCCTGGTCAACGGATAATGTAAGAGTAGAAATATTTCTTTCTTCCGCAGGAAGATTGTCAATGGAATCACTGGCTAAAGCCAACACTTGCTTCTGGAATTTGCCAATGGCAGCTCTCTTCTCGGGGCCACCCACAGTCAAATGAGCGTCGGTCAGAGCCAGGCGGCCCGAGGCCATCTTCTTTACAAGACCCACTTCCAGCAAGATATCAATAGCTTCCTGAGCCTGAGCCTCGGTAATCGGCGGGCAAATATCCTTGGCAATCTGCTTAATATTGACGATACCTCCGTTCAAGTCCAGATAGGCACGCACGGCGGGAATCCACCAGTTTTCCAGCAGCTTAAGTTCTGCCGCCTGGAGGCTATGGCGTTCCACGTCCCTCAGGGAAAGAGCCTTGGCCACGATTTCTTCGCGTTTGTTCTTGTCCTTGGTCACAGCGGCGGTGAACAGCAAGTCAAAGTATTCCGCTTCACGGCCAGACAGGGCAAGGATATCCTTGGCGGCAGGCAGGGAATGGGCGGGCAAGTGCTGTTTCTTCTGGAGCACTCGGTACAGATAGCTGGAATCCAGACCCAGCTTGTCGCCCATCATACGATAACTATAGAAGGGCATCTCGGCCTTTTTACGGTCGTAATAGTCCTTCAAGAAGTCGCGATAGTCCGCAATGTCAGAAAAAGTAACCATAATCTACGTCTTGTGTTGTTGTGATATCTTTACAATCATAAGATAGACTCTAGGGTACCGAAAAAAAACAACTTCGGGGAATTCTCCATGGACATTTTATCAAAGCCCCATGTGATGAACTTCACATTTCGCTATTTTTCAGCAAAAAACGGCACTTTTTGAACCATTTCTGATTGTCAATCCACCATTTCCTCACACCGCGGACAAAGGTAGAAAAGATTCCAGGGCGGCTTACCGGGCGTCGCGCTCGGAGGTGTAGACTTGCAGGTACTTTTGCATTTCTTCGATGTAGAAACGGCAAATGGTGCTGAGCATAAAATTCTTCTTGACGATGTAGCCGATTTCCATAGTGCGGTCATCTTCGCCCTTGGCATCCTTGAAAGGAACCGCCACATAGTCGGAACCGTTGATTTCCTCGCTGATAATACCCGAGCAAAGGGTATAGCCGTTGAGACCCACCATCAAGTTCAGCATGGTGGCACGGTCGTTTGCCTTGATTGTCTTGTGATATTCGTTGGTACTGAGGATTTCCTCGGCGAAATAGTAGCTGCCGCTTTCCCCCTGCTCAAAGGAAAGACAAGGATACTGCGACAAATCCTCCAGATTCACCGATTTCTTGCTTGCCAGCGGGTGGTTTTTCCACATATAGGCGTAGGCGTGGCAGTCAATAAGCTTATGGAATTCCAGATCGTGTTCTTTCAGCAGATAAGTTATATACTTGCGGTTAAAGTCGCTCAGGTACAAAACACCGATTTCGCTCTTGAGAGCAGCCACGTCGTCAATCACATCCTTGGTCTTGGTTTCCCGAATGGCGAACTCGTAATCGTCAATATTGTAACGCTTTACCAGGTCTACGAAGGACTTGACCGCAAAGGAATAATGCTGGGTGGAGACCGCGAACTTCTTCTTTTTCTGTTCAGCCTTGCTGTAGTTTTCCAGCACCGTTTCGTAGTGATGGTATAGTTGGTTCGCCTGGGCGATAAATTCCTCGCCTTCGGGCGTAAGCGTCACGCCGCGGCTGGAACGGTTGAAAATCACGATGCCGATTTCGTCTTCCAGGTCGTGGATGGCGGCAGTCAGGGACGGCTGGGAAATAAACAGAGATTCGGCGGCCTTGTTAAAGGAACCCACCTTGGCAATACCAATGGCATAACGCAACTGCTGAAGGGTCATAGGGACTCCCGGTTTAAAAATCTCGTAGCCGAGCCCCGAGGTATCGGCTTTTTCTATAGAAAATATAGTAAAATAGCTTTAATTTTCCCACAATATTGGTGGGAAAATAAAGATTTATCTGCGAACGTCGAACTGCAATACCGTGACGTTCAAGCCAAACATGTACTTGTAAGACTTCTGCTGGCACAGATTGTTCACCAGCCTAAGACCAAGCTGGACATCGCCATTTTCCAGCGATTCTTCCGCCGACCGTTCTGCATAGCTGACAGGGTCAAAGGGCTTTCCCGCATCCTTGATACGCACCTCGATAGATGACTCCAAGTCAGTCACCCGAACGTCAAAGAAATGCTTGGAACCGCTATCGGCGCTGTACTTGTACACGTTATAGGCCAGTTCCTCGCAACACAGCATAATGCGATTGGATTCAATCGGATTCAGTTCGCAGATATCCAAAAACATTCGGATTTTTTCCAGATTTTCCTGGATAGAATCTTCGGTATACTTGATGGAGAAATTCGCACCCACCGCATTGGGAACCATGGGCATGAGCCCCACCAGCGAAATGGTTCGCGTCTTGAAATGCAACATAACGGAAATGGAAAATTGCAAAAGCACGAGGAACACCGTAACCATAGAGAAACTCCACCAGAAATACTCCCCGGCAAACTTGATAAACAGCCACGGCACAAGAATCATCAGCAAAAACTGCAACACCAAGAACAAGGAAGACATCAGCTCCCTTTTCACAAGAATGTGAACATCCGTGTTAAAGATGAACAGCAAGTACGGAACCACAAATAAACTGATGATACGCAAGTCCCCCGCATATCCCGACATGGTTCCATCGGCGGAATCGCCAAACAGTTTCACCACACCCTCGGGCCACAGCAGGGTAAGCCCGGTCAAGGCCGCACCAAAGACAATCACCACAAAACAGCTACGGTGGATCAAGGTTCTAAAGCCGGAGTAATCTCCCTCGCCCAACAGCACGCCGCCAATGGAATTGTTCAGCTCCGCCACACCTTCCAGCAGGTTTCCGCCCAAGAAAACCAGCTGCATCATGATGGCAAAGAGATAGGCACCGTTGGGTCCCTTGAAATCCAAAATCATCTGGTTCAGGACAAAGACGATCACCGCCAACAGCACATCGCCGGCACACAGGGGAACCCCTTGTTTTAACACCTTTCCCACGGTGCTAAAAGCCTTCTTGGGGAATACAAACTTAAATGAACTCTTCCCTCTGAGCACGTAGGGCAAAATCACGCACAGCCCTACCAAGTTGCTCAGGATTGTACCCCAGGCAGCACCTGCAATTCCTAGGGGAATGACCGCGGTAAACAGCAAATCCAATAGGACGTTTAAAACAAGACTTACAATGATGGAAATCGTCACCAGTCCCGGACGGCCGTCAATACTGATGAAGGTCTGCAAGAGATAAATAAACGCAAAGGGTACAAAGTTCAAAAGCATTACAAAGGCGTAATCGCTTGTCAACTTGTAAAGTAACGGCTCGTTAGCATCCACCAGAAGGTTTATGACCTGAGGGAAAAACAGGTAGCTCACCGAAACAAGAACAACCATCAAAGGAATCGCAACAAAGATCGCCGAAGAAAAATATTCCGACACCTTCTTGTAATTCTGCTTTCCTATTTCAACAGCGGCATGAATGCTTGTCCCAAAAACAATGGCGGCCACAATGGCAATAAACAAGGTTTCCAGCGGGTAGTAGAAGTTGATTGCCGACAAGGCGTTGGGATTTACAAAGTTTCCCACAATCACGCTATCAGCAATGACACGCAGTTCCTTTGCCAGGCCCGTAAGAATCGATGCGAACAAAAACGTACCAAACGCCTTGCTCACAATGTAGCTGTTGGACAATTGCATATATTAACAAAATTTCAAAAAACAACCCAATAATAAAATAATAGGCCAGGTGTTTTTCTCGAGACTTTCACAAATCCTTCCATATTTTAATATTTTTTCAGAGTACATCATTTGCATCATTAGATTTTTAGCGAGAGCCCCTATGAATTTTTCTAGAACCATTGACGGAGACAAGCTCATCCTATCCCCCCAGGGAATGATCGACACGGCAAACGCCCCCGCCTTTGAAGCCGAAATGGAAACTGCGGTAACGGCAACCAAAAATCTTGAACTGGACTTCTCCCAGGTCGAATACATTTCCAGTTCCGGCCTGCGGGTGCTCCTGAACGCCTACAAGAAGAAGGCCTCCATCGGCAAGATGACTCTGACCCACGTCAATGAAACCATCATGGACGTTTTCAAGATGACAGGCTTTGGCAAAATCCTGACTATCGTTTAGATTCCAAGATGAAAGAAAGGTCTTTACTAAAAAGTTTTCTTGCAATCCTGATTTGCGGGCTAATTTTTTACGCCATAGGGATGCCTTGTAGGACCCTTCTCAAAATTTCCGATTTTACGGAAGTCACCTTTACCGCGTCGCTTCCCTTTCTGTCCACGCTGGTTTTTGGCTTGCCAGGCGCCATCGGATGCGCTTTCGCCAACATGTTCGAAGAAATCAACCTGGGCTATACCCCCTTCATTTTCATTCCGGGATTTTTCCTGCAAATCACTTACGGGTTGTTTCCTGCAGCCGTCTGGAAATTTTTAAGGCGTAACGACGATAACAAATACAAGCTGAACAGCGTCCTTAAAGTGGTCCAGCTTTTGCTAGTGATTATTGTATTCTCGGGATACAACGCGACGGCGGCTTTCTCCCTAATATTTCTCAACGTCGACAAGATTTCCCCAGCCCTATGGACGAACTACTTCTTTAACCAGCTGAACACCACCATCGCAACCGCCATCCCGCTGATGATTTTCAATTCCCTGAGGCATCAGTTTATTCTCAAGCGGAAAAACCGGGGCAATGACAACGTTGTATTCTCTTTTTCGCTAAACGAAAAATTCCTGCTGTTCTTTGTCATCGCAAGTATTTTAGTCAGCATCGCTGTCGCTTACATCATACACGAGTTCTTTACGTACCGCTTCCAGGTGGATCCCCTCTACCTCTGGAACTTTGTCTATTACGGTGCAGCCATCTCCATGAATTTGGCGGTATGGACATCCCTTGCTTTTCTTCTCTACATAGAACTGACCGTCACGAAACCTATGGAAAAGATGAGTTCCATCGGGAAGGTCTTTGGGGAGGAATCAGAAATTGAAGTCAAGATCAACTCTATCGTGGAGCGGTGCAAGAACTATGTGACCTACACTTCCGAGGTTGGAGAATTGGCACGCTCCTTCAAGGAAATGTCCAAGGAACTGGATTCCTATGTGAACCATCTGACCGAGGCCCATCGAGAACAAGAAAAGAACCACACGGAATTGACCATCGCCACAAAGATTCAATTTTCCGCCTTGCCCAAGCTGGAAAAGTTTGAAAACCTGGATTTATACGCCATCATGAGTCCCGCAAAAGAGGTGGGCGGAGACTTCTACGATTTCTTTAAAATCGATGACACCCACATTGCCCTAGTCATTGCCGATGTTTCGGGAAAAGGTGTTCCTGCGGCTCTGTTCATGATGGTTTCCAAGACCATCTTGCAGAACAACCTGATGCGAGGCTACTCTCCGGCGAAAGCTCTGGAAATGACAAACGACAAGCTCTGTGCCAACAATCCTCTGGGAATGTTCATTAGCTGTTTCTGCGGTGTTCTGGATTTGAAAACAGGCGTATTCCAGTTCAGTAATGGAGGGCACGAACCTCCCGCCCTAATGCGAAAAGGCGATTTTTTCTCCCTGGAAAACGTAGACAGCGGATTTATCCTGGGCGGCCTTCCTGGCATGACCTACGAAAATTACCAGTTCAAGCTAAAGCCCGGCGAAATTCTGTTTACCTATACCGACGGCATTCCCGAGGCCATGAACAAGGACAAGAAGGAATTCGGCAACGAAAGAATGCTTGCCGCACTGAACTCCAATAAGTTCGGGAACATGGAAAATCTCTGCAAGAACGTCTACGAGACCGTCATGAAATATACCGGCGACGCTCCGCAATTCGATGACATCTCCATGCTGGCGTTCAGCCTGACCAAACTGGAAATAACCTCAAAAGATTTCGAGGTTAACAAGGATTGCCTTGAATACGTCCGGAACTTCACTGCGGAGTGGAGCGCATGCAACGGATTTTCACAAAAGATTTCTTCCAAGCTCGCTATTTGCGTTGACGAAATCGTAAGCAACGTAGTTTTCTATAGCGGTGCTTCCCAGCTAAACATCCAGTACCGCATCTGCGATGGAGAAATTTGCGCAACGTTTACCGACAACGGCAAGGCGTTCAACCCTCTCACAGAAGCAGCAGAACCTGATGTCTCCTTACAGGCGCAAGACCGAAACGTAGGTGGACTTGGCATCTTTATGGTCAAGAACATGACCCGAGAAGTTACCTACCAGCGTCACGGGGAACAAAATTCCATCACCTTCAAGATGCCCTTGGCTTAACATAAACTTTACTTATCCCTCAAGAGTTCAAAGCTTCCCTGCAAATGTTTACGAAGTACTGGTGAATGCGGGTATCGTCATTCAGTTCCGGATGGAAAGTAATGCCCAGCTGGTTCCTATAACGGACCGCAACGATTCCGCCCTTGGCTTCTGCAAGGATTTCTACACCGTCACGGACTTCTTCAATGAGCGGAGCACGGATAAAGGTCATGGGAACGATATCAGGTTCATTCGCCGCAGAGGCTTGGCGGTCCGTCACGGCGCTTTTCGGGTCCGTCACGGAATCAGTGATGCCGCGGAAAGGAAGTTCAGCATAGAAACTTCCCAGCTGGCGACCGTAGGCGTTACGTTTCACCGTCACGGGCAATGTCCCAAAGTAGACGTTCTTGTCATTGGAAAGCCGATCCGCCAACAGAATGAGTCCAGCACAAGTTCCCAAAACAGGAAGCCCTTCCTGGATCATTTTCTGCAGCGGTTCAAACAAGTCCAAATCCCGCAGCAACTTGCCCTGAACGGTACTTTCGCCGCCAGGGAGAATCAAGCCATCAAACGGACGGTTCGACCCCGCGAGAAGTGTCAAATCCGACTTTTGCCGGATTTCAACGGACTCCACGCCAAGCTTAGTGAGGATTTGCTCATGTTCTATAAAGGCACCCTGAACAGCGAGAACACCAATCAGCGGCCGCGCAGGAACTTGCGCGGTTTTAACATCATCCATTACTTACCTCTTTCAGCCATGAGAAGGGCGATTTCCTGTTCGTTAATGCCCACCATGGCTTCGCCCAGATCTTCGGAAAGTTCTGCGATGAGTTTTGCATCCTTGTAGTTGGTCACGGCCTTCACGATGGCCTGGGCACGCTTCACCGGATTGCCGGACTTGAAGATGCCGGAACCTACGAACACACCTTCGGCGCCAAGCTGCATCATGAGAGCAGCGTCAGCGGGAGTAGCCACGCCACCAGCGGCGAAGTTCACCACGGGAAGCTTGCCATTGTCGTGAACGTACTTTACCAGAGCATAGGAAACCTGAAGTTCCTTGGCGCGGTTATACAGTTCATCTTCACGCATAGAGGTGAGGCGAGAAATTTCCTGCTGCATCAGGCGCATGTGGCGTACAGCCTGCACAATGTCGCCAGTACCCGGTTCACCCTTGGTGCGAATCATGGAAGCGCCTTCTTCAATACGGCGGAGAGCTTCGCCCAAATCCTTGGCTCCGCAAACGAAAGGCACCTTGAAGTCACGCTTGTTGATGTGAAAAATATCATCGGCAGGTGATAGAACTTCGCTTTCGTCGATGTAGTCAATTTCAATAGCTTCCAAAATCTGAGCTTCAGCAAAATGACCGATGCGGCACTTTGCCATTACAGGAATGGAGACCGCTTCCTGAATTCCCTTAATCATTTTGGGGTCGCTCATGCGGCTCACACCACCGGCGGCACGAATGTCTGCGGGAATGCGTTCCAGAGCCATGACGGCGCAAGCACCTGCGGCTTCTGCAATCTTTGCCTGTTCCGGAGTGGTCACGTCCATGATGACACCACCCTTCAGCATCTGGGCAAGATTCTTGTTCAATTCGTAACGTTCTGCAATGTAATTCTGTTCTGACATTTTTTACCTCACTGTTAAAAACAAAACAAAAATACCCAATGAACTGACATTATCAAATATTCAATTTTCTATTATTTTAATAAGTCCAGATTAAGGTCAGATTATGCTCAGTTACGACATCAAGAAAGCCGATTCCGATTCCCTGTACCACTACATCTATAAGTGTATCAAGAAGGATATTCTTTCGGGCGTATTGCCTGCGGACGAAAAACTGCCGTCCAAGCGCCCTTTTGCCACACATCTAGGAGTCAGTGTTATTACGGTGGAGAACGCCTACGCCCAACTTTTGGCGGAGGGGTTCATCTATACAAAGCCGCGTACAGGATTTTTCGTTTCCGAGATTAACACCAGCAGGACCACACCGCAAGTAAACCAAAAGATCCTAAGGGAATCCCGAGAGGCTACCCAGAAATTTTCGGAAGAACAATCCATCGTCTTTGAGAAACATCATTCTGTAAAGCATTCCAAAAAATACCTGGCGGACTTCGTCAACAATCAAGTAGATCCAGAAAGTTTCCCTTTTTCCACTTGGGCAAAAATCATGCGGAAGGTCATCTGTGAAAATCAGAAGGAACTGATGGAACCCTCCCCTTACGGCGGCATTCCTGCCCTCCGCAAGTCCATCGCAAAACTGCTGCGAGGCTTTCGCAACATGGACGTGGACCCAAGCCAGATTATTATGGGGGCAGGAACCGATTACCTGTACGGCCTGCTAGTCCAGCTTTTAGGTTTCGACAAGAAGTACGGCGTAGAAGATCCGGGCTACAGCAAGATTTCCAAGATCTACCGCAAGATGAATGTGGTCTGCAACTTCATCCCTATGGATGCAAGCGGGGTCATTATCGACCAGCTGGAAGAAACCTGCACCGACGTCATTCACATTTCGCCTTCTCATCATTTTCCCTCGGGAATCGTCACTCCCGTAAGCCGACGTTACGAACTTTTAAGCTGGGCCGCCAAATCCAGCAACCGCTACATCGTAGAAGACGATTACGATAGTGAATTCCGTATGGTAGGCAGTCCCATTCCCGCCATGAAGAACATCGACGTCATGGACAAGGTTATTTACATCAATACTTTTTCCAAGACCCTTACATCTTCAGCCCGCTTTAGCTATATGGTGCTGCCCAAACCGCTGGCAAAGAAATTCCACGAAGAATTTTCCTTCTACGCCTGCACCATTTCTACGCTGGAACAACTGGCCCTCTCGAAATTCATTGACGAAGGCTCCTTCGAAAAGCACATCAACCGCATGCGAAATCTTTACCGCGGCCGCCGCGACACTCTACTCCACGCTATCGGCAAAAGCAAGCTTTCTCCCCTTGTAGAAATTTTTGAAGAAAACGCAGGACTTCACTTCATCATGAAAATCAACACCCGTTTAAGTGATGAAGAATTCTGCAAGCGGGCAAACGAAAAGGGCGTGCGCATCGGAGCCCTCTCGGATTATTACACCGAGGCAACTCCCAGCGAACACCAGTTCATCATCAACTATTCCGCGCTAGCATCAAAAAATTTGGATAAAGCCCTGAACGCCTTACACGATATAGCCGTTTCCAAGGAATAAAAAACGCCCATTTTCTTTTCCAATCCAAATCCCATAAACACTCCTTTTCGTACTCTAAAATGTACTCTATTTTTTATTAAAAGTCAACACATTACCATAATTTTCAGTTATTTCAAGTTATATTTTAAAAAGAAAAAGCAAATATTTGTCTACACTTTGAGTAAAAAAAGGAAAATCGGCCAAAAAAGACCGATTACCACATCAAAGGACCAGAACAGCCCAATACCTCTTTTTATTTCGAAAATTCCTTTCCAAAGGGCTTCGACAGCATGATAAGCACCGGAGTAATGGTAAAATCCGCCACCAAGGCCGTCACAAGACCGATGCAAGCCATGAACCCCACCCTAAAGAAGATGGTCACCGGACTCACCATATAGGCCAAGAACATCATGCAAAGGATAATGGTGGTGCTCACCATACTCTTGCCCACTTCCCTGAACGTACTCAATATGGACTGGCTATAATTTCCGCAGCGTTCAAAGCAAAGCTTTGCGTGATTTACAAAATGGATGGTGTCGTCTACCGCTATACCCAAGGCCATGGGCATGACCATCATGGTCATCATATCCATGCTAAAGTCAAAAGCGCCCATTACACCGCCAATGACCAAAATGGGAGTCACGTTAGGGATCATCCCGATCAGGCCAGTCTTTACGCTGGTAAAGGAAGCTATCAGCAACAGCAAGATCACCCCAAAGGAAATACAGATGGACTTGATTTCACCTTCCACCAACTTGTTGTTCATGGAGGACTGCTCCACCGCATAACCTTCTACCCCGACCTCTGCCCGGGGAAAATACCGGCGAACCAATGTCTGGGCACTGTCCATATCGATATCCACCTGCTTGGAATTCCATTCCTTCAGTTCTACATGGATATAGGCCATACTAAAATCGTCGGTTACACCCCCGACCATCACCCTGGACTTTCCCTCGGAAATTTTCGTTAAGGGCAACCCCGACAAGGCTACAGAAGCGCTATCCAAAGCCCCCAGGTTTTCCACATTCTTGAAAGCGTCAGGTTCACCAAAGTCCACCATCACGTTGTAGGAATAAACGTTGGCCAAGTCCGAGTCCATCAGCTTTACCAAACGCTCCACAAAAGGCAACTTGACTCCAAACATTTCCACATAGTCCATGTTCACCTTCAAGTCCATGCATCCAATGGCACTGACGACAGCCACCGTAAGGGTGACAAGAGCTATGGGAAGCTTCAGTTTCAATGCTCTACAACCAAGTTTTTCCAAAGACTTTTCAATAAAATTGTCACAGCCGTTCTGCTTTTTCTTTTGGGAATCGTCTGCGGTTCCGCCATAGCTAAAAAGGATGGGCACAAAAATAATCACATACAGATAAACCGCAAAAACCATCGCAGCGCAAATAGAGCCTACGGTTTTCAACACAGGCATTTCTACAAACAAGAACGACAGCATAGATGCCACCGTAGTCACCACCGTAAAAAGAATCGGCCACCCGGTTTCTGTGACAGCCTCCACCAAGGCCGCCCGCCGGTCATTCAAGCGGGCATAAGCCTGCTTAAAGCTGTTGATGTAATGGATGGAATAGCCTACACTCAGAGCCATGCCCAACATCATGGGCAAGGTAAACAAGGTAAAATCAGGCTTCACCCCAATCCATCCGCAAATTCCAAATACAGATGCCATGGCAAGAGCCGTAGCCATAAAAGGTACCAGCACGCCATACTTGCTGCGGGTAAAAAAGGCCAAACAGAAAATCATGATAATCACGCCAATGATGACAGACTTTGCAGCCTGCGGCATGGTGGAGTCATTTTTCGCCACTTCAAGATAAGGCTCTCCGGCGGCATTCAAATCCCAGCGGGACCATTTAAACTCAGGACGTTCCAGAAGGTCGGCTACCGCACGGCCCACCCTGGAAGCATCTTCACCAGGATCCTGATAACGTTCCAGGCTCATGTGAATCAAAGCTTCTGTCCCGGCGGTATTTTCGATGGCATGGATTTCTTTTGCCAGCGGAATATGAGCTAGCATATAGCGGGAAAGGGTATCCCGCATTTCCATAACAGCGGAATCCCGCACATTGTCCGACGTTACCAGAATAACAACGCTAGCGTCATTCCCAAAATGATTTCGGAATTTTTCGGCGTTGACCTTCGCCGCGTCACCTTCCAAGAACCAGCCTTCGTTGGTAAAGGTAAACTCGAACCGCAGAATTCCCGCACCCGCAAGGAGCGTAAAAAGAATAATGGACAACAAGATTCCGCCACGATGAGCGGTCTGGAATTTGCCCAGCTTATTGAAAAATTTATTTATTTGAAGAATACGCATGGATCGTCTAATCAAGAAAGCCCAAAAATAGAAAAAGCGTCGCTAACGGTTCTCCGGATTTATTTATATTCAAAATAAAATAAGAGGTTGGAATGAAGAGCTTTGGATTATTGAGCGCAACAGTCGTATTGGCCCTTGGGTTAAATGCCTGCAGCGATAACAACAGCAGTTCCGTCCCCGAAGAAGTCTTCGGATTTGAAAGCAGCTCTTCCGCAGACGAAGCTCGTTCTTCAGCAGACGAAGTTCGTTCCAGCTCATCGAATGAAACCGAAAGCTCATCGGCTGCAATTCCCCATTCTTCGGCAGATGTAATTCCCGAAAGTTCATCGGCTGCGATTCCCCATTCTTCGGCAGATGATTTTCCCCAGAGTTCCGCAAACCTTGGCGACACCGTTTCCACGTTGTTTTCCTTGAAACCATTCAACGGCCCATTGGCCAATCCCCACAAGGGCTTTACCGTTCCCGTTGGCGGCACCTGGACATTTGTCCCGGAATTTCAGTACGGTCCCTACGGGGAACTGAACAATCGCGCCTGGGACTTGATTTCCTACGGTTCCGGCTATTTCCAATGGGACAAGCTGAATCCCCAAAAAGGCGTTTACGACTGGACCGAAGTTGAAAAAATTCTTGACATTTGTGACAAGAACGGCCTAGGTTATGCTCTACGTGTCCTCCCCTACTCCCCCTCCTTTATCAATGGAGACGACACACCCACCGAAAAGTACGACTGGACTCCCGCCTGGGTTTACGAAAACGGAGCAAAGAAGGTCACGGCAACGCTAAAGGGCAAGGGCTATCGCGCACAAGTCCCCGTCTGGGACGATCCTGTTTACCTGCAGGCCGCCAAAGATTTCGCCAAGGCTTTTGCGGAAAAATTCGATGGAGACCCACGTCTGGAATATATTGATATCCGCACCTTCGGAGAATGGGGAGAGTGGCACGCCTCCCACCTGGACGGAAGCGAGATGCCCTCTGCAGAAATCGAAATGGACATGCTGGACTATTACGCCGCGCAATTCAAAAAGACATTGATCGTGCTGCCCTCCAGCGGTTCGGGAGACGTTTACACCCATGCAATCAGCCTGGGAATCGCCAAGCGCGATGACGGCTTTATTGGAACCCCCGGACGCCCAGACTCTCTAATGCGGGCCTACAAAGCGGGACTTCCCACCATCGCAGAAAACCTGGCCGGCTACACCACCATGCTGACCTACAACGACATTATTCCCGGCGGCTACCTGAAATGGACTCCGGACCGCTGGGTATCTGCCATCAAGACCGCCCACTTGACCTACTACGTACTGGACCAGGACAGCGACGACGGTTACATTTTCTATCAGGAGAACAAGGCACTAGCAGATTCCATGACCCACGTCATCGGATACAACTTCACTGTTTCCAAGGCGGAACTTACCACCATTACCGAACCCACCATCACAAAAAATACGCTGGACATCACGGTAAAGAACACAGGCGTGGCACCTTGTTTCTTCGATGTCTACCTGGTGGCAGAATTCGTCGACAGTACCGGCAAATCCCTAGAACAGATGGGCAAAACCATCTACATTCCAAAGGCATCTTTCAAAGACGAGATGGAAAAGAACTTCTCCTTTACGCACGAAGTTTCTGCAAGGCAGACCAACGTGGCACAACTGCCGGGAGTTTCTGTGGCACTCTCGCTTTACGAAAGCAAAGACGCCTACGAAAGCGGCAAGAACCCCACCGTCCGTTTTGATAATGACGGAATTTTAGAAAACAAGAAACTGTTGTTGAAAAAATAAAGCCGTAACGCTTGAGAACCCCGCTTTAGCTATATTCAAGATTATGACATTAAAACGCACCCGCTCTCTCAGAGAAATTGATCCGGAAACCGCTCGCGGTCTCATCGCCAACAGCGTAAGTGATGAGGTCCCTGTAGAATCCCGAGTCCATGCCACCGCCCTCCAGATGAAAAAAGGAAGTTTCAGCACCTATGGCGTTTGCCTAGAGTTGGACTCCCGCGGTCACTTGACAAGCGGATTGCATTATGTCCAAGCCATTGTCCAGAGCAACTGTACAGTCAAAATCTGGGTTGCAGAAACCAAGGACATTTAAGAGGCACGAATTTAAGGGGGATTTTTCTAAATTTTCCATTATGAAAAATCTTGAATCTCTCTTGGCATTTGATGCGAAACATCTGTGGCACCCCTACGCAGCGCTCAAGAATACGCCTGCACGTTTTTTGGCTAAGTCTGCACAAGGCACCCGCATTGAAACCGCCGATGGATTGAATCTGATTGATGCTGTTTCCAGCTGGTGGTGCGTAGCACACGGTCACAACTGTCCAGAAATTACAGAAGCCATCCGCAAGCAAAGCGAAAAGCTAAGCCACGTGATGTTCGGCGGATTCACTCACGAGCCCGCCATTGAGCTTGGCGAAAAGCTGGTGAAGTTCTTGCCCAAGGGCTTGAACAAGATTTTCTATGCTGACTCCGGAAGCATTGCCGTGGAATGCGCCGCCAAGATGGCTGTGCAATATCAATATGCTTTGGGTAGGCCCGAACGCTGCAAGCTGGTCGCTTTAAAGGGCGGCTATCACGGTGACACCGCAGGCGCAATGGCCTTAAGCGACCCCGATGGAATGCACACGCTGTTCCGCGGCATCATGCCCCACCACTACTTTGCAGAACGCCCCAACTGCCGTGCCGACGAACCTTGGAATGACGCAGACTTCGCCTCCATGGAAGCGGTGGTCAACGAACACGAAAAGGAAATCGCCGCCGTCATCTGTGAGCCCGTTTTTCAGGGTGGCAACGGCATGTGGCTTTATAACGCTGGCTACTTAAAGAGGCTGCGCAAGCTGTGCGACGAAAAAGGCATTTTGCTGATCTTCGATGAAATCGCAGCGGGCTTTTACCGCACCGGCCCCCGTTTCGGGATGGAACACGCCTGGTCCGCAGGCAGTTCCGCCAACGCCTACGGAGACTGCGCCACCACTGAAGGGAACCGCGTCGCGCCTGTCCTCCCCGACATTATGACCATCGGCAAGGCTCTTACAGGGGGGCACATCACCATGGCCGCCTGTGTCGCATCTGAAATGGTGGCAGACACCATTACCAACAGCAAGATTTCCGCTTTCATGCACGGGCCCACCTATATGGCGAACCCACTGGCCTGTGCCGCAGGCATCGCAAGCCTGAATCTTTTTGAAAGCCGCGACTACCAAACCCGCGTAAAGCAAATCGAAAGCCGCCTTCGCACCAACCTGGAGCCTCTCCGCAATCTGGAAAACGCCGCAGACGTCCGCGTTCTTGGAGCCATCGGCTGCCTGGAACTGAAGGCCATCCCCACCTCCGACGACATTCTCCGCGTCATCAAGGAAACCGGCGTGTGGCTCCGACCCTTCTGCAACTACGTCTACACCATGCCGCCCCTCATTACAAGCGACACAGAAATCGACCAGATTTGCGAAGCCATCAAGATGATAGGCCAGTGCGAACCTGGCCCCATCAGCGATGACGAATTCCACGAATAGACACAAAAGTTCGTGATTTACTGCACGGGCTTTTGCGACTTACATTGTCCCCGTCACATCCTTCTAAAATGAATTTATATTTAAATTAGGAGGAATAAATATGGCATATAAACAAAATTTCATCTTTATCGGTTTGCTTGCGTTCTTTGCAAGTTTAATTGCCTGTGGCGACAACAATCCATCATCAAACGACCAAGTGGATTGGTCTTCTAGGCCTTGCGATTCCGCCATTGTGGATACAGTCCGAGTAAAATTTACCATCTATACAGACTCCGTGAACGACACTACCGAAACCAGTCTGCAATACATCAGCTTCGTGTACGAGAAAGATTCCCTTGGAACATTGGACACCTTGACTACGGACACAGTTTCCACCAAATGTTATTTTGATGGAGATATGGTTACTTCTTGCAATTCATTTAGATTCATCACAACATATCCCAATCTTGACCATCAACCAATTGTTTTTGTCTATAACAATCCTCAATTAACTCCCATTGACACATGCAGTACCTGTCCAAAGCTTTGCTACGACCAAGAAATTCTTTACGACACCACATATACCACAAAAACAATCCACACGAACATCATTCATCGAGATACCATTTTCGTTAACTATGGCGAAAACGCTTTAGCAACCAACATGATTCCCTATAAAGCAGAAACTCCGAAAGCAGACACCAGCGCCATTCGGGAAATGTTCAAAGAAATTCCTGCAGACACCATATTCAATATTCAAATTTACGGAACCTTGACCTTTGAAGGGCTACCAAAATCTGCGTTCGCTAATCCACTACTTACCATAAGTACCATAAGTCAAACAACTTTATTTTCCATAATTCAATATCCCATCAGCGTCCCAACTCCTAAAATTTACTCGTTTAGTAACGGATTCCATCCAGAAAATGACACCACAATCACCTGGAATTTGATTATTTCTCAGGATGACACCAAAGACACCTTGGCGATTACATCTATTTTCAAAAAATAGTATCGCACAAAATTCAACCAGCCATATTTTTCTAAATTTCAACTTGGAAAAATTATGGACTACTACAGCTTAAAAATGCGCGCCTCCGAAGAGGTCGAGGACGAAACCGCCGAAGTTCTTGCAGACGGAAGTCGCCCCACCCGCGAGCAGCATATTTCCGGTGCCGAACGCATCGTCACCCGCGTAGATGTAGACACCTGGCAGGAAGGCCTCAATAAAGCATTTGAGCTGGTGGAAAAATCCGTCGCCAAGGCAGCACACAACAACAGTGTCATTCTGAGCGAAGCGAAGAATCTAGCATTCCTCGCCGACTTCCGCCAGCAACCCCGACGGAGGTCGCATTTTCCTCTTTGACTCCAGCAAGGCTACCGCCGAAGAATGCATCGATTTTCTGCAGAAGAAAAAAGTGCTGGTGCGCTGCAAGTAACGCCAAGTACAAATTATGTCACCCAGATAAACTGAGTGACACATATAATGACCATGTATTGGATTGCAAAGGCATCAATGGTCCTATTGCGATATACAATTTTTACATCAATAAACTTTGCTTATAATGCTAAACTTAGTTGAGAATGTTCAACCATTTCTTGTTTAGGAAGCTCAATAATCTTTGGAGTATCGAAGTTGCAAACCAAAGCTTCAACTACACTTTTTCGATTTTCCAAACGACCTCCGTTATGATAAAAGTGATCTTTTGTCATAATGTTAAATTCGCCCCAATATTTACCAATCATTTCATTTGATCTCCATTCACTATGATGCCATGTTGAAAGAATGAACTTCGCCTTGGTTTCCTTTAGCAAATCAAACAATTTACGTTCATCCGATTCATCCCAACTATTGAAGTAATCAACGGAACGACCAAAATATGGAGGGTCACAATAAATCAAATCATCTTTAGTCGCTTCAAGAATTGTCTTCTCAAACGGTTGATTTACCAACATCCATTGCGGTCCGATAATCGACGCAACATTATTTACTTGATTTACAATTTTTGTTATGTAAGCCGGAGCAAAGCGATTTGGTTTTTTACAAAAGGGAATATTCCAATTACCTTTCTTTCCAAATCTCATCATTCCATTAAATCCAGCTCTTGAAAGAAAGAGAAAATCAAATGGTGAAAATTCACCAGAATTAAATCTTTTCCGAACCTCAATATAATGGTCATAACCATCGTTTGGAGAATTTTTTAAAAGAGATCCTTCACATTCTAGATATGTACGAACATTAAAACCCGTTATTTCACCATTCTTAACTTTGTTATAAAAACCTATAATATGAGGGTTGGTATCTCCCAACAAAGCTTTCTCGCCAGCTAAATTAAAGCCAACGACACCAGTACCCATAAAAGGCTCAATCCATTTGCCTTTATAGGAAGGCAAACACTGTTTTATCCAAGGAACCAACTTAGTTTTAATTCCTTGACTCTTAATCGGAGGAACAATTATAGACACTTCAGGACCTCGGCAAGTATTTACTATCAATTTTATTCAACAAATCCATTCGTCCCTTAAAATCAAGGAAATCTCGAATATTTTTTATTTTCTTTGGTTTTCCATCTTTTACCAGAACAGCTTCACCAAAATTCATCCAATATTCATCAAAAAACTGTTCTCCAAGTGAGGAAAAGACGCCTTTCCCTTCTTTTAAATCGTCAATGTCGTTTATGGAGCCTATATTGGCAGTGTTTCCAGACCCCTGTCTATCACTTGCAATCTTCCATTTTTCAGCTACAAAAAAATCAAAATCTTTTATTACGGATGTGATTGATTTCAATTCATTGACATTGGTAACATGTCGGTACCCTACAACAGTCTGTTCAGCATCAATATCCGCCGCTCCATAAATATTTAATTGCTCTAAATCATCTATTGCATCATTTCTAGTATAAATAATGCCTAGACAATAGTGGGCGGCATATTGATTATAAGGAAACTGGATGTTTTTACTTTTTTCTCGTTCCTTAAAATAGCTTCCATGGCTTCCTAAAGTAAAGCCGGCTGTTTTTCCGTTTCGTCTAAATGTAGTCTTTATATCAACCGCAAATTTGACATTCTCACTTTCTTCACTAATAAATGTTAAATCAGGATACCAATTTTGCTTATCAGCAAGAACTACCTTATATCCATTTCGTTTAGCAAATTCTAAAATCTGAGGGAACAAATGTATTTCTAAAATTTTTGAGACTATTTTTGTATCAGACGAAATGGTGTAGATGTTTTTACATGCATCTATAAACCCTTTTATTGTCCAACTTCCATCCTCAGTAGCAACAACTCTAGATAAGGAAGAAACAAAAAACCTTAAAGCTTCTTCAAATGATTTCTTATATTTTTCTATATCACTCATACCACGAAATATAATAAAACTACATTTAAGACACAAATCAAGAAAGTATAGTTCCTTTATTTCGACATGTTCACCCTTAAGCCACACGCAGGAATTCCCCGCTCCCTCACGTTGATGCTTGCCATTATGGCGGGCATTTCGGTGGCTAACATTTACTATTGCCAGCCCCTGCTGAACATGATCCGCATGGACATGGGGATTTCGGAATTCTATGTGAATCTCATGCCGGTGCTCACACAGGTGGGTTACGCCCTGGGCCTGCTTTTCATCGTGCCGCTGGGCGACATGATTGACCGCCGCCGCATTGTACTTGTGAATTTCACCCTGCTGATTTTCGGGCTTATCTCCATCTACTTTTCTACAAACGCCGTGATGCTTCTGGCAGGATCCTTCGTCACGGGAATCTGCTCCGTAACGCCGCAAATCTTTATGCCCATGGTTTCCCTGTTTTCAAGGCCTGACGAAAAGGAATTGAAAACCGGCATGGTCCTGAGCGGCCTCCTTACGGGAATTCTCGCCTCCCGCGTGTGCAGCGGCCTTGTGGGCGAATGGCTGGGATGGCGCTCCATGTTCCTTATTGCAGCCGCCATGATGCTCGCCTCCACCGCCATCGTTTTTAAAGTTTTGCCGGGCGTGCCCACCACTTACCGCGGCACATTTTTCAGCATGCTGAAATCCATCGGGGAACTTTTTGTGCGGTTCTCCCAGGCGCGAATCTATAGCATCCGCTCGGGATTCGCCTTCGGCTCCTTTTTGGCGCTGTGGGCATGCCTCGCCTTCCGTATGAAGCAAGCGCCCTTCTTCCAGGACAGTAAAACCGTTGGGCTTCTGGGACTCTGCGGAATCGCCGGCGCCTTGACAGCATCCCGCATCGGCAAGTACATCAAACGCTTCGGCGTAGAAAAATTCTGTAACGCAGGCAACTTCCTCATGGCCGCCGCCTGGGCCACCTTCTACTTCGGAAGCAACAGCTACGCCGCCATCATCGTGGGCATCATCCTCATCGACATCGGCATGCAATTTATCCAGCTGGGCAATCAAAGCTCCGTCATGAAACTCTGCCCCGAAGCCACCAGCCGCATGAACACCATCTTCATGACCATCTACTTTATCGGCGGCTCCCTGGGCACATTCCTCTCAGGCTCCTTCTGGACACTCTGGGGCTGGAACGGCACCGTCCTCGCCGGCCTCCTGCTCACCGGACTTTCTTTTTTAACAACAGCGGTTAGCTACTGCAAGAAATGAAATTTAAGGATACATTCCTTACTATGAAAAATATTTTTCTCCTTGGTTTGATTTCTTTATTTATCTGGTCCTGCAGCGACGACTCCAGTAACAACACATCAGACAATGATTCTGATTGGGATATTGACAGTTTCAAATCATCAAGTTCCATCCAAACTTCGTCTTCCCAAGACTCCTTGAATTTAGGGCTATCCTCAGCAAAGGTTGAGTCAAGTAGTTCAGTAACGAATAGTTCTTCTAGTGTAACATCAAGCAGTTTAGAAAAAGATGATGTCATTTCCTGCAAAACAGAGGCGGAAGACAACTGCATATACGGAACTTTACTGGACGAGCGCGACGGGAAAAGTTACAAAACCGTAAAAATCAAGAACACATGGTGGATGGCAGAAAATTTGAATTACGCCGACAGTCTAAAGACACCAAGCCTAAAAGGAAAAAGCTGGTGTTATGACAACAGCCCCGACAATTGTGAAAAATTCGGCCGCCTTTACACTTGGGCAGCAGCAATCGACTCTGTAAAATTCGCAACGGATGATAAAAATCCGCAAGAGTGCGGCGACGGGAAAAATTGCGTACAGTCTTGGCCCGATAAGGTTCAAGGGATTTGTCCCGACGGATGGCAATTACCCGTATAACGGCGCACTTTGAATGAGAGAAGAAAGCACCTTTCGTGAGAGAAAAATGACAAAAGGGTAAACCAAAACGGATTACCCTTTGCTGTTTTTAAAGGGAATTAACGCGACATTTAAAGCTTGTTAAATCGGCTTTGAATCATCGATAAGCTTCTGCAATTTACGCGTACCATTAAGATGTTTAAACATTCCCTCATAGCTACCGACCCTTGATTTCTGTTTCTC
>JAZRXW010000074.1:0-3081 GCA_045600425.1 Fibrobacter sp.
GAAGAATTATTTCGATCTCTCCGGCCAGGTTGCAGTTGTCACTGGTTGCTCCACTGGTCTCGGCGTTCAGATGGCCAAGGCTCTCGCTAATCAGGGTGCAAAGATTGTTGCAATCGCTCGCCGTAAGGAAATGATTGAAGCCGTCGCTAAGGAAATTTCCGAAACCTACGGTGTTGAAGCTATCGCAGTTCAGTGCGACATTACCGACACCGCCAAGGTGGAAGCTGCCGTTGACGAAATCCTCGCCAAGCTGGGCCGCATCGATATCCTAATCAACAACGCCGGTACCGGTGCTGTTGCTCCGGCAGAAGACATTACCGACGACCAGCTGAACCACGAAATGAACGTGGACCTGGGCGGCACCTTCAAGATGGCTCGCGCCGTCGCCAAGAAGGCAATGCTCCCGGCAAAGTATGGCCGTATCATCAACATCGCCTCTATGTACGGCCTTGTTGGTAACAAGATCTGCGGTTCCGCTCCGTACCACGCCGCTAAGGGTGCTGTGGTGAACCTGACCCGCGCTCTGGCCGCAGAATGGTCCAGCAAGGGCATCAACGTGAACGCAATCTGCCCGGGTTATTTCTACACCCCGCTCACCAAGGAAACTCTGGATTCCGACTTCTTCCAGGCAAATGCCAAGACTATGATCCCGGCAGAACGCTATGGAAACGAAGGCGAACTGGACTCTGCAGCAATCTTCCTTGCTTCTCCGTCCGCAAGCTACGTTACCGGCATCATGGTTCCGGTTGACGGTGGCTACACCTGCATGTAATAGCGGAAAGGTGAAAGGTTAAAGTAGAAAGGGGTTCTGAAGGATTCCTGCAAATCTTTATCCTTTAAACTTTAGGCTTTAAACTAAAAACGCTCCCAGAGATGGGGGCGTTTTTTTGTACGACTATCGCCTTGGGCGCTTTTTTATGCATTTTTTCAAAAAAAATTGTCACCAATTTCATCAAATGAGTTTTTTAGAGATATAAAATTTAATTTATATGTAATATTTTTAGAAATAAAAATCTTTTTCCGGAGTCACCGCCAATGAAATTTGTCACTAAACCGACAATTTCATCAGTCTAGTGACAACAAGCCGAGCTTATTGAGGAGGTTTCAAGTTAGTTTATCTGCAAAATTTGTCACTAAAGCAGAATTTCATTCAATTTTGTGACACAAAACCCCGAAAAAACTACATCAATACACGAATAAGAATCATATAGACTGCGGTACTCACCGCCATGGAGAGGAACAGCTGGCGACGCCAAACATGCATAATGACGCAAGCAAGAATTCCGACAACTTCGGGAATACCGTGCATTCCTTCGAGCCACTGCACATCTTTGAGGCAGTACACCACAAGCATTCCAAAAACGGCAAGAGGCAGCGCCTTGCCCAGGTACTGGATGTATTTAGGCGTGGGCTTACCTGCAGGGAAAATGAGGAAGGGCAAGGCTCGTGTCAAAAAAGTAATCACCGCAAGAATCACGATGGTAATCACCTGCTGCTGGGAAGTCATTTCTCAACCTCCCCTAAATAGCTTGGTTCCAACTTCTTGCGGAACGCGGTCAGCATCAGCAAAATTCCAGCCATGGCAGGAATCACGAAGTACTGGGAGCCTACAACAAACAGGCTGACCGCAGTGCAGCCAATGCCAATCCACGCCGGACGCAGTTCCTTTTCCTTCAGGAATTGATCCATAAAGATAGCCGTAAACATAGCGGTTACAACAAACTCAAGACCATGAATGTCGAACTTTAGGAATGAACCAAACATGTAACCCATGAAGCCGCCGGTAATCCAGTAGGAATAATCCCAAAAACTGACCAAAAGCATTTCTGTGGCGGAGGCTTCACGAGCATTGTAGTTCACCGCGAAAGTTTCATCCGTAAGCCAGAAAATCAAGAAAGGTTTTCGCCAGCCCATTCCCTTGTAACGATCCAGCATGGAAACACCATAGAACAAGTGACGTGCGCCCACCACCAAGGCCATACTTGCAGCCGCCAACGGATTGAAATTTGCAGCCAACATTCCCAGGCCCAAGAATTCCGCGGAACCGCTAAAGATGAACACCGCCATGCTCAGCGGATACCAATAGCTAAATCCCATGGACTCCGCAAGTACACCGTAGGTAATGCCCAGAAACCAGTACCCCGTAAGTACCGGAAGAGAAAGCTTGAAGGCCTTCTTAAAGGCATTTGCAAATGAGGATTGAACCGCAGGCGACATAGCGGAGCAAATATAGTTTTTTGACATTGGTCAAAATACGGTGAATTTCTAAATTTGTTCTTAATGGATAGACTGGAACTACTGCGAGACGGAAAGGCATTAAACGGCCGCCAAATGCTGCTTTTGATTGGGCAGCTGAGCCTTCCTGTAATTCTTGCACAAAGTGCTTCCATCATCATGTCCTACGTGGACGCCGCCATGGTAGGGCACTTGGGATCCAAGGAAGCGGCAGCCATCGGGCTTGTGGCCTCCTGCACCTGGCTTGTTGGCAGTTTATGTTACGCCGCAAACGCTGGCTTCACTGTTCAAATTGCACATGCCATCGGCGCCAAGCGAGAACTACGCGCCCGCAACCTGGTAAAAGTAGGCCTCCTTTTTGGACTTGTGTTCAGCTTGATTCTAATGGGCCTTGGAACGTTCATGTCCGACAAGATTCCTGCCCTATTGGGAGCCAACGCCGAAATTCATAAAGACGCCGCCACCTACTTCATGATTATTATGCTGGGCTTGCCGGGCATGCAACTGAACACCATGGCAGCAGGGATGTTGCAATGCAGCGGCAACATGAAGTTACCTAGCGCGCTACAAATCACATCCTGCTTTATAAATGTCCTTGCAAATTTTCTGCTGATTTTTGAAACACGAGACGTAAGCCTCGCAGGATTTAACATCACCGTTCCAGGCGCAGGTCTTGGCGTGGTTGGTGCTGGCCTAGGCACAATTCTTACCACCTACTTTATCGCGTCCCTCATGCTATTCTTCTTGCTTTTCAAGAGCAAAAGTCTGCGGCTTCGAGCCGGCGAAAAAATCAGGCTTTCCGTAAAACAGCTGAAAAAAGCCTACAGGATTTCCTGGCCCATCGGG
>JAZRXW010000075.1:0-16347 GCA_045600425.1 Fibrobacter sp.
GACTTCGGAACAGCGGGTGCATTCCGGACGGCAATAGCCTTTTTCGTAGCTGGAGAAGGGCTTGAGGTCTGCGCCGGGGCGAAGAACGTCATTGGGGCAGTTGGCGATGCAGAGGCCGCAAGCGGTGCAGTTGCGATCGAAACTGCGATGGCCCTTGGAACCTGGGGGGACGATTTTTGCATTGCGCTTGGACGGCAACTTTTCTTCGATGGGAGCGAGGCCGCCTTCACCTTCATCTACCTGGGCGTGAGCCTTGACCATGGCTCCTGCGGCAAAGACGGTGGCCATGCCCAGGAACTTGCGGCGATTCTGATCGACGGGTTCTTCGGATATTTTGTCGGCCTGGGGGGTGACGGACTTGATTTCGCCGAGGCGGAACTTGTAGCTGATAGCCTTCTTGGAGCAGATGCCGGTGCAGTTCAAGCAGGTGACACAACGGCTGTAATCAATGGTTCCGTTAGCGGCATCGATGCAACTTGATTTGCAGTTCCTTTCGCAGCGGCGGCACTTGATGCATTTGCTTTTGTCGATGACGGGGCGGAATAGAGAAAAGCGGGCGATGAAACTGAGGAGCGTTCCTACGGGGCAAATGGTGTTGCAGTAGGCACGGCCCTTGAAGAAAGCAATTGCGGCAATGGCGATAAAGCTTATCAGGGCGACAGCAAATGCGAAGCCGCCCTTGAAGACGATTTCCTTTTCGTAGAACATGTAGCTGCCGCTTTGTTGTGCGAAGTATGCCAGCAGATTATTGATGGCGTCGTAGATCGGGGCGAACAGGTAAGTTGCCATGCGACCGTAGGCGCTATAGGGCGCGATATAGACGGTGGCTGCGGTTCCAAGAATTATGGAAAGGGCGAACAGTCCCAAAACGATGTAGCGGATTTTGCTTTTGGCAGGCTTGTATGAAAAACGGTTCTTTTTGCGCTTGCCGCCAATCCAGCTGAAGAAATCCTGCATGACGCCCAAGGGGCAAATGACAGAGCAGTAAATTCTCCCGAAAAGGAGCGTCAAAAGGACAACTACTGCGATGGCCGCCACATTCACCGCCAGCAATGCCGGCAAGAACTGCAGCTTGGCCATCCAGCTGAAATATCCCTGAATCGTTCCTGTGAAGTCAAGGAACAAAAGGGTGACTAGAACCCAAAAGAAAAGAGCTAGGATCAGGCGGATTTTTTTTCCCATAAAATCCTCGTATTTATAATTTGTTCTTATAAATATAACACCTAGAGTATACTCTAGCTCAAGGGCTTTTTTAGCGATTTAAACAGGAAAGAGCTTCATTAAATACTTCCCGGAACGGGACTCCAGTTTTTTCGGCGAGGGCCTTGACGTCGTCAAATTCCGGCTTGCATTTTTCGATGTCGCCTAGAGGGGACTTGAAAACGGATTTTTTCACCTTCACCGTACCGAACTTGGTTTCCACATTCAGAAAACTGCGGCTCATGCAGGTGCGTTCCACTGGGATTCTTCGGAGGCCAACCGTATTCGTGTACTTGAGAATGGCGTGCTCAACGACGGCGAGACTTGAAGAATCGGCGATGGCTCGCAACAAGGTACCGGGGCGATTCTTTTTCATCTGGCAGGGCATAAAGTGAACATCACGAGCGCCTGCTTCCAGAATTTTTTCCATGGCGTAGCCCAGCTCTTCGGCGGTGTTGTCGTCGATGTTGCATTCCAGAATATAGACGTGAGTGTCGGCGGCAGAATCTCCTGTGCCTACGGATTGCCCAGCGCTAGAATTTTCTGCACAGGTTGCGTCTTTAACGTTTGCTGTGTCTTCGATAATCTGTGCACGCAAGAAGTTGGCGCGGCCAAAGTCACGTTTCCCGAGGCCGATGCCAGACTTTAAAATCTTGTAGCTTTGGGGGAGCGTTTCGCTAGTGCGGAGGGCTGCCACAACGCCGATGCCCGTGGGCGTTACCATCTCGCCCTTGGTCTCCGTAATGTGGAGGGCGATGCCTGCGGCTTCTGCAATGCTAGAAACTGCGGGAACGGGAATAGGCAACATCCCATGCTGGGTCTGTACGAATCCAGAACCTTCGTTAAGGCCTGTGACGATGACGCCATCAATGCCTTGAGTTTGCTGCAGGTCATCAACGAGAATGGCGACAGCCATAATATCTACGATAGAGTCGATGGCTCCTACTTCGTGGAAATGAACATCTTCCACGGCCACGCCGTGAGCCTTAGCTTCCGCCTGGGCGATAATCAAGAAAATCTTTTTAGCGATGGCGAGTGCGTTTTCAGAAAGTGTGCCGTGGCCTGCCACATGTTCCAGAATGTGGTAGCAGTCATTCAGGTGGCGGTGCTCATGATGGTGGTGTCCGGCATGGTCTTCGTGAGAATGGTGATGATGCTCGTGACCGTGATGTTCATGGCTGTGCTCATGCTCGTGTTCATGATGGTGGTGCCCGGCGCAGTCTTCATGAGCGTGGTGATGATGTTCTACGTATCCTTCTTCGTGAGGGTGGACGTGGTCGGCGCTAACTTCACCTTCGTGAGTGTGAACATGAACATCAAAAGTCGTACCTGCGATACTGTAGGAATTTCCACGACCGAAGTGGCAATGCATCCCGTCCAGGTGCATGCTGTTGATGGCTGCGTCCAGCTTTTCGCGGGAAGCCCCAAGGTCCAACAAGGCGGCAACAGTCATGTCTCCGCTAATTCCACAAGATCCATCCAGGTACAGGTACTTCATTTTCGGGGCCTTTTTTTTTATTCTTTACTGTCTTTTATTGCAGGTTATTTTTCCTTGGGCAGTACCAAGTTCAGAATCACCGCCAGTAGGAACACCACCGCCACGCAGTTTTCGGCGAAGATTGTCTGGATAATCTGGGGAAATTCCTTGAACATGCCTGTGGCTTGTGTGAAACCAAGTCCCACACTGAGGGAAAGGCTGACGATAATCATGTTGCGCTGGCTAAAGCCGCTCTTGGCCATCATGCCAAAACCTGCAAACAGAATGGAACCGAACATCATGATGGTGCAGCCGCCAAGAACCGCCTGGGGAATGGTGGTGAGCAAAGTTCCTACGGGAGGGAAGATGCCGCCCAGCAGCATGACGATAGCGCCTGTGGCGATGGTAAAGCGGTTCACTACGCCGGAGAGGGAAGCGAGGCCCACGTTCTGGCTGAAGGATGTGATGGGAGTGCAGCCGAAAATACCGGAGATAGTGCTGACGAAGCCGTCGCAGGAGATGGCACCGCCCATTTCGGATTTATGAATCTGACGCTTCAGGGCGCCGTTCACAAGAGCGCTGGAGTCGCCTACAGTTTCAGTAGCGGAAACTAGGAAGATGGCGATTACAGAAAGAATAGGTCCCAAGTGGAATTCCGGAGTGAAGGGGAGAATCTTGGGGAGTGCGATGACGCTGCAATTTGAAAGGCCGGAGAAATCCACCATGCCCATGCAAAGTGCCAGAATGTAGCCGACGACAAGACCTACTAAAACGGAAAGGGAACGGAGGAAACCCTTGGCGAAAACTTGAGTTAGAAGGCAGGTAAGTAAGGTGACGCTACCAACAATCCAGTTGTGGGTGGCGCCGAAGTCCGGGGAGCCCTGGCCGCCGGCGAAAGAGTTTGCGCCGATAGGCAAAAGTGAAAATCCAATGGCAGTCACCACGGTGGCTGCCACAATGTGAGGAATCAACTTCAGCCAGTATTTTGCGCAAAGGCCAAGAAGCCCTTCAACGATGCCGCCCACGATAACAGCTCCCATCAAGGTGCCCATGCCGTACGCAGTTCCAATGCCGATGGAAACAGAAAGGAAGGTGAAGCTGATGCCCATGACGATGGGAAGCCTGGAACCGATTTTCCAGATGGGGTAGAGCTGCACCAGGGTGCCGATGCCCGCGATAATCATGCAGTTCTGAATCAGCGACGCGGTAAGGCCTTTCTCGATGCCCACCACATTGGCGAGAATGATGATGGGAGTGATGTTGCTGACGAACATGGCCAGCACATGCTGCAAGCCAAATGGCAGTGCCTTCAGCACCGGGACGCGACCGTCCAACTGATAAATATTTTCTGATGAACTATTCATGATTCTCTCCCTGTGTGTCATCCTGAGGCCGAAAGGCCGAAGGATCTAGCATTTACCCCAGTTTTAAATTGGTATTTTCCAGTGGCAATTCCGGCTGTTCGCGGAACTTGATAGTCTGAGTTTCCCAATCCATGGATTCTACGATGGCGATGGATTCCACGCGGAAGCCTTCTTCTCGCAAGGTACGGCCGCCCTTTTGCTGGCCCTTTTCGATGGCGATGCCAAGGCCTGCCACGGTGCCGCCTGCCTGATGAACCAGGTCGATGAGGGCGTGGGCTGCAGCTCCATCTGCCAAAAAGTCATCCACGATCAGGACCTTGTCGGTAGCCTTCATGTAAGGTTTGGAAATGAACACGTTGTTCATCTTCTTGTGGGTGAAGGAGTAGGCCTGCGCCACGTACTTGTCGTCGGTGCTGTTGGCGGTCTGGCTCTTCTTGGCGAATACCACGGGCACGTCATAGAGATGTCCCAAGAGCGTCGCGATGGCGATACCGCTTGCTTCAATAGTCAAGATTTTATTGATTTCCACATCGCGGTAGCGACGTTTAAATTCGTAGGCCATCTGACGCATAATGTCTACGTCAATTTGGTGGTTTAAAAAACTGTCCACCTTCAGGATATTTCCTTCTTTAATGACGCCGTCACGGAGAATCTTTTCTTCAAGAAAGTTCATAGTAAACCTTGTTTTTGAGGTACCTGCAAGATAGTATCACATAAAAAGATAAAAAAACGGCTTATGAATGGGATTTTGGGCGTGATATAGCATTAGACTATCGCTTATTGATAGGTAAAAGCTATAGCAAAGCGACTTTTTTAGAAAAAAAGCATAATTTTGAACTAAATCCTATTGGATTTGTAGGGAATTAAATCTACCTTTGATTCTGTTAAAAGAAAATCCTATAAAATAAGTAGGAAAAAATTGTACGGAGAAATAAAAATGGATTTTAAAAATTATCTGAGAAATGACCGGCGATGTCGAGCCGGATTCCGAATGCGAAGCTGCTAGTAGTTAGTAGGAAGTAGGCTGTAGGAAGTAGACGGTTGAATGTTGGTTCCTACAGATGCCGAAAATCGCAAGACAGCCGGCGGGCTAAAACGCAAAAACAAAAAATCGGTGATGGCTCTAGACCCTAGACCCTGAACCCTATCCCCTAAAAAAAGGAATTAAATCATGTCTCAGAATCTTCACTTCGAAACTCTTCAGCTCCACGTTGGCCAGGAATCCGCAGACCCCGCAACTGATTCTCGCGCAGTTCCTATTTACGCCACTACCTCTTACGTTTTCCACAACTCCCAGCACGCCGCCGACCGTTTCGGCCTTCGCGATGCGGGTAACATTTACGGTCGCTTGACCAATTCCACCCAGGGCGTTTTCGAACAGCGTATCGCTGCCCTGGAAGGTGGCTCCGCAGCTCTGGCTGTTGCGTCTGGTGCCGCTGCCATTACTTATGCTATTGAAGCTCTCGCTCAGGCTGGCGATCATGTGGTTGCCCAAAAGACCATTTACGGTGGCTCCTACAACTTGCTGAAGCACACCCTGGCTCCTTTCGGCGTCAGCACTTCTTTCGTTGACACTCACAATCTCGCTGAAGTTGAAGCTGCCATCAAGCCGAATTCCAAGATCCTTTATCTTGAAACTCTCGGCAACCCAAACTCTGACGTTTCCGATATTGACGCACTCATTGAACTTGGCCACAAGCACGGCCTGGCAGTAATCGTGGATAACACCTTCGGAACTCCGTTCCTGTTCCGCCCCATTGAACACGGCGCAGACGTAGTTGTTCATTCTGCTACCAAGTTCATTGGCGGTCACGGTACCACTCTCGGCGGTATCATCATCGAATCCGGCAAGACCAACTGGAAGTCCGGCAAGTTCCCCACCATCGCAAACCCCAACGTTAGCTACCACGGTGTAAGCTTCGCCGACGCTGTCCCGGGTGCTGCATTCGTGACTTACATCCGCGCAATCCTCCTTCGCGACCAGGGCGCTGCAATTTCCCCGTTCGCTGCATGGGCTCTTATTCAGGGTACTGAAACTTTGTCGCTCCGTATCGAACGCCACGTTGAAAATACCAAGAAGGTTGTGGAATTCCTTTCCAAGCACACCAAGGTTGCTTCCGTTAGCCACCCCAGCCTCCCGACCCATCCGGATCACGAAAACTTCAAGAAGTATTTCCCCAAGGGTGGCGCCTCCATCTTTACTTTCGAAATCAAGGGCGGTCAGGCCGAAGCCTGGAAGTTCATTGATAGCCTGAAGATCTTCAGCCTCTTGGCAAACGTTGCCGATGTGAAGAGCCTGGTGATTCATCCGTACACCACCACTCATTCCGAACTGAACGAAGAAGAATTCAAGGAACAGCACATTACGCCGTCCACCATCCGCCTCTCCATCGGTACCGAACACATCGATGACATTATTGCGGATTTGGAACAGGCATTAGCACAGGTGTAAAAAAATTAACAGTTAACAATGAATAGTGAACAATGACTAGCATGGCGCCTGCGGCGCATCAATTTAGGGCGGCGAAGCCGCGAAGATAATCATTTTTCACTTTTAACTCTTCACTTTTCACTTTTTTCCGAAGGAAAAACAATGTCTAAAATTTATACTTCTGCAGATCAGCTGATTGGTCACACTCCTCTTCTGGAACTTACTCACATCGAAGCCGCTAACAATCTCGGTGCGAAGGTTCTGGCAAAGCTTGAATATTTCAATCCCGCTGGCTCCGTGAAGGACCGTATTGCCAAGGGCATTCTGGATGACGCCGAAAAGTCCGGCAAGCTGAAGCCCGGTGCAGTGATTATCGAACCGACCTCCGGTAACACCGGTATTGGCCTTGCTTCTGTTGCTGCTGCCCGCGGCTATCGCATCATCATCGTGATGCCCGAAACCATGAGCGTTGAACGCCGCCAGATTATCAAGGCCTACGGTGCAGAACTTGTTCTTACCGAAGGCGCCAAGGGCATGAAGGGTGCTATCGCCCGTGCCAACGAACTGGCTGCAGAAATTCCTAACAGCTTTATCCCTGGCCAGTTCGTGAACCCGGCAAACCCGGCCACACACCGCGCTTCTACCGGCCCGGAAATCTGGGAAGACACCGACGGTAAGGTGGATATCTTTGTTGCCGGCGTTGGTACCGGAGGTACTGTCACGGGCGTTGGCGAATATCTGAAGTCCCAGAACCCCAACGTGAAGGTGGTGGCTGTTGAACCCGCTTCCTCTCCGGTACTTTCCAAGGGTGTTGCTGGCGCTCATAAGATCCAGGGCATTGGCGCAGGTTTCGTTCCTGACACCTTGAACACTAAGGTCTATGACGAAATCATCACCGTCGAAAACGAAGCTGCCTTTGAAGCTGGTCGCGAAATCGGCCACAAGGAAGGCGTGTTGGTAGGCATCTCTTCTGGTGCTGCCCTCTGGGCTGCCAAGGAACTGGCAAAGCGCCCGGAAAACAAGGGCAAGACCATCGTGGTCCTGCTCCCGGATACCGGCGACCGCTACCTTTCTACCGCACTGTTCGCTGAATAAGACTCGGTGCGAGTACATATAATAAATTAGAGTGAAACCATAGGGTTCCTGAAAAAGGTGCCCTGTGGTTTTTTGTGTTGTATAAAACAATTTGCTTTTCTATTATTGAAATTATGACAGAGAATTCTCAAAAGAAACGTGTGGCTGTGGGCCTTTCCGGCGGAGTCGATTCCGCTCTGGCCGCTTATCTCCTGAAACAGCAAGGCTACGAAGTGGTGGGTGTCACCATGGCGACGTGGGATGGCTCCATCAAGAACATGCCCCGTGTGGAAGGGCGTGAAGGCTGCTTTGGCCCTGGCGAAGAAGAGAACATCGCTCAGGCAAAGACTGTTGCGGATCGTTTGGGAATTCCCCATTACGTGGTGAATGTTTCCGAGGAATATAAGCGCCACGTTATCGAGTATTTCCGTGCCGAATATCGCGCTGGTCGTACGCCCAATCCTTGCGTTCGCTGCAATCAGAACATCAAGTTCCGCGCCTTGCAGGATGCAACCCGTCGCATGGGTGTGGAGTTCGATTACTTTGCTACGGGTCATTACGCCCATCTTGATTTTGAGAATCCGCAGAAGCCTTTTCTCTATGCCGCTTTGGACGATTCCAAGGACCAGACTTATTTCTTGTCCCGCTTGACTGCGGAACAGCTTTCGACGGTTATCTTCCCGCTAGGTGGAATGAAGAAAACTGATGTGAAGGCTCTTGCTGCAGAAATTGGCTGGGTGGATTTTGCTACCAAGAAGGAAAGCCAGGACTTTTTGGAATGCGGAGACTACACAGTTCTCTTTGACGAGTCCGACAATAAGCCTGGCGACTTTGTGGATATAAACGGCAAGGTACTGGGAAAGCATCGTGGTATTATTCATTATACCATCGGTCAGCGCAAGGGCTTGAACATCGGCGGTCTTCCGGAACCTTATTTTGTGGTAAGCATTGACGTGGAAAAGAATCAGGTGGTTCTTGGCCCCCGCAGCGTCATGAATTGCGTCGACGTTTCCGCAGTGGATTTGAACCTGATGGTGGATGAAAATTCCCCGCTGTTGAAGGAAACTTTGACCGCCCACATTCGCCTGGGTCACAAGGGCGCTCCTGCAAGAATTACATCGATGGACGTGAGCGCAAGAACAATTACGGTTCATTTTGATGAGCCGCAGTTCGCTTCCGCACCTGGTCAGATTCTGGTGCTGTACGCAGGTCAGGGAATCGTAGCTTCCGGTATTATCGAGAAATAATTTATGCTGATGCCGAAACAAGTTCGGCATGGCATTTAGAATGGGGCGGTGCCGAGG
Source organism: Fibrobacter sp. (assembly GCA_045600425.1). Classification (GTDB taxonomy): domain Bacteria; phylum Fibrobacterota; class Fibrobacteria; order Fibrobacterales; family Fibrobacteraceae; genus Fibrobacter. Next base: position 8,851 of record JAZRXW010000075.1, read on the forward strand.
TCGGTATCGCCTTCTTTGATTTTTGTAAGAATGGGCAGTCCTGTCAATTCCTGCATCATAAAGATGTTGTCGTCTTCCATCTGGAAGTTACCACTCATGCCGTAGCGATTCACGATGATGCCGCGAATGTCGAGGCCCCGAGCTCGTGCGTATTCTACCGTCAGGACACTGGCATTGATGCTGCCCAATGCCGCAGTAGTCACGATCAACAGCGGGAGATTTAACTCCTTCATGATGTCGGCGAGGAACAGCTTTTGCGGAACGTTCGTTACGTCGGGTTTGCAGTTTTGCTCTGCAGATGTTTTGCCGGAATGTGCTGCGGCGCCTTCGTCAAAACGGATGGGACAGATGATGCCGCCACTTCCTTCTGCAAAAATAAAATCGTGACGTTTGGTGGCTGCGTTGAAATCGGCTTTGACTTTCGCCAAATCCACCGGGTTGCCTTCCTTGCGGGCTGCTAGATGTGGGGATACCGCTTCCTTATAGACGTAGCTCACCAATTCTTCTTGAGAGTCGGGGAGGTTCGCCACGCGTTTTACGTAGTCTGCGTCGCCTGCAATCCATTTGCCGTCGCGGAGTTCTGCGCCGCTGAGGGCTGCCTTGTAGTAACCTGCGTCAATGCCTGAGTCCCGCCATTTTTTTACGAGGAGTGCGGTCACAAAAGTCTTGCCTACATCGGTGCCGGTGGCTGTAACGAAATAACCTTTCATTTTTTTACCTGAGACGGTTTATAGAAATTCTATTTTTCATATACTAAACTAGAAAAACAGAAGACTAAAAATTTCGTCAAAGAAAAATTTAGTCAAAAGGGAAAGGTATATTTTTACGTTCAAGGTTTTACGTGATGAGTAAGTTTTCTGAATATATCGGCAGTCAGTTTGGAAACCCTCGCGGTTTTGTAGGTGCGGTATGCTGCGTGATTATGAACGTCATCAACAGGGCTATGTACAAGAATGCGGTTGCCTTAATGAACGTTTCTCCCGAAGATAAAGTTCTAGATATTGGCTTTGGGAACGGCTACTTGCAGCAGCTTCTTTATGGCAAGTGCAAGTGCGAAATGTATGGCATTGACATTTCTCAGGACATGGTGAATGCCGCAGCTGCGCGTAATTCTCGGGCGGCTCACGCGGGAAAACTCCATCTGCAAATTGGGGATTGCTGCAATTTGGCCTTTGAAGAAAATTGTTTCGCCGCGGTCACGTCCATCAATACCATCTATTTCTGGAACGATACGATACAGGGCTTGTCTGAAATTCGTCGGGTGTTAAAACCTGGGGCCACCTTCTACAATGTGGTCTATACCAAGGAATGGCTGGATAAACTTTCCTACACGAAAAAGGGATTCAAGAAGTTTGAACCGGAGGATTTGATTTCGCTGGGGATGGAGGCTGGCTTTGCCCAAGTGACCATCAAGGAAATTGTGAAAGGCAAAAGCTTTGTAACGATGTACAGAAAATAATTTCTTTGGAAATCTTTTCGGGTTGTTTATAGCTGCCGCTTACTTCTTTCATTTTGTACATTGAAATCTGAATGGAGGTCTTATGGATTTTGCACATTACTTGCCTGTAATATATGGAATTGGGATTCCGTTTTTAGGGACTGTTTTGGGAGCTGCCTGCGTATTTTTTATGAAGGGTAGCTTGCGCCCTAAGGTGCAACGTTCCATGATGGCCTTTGCTGCCGGCGTGATGGTGGCGGCGTCCGTATGGAGCCTTCTGTTACCATCCATCGAATCTGCTGCGGGTTACGGCAAACTTGCCTTTGTGCCTCCAGTAGCGGGTTTTTGGGCGGGCATTCTCTTGCTGTTTTTGATTGACAAGATTACGCCTCACCTGCATTTGGGCAGTAACAATCCCGAAGGCCCCCGAGTGAAAATGAAACGCACGACGATGCTTGCTCTTGCCGTAACCATCCATAACATTCCAGAGGGAATGGCTATTGGCGTGGTGTTTGCCGGATGGCTTGCGGGTGCCGCGAATGGAATTACGCTAGCCTCTGCGGTGGCGGTTTCCATTGGCATGGCCTTGCAGAATTTCCCGGAAGGTGCCATCATTTCGTTACCTATGCGGGCCGAGGGCGAAACTCGTTTGAAATCCTTCGGGCTTGGCTTTGTTTCTGCGGTGGCTGAAGCGGGTGCTGCAATTGTTACGGTACTTTTGGCCAGCGCCATTCTCCCGGCGATGCCCTATTTGCTGAGCCTTGCCGCCGGTGCCATGATCTACGTGGTAGTGGAGGAACTTTTGCCCGAAGCCAATGAGGGCGTTCATTTTGACGGCGTGACCTTGCTTTTTGCCCTAGGGTTTTCACTGATGATGGTATTGGATACAGCGTTGTAGATTTATGCTTTTTCAACAAAAGTAATTTTTAATATTTTATCTAACGATAAAATTTTGGCCTAACAAAAAAAGTTTATAGGAATTCGTATGTCTCGTATAGCAGAACTTGAAGAACGCATTAAAAAAGCTGCCGAAGATTACTACAACGGCAAGGAATCTCTTAGCGACGAAGAATACGATATTCTTGTGGAGGAGTTGCGTTTTCTTGATCCTAAGAATCCGTTGGCTGCCGGTGGGCTTGCCGCCGCAGACGACACGGGCCGTAAAAAGTTCAAGCATGTTCTTGTGACTGGTACTCAGCAAAAATGCAAGGACATGGAAGAATTTAAAAAGTGGTTCGACAACCGCAATTATACGGAATACATGTTAAACGCCAAAGTTGATGGCGCGGGTGTCGAGCTGATTTACGACAATGGCGAAATGACAATTGCGATTTCGCGTGGCGACGGTTTTGAGGGCGAAGACATTTCGCTTTCCGCTCGCAAGTGGAGTAATGCAGTTTTGAAAATTCCAGGTTTTTCGGGCTCTATTCGCGGCGAATTTTTGCTGAAGGAATCTGTATTCCGCAAAAAATATGGCGAAAAAATGCGCAACGCACGTAACGCAAGTGCGGGCATTGCAAAGCGCCTAGACGGCGAAGGCTCCGAGGACATGAGCTTTATCGCCTATGATGTTTTGAAAAACGATCAGAACTTCAAGTTTGAATTTGAAAAGATGAAATGGCTTGAAGCCGTTGGCTTTGAAGTCCCTGAATATAAGCTTGTAAAAAGCGTTGATGAAATTGCCGCATTCCGCGACTATGTTCGCGAAGCCCGAAAAGTTAAAATCGACTACGGTTGCGACGGTATTGTTGTAAAGCAAAATGAAATTGATTACGAAGACCTCAAGCGTCGCACCCCGATGACCCAGTGTGCGGTGAAGTTCCCTCTTGAAACTGCCATGACCAAACTTTTGGACATTGAATGGACTATGGCGGGGAGCATCATGCAGCCGGTCGGCATCTTGGAACCTGTGGAACTGAACGAAACTACAGTTAGCCGCGTAAACCTCGGCAACAGCCTTATCATGAAACAAAAGGGCGTGTATATCGGTTGTGAATGTATCGTCAAGAAAAGTGGCGAAATCATTCCTTACCTGGAACGCGTGGTAGATGGCGATGCGGAAAAAGCTTCCTTTGATATTCCCCAAAAGTGCCCTGTTTGCGGATGCGATTTGACCCTTCAGGAAAACGGCTTTGTAGAATGCCTTAACGATGAGTGTATTCAAAAGTCTGTGCACAAGTTTGCAAATTTCTTTAGCGATCTCGGAATTGATGGGGCCGGTTCAATTTTTGTGGAAAAGCTTGCCACCGATTGCAAGTTCAGTACGCTTGAAGATTTGTTGCTTGCAAAGGAAGACGACTTTGTAAAGGCTGCCGGTGGAATCAACGGGAAAAAGGTCATGAAAAACATGAAGGCGGTACTTGAAAAAGAAATTCGCCTTTCCGATTACCTGAATCTTTTTGACATCAAGGGCTTTGCCTCAAAAAAATTGGAAGCTCTCGAAGGCACAGTTTTCTTCAAGGATTTTTATACAGACCCGAATAGCGTTCTTTCAAAGGACTTGGATGCGCTCTTGGATGAAGAGATTGCGGGCATCGTGTCCGAGGATGTCAAGAAAAATCTCGTGGTCGCTTTGAAGAAGAAACAGGACGATTTTATTAAATGCATTCCCTACTTCAAGTTTGCAAATGTGGTCTTTAAGGCTGCAAGTAACAAGCTTGAAGGAAAGAGCTTCTGCTTTACCGGCAAGGCTGTTCGCCCCCGCAAGGAATTGGAACAGCTCGTTGTTGATAACGGCGGCTCCGTCAGTGCAGTGAAGGCAGGGCTTTCTTACCTTGTCACAGACGACACAGAGTCCGGTTCCAGCAAGAACGTGAAGGCTAAGAAACTGAACATCCCTATCATCACCTCTACAGAATTTTTGCAGATGGTGGAATAATCGCAATGACCGCAGCCACCCACTCCAATAGGTGTGGGAGTTAAAACTTTCTAGACCGCATACAGCGGCACGTTCGTCATTTGTTCCTGTTCCTTGTAGGGGAGCATGGAGTAGCGTTCAGCCTTGAGGCTTGGATTTTCTTGCAGCATCCTGGAAAGGGAATTGGCACGGACATTTCCGCCGGCCTTGACTTCTATAGGCAATAAGGCTCCGTCACGTTGGATGACGAAATCTAGCTCCAGCCTGGAATCCTCTGTCTTGTGGTAGTATATGGGGGTTGAAATCTTTGATTTCATTTGCTGGAGAACGTACTGTTCCGTAACGCCGCCCTTGTATTCCGTAAAGATGCTGCTGTTGATTAGTACTTGTGAGGGTTCTGTCTGCACCATGGCGCCAAGCAGGCCTACATCCAGCAGGTACATCTTGAAAGCAGACAAGTCCTCGTAAATGCTGAGGGGGAGTTCCGGCTTGGTGCATCTCGGTACTTTGTAAAGAAGTCCTGCATCTACGAGCCAGCGGATTGCGATTTCAAACTCCGTGGCGCGACCGCCTTTTTTCAAGGCTCCATAGATGAACTTCTTGTTTTCCTTGCACAGTTGCGAAGGTATGCTTTCCCATACCATGCGGATACGCGGTACTTGTTCTGTGGGAGCATGCTTAGAAAAATCCCGGTCGTAACCGTCTAAAATTTCTTGCTGGATGCGGCGAACTTCCTGGAGGGCTCCCGTGGTTACGTATTTCTGGACTGCTTCGGGCATGCCGCCTACATAGTAGTACTGCCTAAGTAGATCCACAAATTTTTCGTGGAGTAGATTCATGGACTGAAAGTCTCGGGATTCTAGAAGCTTGTAGGCCTGTTCTTCACCCTTTGCAAGCAAGAACTCTCCAAAGTTCATGGGGTAAATGTTAAGTTCGTTCACTTTGCCTACCGGGTACGATACGCCCTTGTGCATCGAAATTCCGAGCAGCGATCCTGCCACTGCAATATGGTACTCCGGGGCCTCTTCGCAAAAATACTTGAGAGCCTCGATTGCCTCGGGAATGTCTTGCACCTCGTCAAGAATAATCAGAGTGTCGCCTGGCGTAATATCTACATTGGTAAGGGCACTCAGGGAGCGGATTATCCTTTCGACATTGAAACTTTCTGAAAAGATCTGCCTTGCAAGCTCGTTCTTGCGGCATACTATGTACGCGGTCTTTGCGTATTCCGTATGGGCAAATTCCTGCAAAAGCCAAGTCTTGCCCACCTGACGGGCTCCATTCAGAATCAGGGGCTTACGGTCGGCTTTATTCTTCCATTCTACAAGTTTTTTTAAGGCAAATCTTCTCATACAGGAAAAAAATTTACAAAAATAAGCGTATAAAAATGCGCTTGGCTACATTTTTCTGCACTTATTCTTGGAGTGGCACCTTTTTTAGGGATGGTCAAGAAAATGAGTGGTCGTTTACAAAACTCCCTTGAAAAAGTGTATTCCAGTTACAAATTCTCGCTCTAAAAAGTGTATATTTGTAAAAAACAGGAAAATCATGTTCAAGCGGAAAATTATCAAGTCATTTGAAAGCTGGAAAAATTCCACCGGCAAAAAGAAGGCTCTGGTGGTCAAGGGCATGCGCCAGATCGGCAAGACCAGTAGTGTCCTGCAATTCGCCAAGGACAATTACGCGAATGTAGTCTATGTAAACTTCAAGGAAAGGGATTCCGCCAAGAAGGTCTTTGACGGCGACCTGAATGTTGACAGGATGATCATGGACCTTTCCGCCATGCTTCCCGGCACAAGAATGGAGCCTTACAAGACGGTGCTTGTTTTTGACGAGGTCCAGGAATGCGCAAACGCAAGGGCAAGCGTGAAGCCTTTTTGTGAAGACGGGCGATTCGATGTCATTTGCACGGGCTCGCTCCTTGGCATCAAGGGCTACAACAAAAAGAAGGGCAAGGGAGTCCCCACAGGCTTTGAGCATATCATCTACATGAAACCCATGGACTTCGAAGAATTCCTGTGGGCGAAGGGCGTTAGCGAGAATGTCGTTGATTACCTGAGAGGCTGTTACGAGAGTCGCTCCCCGGTAAGCGAGGCGACCCACGCGGCCATGCTCCGCTATTTCAAGGAATACATTTGCGTAGGCGGCCTGCCCTACGTTGTGGACCGTTTCGTTGCCACGGGCGACATGAATGTGGTATATCAGGAACAACGCGACATCCTTGAGGAGTACCGCGACGATTTCGGCAAACATCTGGATGAAAACGAAAACGAAGAAACCGACTTGACTTTGCTCAGCCGCATTAACCGTGTTTTTGATTCCATTCCCGGACAGCTAGCGAAGGAAAACAAGAAGTTCGTCTATTCTGCGCTAGAAAAGAAGGGCCGCTCCGAGCATTACCAGGCGGCAATCCAGTGGCTTTTGGACTGTGGTATCGTAAACCAGTGCAAGAACCTCTCGGCCATAAGCGCTCCCCTGGAAGGAAACTCCGTAGAGAACGTATTCAAGCTTTATATGCAGGATTCCGGTTTGTTTGTCGCTATGCTTGACGAAGGGGCTGCATTCAAGATTCTGTCTGGCGAACTGGGTTTTTACAAGGGCGCCATTTTCGAGAACATCGTCGCAGACTGCTTTTCAAAACAAGACCGACGCCTGTTCTACTTCCACAAGGATTCCGGGCTAGAAATTGACTTTGTCACCATGGTCGGCGGCGAAACGGCCCTTATCGAGGTAAAGGCAACCACCGGTAATACCAAGTCCTCGGATACAGTCCTCAAAAATCCACAATACGAAGTGGATGTCTGCTACAAGCTCTCCGAAAACAATGTGGGGGTTGCCGGAAAAAAAGTCACCCTGCCTTACTACATGACCATGTTCCTGAAATAACAGCGCCATCGCGGGATGGCCGTTGAAGAAGGGCGTTGCCCTGGCCAAGTTCACTGAGCTTGCCGAAGTGGCCGGGGTCGGCCTCCCCATTCGGGGACCATGTGCACTAAGGCAACAAGTTGCCAAGTGCTGTCCGCCTCTTGCGCTATCGACTCGCGATGCGAGTCGTTCGTTCAGCCTCGCGCTCCGTGCAACTGCATGAGTCAAGCGCCGCGCGAGTCCAATTGACCCAGAGCCGAATGCAGCGGCTATGCTTGCATAGCCATTGCTGAGGCGAAATGTCAAGGAGCGAAGCTCCCACCCATGCGGGCTGCGG
>JAZRXW010000076.1:0-16229 GCA_045600425.1 Fibrobacter sp.
GAGCGCATTCCTGAAGATCGACCCCAAGTCCACTGCCAAGTGCGTGTTCTTCGATTTCGAAGGCAAGCTCATTACCGTCATGGTTCCGGGCAACTTGGATGTTTCCGAAATCAAGCTCCACAACCTGCTGAAGGCCAAGGAACTTTACCCTGCAGACGACGCCCTCATCCGCCAGTGCGGCATGGTGCCTGGTTTTGCTAGCCCCATCGGCGCACACGACACCCGCATCATCGTTGACGAAGCTCTGGCTGACGCTTGCGACCTGGTGATGGGCGCCAACGAAGAAAACTACCACCTGATGCACTGCACTCCCAAGCGCGACTTCCCGGCATTCGAAGTAGCCGACATCGCCGAAGCTCAGGGCGGTTGCAAGTGCCCCTGCTGTGGCGAAGAACTGACCGAAACCCGCGGTATTGAACTGGGTAACATCTTTAAGCTGGGCACCAAGTTCTCTGAATCTATGGGTGCCAAGTTCCTCACTGCCGAAAAGACCACCGCTCCCGCCATCATGGGTTGCTACGGTATCGGTATCGGACGCCTCATGGCTTCCGTTGTCGAAAACAGCCACGATGACTTCGGCCCCATCTGGCCCAAGTCCATCGCACCCTTCCAGGTGGAAATCGTTCCCATCGGCAAGGAACCGGAACTGGTGGAACTTGCAGAAAAGTTCGAGGCAGAACTTGAAGCAAACGGCATCGACGTTCTCGTTGACGACCGTGACGAACGTCCGGGTGTCAAGTTCAAGGATGCCGACCTGTGGGGCAGTCCTGTCCGTATCGCTATCGGCAAGAAAGGTCTTGCCAACGGCGAAGTGGAATGGAAGTTCCGCAACGAAAAGGAATTCACCATGGTCAAGGTCGAAGATGTTATCGCCAAGGCCAAGGCATATTTCGCTGAGTAATTCACCGAAAAATCTTTAAAAAACGACCTTAAAATACTATCTTTGAATCTGTAAACTTCAAGGAGCTAAAATGCTTAAATCTACTCTGCAGCAGACCGATAAGGCAATCTTCGACATCATCCAGGAAGAAGCCGAACGTCAGGAATATGGCATCGAACTGATCGCCTCCGAAAACTACACCTCCAAGGCCGTCATGGAAGCTATGGGCTCCGTGCTGACCAACAAGTACAGCGAAGGCTACGTTGGCAAGCGCTACTACGGTGGTAACGAAGTGATCGACAAGATGGAAGCTCTCGCCATCGAACGCTGCAAGCAGCTCTTTGGTTGCGACCACGCAAACATCCAGCCTCTTTCCGGTTCTCCGGCAAACGCCGCTGTCTACATGGGCGTCCTCAAGCCGGGTGACAAGGTCCTTGGCCTCAAGCTGGACCACGGTGGACACCTTTCTCACGGCCATCCGGTGAACTTCTCCGGTATGCTCTACAACTTCGTCCAGTACGAAGTGGATAAGGAAACCGGCCGCATCGACATGGACAAGGTCCGTGAAATCGCTCTTAAGGAAAAGCCCCGCATGATCCTCGCAGGCTTCTCCGCTTACAGCCGTAACCTTGACTGGAAGAAGTTCAAGGAAATCGCCGACGAAGTTGGCGCTCTCACCATGGCTGACATTTCTCACGTTGCTGGCCTCATCGCTGGTAAGGCTATCGAATCTCCGGTTCCTTACTTTGATATCGTCACCACCACCACCCATAAGACTCTCCGCGGTCCCCGTTCTGCAATCATCATGTGCAAGGACAAGATGATCAAGAAGATTGTCAAGGGCGAAGAAAAGGAAGTCTCCCTGCCCAAGGCAATCGACGCAGGTCTGTTCCCGGGTATGCAGGGTGGTCCCCATGACCACATCAACGCTGGTAAGGCTGTTGCATTCCTCGAAGCTCTTCAGCCGGAATTCCAGGCTTATGCCCAGAACATCATCAAGAACGCAAAGGCCATGGCCGACGAACTGATGAAGCTTGGCTACAAGATCATTTCCGACGGTACCGACAACCACCTCATGGTTGTGGACATGACTTCCAAGGGCATCGGTGGTAAGGATGCCGAAGTTGCTATGGAAAAGGTTGGCATCTCCTGCAGCCGTTCTACCATTCCGTTCGACACTCGTAAGCCCATGGATCCGTCCGGCGTACGTCTTGGCACTGCAGCCATCACTACCCGCGGCTTCGACGAAAATGATTCCCGCTTGGTAGCTCAGATCATCGACCGTTGCATCCAGAACAAGGACAACGAAGAAGGTCTCAAGGCTATCCGTCAGGAAATCATCGAACTCTGCAAGAAGCACCCGCTGTACGCATAAGTTGTTGCAAGGTGAGTGTCGCGCGAGCACTTGTGCTCGCATGACCGAACCGCATACAACTGCACTCGTAGAGTGCTATTTTGCTTCGCAAAATTTTGCGTAATTATGAGTTACTAAGTACGAGTTACGAGATCATTGTGGCGAAACCGCCTAACTAAATCTCATAATTCGTAACTCATAATTCGTAATTAAAAAAACGACCTCAGGTTTAAGCCTGGGGTTGTTTTTTGTTTATATTTATGGAAACGCTTAAGGTTAGGAGGCCTTTATGAAAAAGTTAAGTGTATTCTGTGTGTCGTCCATGCTGGCATTCTTTTCGGCATGTTCCGATAGCGATTCTTCCGAAAAAGATCCTGTAGGTCCTGGTGATACAGTGCCGTCAGAAAGCTCTTCCTCAGAGAGTGAAGGCTTGTCTTCGTCATCCTCCTTTCCAGACGCGGTTCGTTTCGATGCAACGGGTTTGACTGGGGAATTTACGGACTCCCGCGATGGTCATGTCTATAAGATTGTAAAACTTGGTGATCAGGTCTGGATGGCTGAAAATTTACATCGTGATGCCGATGATCCTTTTGAGAAATACTGGTATGACGAAGTCTATGATGCAGAAGTGACCGAATGTTCCTATTCTAATTATGGTTTTATTGATTATGATATTTGGGGGGTATGTGGTATTCCGGAACCCATCAAGGGTATTTGTCCTGATGGTTGGCATTTGCCGACCACTGATGAGTGGCGGACTGTCTTTGGTCTAGGTATTGAACCTTTGAATGTCGTTTCTGGTGATAGTGTAGAGTTGTATTGGTCAACATCCATTTCTGATGACTCTTTTGAGAGTATGCCTACGGATTACGTTTCCGTGAAAAGCAATTCTGATGTTCAGGTATTGACGACTGGTGACGTAGAAAATTTTATAGCTCATGTTCGATGTGTTTATGGTCAAGGAAACACGGAATGGGTTTTTGGTGATAATGAATCTGATGATAATGAACCAGAATCTCCGGAAATAATTGAAATTCCCGCCTATGCAGGCCCTTATGGTGAATTGAAGGATGATCGTGATGGAAATGTCTACAGGACTGTCAAAATCGCTGATCAAACTTGGATGGCTGATAATCTGAAGTTTGAAACTGCGGATGGCATGAGCCTTTGCAATTGTTCTGATACCACATCCTGCGATAGCCGCGGTCGACTTTATCCCTGGAAATCTGCGCAGACGGCTTGTCCCGCAGGCTGGCATTTGCCCTCTCAGGAAGAAGTGGAAAAACTGACTGCTTATGCGGATCAGGTCAAGCGTGACATGGGGTTTGGTTTGGCTATTTCTGATTTGCTTAAGGATACTACAGGCTGGAGGCATCTGCCTGGTTACAACGTGCTTGGATTCAGCGCTCTTCCCGCAGGTTTTGCCTATTTGTCTTTAGAAGGAAAACCTATGGATGAAGATTATTGTGGACGGGAATTTGATTTTTCAGTAGGAACTGATCCTATAGATTTTGCTTCCTACTGGACATCTACCGAACTTGAAGATGGAACTCATGCTTTTCTGAATATAGAAGAAGACAGAAATGGAAAATCTGATCTATTTGGTTTGACGGATTACACTGGCTATGAGGAAGATGAGTTTAATCATCTGTTTGGCATGGCCATTCGCTGCCTGAAGGATTAATTCTATATTGCCTCCCATGACCGCAATCTGTCTAGAAAATGTTTCTTTCCGCTATCCAGGCGCAACTGCAGAAGCTCTCTCTCAGGTAAACCTTGAAATTCCCCAGGGGAGTTTCTTTGCGTTGCTTGGCCCCAATGGGGCGGGGAAGACTACTATGCTGCGACTTCTATGTGGTCGTTTTGTAGGTTTTTCGGGGGAACTTAAAATCGCGGATGATTTTCGCGGCGCTAACGGTTTTCTGGATCCAAAATCCTACGGCATCCTGCTGGAAAATCCTGGTGTTTATCCTAAGCTTTCTATTGAAGAATATGTGAATTATTTTGCCGGATTCTATGGTATGGATAGGTCCGCCGGTATATCTAAAAATTCAATTCGAGAAAGACTTTTTTCGCTTAGTAAATCATTGGAACTACCGGACTTGTCTACGAAACTTTCTGCACTTTCCTTAGGTAATCGCCAGAAGGTTCAACTTTTGCGGGCGATGATTCACAATCCTCGTCTCTTGATTTTGGATGAGCCTGTGGCGAACCTGGATCCCATTTCTCGCGAATCCGTTTGGAATCTCATTGCTCAATGGCGCAAGCAAGAAGGGGGCACCGCGATTGTTTGTTCCCACATTTTGGCCGAAATGGAAAGTGAGGCAACGGACTTTTCCATTATAGATAAAGGTACTGTATTAAGGCAAGGTCGCGTTAATGAAATCGCAGAAAATAAAAGTTCATTTCTGCTAGAGTTTTCCGAAAATTTAAATGAGGACCAAGTTCGAGGAATCTTGGAAAAGGCCGGTCTTACAGGATTTAAAATTAAACAGTCCAAATCCAATCTTTCTGAACTGTATCGTAGTACGATCAACCCTTAAAAAGTCTGTGACAGGTCGAATGCGAATCTGCCCCAGGCAAAGCTTTCAAGATTCCAATGGGTCAGATCTTTCTTGAACGCGTAATCCAGTCGGAATGTCAAGAACTGCCAACGATAACGAACGCCGAGACCAAAGCTTTCATCGCGGGAATCCTCGTAAATGGGATCGTTGTCAGTGACAAATGCCCAATCATAGAACTGAACAATTTGCCAGTTTCTTAGAGATTTCCAGGGGAAAGTCCAACGGATTTCTTCATTGAATCTCAGGTACTGTGGTGTAAGACCTGTGTTAATGACTTCTTCTCCGTCTTCATCGGTGGAGGTATAACTGGCGTAAATACTTCTGAATCGGTAACCGCGTACAGATCGAGAACCGCCCTGGTAGAAAACACGGGCGTCATCTTCGATAGCCTTAGCAAAGAATCTTCCTAAACTTCCGCTTAGGGCTCCATTGAAAGTCCAGAATAGGGGGAAGTATACGTTGGTTGTCAATTCTCCGTAAGTGTACGGATCGCCAATCATATTGATGGAGTTGAAATCGCCGTTCAGGTTGGTGCCTGCGCCCATGGTGGGTGCAATACGGATTCCCTTAGTGGGGTTAAAGTAATCGTTTGTGTAGTCAAACGTTAAGGCGATTTCGCCTTTAAGCTTGAACATTTTTTCGTCCATCTTATTGACATATCGGGTATCGATAGTTCCACGGAATCGGATATGGCTCGTAATGCCGAAGGTAAGGTCTCCGCGGTTAATCACTTCGTATCGTTCTTCAATGCTATCGGGATAGGCCGGCGGATTGATTTTTTCATGATTGAAAGTCAAACGGTCTTCAAAGCGGATTGCTGTAGGAATGAAACTGAATGATGTTCCGAACAGCAGCGGATTGGCGTAACCGATGGACGCTTCTTGCTTGTGCTGGGCCAGTTGAACGCTGGAGGAAAATTCGTGGAACCGTCCAAAGAAATTTTTGTGTCTTGCGTAAGCCTGGGCTCCAAAACCGTAAATTTCTTCAAAGAAGAATCCGTATCGGGCGTCTCCCGGAACACGCTCTGTTACCTTCATGTGAACGTCAGAGAGTCCATCAGTACGAAGAGAGTCTGTTAACTTGATTTGCGTAAATAACTGCGTAGAGAACAATTTTGATTTAAAAGAATTGTATTGGTTACCGTCGATAATCGCTCCTTGTTCAATTTTCCACAGGGAGGATAACCAGGCCGTATCTGTGAGGCCGACCTCAGGTTCTTTGTTCTTATCTCCAGGAGCGGCAACTTGGTAAGTGGTGCTGACCATACTGCCCATTTTTACTTTAGGCCCTGCATTCACTTGAATTTCAACGCTTATCTTCTTGTTAAGAGTGTCAAGAATTTCAATGGACGATACATAGGCGTGGAGGAATCCTTCTTTTCTATAGGCATTCTGAATTGTCTGTAGGTCAATAGAAATTTCTTCTCGATTGTAGAAACGATCTTGCGATGTATAGAGCTGATCAATATCAATGGAGATTTCATTTTCATCTTGAGACTTCAGCTTGACTCCGCTGAATCGATAACGCTCTCCATCTCGAATACTGACATAATAACCGCGACGGATGATTCCCGGTTGCACATATTCTCTATGGATATCCAGAGAAATTTCTGAACTGTAGAATCCCTTGGTGTAATACAAGGCCTTCACATTTTCCAAGGATAGTCGCATGATGAAGTCTTGCTTGATGGTATCCATCTGGCTAAAGGCTTCGGGCACTTCGAGTTGTTCTTCAATTTGGTAGCTCGAGAAGAACTTGTTTCCGCTGATATTGACGTACCAGGGACTTTTTTCCTCTTCATCGGCAAAGCTAAGTACAAAAAGAGAAAGAATGAGAAGGAGTATTCGGACCATTAATCGTTCTCCTTCATCGCAGGTGCGGAAATGTCTTCGCAACGACCCAAACCCAATAGACAGGGGTTCCAGAATTTATAAGTGTAGTTGACACCGATATTCTTTTCCACGCGGTTTTCGTTTCCTGTACCAGTATTCGTCAAGTATTGTTTTGAAATTAGCAAAGCGTTCAACGAGAGGCTTGGCGATAGATGGTTCTTGTGGGAATATTCTTCGTCCTGGAATACGGGGAGCGTGTAGTTGATTCCAAATTGCAATGCTTGGTCGTAAGTGGGGTTGTCGCTTTGGTCCTGTGTGTAACCGAAGATAAGACTCAAGTTCTTCACCCAGCGATCCATGGAAACAGGAATCTTGAAGTAGCTGGAGTCCTTATCGCTGGTGGTGGTATTGTCGAAGATCATCACCTTCATATCGATGTCTCCAATATAGTCGCCACCCAAAGTCTTGTTGGCGGTTGCGGAAATAACCTTTCCGATGGCTTTTCCTGCAAGCTTATTCCAGTCGGTGGATTCCTCGCCACCATCAGCAATACATCCCAAGAAGATGTTGTAGTATATAGCTGCTGTGGATGCTTCCGTTCCGCAATTTGAAGAGGGGATGGCTTGGGGGTTGGTTATTGTTCCCTGAATGTCCAGGTTGATGGGGCAGGTCTCTGTTTCATTTTCTCTAGTTTCAGAACAGTAGTGAAGTTCCTGGCTACTTGTAACATCGATGACACCATACTGCCAAGGATTGTCATTCCATGTAATCTGGAATGAGTTCATGTCAAATTCATAAATGTCACGAACACCAATGAAACCGCTATTGGTGTTACTGATGTCACCTCTCAGCAAAGGTCTTGTAGTATTACCTAGGACCCAAACGTCAATTGTGAAAGGGAAGGTGACGAAGGGTGTAACCACCATAATAGAATCACGCTGGGAATCACTGATATGGAGGGACAAGTTGATGGGGCTTGCCGTTGATATCTTTTCTTCCTGAGCTTCTTTCTTTCGCAGCTTCGCTGTAAAGTTATTGAACATTGTGATATAGCGGTCTATTGCCGAAGGCGTCACTTCAATGTCAATGGATTTATGGTATACCAGTTTGTCGATGGTGATATTTCCTTCAACACTCTTGTTTCGAATAAAGCCCTTTTCGTTATGGGGAATACTGAAGACGATGTCGCCTTGGGCAAGAGCTTCTGCTTCGCCGTATACATCGTGGTTGAAACTATATGTAATCTTTGGTAATTCTGCCGTAATAAACAAGTCTTCTTCGCTATCTTCAAGATGCCCACTAATACCTTCGAAGGTGATTTTGTGTTCATCCATGGCGATGGAATATCTCTCTGATTTGATGTCAACAGCCATCAGCTTCATGCTGTCGAGCGAGAACTGCAAGGTCGCCTTAATAGATTCGTCAAGTTCATTTTTCGTAGAAGCTTCCGTCAGGGAGAATATGCCGTCCTGGAGCTTACCCCTGATTTTTAGCGGGATCAGCATGTTCATCTTCGGGGGCTGGAACTGGGTGGCGTCACTTTTTATTTCTGCGGTAATGCCTTTAAGACCTTTCCGAATATCTGCAGCAATGTCTACATGGAGATCTGTATTTTGAATTTCGCTCAGTGAGCCGGGGATATACCAAGAACCGTTGACGTCAAAGGTTCCCTTGAAGTTCAGGTCGTTATCGATAAAGCCTTCCACCCAGGCTGTACCGCCGTTATCACTCCCGTGGGTGATGCTTACATGTCTATTGGGATTAAAGATGTTGTCGAGAATAATCTGCATGTTTCCACCCCAACCGCCATCGCCAATATCCAGATAGGAATTGATTTCCACTTTTTCGTTCTGGGCAAACATGTTCAGTTTCTTAATTTCGAAGAAGGAAGAATCTATGTTCCTGAATTGAATGTCAAAGAAATCGAGGCTTCCGGATAGACCTTCGCCTTCCTTGTAGGATAGGTGACCGTTGAGCATGCCAGAAGATAGGGTTGAATCGTTTAGGGGTTCCAACAGCAAGGGAATACTGAAATCGCTGGAAGAGAGATTTGCATAAAGCACTTGGATGGGCAAGAATCCTGTGGGTGTGAAATCGGGATTAGCTTCATTTGGCAAGACGATACCGCCAGAAACCAGTACCGTGTTCTTATTGTGGGTGGCTTCCGCCTGATCTACATAGATGGTGTCTCCAATCTGCCTTGCGAGAATATTTCCCTGCATGGCAAAAGCGTCAAGCTGGCAGTCCACCATCAGTTGAGCTTCGCCCATATTGCTTTCAAAATTTTGTGACCACTGACCTGTAATTGACCCATCTATCTTTTCGCTGAGCTTGATGTCTGCGAAGGGAATCGTTTTAATGTTTGCCTTGTCTGCCTTGGCAGTGATGGTTAAGCTATCTCCCAAGGAGATATAGACACTGGCGTTGCCTCCATGATGTTGCTTGAAACTCCAGTTCGTATGTGGGGTGGCGGTTCCCCAGAAAACTTCTCCGTCAAAGTCGAAGATTTCATCTGGTGTAAAGATTAAACCTTTGTGGAAGGTGATTCCTTCTAGGGTCAGGTTCAGTCCCACTTGAACAGAATCTGCTTTCATGTGGTATGCGAACGGCACTCCGTTGAATTTTGCCTGAGCCTGCAAACTGTGTCCGTCGAAATAACCGTTCACCTTGGTGTTGTTGGTCAAGACTACATTGCCTCGGGTCCAGTCTAGCGCCCATGGTTCGTAAGGGGAGAGGTCGCCTGTGAAAGAGGCGATGATACCGTCTTCGATATTGATCGTTCCGTCAATGATAGAACCTTGACGAGTTTCTATAACCACATCAATGTTATCGCCTTCTTTTTCCATAGATTTAATTTCTGCATCTAGGGGCATTATTTGCGGACCAAATTCAGCATTCATGTGGTTAACGGAGCCTGTCAGACTTCCGTTCAAGTTCATGTCAAAGGCTCCCTTCAGGTAAATGGAACCTCCTTCATCATTGTTTAGATTTGTCTCGAATTTAAAGGAATCCTGGCTTCCACTAAGTTGGACATCTACATTCAGGGGCATCAGCGGCCACAAAGCTCCCACGTTGGTTTTTACATGGGCCTTGTAATTGATTTTTCCGGTTTTTAAACTGACCTTAGCATCGGCCGACACGTCCAGGGGGCCGATGTTGGGGAGGGCGTCGGGTATCTTGGCTGGAATCCATGATTCAGGATCTTTTACCTTCAGGTTTGTAGAAGTCTTTATTTGAGTCAGATCATTTTTGGGGGCGTCCATCTTAAGGGACAGATTGTCCTTTGCCGTCTTGACTTTGATGTCGGCTTTCAGATTTTCCTGGCTAAAATCTGCTGTTAAATTGATTTCGGCGGGACTTTCTATAAAGTCTCCTCGGACATTTTCTGCTTTAAGACTTACGGCTTTTTCTTTGGTATTTTCGACTTCTAAGTTGTTCAGGCTCCAATGTTTCCCGTCGGGTAGGGTGATGCTAGCCTTGTTGACGTTCAGCTTGACTGGAATTGGAATCCGCACGTCATCTGAAATTGAAATGTCGGGAATCTCTTTTTTTTCTTGTGAAGTAACTGGGCCAGAGGTTTCCGTCATTTGAATATCGATAGCTTCTGTTTTAAGGGCGACATTCTTGTTGGCTCCAAAAATGGTGGCTTTGATTTGTGGATGTTCAATTCTGACGGTTAGTCCTTCTTTGCTTACGAAGACCGAATCATAGGAGTGGGTGAGCAGCCCCTCCATCTTGTAGCCGTAGGGCTTGATGTTGACCCCTGCAATAGTGTGTTCTGAGGAAAGATATCGAATTACAAATGCACGAGCAAACCAGACGCCAAGAGACAAGACGCCCACAACAATCGTTGTAAAGATTGCCGTTCCAATAAATGAATTCGTGACTTTTTTCAAGTTAGCGCAAATGATAGAAAATCATGCTTTTAACTATTTGTGTATCAACAAGTTAGTATAGGGAAAAATGGGGTGCACTCTTTTATGGGTTTACCTTCTTGAACTGATACCAAAATTTCTAAACAAATGTGCAGTGCCTTTAAGGCCTTTTTCTTATAAAATCAGCCGCAAATGCTATTTGTTCCGATGAAATCGCTTTTTGGGCGATGAAAAAAATTTTTTTTGTCTTGTAATTTTTTATATTAAAAAACAAATAAAGAATAGGAGGATTCGTATGAAAAAGTTTCTCTTTGCTTTGCTAGCATTTTCTGCTACACTTTTTGCTGCTGAAAAGGTGTATTTGGCACCTATCAGCATCGTGGGTATGCACTCCGATTATGCCGTTGTGTCATCGAAGTTGATGAAGGCTTACATCGAAGATGATGGTCGATACGTGCTTGTTGTTGGGACTGAACAGGATAGTGTTTCTATTGACGATCAGGTCGGTGTTCAGAAGAAGGCTGTGGAAAAGGGTTGTACCAAGTACATTATGTCCGAATATACTCGTTTGGGTGAAAATGTGCTTATGTCCTTTAAGCTCTACGATGTAAATTCCGAAGCACCCATTTGGGACGACCGTTTAAAGGCTAAGAATCCTGATGATTTCGACCCCATTATCCAACGCGTCGCTAGAAACATTGGCACAAAGCGCAAGGCCACCAAGGATGATGATATTTATTCTGTAACTCAAAAGGAAACTGAAGAACCGACCCGTAAGTCCGTGTCTTCCTATTTTGGAGTTTCTTTGGGCGGAATCTTTGCTTTCCAGCCCGATGTAGATGCCCTGGCCGGTGTTTCCGTTTTCCTGCATTATGACTTTGGCTATTTGCTTGCTGGTATCGACGCTGGCTACTATGGCTTGGACAACCAGCTGGAAATGGGTAATATCAATCTTTCCGTATACTACCCGTTTGGCTCCCGCGCTCTCACTCCGTATGTAGGTGGCGGAATCGGTATCGGTTATACCACGTTTGACTCTGATATCAACAGTGGTAATTACGTCGAAGACTATTACGATGATCGTGGTGGTTTGAGCGGTTTCCTGGGCGGAGGTCTTCTCATCAACCGCAACAGCAAGCTCTTGCTGAACTTGAATGTGCGTTATATGCTGAACTTCTACAAGACCAAGAATTGGGAGACTCGTAAAAACGATATGGGTGGGGTAAACGTTGTTGAAAAATCCCATGCAATCAACGGTCTCATGATTAACTTCGGTATTGCTCGTGGTTTCTAAGGCAAGGCGTTCAATTGCCTTATTAATCCTTGTGCTCTCTGTAATATCCCTGATGGGATGTTTTGGAGGACGTTCAAGGATTTATGCTTCCGATGGCGGAGCCTACGATGTGTATGCAGATGACGAGTATCTCTGTAACACTGGCCGAGATTGTTATATACAAACTCGTGGCGGAAGTAACCCCAAGCTACTGAAAGCAGTAGACGATGGCGAAGTTGTGGGAATGCATCACATTGAACGTTCTATTACCATGGCATCAATATTGTGGGCTCCCTTCACGTATTATACTTCATTGTTTGTCTACAAGGCGTATCCGGATAATATCGAAATTAGTATCTATCCCAGCATGGTCGAGAGATATTCTAGTGGGCATGGTGAGAAGGGTGCTCCTTTCAAAACGGATAATTCGGACCGTGGCAATAGTGGCGGTAGCGTTTGGGAAAAGCCCTTACTCACTCCATAGATCTTAAGAGTATTTTAGATTAAGAACCGGAATAGGAAATTCTCCTTTTCGGTTCTTTTGCTATATTCACGAAGCATTTTACGAGAATAAAAGAGGATTGCAATGAAAGCTCGTCTAGTAGCTGCTGCTGCCGGTATTTTATGTGTTTTTTCCTTGACCAGCTGTAATGGGGTCGGTCCTAAGGAATCCTTGTTAGCAAAGATTAATGATGAATCTGTCTACGAAGAAGACATGATCTACGCCTTGAAAGACGCAAAAGAAAAAAATCAAGACGTTACTGACATGGGGGAATTCCTCTATAGCCATTTATACTCAAGGGCTGCCCTGACGTCAAAGGCCTTGGTAGAATACCCGAGTTTAGAAAAAGATTGGAAAAATCTTTATTCTTCATTGGAAATTCGCTGGCTCACCATGATTTACCAGAATTCCTTCTTAGGTGAATGTATGGGCTTTTCTGATGAAGAGCTGATGCGCTACTACAAGGAACATTCTGGAAATTTTGAACAGGATTCTTTGCTAGGATATTACGGTGTTCGTAGGGAAGTTGCCGGGGAATATTTTATTCAGAAAAATCAGGATGCTTTCAAGAAGTTCCTAGAGGCTGAGCTTTCCGGTGTTGTTACGCCAGCGGCAAATGATACTCTAAAAGCAAAGGATCGCTTCGTAGAACAGCAGCGTTCTGCAATAAAGAAAAATTCTGAAGACTCCATTCTGGTAAAGCGCGGATATAAGGTTGAACCTCTTCCGCCTATAGATCCGAAGAAATTCTATTCTAAGCACCAGGATTTGTTTATGACCGTTCCTGGTTACGAATTGTACCATGTACAAGGTTCTGATTCTGCTGTCCTTTCAAGCCTGGTTCCCGAAGGAACGACTCTGGAACAGTTCAAGAAAATTGCTGTATCAAAGAGTTCGAACAAGGGAACTGCTTCTGATAGCGGTCGCGTCGGCGTTGTCAAGAAGGGCTATGCTTTGCCCTATGGAATCGGAATTCTTCCGGTTTTGGATTCGGACTTAGATGGCAAGACCGCTGGCTTTATTACATCTGTCATTCCTGGAAACGACCGTAACGTTTTCCACAGGTTCTTCCTGGTTTCTACAGTTCCCTCTAAATTGAAATCTTTTGACCGCGTACAGAAGGGAATTGAAAATTCCTCGACCAACAGCAATATACTTGACGTAGATAGCTCTGTGGTTCTGATTTCAAAGGATGGAAAAGCTGTTCTGACGGAAGCAGATTTGATCAAGTTTAACACGGAGTTTGTGAAGCGTCCTTTGACGTGGCGTAGCCATAATTGGCTTGTCAATATGCTTGCTGAACATTATGCTTATGCTGAAGTGGCTAAGGAAGCTAAACTTGATCATAACTGGGAATATAGGGCGCTTGTGCGTAGTGCTCGTTACGAATTTATTGAATCCCGTTATATGGAACTGCTAGAACAGTTTGTTTCCGACGAGGACGCGAAAGCCTGGTTTGATCGAGTTCTTGCCAAGGATAATCCAAACGAAAACTTCGATTCTTCAAAGGTGGCTATCAAGGCTATGGCTGGATTCCCGGAAAATCTTGTTAAGCGAGACTTTTATATGGGTTACAGCTTGATGTATAAGGATCGCCCCTACGGAAAGAGCTTCCTTGAAATTTTTAGTCGTCGTAAGATTGAACGTAAGGAACTTTTGGCTAAACGCATAATGGCTGATGCCTATAGTGCTGCAAGAGTTCATCTTTACGATTCTAGCATTCCTGAATTTTTACCTAGGGATAACGTGAAAATTCGATTGGAACGTGCCGATTCTTTAAAGGCGGCGGGGAATACCTCCGATGCCTATTTGGAATACCGCACATTGATGTTTGCCTACGCAGAAGTGGATTCTCTTTTTAGCAAGGCACTCTACGAAATGGCGACCATCCGTAACGAGAGCAATCAGTTTACTGAAGCGGATGTTGAATATTACGCCTACTATAAGATTTTCCCCGAAGATAAAAACGCGGAAAAAGCAATGTTCAGCCGTGGCTTTATCTTAAATGAAAACTTGGGAAAGAACGATCTTGCCCAGGAAGTTCTGGAAGAATTCATCCAAAAGTATCCAAACAGTGAATTTCGTGAATCCGCAGATTGGCTTCTGGAAAACATAAAGAGCAACGGAAAGCTGGAAGAAGAACTGAAGAAAAAGATTTCTGAAGATTAAAAACAGAAAATGCGGAAAAACACGGGAAATCGCCTGTATTCTCTTGTATTTCTGCAAGTAAAAACGCGTAATTAACCTATATTTAACTCACTCACATAAAAAGGTGGTATACCATGGAAATGACCTTCGCTATGATCAAACCCAACGCTGTCAAGTCCGGCTTGGTTGGTCAGATTATTGCCCGTTACGAAGCTGCAGGCCTCTCTGTCTGCGCTATCAAGATGCATCAGATGTCCAAGAAGGACGCGCGCGGCTTTTACGCCGAACACGTCAAGAAGCCCTTCTTCCCGGAACTGGAAGCCTATATGACCAAGGGCCCGTCCGTGATGCTTGCTCTGGGTGGCGAAAACGCAATTGCCAAGGTCCGCGCTATCAACGGTGCTACCAATCCTGCTAAGGCAGAACCCGGCACCCTCCGCTATGACTTTGCTCC
The DNA here is from genome assembly GCA_045600425.1 of Fibrobacter sp. Classification (GTDB taxonomy): domain Bacteria; phylum Fibrobacterota; class Fibrobacteria; order Fibrobacterales; family Fibrobacteraceae; genus Fibrobacter. The sequence goes on from JAZRXW010000076.1 coordinate 14,883, forward strand.
TTCCATGACTGAAAACGTCGTTCACAGCTCCGATAGCCCCAAGAGTGCAAAGCGTGAACTGGACTTCTGGTTCACCAAGAAGGAACGCTACGCTTACGAAGCTGCTAGCAAGAAGGCTTGCTGCATCCTCTAATGGCGGTTTACCCTAAAAAGTTTTAAACAAAATAAAAAAGACCCCTCTCAAGGAGACACAAAACAATGCAATGGATCATCAAGTACCTTACCTCTTCCATTGGTAAGAAACAGATCATGGGTGCCTCGGGTGCATTCCTCGCTCTGTTCATCCTCGTCCACATGTGCGGCAACCTCCAGTTGCTGACTTTCGATCAGTCTGCAGCACAGGCATCCTACAATGCCTATACTGAATTCTTGACTAGCTTCAACCCGCTGCACTTCCCGTTCAAGCTCATCTACCTCATGGAACTTGGCATGGTGGCTGCTTTTGCTCTCCACATCGGTCTTGGCATCAAGCTGAAACTTGAAAACAAGAAGGCTCGTGGCGCTGTGGGTTACGAAGTGAACGCTCGTAAGGGTAACAAGTCCTTCGCTACCTTCACCATGATCTGGACCGGCCTCATCATTCTCGGCTTCGGTATCCAGCATCTCGCTAACCTCAAGTTCGGTGCACACTACCTGTACCAGAACGAAGCTGGCGAAATCGTCCGCGACATGTGGCTCACCACTGTCGACATGTTCGCTAACCCGGTTTGGACTGTGTTCTACCTGGTTGCTATGCTCGCTATCGGTATCCACCTGTTCCACGCTATCTCTTCTGCTTTCCAGACTCTCGGTCTGGCTCACCAGAAGTGGACTCCGGTTATCGAAGTTATCGGCATGGTGTACAGCATCGTCATTGCTCTTGGCTTTGCTATTGAAGCTGGCTTCTCCTGCTACATCGCTCATCAGCCGGAAACCGAAGCTCTTCGCGCTAAGTCTCACGAAATCCAGCAGCAGCTGGAACAGAAGAAGGCCGCTTCCGAAGCTAAGACCTCTTTCGTTGTTCCTTCTGTAGGTGTCATTTCCACCAACGTTTAATGGAGACCGTAAATAATGATTCTCGATTCTAAAATTCCTGGTGGTTCCATTTCCGAAAAGTGGACCAAGCATAAGTTTGAACTTAAGCTGGTGAACCCCGCTAACAAGCGTAAGTTCACCGTTCTCGTGGTGGGTACCGGTCTTGCTGGTGCATCCGCTGCAGCTTCCCTTGCAGAACTGGGCTACAATGTGAAGTCCTTCTGCATTCAGGACTCTCCCCGTCGTGCTCACTCCATTGCTGCCCAGGGTGGTATCAATGCTGCTAAGAGCTATAAGAACGATGGTGACTCCGTCTATCGTCTTTTCTACGAT